>CAZHDO010000001.1:0-311884 GCA_964531375.1 uncultured Candidatus Saccharibacteria bacterium
AGCATCTACCACCCTTACCTTCAAAGTAGAACTCACCCCTAATCCATCTCCTACCGTCACAGCTGATTACTACACTGCTACCACTACCATTACTGCAGTGATGAATTAGATACAAACCAAACTCAAACAAAATACAAACACACGCTACCAACACCACAAAGCGAAACGTCGTTTACTCTCTAAACGACGTTTCTTATTTACCACTTACATTAAACTACAAGTCACTTTAAACCTCATCGTAAATCAGAAACCTCGTTTCCAAAAAGGGAAACGACGTTTCGCATAGCCTCATATTCCAAAATCCAAATCAGAAACGTCACTTCCAAGGGGAAGAGACGTTTTGTAAATCCTGATTAATTTTTAAACAGAAAAAAGGTAACTTGTTGCTCCTTAACTAGAACCTACAACGTATCTTTTATTGAAAGAGAGTATTTGGCGCCACAAAGCATTATTAGTCCCAAGACTATAAAAATATTCTTGAGATCAATAAAATTTAGTAAAATTATTGCTAATACTGGTGCAATTATATATGCGAGCGGGGATGCATTTCTGAAAAAACCAATAATATCTGAATCTTTCGGCGAAACTTTTTTAAATAGATACGTTTCGTTCATTATTTCTATTGCAGCGGCACCAACCCTTGTTGTAAAAAGTAATGCTGTCCATGTTATAAAATCGGCTGTTTCAATAAAAGATAGATACATTGTAGATATGCCAGCAATGACGAATCCGGCCGTAAGTATTTCTTTTTCCCCTAAGTATTTATCTGCAATTTTTCCCAAGGGTATTTGAAGAATAATAAAAGAGGTCAGCATTATGCTAAACATGATACCTATATCATTCCAAGAGAAATTCATATTTTGATGGAGGTAGATTGGTGTATATATAACCATCCAAGAGTAAAAGAACTCGAGAAGAAAATTACTCATAAAAATACTATGCAAATCTTTATTTTTCCAGAGTTTTTTGAAACCCACCGTGAACGGCACGTTATGGTATTGAACATCTGGTACTTTTTTCAGCTTAATAGCCGAGATGATTATTGCGGGAATAAAAATAATTCCTGCAAGTAGATATATTTTCCAATAGTTGCTATTTGTTAATAGCAACCCAACAATAAATGGTGATATCGCGATAGCAACGTTAATTGTCGTAAGAAAAAGACCGCGCGTTCCTCCAGTGTCTTCGTCCTTGGAATATTTTTCTAGATACAGGTCCAAAGAAAAGCGCAGGAGTGTGGCTGTGACTGAAAAAATAACAAATGAAGAAATGACAAGAATAGGGACATATAAAGTTGTTATTTCTTTTGTATTGCCGTCGTTGTTTATTGTAAAATCTATAAAACCAGCGCCCAGAAGTGATAGCGCTTCAAGTGTTATGATTCCTAGCATCATTTTATAGTGGCCTATTTTTTTTAGAATATGAGAAATATTTGAAAGTATTATTAGTGTAAAAATAGAGCCAATTATATATAAAGAGCTGATATACTTTTCGTCTATAAATTTTCCAAGGAATGACGAATTTATGTATATAACAAAGGCATAACCGATGGCTGTTATGAATGTAGTAAGATATATAAAAAATACAGTCCAATTTTTTTCTTTTTTAATCATAATTTTAATTTTACCATATTTTTATAATTAGCCACGAGTAAAACGTCGTTTCTCTTTTGGAAACGACGTTTCTGATGTGAGATATATTACATTTCTAGTAGTACTGGAATAATTATCGGTCTTTTTGCTGTGTTTTGGAATAGAAATTTAGAGATTTTTTCTCTCAGGTGGTTTTTTACATAATCTAAATTTACTGGATGCATGTCCACGGTTATCCCTTCTATTGTTTTTTTAACCAAAATTCTCACCTGCCTCAATAGTTCTTGAGATTCTTTAAGGTAGATAAAACCACGAGATATGATATCAGGGGATTGAGTAACCTTACCCGTCTTTACATCTAAAACCGCAATAATTACAAACATTCCGTCTTGTGCGAGGACTTGTCTATCTCTTATTACAATATCGTTTACATCGCCATTTCCAAGGCCATCAACCATCACGACACCAGAAGGAATTGAATCTTTTGATGCTTTAATCATATTACCCTTGTCGCTGATTTCGATGATCATTCCATTGTCTGGAACAATAATATTTTCCTCACGCATACCAGCAGCTTTGGCGACTTCCGCGTGGACTCGTAACATAAAATGGTGTCCGTGTACTGGGATAAAATATTTTGGTTTAATCATCTTGTGTAGCCAAAGTGTTTCATCGTAATTTGCATGACCAGAAGAGTGAACGTCTGCGACTTTATAGTGAATTATTTTTGCTCCTTGTCTTGAGAGGTTGTCTTTTAGTTTTTGAACACTCTTTTCGTTTCCTGGAATGATTGAAGAAGACAAAAGCACAACATCGGTTTTGTTTATTTTTACATATTTATCTTTCTTTGTTGCCATTCTCATCAATGCGGCCATTTCATCTCCTTGGGCTCCCGTTGCTAATATTACAATTTTATCTGGTGGATAATTATCGATATCTTCAGGTGGGATAATCGTCGTCGGCTTTATATCAAGCATTTTTATTTCAGTCGCAATAGCAACATTTCCTTTCATGCTTTTACCTCTCAAGACAACCTTTTTCCCCAGTTCCTCTGATGTCTTAATGATGTAAATAATACGCTCAAGAAGAGACGCGAACGTACCGATTATAAGCCTTCCTTTTGCCCCAGCGATTACGAGTTTTAGATTTTCATGAACCATTCTTTCTGAAAATGACCAGCCTGGCTTTTCAACGTTTGTTGAATCCGCCAAAAGCACAAGATTATTTTCTGCACCAAGTTTGGAGTATGTATCAACTTCATGTTGAAGTGGTATATTATTGTCGTGATCTATTTTTACATCTCCCGTAAACACAATATTTCCATATGGTGTTTCGATTATTACCCCCATAGATTCCGGGATTGTGTGTGTTACATTGAAAAATCTAACAGTTAGAAATTCTCCAACTTTTATTCTGTTTTCCTTTTCAACAATTTTTAGGTCGAGTGCGGGAAGGTGAGAAAATTCTTCTTGCCTTTTCTTTATCATAAGAGAGGGGAGGAATCGAGTATAAATTGGTGGATTTCCTAATCTCTCCATCATGTACGGTATTGCTCCTATGTGATCAAGATGTCCGTGTGTAATAAACACTCCTTTTATATTTTTTTTCTTTTTTTGAAGATATGTCGTGTCTGGAATAATGTAATCTACACCCGGAGTTTCTTCTCCTGGGAATTGAAGTCCCATGTCTATGATTACAATATCTCCTTTATATTCTACGACTGTCATATTTTTACCAACCTCTTCAACACCACCAAGCGGAATAATTCTAATTATATCGTCATATGCCGTTGCGTTAAAAGATGAAGTTGCCTGCTCTTTTGGTTCTGTGGTTGTCTTGGTCGCAGTCGTTCTGTGTTTAAATAGGTTTGTGTGTGTTTGTGTTGTGTTCTTTGCTCTAATTGGCGTCCTGCTTAGGTAAGATGCTGTTTGTGCGCTATTTTTAAATTGTGCACCTGTCGCTGTGTTGGAGTTTTTACCATAATACGGTCTTTTCTGTTGTGGTGTTGTAGCGGTCTTTGCGAGAGAATTTGTCGTTTGGTTATTTGCAAGTGGTGCCAGACTGCTTGCCTTAGGTACAATAGCCCCAAGTACTATTGGTTTTTCCGGTTGTAGTGGGTTTTTGTTTGCTGTATGTGTATTTTTTGCGCTAGAAAAAGACCTTCTTGGTCCAGCGTGATATGGTTTACTACCCTCATAAGGACGAGCCTTTCTTACTGGCTGTGTTGTTGGTGGTGTATTTGTAATTGGGGTCACACCTTCCTCCTTCTTTTCATTTGTCTCCATTAAATCTATCTTTATTATTCTTTTCTATTAATTTATCTTTTTAAAATTGTTTTTGTTATATTTAAAAAAGATGAAGATAATTTTTCTTATTTTTTCGACAAAATAAGATCTTTTATTTTTTTTATTAGTTAAATGTGGGTAATGCTGTATTTTTAAAATCTATTGACTGAATTATTATTCGAATATTTTCCAAACTTTTTCTGTTTTCATATACCAATCATAAACATTTAGAAATCTGTCTGATGCGGTAATTGGTGGTAGGATTTTAACACCTTTTATTTCTTGTGGAACTATGTATAGAAAATGAGGGGAGTACACGAATGAAGCAGGAATGTCTTTTCCTATCTCACTTTGAAATTCTTGCAAAAGCTTTATTTTCTTTGCGCTGTCCCTCTCTGCTTTTAATGATTCAAGTATTTTATCAACTTTTGCATTGGCGTACATTGCAATGTTTACTCCAGGATTTTTTCTTTGTGAAGAATGCCAGAAAGAGAATAAATCTAAGTCTCGCCCAACAATTTCTCCGAAGAAAAGAGCGTCATATTTTCTTGGTTCGATTACGTTTCTATCCAAGTCTCCTTTTTCGAATATTTGAAGATTTACCTTAACACCAATCTTTTCCCAATCAGATTTTATAATCTCAGCTGCCGCTTTTAGTTCTGTAAAGTCTATTGTGGTAAGACCAACCTCCAGTGTCATTTTTTCTTTGGAAGAGATTTTTTTCTCAAGAAGTTGCGTTTTTTCATTAAGCTTCCAGCCGTCTTTTGCGAGAATTTGTTTTGCTTCCTCGGTGTTTTCCGTGGAAGTACTATTAGCTTCATTTGTATTTATTTTTCTTAGATCTATTGCGCCTGGTGGAATTGGGCCTGTGGTTTCTGTTCCGTATCCAAGTAAAATTTTATCGATAATGTTCTGTCTATTGATTGCTGTATCGAGCGCTAATCTTACATTTTTGTTTGCTAAAACTTTTGATTGGTTTTGATTGTAAAATACTGCGAGAATTCTCGGTAAGTTTGATTCAACCATTTGATTTGAATTACTTTGAATCTCTTCTATGATTTTGGGGGAAACAGCATTCATGCTGTTTATTTCTCCATTTTTGTAAGCAGTATAGAGATTTTCTTGGTTGGAATAAAATTTTAAGGTTATTTTACTGATTTTCGGCTCACCTAAAACGTAATCCTTAAAAGGAACTAATTCTATATAGTTTGGATTACCGCTAGAGATATCTTTTGATATTTTTTTAAATTTATATGGACCTGTTCCAATAGGTTTTGAAATATTTAGGTCGTTGTGTACGAATTTGTCTGAGTCTACATTTTTCCATTTGTGTTTTGGTAAAATTCCCATGGTTGCATTTTCAAGGAAAGACTGAAATGGTTGTTTTAGTGTAAATTTAATTTCTTTATCTGAAATTTTTGTGACAGTTACACCTTCCCAAATGGCTCTTTTTGGGCTTCTAAGTACAGGGTCTCTTGCTTTTTGAATTGTAAATTCAATATCGTCGGAGGTTACTGGTTCACCATCTTGCCATATTGCATCTTTTTTGATTGTAAAAGTGTATTCGAGTCCGTCGGTAGATATTTCATATTTTTCTGACAGATCATTTATGTAATTTCCATTTTCAGTTGGTCTTAATAATCCTGAATATACCAACGCAGATAGATCTCTGTCGGCTTCTCCTGTTGCAAGCAGGGGGTTGATAAACCTTGGTATGTCAGAAATACCCTCGATAAGTTCACCACCCTTTACTGGCTTTATAACCATAAAGCTTTCATTAATATCCCATAGGACATAGGAGGTTGTTCCTATGAACAAAAAAAGGAAAACCCAGAAGAAAAACCTTTCTAGTTTAGAAAAAGTCTTTGTTGCTGTTTTTAATTCTCCTTTTGTTGGTAAATCTTGAAGCATAAAACTTAGCCGGCTGTTTTTTAAAAAGTTGGGAGTCGGTATGTTAATTTCTTTTTTTAAAAGAGAAATAATTTTTTCTTTCACAGTTCTTTTCAGTGGTTAAACGATTTTCCACTTATTTGAATTATATTTTAGATAATATCCAAAATCAGAGTCAATTAGAAGGTGGAAGTCGAGACTGCAAGAAGGGCTGAAATCGCAAATAATACAGCGATTACAATGGAAGCCATAAAAATGACCTTTTCTACTCCTCTTTTTGTTCTTATTTGACCCCCGCTCATATTTCCAGACATGCCGGATTCGTTTTGTTGAAGAAGAATAACCCCAATCAATAGGGCTGATAATCCGATTTGTATCCAGGGAAGTATTGGTGTGATTTTTTCCATTTCCGACAATATAGCATAAGTAAGAGCAAAAGACAATACTTGCACACCGTTTATCCTTGTTTTGGGCCGAATATCAATAGTTTTGTGTTGTTGTGTTTAAAATATTGACTACCAGATTTGGGTGGTTATAATGGTGCCATTATCAATCAATGGGCAATATGCCCTTAAGCTCAACAATAAAAAAAATGAGTAAAAAAATTACATTAAAACCACTTCAAGATAGGGTATTAGTTGAGGCGTTAAGTGAGCATGAAAGAGGAAAAGAGACTAAGAGTGGGATTTTTATACCAGAGACAGCTGAAAAGGAGAGAGCTGAAAGAGGAACTGTTATTGCTGTCGGTCCTGGTAAAATGAACGACGAAGGAAAAATTATACCTATGTCTGTCACTGTGGGTGACAAAGTTATTTTTTCAAAATATGGTCCTGATGAAATAAAAGTTGACGGAAAAGAGTATTTTATTTTAAGCGAGACAAATATTCTCGCGATCGTTACTGAATAATTTGCTGTATGAACCTTTTGTCGTTTCGAGAGTAAAGCCCAGCATCAAGAAAACAATCTCGAGTGAATCAGATTGAAATCCGTAATTATTAATTCGTAATTCTTAATTAAATATCTATGGCAAAACAAATAGTATATAACAACGATGCACGTCAAGCCTTAAAAAGAGGCGTTGACAAGGTTGCAAATGCTGTAAAGATAACAATAGGTCCAAAAGGCAAGAACGCTGTTATTGATAAGGGCTACGGCGCGCCGATAATCACAAACGACGGGGTTTCTATTGCAAAAGAAATTACTCTTTCAGATAAGATTGAGAATATGGGTGCTGAAATTGTGAAAGATGTCGCAGGGAAGGCAAATGATGTCGCTGGGGACGGCACAACAACTGCTGTTATTCTAACCCAGGCTATTGTTGACGAGGGTTTTAAGAGGATTTCGCTCGGAGTAAATGCTATGGGGGTTCGAACTGGTATCGAGCATGCCACCAGAGCTGTTGTCGCCGAGCTTTTGAAAATGGCTAAGCCAATAAAGAACAGAAATGAGATAGTACAGGTTGCAACAATTTCCTCTGAATCAAAAGAATTTGGCGAAATAATTGCTGATGCTATTGATAAGGTTGGAAAGGATGGTGTTGTGACAGTAGAGGAGTCTCAGTCTTTTGGAGTTGAATCTGAAGTTGTCGAGGGGATGCAGTTTGAGAAGGGTTATTCTTCTCCATATATGGTTACAAATACAGAAAGAATGGAGGCTGAATACGAAGAAGCGCTTATTTTAATTACAGACAAGAAAATTTCTTCTATCAAAGAAATTCTGCCTTTACTTGAAAAAATCGCCGCTACTGGAAAAAAGGAATTGGTAATAATTTCTGAGGATTTGGATGGCGATGCTCTTACCACTCTTGTTGTAAATAAAATAAGAGGTTCATTTAGCGCTCTTGCTGTGAAGGCTCCTGGTTTTGGTGACAGAAGAAAAGAGATGCTTGAAGATATTGCAATAATGACAGGAGGAAAAGTTATTTCTGAAGAGGTTGGCTTGAAATTAGACGTGGCTACGATGGATTTGTTAGGTAAGGCTCGAAAAGTTGTTTCTACTAAAGAAATGACAACGATTATCGGAGGGAAAGGGAAGAAGGCTAATATAGACGCAAGAATTGGGCAGATTAAGACTCAGATTGAGAATACTGAATCAACTTATGACAAAGAAAAACTCCAAGAAAGACTTGGTAAGCTTTCCGGTGGAGTTGCCGTAATTAAGGTTGGTGCTGCTACGGAAGCCGATATGAAGTATAAGAAATTAAAGATTGAAGATGCTGTTGAGGCCACCAAAGCCGCTATTGAAGAGGGCATTGTTGCTGGTGGAGGGACCGCTCTGGTCAGAGCAATGGTAAAAGTTTCTGCAAATGGTGTGCAGAGTCCTTCGGAAGATATCAAAATTGAATTCGATGCTGGTGTTGCCGTGTTGCTTCATTCACTACAAGCTCCACTTAGACAGATTGCTATAAATGCCGGAAAGGATGATGGCCTTGTTATTGTAGATAAAATTAAGAATGGTAAAGACAATGAAGGATATGACGCCAATAAAGATAAAATTGTAAAAGATATGGTAACCGCAGGAATTATTGACCCTGTTAAAGTTACGAGAACAGCACTTGAACACTCAGCCTCCGCTGCCGCAATACTTCTTACAACAGAAGTCGCTATTGCCGAAGAACCTGTCAAAAAAGAAGAGCCAAGAGGCGGTGGCCATAGCCACGACGAAGAAATGGGTTACTAAACCTGTTTGCAGTTTAAGTTTCTGGGTTAAAAATTAATTAACCATTCGCGAAACGTCGTTTCCTTTTTGGAAACGACGTTTCTTATTTACCACTTATTCTGCCGTTTGGCGAACTTTTTATTTTAAGTATATTTTGCTATATTTATTCCTGTGAAAACATACGCATTTATAGACGTACAAAATACTTCCATTACAACTGAAAAATTATTAGGATTTAAGGTGGACTTGGTAAGGTTTTATGATTTTTTAAGGAAAGATTGGGGATGTGATGAAGTTTATTTGTATACGGGTTTCGATAAAAATGACATAGAATTAATTGAGGATTTAAAAACCCTGAAAGATAATGGATGTTTTGTTAGAGCAAAAGAATTTTGTTTATATAAAAATAAAGATAAAAGAATAAATATTATTTGTCCAAAATGTCAAAATAAATTTAGTAATGATGTCGATATGGGTTATAATAAAAAAGCAAATTGCGATGTAGATCTGACGGCAGATGCGATTGGTGTCGTCGAATCAGGAGACGAGGTATTTCTTTTTTCTGGCGATGGCGATTTTGAATATTTAGTAAGAAAATTTGTAGGAAATAAAACCTCTGTGCATATTGTTTCCAGTGCAAAGAAAATTAGAACAAGCTCTTCTTATTTTACTTCCAGGTTTTCAACAAAATTGAGGAAATTAATAAATGAATCAGGAAAGCCAGTCAATTTTATTGATATAAATAATATTAAGTTTAAGATAAATAGGGCCTAAAAACGAAAAGGCCACGAAGCGTGACCTTTCCTAATGACCTCGTAATAGTAACAATACAAGGAAAATAAGTCAATGAAATTGTTAATAATAACCCAAAAAGTAGATAAAAACGATGACATATTAGGGTTTTTTCATAATTGGCTTTTGGAATTTTCAAAGAGGTGTGAAAAATTAACTGTAATTTGTCTGCAAAAAGGCGAATACGATTTACCGGAAAATGTTAAGGTCTTTTCTCTTGGTAAAGAAGAAGGCGAATTAAGAATTAAGTACGTCTTAAATTTTTGGAAATATATTTGGCAGGAACGCAAAAATTACGATTCAGTTTTTGTACACATGAATCCTGAATACGTTGTCTTGGGTGGGTTATTTTGGAGGTTAATTGGTAAGAAAATTTCATTATGGTATACCCACAAAAGCGTTGATTTGAAATTAAAAATAGCAGAAAAATTTTCCAATATTATTTTTACTGTTTCTAAAGAAAGTTTTCGAATGAAGACAAATAAATTAAAGGTTGTTGGACATGGTATTCCTGTTGAAAAATTTAAAAACCAAGGTAATTTAGTTTACAAAAAAGATGCTGTTTTAAAAATTATAAGTGTTGGAAGAATTACGCCGATTAAAAATCTAGACACGTTGATAAACGCCTGTGAAATTTTAAAGAAAAATGGTTTAAATTTTGCAGTTTCTTTGATCGGGCCAGTGGTGGACGAAAAAGACAGAAAGTATTTTGAATATTTAAAACAACTAATCTCAGAGAAAGATTTAGATAAAGAAATAAAATTTTTAGGAAGTATCCCAAATAATAAGCTTGCTGAATTTTATTGGCAAAACGATTTTAGTATAAATTTATGCCCAACTGGCGGGGTTGATAAAGCTATTCTTGAATCAATGGCTTCAGGACTTATTACTCTAGCTTCAAATATTGCTTTTGAGGAATATTTTGGAGAATATAAAGAAGATTTAATGTTTAAGGAAAAAGACGAAAAAGATCTTGCGGCTAAGATAATGAAATTAATTTCCACAGACGATTTAGTGAGAATTAAGAATTTTCTACTGTCTTCTGTTAAAGAAAAAACTGATTTAGATAAATTACTATTGAGAATAATTAATGAAATTAAATGAGAATTTGTTATTTTGGTATTTATAATCCAGATTATAGTCGAAATAAAATTATTATGTCTGGTTTAAGGAGTAATGGGGTCGATGTTTTAGAATGCAATACAAGAAAAAAGGGAGTTTTAAAATATTTCGATCTTGTTTTAAAACATTGGAAAATTAGAAAAAATTACGACGTGATGATTGTTGGTTATCCTGGGTTTCAGTCTGTGATTTTAGCTAGATTTTTAACAACAAAACCGTTAATTTTCGATGCTTTTTTGTCTATGTTTGACTCTATGGTGTTGGATAGGAAAAAGGTTGCGTTAAATAGCTTTCGTGCGAAATATTTTTGGTGGTTGGATAAGATATCTATGAGTGTGGCTGATCTGGTTTTAATAGACACAAATGAACATAAAAAATATTTATCAAAAGAGTTCGGTTTTAGTGATAAAAAAATAGAAAGGGTCTTTATTGGTGCTGATACTGATATTTTTACTCCAAAAGAACCCAGAAAAAGTGATGGTTTTTTTAGAGTTCTATTTTTTGGTACTTATATTCCGTTGCAAGGAATAGAATATATCATTAAGGCAGCAAAAAAATTAGAGACTCGAAAAGATATAAAATTTGAAATAATCGGTAAGGGACAAGAAAAAGATAAAATACTAAAATTAACCAGCGAAATGGATATTTTAAATATTAATTTTGTTGATAGTTTACCACAAAGAGAACTTCAAGATAGGGTTGCTTTTGCAGATGTTTGTCTTGGAATATTCGGAAATACTGAAAAAACAAAAAGAGTTATACCAAATAAGGTTTATGAGTGTGTCGCTATGAAAAAGGCCGTTATAACAGCTGATACTTTGGCAGAGAGGGAGCTTTTTGATGAAGGTGAATTATTTTTTGTAAAAGTTGCAGATGCTGATTCTATTGTAGAAGCAATAATTAAGCTTAAGGAAAATAGTTCACTTTTGAAAAGTATTGCAGTGAGTGGGTATAATAAATTTACAAAAGAAGCTACTCCTAATAGAATAGGAATATATTTGCTCGAGATTATAAAACAAAAATATGGAAAATAATAAAATAAAAATCCTAGTTACAGGTTCTGCTGGTTTTATGGGTAGCCATCTTGTCGATGGCTTAGAGAAACTTGGACACGAAGTTTATGGAGTTGATGACCTTTCTGGCGGTTTTATGAGGAATGTTTCTAATAAGAAAAATTTTACAAAATTAGACCTTCGAGACAGGAAAAAGACCGCTAATTATATTGATAAATTAAAACCAGAGATGATATTTCATCTTGCGGCCGATGCAACGGAGGGTAGAAGCCAGTTTACACCCTTTAGTGCCTTAGATAGAAACATCGGCGCATATATGAATCTTTTGGTTCCAGCAATAAAGAACGGTCTTAAAAAGATGGTTTTGACTAGTTCGATGAGTGTATACGGTGCACAACAAGTTCCTTTTGATGAAACCATGATCACACAACCAGAAGACGTGTATGGATCTGCCAAGGCTTCAATGGAGATTTGTACAAGGGTTTTATCTAATGTTTATGGATATAGATATTTAATAATAAGGCCTCATAATGTTTTTGGGCCAAGGCAAAACCTTTCTGATCCATATAGAAATGTTATTGGTATATTCTTGAATAGACTATTACACAATAAAAGTTTTTATATATATGGAGATGGTAAACAAAAAAGAGCTTTTTCTTATATTAATGACACGATACCACCAATGATTAGAGCTGCTTTTAATAAAAAATGCGAAGGTAAGACAATGAATGTTGGAGGAGAAGAGGCAATTACCTTAAACCAACTTGCTAAAATAATTACGGAAGAATTTTTTGGGACAAAAGAAATTCCAAAGGAATTTATTCCGACACATCTCCCGGGCAGACCACAAGAGGTTAAATATGCATACTCTAATCATGACCTAGCTTTGAAATTAATGGGTTTTAAACCAGAAACATCACTAAGGGATGGGTTGCGAGAGATGATAAAATGGGCCAAAGAAATAGGTCCGCAGGAGTTTGTTTATTTAAAAGAGCTTGATTTGGAAAATGATTTAGTTCCAAAGACATGGAAAGATAAACTTCTTTAAAATAATAATTATGAGTGATTTTAAGGAACACTACGATAATAAAAAGGAGGTTTATGGAATAAGCAAGACTAGAAAGAAAAAAATCTTTCAGCTTCTTGGTGACGTAAAATATAAAAAGATATTGGACTTTGGGTGTGGCGGGGGTCATCTCGGAAAGGTTTTTATGGGAGACGGCAACTATGTTTGTGGCGTTGATATATCCAGAAAATCAGTTGATGTTGCAAAAAAAGTAATAAACGAGGCTGTTTGTATTGATGCTCAACAAGAAAAGTTGCCTTACAAAGATGAGTTTTTTGATATAATAATAATGGGAGAGATAATAGAGCATCTACTTGAACCAGAAAGGGTCATGCTTGAGATTAAAAGAGTGTTGAATAAAGATGGTTTTGTTATTATAACTACCCCCAATTTTTTAGTTTTTTCTAATAGGATTAAGATGTTGTTGGGTAAATTTGAATACACCGAGACCGGTTTTTTGGACAGGGGACACGTTCATTTTTTCCAATTCGATTCATTTAGGAAAATGATTGATGGTTCTGGTCTTAAGGTTGATATGTATAATAACGTTTATCATGGAAAAATACCTGAATTTATGGGTAGGTTGTGGCCGAATTTATTCGCTTTTCAAATTGTAGCTAAGGTGTCTAAGAAAAAATAATGTTAAAAATAGCTGTTATAAATCCTCCAAATGGAGATGGGTTGGCGCGAACTGTTTTTGACGGTCTTATTCAGTTAAAGAAAAAAGGAATTGTTAATTCTTTTAAGTATCCAAATAAATTTTCCTATCCCATAGAAGGTTTGGCAGAAAATTATACAGAAAATGTAAGTGAATTTATTAACTTTGCAAATGAATCAGATTTTATTTTTTTGATTTGGGGTAAGGGGTGTACAGATTTTTCTTTGGCAAATAAGATTAATTTGTGGGGTAAAACCATTTTTTTGGATGGTTCGGAGATTGGTAAAAACGGAAGGTATGATTTTGAAATTCAAAAAAAGATAGTAAAGGGAGAATATACCGGAAATGGTAAGATTGACATAGACATGCTTAAAAAATGTCCTCTTTATTTAAAAAGAGAAAAGCCTTATAAAGATGGGGTTTTGCCACTTCCTTTTGGTATTGAGGACGCTTATGTTAAAAATTTTTCCAGAGAAATAAAGAAAGATATAGATTTTTTCTGTGTCTTTGGTCAAGATGAGTACCCTTTAATGAGGAGGTATTCCAAAGAAATTCTTATCGAGTTTTGTGCCAAAAATAATTTTTCCTGTTTTACAGAGAAAGTGGAAAGGGACGAGTTTTATAAAAAATTAGCTAGGTCAAAAGTAGGGATCTCTGTTGGTGGTGGGGGTTATGATACATTAAGATTCTGGGAAATATTGGGTAATAATTGCCTTCTTCTAACAGAAAAAATTGACATATACGAGCCTGATTTGAATAGATTAAAATATGAAAGAATCTGGCAATTTAATGATCTATTTGATTTTGAGCACCAATTAAACAAAATAGGGAAATATCTAAGAGGCGGATATTCTCAAGCAAGTTTGGAATTGGAGTATGAAAAAATAATATCTGAGCATTCCTCAGAATCGAGGGTTTTGGAAATAATAAACAAAGCTAAAGGGGTAGGATTGGTAAAATAGAAGATGATAACAAAATGTAACATTTGCGATAATGTGTCATTATTTCTTCTAAAAAAGGATGGTTTTTCTGTTTTTAAATGTCAAAAATGCGACCTCTCTTTTGTTTTTCCTCAACCGACTCCTGATATGCTTAGGGGCAGTGTTTATTCCGGGAAATATCAAGCTAACAAAATCGCAGAGCTTAAAAAAGTTGCATTAGATAGTAAAAAAATAAGGATTATTGATTATATTAAGGCAAATATTCAAAAAGGAAAAAAAATTCTCGATATTGGTTGTTCAAACGGCGAATTTATTTTTAAATTAAAAGAAATTGGATATGAATGTTTTGGTGTAGAGTTAAATAAAGGGACTTATGAGATTGCTAAAAATAACGGACTAAATGTGCAGAATTGTATTCTTGAAGAAGCGGGTTTTAAAGATTCTTTTTTTGATGTAATTTTTCTGGGTGACATAATAGAGCATGTTGCAGATCCTGATAATTTTATAAGAGAATGTCGCAGGATATTAAAAAGTGAGGGGATTATTATTATTTCAACTCCGAATATGGATTGTTTTTGGTCAAAAAGTACCTTGATACTATATAATATTTTTGGAATTCCTTGGTCATCTGTAACGCCTCCTTATCATTTGTATCAGTTTTCTGTGGATAATTTGGATTTATTGATGAAAAATTTTAATTTTATTGTAAAAGACGGTTGGTTCTCAGGGCCTCCAGTGTTAAAATATGAGTTAGGACAGACCCATGTTTGGGGTAATTTTAAGAGAGATAAAAGTCTTGGAAATATAGTAAAATTATTATTAACCGCTATTCTTTATCCCGCATTATACTCTATTAATATATTAACAGCTCCGCTAAATCAAAAGGATTTTGGAATGGTTCGTGTTTATAAAAAATGAAAAACTGGGAAATATTTTTTAATGAAAAAATAAGAAAAATCTTTTTGGAAAAAAAAGAAATTATTGATATTGGTGGTGGTTTAAGGATAGATAAAAAAAAGAATAACCGATACGATAAGAGTAGGGAGTGGATTATTCCACTTTTGGATAGTGTGGATTACAAAATAATGGACCCTGTTTCTGATTATAATCCCGATATTGTCGGAGATATTCACAATATGCCATTCAAAGATAATTCTAAAGATGCTTTAATTTGCATAGCGGTTCTGGAGCATGTTGAGAATCCGATTAAAGCTTCGGCAGAGATTTTTAGGATTTTAAAAAAGGATGGTTATGCTTTTGTCTATACTCCTTTTTTGTATTACTATCATGCAGAGAGGGGGTATTATAAAGATTATTGGAGGTTTACTGAAGATGTGTTAAGGATGATGTTTAAGGACTTTTCTGAAATAGAAATTTGCCCTGTTCGTGGCGCTTTGGGTACTTGGATAAGATTGAGTCCGTTAGGAAGATATCCTTTCGTGGAAAATATTTTTTATTACTTCGATAAGGTTTTTGGAAAACTCAATTCAAAACAAGTTAGTGGATACAATATTTTTTTAAAGAAATGAAATTATTTTATATTGCAAATGCTAGGATTCCGACAGAAAAAGCTCATGGTATTCAGATAATGAAAACATGCGAGGCTCTGTCGAAACAAGGAATAGAGGTTGAACTTATTGTTCCCAATAGGGATAATAATATAAACGAGGACCCTTTTTATTATTATAAAATAGAGAGAAATTTTAATATAAAAAAAATATATTCTCCCGATTTAGTAAGATTCGGAAAGGCGGGGGTTCTTTTCCAATACTTGTTTTTTTCTTGGGTTTCTTTATTTTATTGCTTGAAGGGGAAAGTAGATTTTTTTTATTCTCGAGATGAATTGCCAATTTGGTTTTTGAGTTTATTTGGTAAAAAAGTTTTTTGGGAAAGTCATAATGGTAAGTGGAATTTCCTTGTTTCAAGTATAGTAAAAAGAGCCTCTGGAACAGTAACAATATCTCAGGGTATAAAAAATTTCTTTATTAACAAGGGGATTAAAGAGGATAAAATTTTTGTATCTCCAGATGCAGTAGATCTCAAAGACCATGTAGGAACAACAAAAGACGAAGCTAGAAAAAAAGTTGGCCTGCCTTCCGATAAAAAAATTATTCTATATACAGGGCATTTATATGGTTGGAAAGGAGTAAATACCCTCGCTGAATCGGCAAAGTCTTTTGACGAAATGAATTTATTTGTCTTTGTTGGTGGCACAGAGGGTGACGTAAATTCATTTAAGCAAAAGTATTCAGACACAAAGAATATTCTAGTTCTTGGACAAAAACCACATTCTGATATACCACTCTATCTGAGTTCCGCCGATGTTTTAGTTCTTCCAAATAGTGGCAAGGAGGATATTTCACGTCTTTATACCTCACCAATGAAGCTTTTTGAGTATATGGCTAGTGGTAGGCCCATAATTGCTTCAAATTTGCCATCTATAAGGGAGATATTGAATGAAGATAATGCTGTATTTTTCGAATCAGATAACCCTGGCGACTTAAGCCGGTCTATTAAAAAAGTTTTGGGCGACAAGGAACTTGGTGATAGAATTTCAAAACAGTCGCTCTTAGATGTTAAGAAATATACTTGGGAAAATAGAGCAAAGAACATAATAAATTTTATAAATGCTAAAAGATAAAAATTTTTACAACAAGGAAAGTGTTTCTTACTCGTCGAAAAGGTACCCAGAAGTTACGTCTAGTTATATTCAGTTCTTTTTTAAGAAGAGGTTGGTTTTTGTTTTAAGAGAACTAAGCAAAATTGTAGGAAATAAAAAAGATTTGGCTCTTTTGGAAATAGGTTGTGCTGATGGTGTGGTTCTTAGAAATATTTACAAAGAAAGTGTGTATAATTTTTCTGAAATGATTGGAATAGACACCTCAGATGGAATGATAAAAGAGGCGGGGATAATAGATTCAGATAAAAATATAAAATATTATGTCAGGGGGTGTGAACCGCAAGGTAAAAAGTTTGATATTGTTATAGAGGTCGGTGTTGCTAATTACGCCAATATAGACGAAGAGTTAAAATACGCAAAAAATAATCTAAAACAAGGTGGTGTATATATTCTTTCCTTGGCGGGAAGTGATTCCCTGCATGGGTATTTTTGGAAGGGAATTGGCTATAATAATTTTTTAAATTATTCTGAATACGAAAACAAGATAGCTGAGTTTTTTAAAATAGAAAAGATAATTCCAGTTGGCTTTTATGTGCCTTTTATTTGGAAGTTGCCAGTTATGGCTAGATTAATTCAACCGATTGTCGAGTTTATTTTTGGACCAATACTTCCAAATTTATTCCACGAAAAAATTTATATACTAAAAATTAAGTAACCCTTCGTCGTTGCGCACCACAGGGGTATTTCTTGTTTATTAATTCGTTACACTCATGAGTAAACAAAGTCAGTTTTAGACGAAGCAATCCAGGAATCTTAGAAGGTCTGAATTATTATAAGCTTTTGCTTTCGCGATGGTGTTTTTTTGTGTAACTCCAAATTACTCATATAATTCTCCATGTGTACCAAGAAGCAAGAATAAAATAATATCTCTGTTTTTGTTTTCTCTGAATATTGCTCGGTAGTCACCTGTAATATTTATACTTCTACAGCCTTCGTATTCACCATGGAGGGTGTGATTGTTGAGTAGGGGGTGGAATTTATCATTAATATATAAACTTACTTTTTCAAAAACCATTTTTCTTATAATCTTGTCACTTTTCTCAAGTTTTTTCAGGAATTTTTTAGAATAATCTATTCTCATAAATTATTTTTCAGCTATTTTGTGTAAATAGTCCAGAGCGTCTTCTGTATTATTAAAAGAGACAACATCTCCGTTTTTTACTTGTTCCATTGCCTCGGCCATAGATTTCTTAAAGTACTCAGTATATTCGCCCTCTCTAATATCAGAAGTAATCTTTTTCTCCCTTGTAAAATTTCTAAGAAGCACATTTAAAACATCGCTCAATTTAAGCCCCATTTCTTCGGCAATACTTTGAGCTTCTTTTTTAACTTTCTCTTCGGTTCTAAAATTTATTATTGTTGTAGCCATATGTTTTAATTAATACATTGTATTTATAGTGTATATACATTGTACACTAATTCAAAAAAATAACAAGTTTTGTCTTTGTGGGTTTTTAGACGAAGCAATTAAGGTTTAATCTATTTTTTTATATCCTCATCCAATTTTCTGGGATTAGATCCTTTGTGTTTGTTGTTGAGTTAAACCATTGCTGAGGGGCAATAACTATTTTGTTTTTATTTTCATTAAGCCAGGCGCCCCACCAGGAAAATGAACTATTGGCGATTATATTGTGTCTGCACCTGCTCATGATTATCAGTTCTTCATAATCGGGAATATTTTTATCTGATACGAAGTAGGTAGGGAAGTTAATTTTTAGATTATTTTTTGCCCATTCTATGTCATCAGAGAAAATAAAGAATTCGGGATTTTTAATTTTTTCAGAAATTATTTTCACGGCTCTTAGGTAGTAGCCCACATCACAGATACCATGAAATTGGTTTGTTTTTGTGTTACTTACATAATCGCCCCTGCGTATGTGTAGGGAGACGGAATTGCTTTTTTCTATTTTTTTTATCCATTCTTCTGTTTTTGGGGTTGGTTTGTCTTTGAGAGTAAATTCTTTTCTTATAATATTTTCAATGTCTTTAAAATATTTTTCTGTTTGCCAAACACCGCTTAAATAACAACCGTTTTTGATTTCGAGTATTTCTGGATGAAAAACAAAAGAAGGTTCAGTTATAAAAATTTTTTTGTTTAGAGGTTTAAGATTTTCCTTAAGGCGAAAAATTTTCCTTTTTATTTTTCCAAACAAACTCAAATCGCACATATTTGGTAATTCAATATTCCTTTCGTCATTGTTGTTAATTTTTCTGAAATTGCAATTAAAATAACCTAAAGTAAAATCTCTTCTTGTGTCAGTTGTTTTATTGTTTTGGAAAAAAGAAGTATCCAAGACAAGCTCAATTTTGTTTTTTATTGCCAAATTCCTTCCAATCGCATATTGGAACATCTGATTTCCTAGCCCTCCGGATATTCGTGATATTATAATTTTATTATTCATCTTAATTCAATAATTTCATATATTCAGCCTCATATCTTTCTGATATTTTTTCCCATGTAAATTTATTCAACCACGCCTCGCGCCCATTATTTCCGAGCTCTTTTCTTTTTTTGGTATTTAAACAAAGCTCTTCAAATATTTTTATAGATTTATTTATATCGACTTTCGCATATTGTATATCAGGATTCCAAAGATTAAATCCAATCCTAATTAAAAACTTTTTAAGATATTTTTTAATTTTTTCTATATAATTTTCACCCAGTATAATATTTTGGTAAGTTGGCAATAAAATACCCCCATTTGACCACTCTATTATTTCTTTTGTGTTTCCGACTTCGCTTGTAAGAAACGGTATTCCAGCAGCCATGGCTTCGAACAGTACAATGGGGGAACATTCTGTATTTGATGGAAAAAGGAAAATGTCTGATTCCTTATATACTGAAACTGTATCTTCTCTGTTAAGTTCCTTAATTAAGATATTTTTATTGTTTTTTTTAAATGAAACAGTGCTATTAAGTTTTTCGCTTTCTTCTTTGGTTTTTTTGGAGCAAAAGTTGTCTCCATTTCCAATTAGTAATAAGGTTGCGTTTTTAATATTAGCTTTAGAAAATATTTCTATTGCTTCGTAGTGGCCTTTTACTCCAGTAAATGAACCAACGTGTAATATTAATAAATTATTTTTGTTGATTTTTAATTTTTCTTTAATATTTAGTGTTTTTATGTCAAAAAACTCTTCCTTACTAGCACCATTTGGTATTATTGTTATTTTGCTCTCGGGTACATTATTTATTCGAGCAAAATTAATATCTTGATAGTTATTTGATAGAAAAATGTTGAGGTCATATTGCGCCAGCCATGTTTTCATATTTTCAAAATACGTTTTATGAGTTTTTGACTGTAACGCATTAAAGCCAGTGGGAACAAATACTTTTTTTGCTTTAATTTTTTGTAAAATAGGAAGCATAAGGTCGGTCATTGGTTGTTGAGCTGCAAAGTTTGTGATTATGTCAAAATCAGAATCAATTAAATAATCTTGATATCTTTTTATTTCATTTTCTTTTGAAAAATCGAAAAGCTCTACGTTTATGTTACTGCTGTAGTTATCGGGCTTTCTACCAGAAGCGATTGTTATTTCATGACCTCTTTTTTTAAGATTTTCTGATATTTGCCTAACTACTTCGTACATTCCACCAGCCAGGGAGGAGTATGATTTTACTGTGTGTAATATCTTCATCTTATTTTACTGTTACAATATTTAAAGATATGGGTTCTTTGAATGGTTCGTTTGCAAGAGAGGCGTCACTTATTCCGTGACTTTTGGTGAATTTTACTGGATCATATTCTGATATTTTTTTAAATCCAGCCTCCTCCAGTAAAAGGGTTAGCCAGTTTAAGTTGAATCCAGTTTTGTGAAAATCGTATTCTGAACTTTGTCCTCCATAAATTAAACCATTCCATGGGGCATTACCTCTTTTTTGAAAGTGGTCCCAGTTTTTATTATATATTTTAACTATCTTATCCATATCAGGAACAGAAATTCTAAGTTCACCACCTTCTTTGAGTAGTTTGTGACATAATTTTAAGATGACTCTTACCTCATTTTCTGAAAAATGCTCAAATATGTGCGAAGCATATATCTCCGATACACTTTCGTGTTTTATAAACAGAGGAAGGTTTTTTAGTTCGCACAAGAGGTCTGTTTCTCTCATAAAAAGAGAATCCACATTGATATAATTTTTCATCCTCACTCCACCCGCCCCTAGGTTTAATTTTAGATTGTCTTTGAATCTTAAAAAAAGTGAATTATAGATGACTCTTTTTACAGTTTTCAATCCAAGAATTATTTTTTCAAGCATAGTATTTATTTTATGAATTAAGTATTTTATTCATTATTTTTTTTATCTTAATATCACGATCTTCTTTGTTCTGTATCTCTTTCCAATTTGATGAATTGAATAGATGAAGCCAGTCGCCGATATATTCTATCATATCTGAATGGGGATCATTTCCTTCTCGTATGTTTTCATAATAATGTCTTGGAAAAGATAATTTATCCTTGTCTATTTTAGAATAAATGTTTTTCCAGTTTAGACCACCTGTATCTACTAAGATGCCTTGTGCAGTGCCACTTAAGAAGTTCGGTATCTCTTTTATTATGTTTGCGTTAAAGAAGCAAAAGTTACCCCATAAGTACCACAAATTTTGCCTTTCTTGGTAATGTCCCCAGATAGGTTGTGTTTTTAGGAAGTTAGTAATAGAAGCTGGTCTAATAGGGAATATGTCGTGGTCTATAAAACCAAAATATTTTGACTTTCTTTTTGAAAAATAGTTTCTATATATCCAATTCATTGATGCTCCGTGGGAGGCTGATCTGGTTAGTGGGTTGTTCGGAAGTTTTAAATAGGGGATATCGTGCTCTTTGCATAGGTTGAATATTTTTTCTGATGTTTCTTTGTCTGTAGAATTGTCGAAGATTGTATAACTATATTTATCCTTAATATTTTTTTTAATAAGCTTGATTTGGTATTCTATTACCTCGGCGTTGTTGAAGGCTATAGAGCCAATGTCTAAAACTTCTTTGTTTTTTAATTCTTCATCTTTGTAATTTATTTTAAAGCATTTTACGGCAGGGGTATTGTAGAATTCTGTTTCTTTTGTTTTTAGATACAGAAAATTATAAAATTCTTTAATTTTATTTACGACAACATCCTTTTTGATTAATTTTTTAATTATTTGCTTGAAATTATGAAAAAGAAGCTGACTGGATAGTTTTAACTCAGTTCTTTTTGAAAGTAGTTTGTATTCTGTTTTGTTTTCTTGTGGTAATAGCCAGTTATATAAATTTTTAAATACTTCTATTTTTCTTGAGATGTTGTTTTTGTAAGAATCAATCGATATTCCTCTAATGCTTTGGTTAGGGTTGTCGTAGTAATTAAGTAATGGTTCGTCGATATATGTAAAATTTGTGTTGGTAAGAATCTTAAGCCAAAGATTATAGTCCTCCATTGCTTTCAATTCTTTCTCCTCAGAAAAACCACCGCAGGAATCAAACACATTCTTTTTAACCAAGACAGAGCTATTTATTATCCAATTATCCCTGAGTTCCTTTTTAAAATTTATTCGGTTGTTTTGGTGATTGGTGTGGAAAATGGTTTTTTCTCCGTTGGGTTTGATTTTATACGCATTTGTACAGATAGCTAAGGTTTTTTCTTTTTCCACTAAGGTTAATTGTTTTTCTAGTTTATCTGGTAACCATTCATCATCGCTATCCAAAAAAGCCAGCCATTCTCCTTTTGCTATTTTAGCTCCTTTGTTTCTTGGTACAGCCGGAAGTCCACTGTTTTTTTCACTTTTAATAAATTTGACTCTAGAGTCTTTTTTAATAAAATTATCAACTATTTCTTTTGTATTATCTGTGGAGTTGTCGTCGCATATAATAATTTCTATTTCTTTTACATCCTGCACAAGGACGCTTTTAACAGCTCTTTTAATAGTTCCCGCTCTGTTGTACGTTGGTATTATTACAGATACTTTCATTTTCTATTTTTTAATAAACCAAAAACAACCACATCCATAGTTTTGTTTATCGACCAATTCTTTGCTCGCATTTTTAATTATTCCAGTTTTTTTAGCGTCGTCTGGAATTAAAGAAAATTCTTTTAATTCAAATCCGTTAAAATAAGATAATATTTGTTCGTAAGAATAAATTCTGTGCGCGTTGAACATTAGTTTTGATTTACCAACGGGGACCACAAAAATAATATTTCCATTTTTTCTTACGACTCTTTTTAATTCCTCTATTGCTTTTATATCTCCACTTGGATCCATTTGGTCGCCGTACCTTCCAAGTCCTATGTGCTCAATAGTATGCATACAAGATATTGACTCAACACTATTGTCAGTAAAGGGGAGGAAAGTTAAATCTCCCTTGCCTGTATGATAGTTATCTAGTTTTATGTTTGCAGGTCTATAGTCATAGAATTCGGTGGGTATAAAGGCCGATATGAGTGTCGAGAAACATAAAATAGATGAAATGTCTATGTGCTTTTTGGGTTTTATTTCAGCAATTACTCTTGCTGCCCATGCGGGATGGTAAATGTAATGAGTGTCAAAAGAAGTGGAGGTGGTTTTGTCCTCTAATTCTGGTTGAATGTTTTTCCACTCCAGCGGAAACCTACTGTTGTTTTTTTCTTTAAAATTATCATAATCCAACAAAAAAAGAATATAGGAATATATTTTTTTAAATGGTTTTTTTATAAAAGCTGGAACTAGTTTTTTAATATCGTCCATATGGTGCTTATTTGAAAAAATTTTTTAAAGACTTCAGATATTTTTTATATTTTGGTTCAATTATGTCTTTTGTATCTTTCTTTGCTTGGTAGTTTATTAATGTCCCATTAATACCTATCTTATTATTCTTTAGTCTAATGGGTTTTTTTTCTAAATTTTCAAACCAAGAATATCTGTGTTTGCTGCTCATTATGTATTCTATATCAGAATCATTTATTTGTGGTAAAAATTTAATTAGGACAGAAAGTCCGACTAGCGACGCCTTTACTTTATTCTCTTCTCTAATGAAGGTTGAATCATAGCCGTATCTGTGGTAATAAAAACTATCTTCAAGGATTATTATTTTAAAACCAGCACCCAATTGCTTTATTCCAAATGCCCATGAGTCATAAGCACCACCCAATGTTTCTTCGTACCTCCCAGAAATTTTCCAGCTCTTTTTTGTAAATAAATAGTTTCCACTTGGTCCAGGCCAGTAATATCCTGTCAGCGCATCCTGTAGTTCTACTTGGTTTTTTTTAAATATCCATTTGTGGTTTATTTCTTTTTTATCTTTTTTAAAATAACGCAATTCTCCAAAAGCCCCTACCTCAGCCTTGTTTTTCAGCATATGGCTCTTTAGGGGGTATATCGAGTTTGGTGCCAAGATATTGTCAGCATCTAAACAGAAAATAAGTTCATTTTTTGAAAAATCTATCCCTGTATTTCTTCCGGCCGCAGCAGAACCTTTGTTTATGTTATGAGATACTGTTTTAATTTCTGGATATTTTTTTTGTAAGCTTTTGATTGTTTCTAAGGTTTTATCAGTGGATGCGTCGTCTATAATTATCAATTCGTCACCTTGTTCAAAATTATCTTTAAAAATTGATTCGACAGATTCGACTATTGTGTCTGCGCAATTATAGGCGGGCATAATAAAGCTAATATTTTGATTATCATTCATTTTTTTTAAAGATAGCAATGATTGTGTGCCCCGGTATATATTCGGAAACCGAAGACACACCAAGATTTGTTAATCTTACGAATATTTTTTTAATAAAAGACAGGATGGGGATATGTTTTTGTTTCATTTTCTCAATTATTTTCTTTTCAATTATTTTTTCTGTAAATCCGAGGTGTTCTCTTTGGGTTGGTTCTAGAAAAATATTCCTTAATTTTATATTAAATGAATCCTGGAGTTTGATTAAAGAATTAATATTCCACAGTCCCATGTGGTGGGGGGGCATATTTAAACAAAGGTTATTTTGTTTAAATATAAAGCTGTCGTTGTTTGGTACGCTTATTATCATTAATCCACCAGGCTTTAATATTTTTAACGATGATTCTAGAAAAGATTTAACGTTGTTTATATGTTCTAATACTTGAAAAGAACAAACAACATTATAAAATAAGGGTTTTTTTTGAGAAAACTCTTCAATTGAATCCAGATAAACCGAAAGATTTTTTTCCTTACATTTTTTAACAGCGTTGGAATTTAGTTCCAACCCCTCAATATTTGCTCCCTTTATTTTTATTTTTTCAATAAATTTTCCAGCCCCACATCCGATTTCCAACACACTATCGTTTTCTTTTATTATTTTTTCGACTACAGAATATTCCCATTTCCAGTCTGAATAATACCAAGGTAGTTTTTCTAGCTCTTGATAAAAAAAATCATCACCAGATAAATTAAAAGGATAATAAAATTCATAACCACATTGCACGCACCTAAAAAGTTGAATTTTATTGTTTTTAATTGTAGGAAAAACTATATCATTTTTTAGTTGTTGTTTGTATAGGTCGACAACAACAGAAGGGTCTATTTCTTTTATTAAAATGGTGTTATTTGTTTTATCGACAGGGCAAACGATTTCCATATTAATTTTTTATTATATAACAAATATCATTTTCTGTTCTGATTCTATCTGGGATTTTATTTTGTGATAAAAAGTCATGTACTGCTTTTGTGCAACCATCCCAAGTATAATAGTCATCGATAATAATCACTCCACCCTTGGCAACGTTTTTATATAGATTATTTAAGCAAACCATTGTTGAATCATACCAATCAGAATCAAGTCGAAGTACTGCAATTCTTTGAGCTGGTATAAAGGGGGGGAGTGTTTCGTTAAACCATCCTTTTATTATTTGGTAATCTTTGACCTTGCTTTTTTTCATAGCATCTTCAGCATATTTAATTTCAGCAGAGCAGTTGTCAAAATATATTGGTGATTTTGTGTCTTTTTGCCAATTAATAGCCGATTCCCCGTCAATTTCTCTTGCTTTTGGTAGTCCTTCAAAACTATCAAATAAGTAGTATTTTCTGTCTCCATTAAGAACGTCTGCCACCGCCGCAATCATTCCACCTCTCCAAACACCGCATTCAACCACACATCCGTCTATGTGTGAAAATCTATTTATTAAACCAAGATTATTACAAAAAATTTTCTTTGGAATCATTGTAAAATCGCGATATTTTTCAAATATCGAATTTTGTCTAGACTCCAAGTTTATTTTTTTGATTTTTCTAATTAGTAGTTTAAATGGGTATTTTATAAAAGAGGGGGTAACTCTTTTTATTTTTTTAATAAAAAGGTTTTTGATACTTCCATTGAAGTGGTCTTGATAAGTAAATAAGTCCGCTAGGTAATTTCGCATTGTAATTTTAGGGTGTGTGAGCGGAAGGGTTAT
Organism: uncultured Candidatus Saccharibacteria bacterium; assembly: GCA_964531375.1. Classification (GTDB taxonomy): domain Bacteria; phylum Patescibacteriota; class Minisyncoccia; order Phycocordibacterales; family UBA12445; genus UBA12445. Next base: position 26,060 of record CAZHDO010000001.1, read on the forward strand.
TTCTTCGGATTGTAGATTTGCGTATTTTGCGGGTTTTTTTGTGTGGGTTGCCTCATTATTAAATCCAATATTTGAAACTAAATTTACATTTGGTAAAATCGCTAATCCCTTGTGTTTGTGTACCGATAAATTCCACTGGGCATCCCATATGTGTTTTCTCATTTCGGAATTAAGGAGTTCAAAATCATTATATTTCCATGCCCTTCGCCATGTTGCCCAGCCCCAATTGTGGGTATATTCAGAAAAATAATATGACCCCCAGCCTCTTTTTCTTCCATATTGGAAATTATCTCCACTAATATGCATTATTTTTTCATTACCCTTGTATTTAGATAAAAGTTCTTGGCAGAAGTAAAAAAAGGATTGATTTGGAACACAGTCATCTTCCAAAATTATGCCTGCCTCAACGTTATCGAAAAACCAGTTGATTGCGGTTACTGGACCAAGTCCACAACCCAGATTCTTCTCTTGAAAAAGTTTTTTAACCTCACAATCCCAGTCTATTTTTTCAGTAATCTTTCTGGATTCTATGCATTTTTCTTTCTCGTTTATCGTATTTTCTCTATAGCCATCTTGGGCTATAAATAATTTCTTTGGTTTTATTTTCCTTATCTCTTCGAATACAACTTTTGTTGTATCTGGGCGGTTAAATATTATAAATAGTATAGGGGTATTAAAGTCTGCTTTTTTCATTTTTATAAATTATTTAATTAAATCAGCAAAAATATTACCTTCTTCTGTTCGGTCTTTTCCTGGTCTGTATTCCTTTGGTATTTCTTTTGACAGGCTTTTGTTTCTGCTATTAAAGATAATGTTACTATATCCTATCATTTTTGCGATTTCATTTAAATAATTTGGGGTTAGTAGGTTTTTATGTATGTGCTTATCCCATTCTTCGACATAGACACCTTCTTTTCCTTTATTAAAATTAGAATTTTTTCGCATCGAATATAGAAGATTTGGTGTATTTATTCTATGTATTGAATTACGTTTTAGAACCCTAAAGGTCTCTGATAGAAAAATAATTTGTTCTTTTTGGTCTAGATGCTCTATAAAATCCTCATGGAAAATAACGTCAATTGAATTATCGCTAAAAGGTAACCCTGTTTTCAAAATATTGACGCCAAAGAAGTCATCTATATTACCTCTTATTGTTTCTGGGTAGTATACGTCAGTATATGATTCAAGATATTTTTCGAAAGGTTCAAAAGAAAGATCTATGTTTACCCAGCCCTTGATTATTCTAGGACCACAGCCAAAATGTAATTTTATATTTTTTTTATTTTCGCAAAATTTTGAAAGTTTTTTATGCTCTTTAAGTCTATAAAAATCATCAATTTCTTTGATTTTTTTTTGATGTTCATTATTTATTTTTCTCAGTATTCTTTCGAACATTTTTTCTTTAGTTTATGCTTATAAATTTTTTATTTATAGCTATTATGTTTTGGTATATAAAAATCTCATTTTTTGAATTATATTCACCAAGAGGGAGGAGGGAGTTTTTCTTTAAGCGATAAAATTCAAAATTATTTAGTAAATTATAAAAATCTTTCAAGAAAACACGACCTGAGATGTTTGGTTCGTTAAATTCAAATTGTATTACTTTAATTTTATTTTTTTTAAGTAACTCCTTGGCCCCTTTTAAGACTTGCAATTCAAGACCTTCAACGTCTATTTTAACGAAATCTATCTCATCAATTTTATTTTTCGAGCAATAATTATCTATGGTGTCAGAATAAAAGTTAATTTCTTCAATTTCATCCGGAATGTTGTAATTTTTTAAAATTTCTCGATTTGTTGTTCCTAGCTGTGTTCCTGGAAGGTTTTTGTAAGAATAAAGGGTTTTTTCCGGGGTTAATATCTCGCCCATTCCTTTATTTTCACAAAAGATATTTTTTTCCTTAGATGTTTTTTTTAAAATTTCATAAGCTCTTGGATTTGGTTCAAAAGAAAAGATGTCGGCCTTTTTGTAGTACGCTCTTAATAAATGGCTGTATTCTCCAACGTTGGCACCAATATCAAAGAATATGGTTTTTTTTTCTTGGGATAGGTATTTAGACAAACCATCTTTAATAAGATATTTCTCACCAGTTTTTTCTGCGTCCCCGAAGTCTCCAATGCCGATTTCAGAATGGGCAAATCGCAGGATATCTAGGTTGATTAACGATATTAGAGATTTAATCAATTTTATTGTTAGGTTTCTAATTCTGGATTTTATCTCTTTCATGTTATTTTGTTTTAATTGTTTTGTAATTCAAAATTGATGATAGTTTGCCCATTTTTTTCCATCTGTAATCGAGCCTATAATTATTTGCGTCTGTTATTTCAAAACTAAGATTTTTTTTAAGGTCAACATATTCTACAAAAGGCTTTTGCAGGGAGACTTCAATATAGTATTGATTTATATTTAAGAGGTTTTTGGGTACTTCTATCGTTGTTTTATAAACTCCTGGCTGGTAATCTTTAAGACAAGGAGAACCGTCTGTTTCAGAAGAATGCAGTATTAATTCCCCGGAAACTCCATAGAATAGTACACAAATTAATGCTTTAGGTAATGGTTCTTTAATTAAATATTCAATTTCTATCGAAAAATTTTCATCAACAGGAATAAAGTTACTTGGGTCATTGTTCTTGTTTAGAAAAGAAATTTTTGTTATTTGATGTTTTTTACTGGGATCTTCTTCATAAGAGCTAACTGATTCGCTTTTATTGCTGGATAGATTGATATAGTCCTGGATTGCTTCAGATGTTTCTTTAAAGCTTTTAATTTGACCTTTTTCTAAAACAATACATTTTTGGCAGAGGTTTTGAATTGCACTTATGTTGTGACTAACAAAGAGAACCGTTCGTCCTCCTTCTTTTGATATCTCTCCCATTTTTCCGAGACATTTTTTTTGAAATTCAGCATCACCAACTGCAAGTACCTCGTCTATTATAAGAATGTCTGGTTCCATGTGTGCTGCCACAGAGAAGGCGAGGCGGACATACATCCCCGACGAGTAGTATTTAACAGGTGTGTCTAGGAATTTTTCAATCCCAGCGAACTCTACGATTGTGTCAAATTTTTCACCAATTTCTTTTTGTGACATACCGAGAATAGCTCCATTTAAGAAAATATTCTCTCTTCCTGAGAGTTCTGGATGAAATCCTGTGCCAACCTCAAGAAGTGAACCGACTTTTCCATGAAGTTTTATTTCACCATGCGTTGGCGGTGTTATTTGAGATAAAATTTTTAGTAAGGTTGATTTTCCGGCACCATTTCTTCCAATTATTCCAATTACTTCACCTTTTTTAACCTCAAAACTCACGTCTTTAAGTGCCCAAAATTCTTCCTTGGTTTCCATGCCAGCCACCTGTTTGGCTTTCTTTTTTAGAAAAGCAAAAGGGGAGGTTATTGCATTTGTAAGAATATCTCGTAGTGCAATATAATTACCTCTTTGGTGTGTAATGTTATATCTCTTGCTTATGTTTTTTACTTCAATAATTGGATGGTCCATTTTTTTATTAATATTATTCTCTTTTGATTCTTTGTGCACTTGATATTTTTATCTATTTTTTGCTATTCTATATGCATAAGTGCCTTCGGGCTTGCCCTGCGAAAGCAGGGAGAAAAGTGAAAGGTCGTCAAAGTATATCTTTGACGGCTTTTCTTATTCTTTCGAAAATTTCCATATCTATAAAACTTATTTTATTAGCAAAACGCTTAATATCAATGACTCGCATTTGCGAAATAATAGCGGAGGCTTCTTTGCCTTCTATTGCATGGTATAGCTTTTCGCTATCCATATCATGAATTTCTATCTTTTTTTTATTCCATTTATCGAATTCTTTTTTCATTTTTGTTTGACTTTTATTTTTTGGTTTGATATTATTATTAGGTATCCAAAATAGAAAAGAGTGCCCTGTAAGGTTCCGTCCTTATGGGGTCTTTTCTTTTTTATACTCTAGAATTTCTTTTGAATTGTTTAAAAATCTGAGGTAGCTTTTTAGTATGTCAACTTTAAACAATGCTGAAAATTGTGATTTATTCGGTATCGTTATAAAACCTAATTTATTTTTTTTGAGTAGATATTCAACTAAACAATAAAAGTCCCCATCTCCTGTTACAATGACCGCTTTGTCAAAATTATTAAATTGAATCATTGTATGCAGTACTAATTCCGCATCGCAGTTGCCTTTTGTGGTTCCATCTTGGTGTCCTAACGTTGGTTTAAAGATACATTTATAACCTGTGCGATTAAGAAAATCGTACATTTTTTTATTACTTTCGACATAGCCAATAAATAGATAGGCCTCTTTTATTCCATATTTTTCTTTCAAATAAATACGGAAACGCGCAAAATCTAAAATCCAACCCTGACTGCGTATGTTTAGGTTAAGGTTTTGACTATCTATAAAAGCGTAATTTTTTTCTTCTTTTCTCATTTTATTACCTTTCTCTTGTTATATTACATCTGCGAAATACCTCTCTGTTTTTTTGAAAGAATATGTTCCAAAGGCGAGTAGCGCGAGACAAGCGATAAGGGAAATAAAGATAAGATTCCAGTTAATTACAGCTGTATTCAATATAGCAGCTCTCGCGTTTTGAATTACCCCTGTCATTGGGTTTATGGCTAAAAGCCAGGAATATTCTCCCGCTATACTTGCAGGATAGATTACGGGAGTAAGATACATTAACATTTGAACAAAGAACGGTAGAATATATCTAAGGTCTCTGTATTTCACATTTATTGAAGCTAGAAAAAGTCCTAAGCCGACTGAAGCCATAAAGGTTATCAATAGAAGAAGTGGTATTATTAATACTCCAATTAAATTAGGCATAAAACCGTAATATATCATTAGAACTCCAAGAACAAGAAAGGCAATAGAAAAATCTACTATTTTTGTTAGAACAGAAGAGATAGGGAGGATCAGACGAGGAAAGTAAACTTTTGTTATAATAGCTTGGTTTGATATTAGACAATTGCTTGTGTCGCCGAGCGCGCTAGAAAAGAAATTCCAAAATAAAAGTCCTGTGTATATAAAAATTGGGTAGGGAACATTATCAGATGGCATTTTCGCTAGGTTTCCGAAGAATACAGTAAAGACAAACATCGTCATGAGCGGTTGAAATATGGCCCATCCGGCTCCTACTATTGTTTGCTTGTATCTAACCTTAAGGTCTCTCCATGTAAAAAAGTACATTAATTCTTTGTAGGCCCAAAGTTCGCGGATATCATTCCAGCTAAACATTTTTTTGGGCTTTATAATTGTTGTTGCCATTTTAATTATTTATTTATGTTTTATTCTACCACTTATTTATTTTCTTAACGACTTTTTTCTTTAATTTTAGGTAAGAGTCGACTGCTTCTTTTTCGACTGTAGGGGATACGAGTCTAAGAATTTCTTTCCCCAGTATTCTATATTGTCCACCGACTTTATTTGCTCTTATAAGTCCTTTTTTTAAAAGGCGCTTTATAGTGCTCGTACTTATCTTTAATAAGTCTTGTGTTTCTGCTGTTGTATATACGATATTTTTCTTTATTTCTCTATCCATAACTTGCTATCTATTGTACTACAACCAGAAAAGGTGTCAAAAGGTGTCAGGTTGTTTTTGAGTTTTTGGGGAAATTTGATATAATTACAATAAGCTTTGTAACCAAAAACAATCTGTTGCGGTTTAAATAAGAGAAGAATGTTTTTAAATAAAATGAAAAAAGAAAATAAGAATATTGGGGAAAATTTAAATAAGAGTGAGATTGTTATTTATCAAGATAAAGATAAACGTATCTTTGTAGACGCTGTTCTTGATGAAGATACTGTTTGGTTAAATTTAGATCAAATGTCTGTCTTGTTTGATAGGGATAAGTCTGTTATTTCTCGACATATTAAAAATATTTTTGTAGAAAAGGAATTGAGCTATAGTTCAGTTGTTGCAAATTTTGCAACAACTGCCGCTGATGGAAAAACGTATAAGGTGGATTACTATAATTTAGATATTATTATCTCTGTGGGTTATAGGGTTAAATCAAAAAATGGCGTAAGTTTTAGAATTTGGGCGACAAAAACTCTCAAGGATCACATTATTAAAGGGTATACATTGAATGCTGATAGGTTAGAAGAAATAAAAGCAAAACAGTTTTGTGAATTTGAACAAGCGGTTGGTTTGATTAAAAAGACAATAGAAACTAGACAGCTTTCCGGAGGTGAGGAAAGCGGCCTTTTAAAGGTGATTACAGAATACACTAACTCCTGGTTGTTATTGCAAAAATACGATGAAGATGGTTTATTTTTGCCAAAGAAGGCAAAAAAATCTTCGTTTTCACTCGAATATGATTTTGCGTTAAAGGCAATTTCTAATTTAAAGCAAGATTTGATTAAAAAAGGCGAGGCGAGCGCTCTTTTTGGTACAGAAAGATCAAGTCTTCAGGGGATAATAGGAAATATTTATCAGACTTTCGGAGGCTCGGAATTATATTTGAGCATAGAAGAGAAGGCGGCACATCTTCTTTATTTTATAATTAAGGACCATCCTTTTTCAGATGGAAATAAACGCATTGGTTCTTTTTTGTTTATCGTTTTTCTGGCCCAGAATAAACATTTACTTAAGAGTAACGGCGATAAGAAGATAAATGATAACGCTTTAGTGGCTATTGCTTTACTTGTGGCGGAAAGTGATCCATTGCACAAAGACACATTGATTAAACTGATAACTAACTTAATTATTGATTAAAATATGAAATATAAAATTGGAGTGGCTGGGGTTGGTATGGTTGGTGCACAGGTGAAAAAATGGTTTGAATTAAAAAAGTTTGAAGTTTTTGCTTATGACAGTTTTAAAAATATTGGTAAATTTGAGGATTTGCAATCGGCTGATATTGTTTTCGTCTGTTTGCCAACGCCACATAGTAAAAGAAGCGATACTGGGGTGGATGTTGAGGTTTTTAAGAAATTCTTCCGCAATTTTAATGGGCCTAAAATTTTTGTAATAAAATCGACAGTTCCGCCAGGAACCACTGAGTTTCTTCAAGAAGCTTTTCCTGATTACTCTTTTCTTCATAGTCCGGAATTTCTCACTGAGTCTACTGCTTGGGAGGATTTTTCTAAGCCAGTTTTTCAATTACTAGGATATACGGAAAAAAGTAAGAATATCGCCAACGACGTTATAAAGATATTACCAAGAGGAAAGGTAAACGAGGTGGTAAGAAGTAATGAAAGTGAAATATTTAAATTTACTCGAAACGCTTTCTTCGCAATGAAGGTAATTTTTGCTAATCAGATATATGATTTGTCTCAAAAATTCGGTGCTGATTATGATGTTCTTAAGAAATTAATGTTGGCGGACCCTTGGATTGGTGGACATCATTTAGAGGTTATTCACAAGGGTTATCGAGGTTTTGGTGGAAAATGTTTACCAAAAGATTTAAAGACCTTTATCAAAGTGTTTGAAAAAAAGAGAGTTACACCCTCGCTGTTTAATGTCGTAGATCAGATTAATGAAACCATGTTAAAAAAACAAAAACTAGGAGAAACTTTAAAAAAATATTGGTTAGGTAATTATAATGAGCCAGAAAAAAAATAAAAAAGTTTTAATAACTGGAGCTGGTGGTTATATTGGTTCGATTACAACTTACACTTTTCTTAAAAAAGGTTATGAGGTGGTTGCTGTTGATAATTTCTCTAGAGGATATCGAGAGCCAGTTTCTTTCTTGCAGAAAAAGTTTGGTGAAAATAAATTAAGATTTTATGAGGCTGATTTAAACAATAATATTGATTCTGTTTTTGAAAAAGAAAAAGATATTAGTGTGGTTGTTCATTTTGCTGCCTTTTGTCTGGTTAATGAATCAATGGAGGATCCTTTTAGGTATTTTAATAATAATTTTTTTGGTTCAGTGAGGCTTCTTGAGGCTATACAGAAAAATGGTGTAAAAAATATAGTATTTTCTTCGACCTGTGCAACTTATGGTAATGCTGAGTATTTACCAATTAACGAAAAACATCCACAAAATCCGTCCAATCCTTATGGAGAATCTAAGCTATTGGTAGAAAAGGCAATTAAGTGGCTGGGTAAACTTCAAGGTTTAAATTATTTTATCTTTAGATACTTTAATGTGTGTGGTGCTTCTGATGATGGACTGATCGGAGATTCCAAGAAGCCATCTGCGCTTCTTGTGCAGAACGCAGTTAAGGGTGCACTCAATATATCTGAGTTCTCTTTAACTTGCCCGCATGTCGATACTAAAGATAGTACTCCAATACGAGATTATGTTAATGTGGTTGACCTTGCAGAGGCGCATCTTCTTGCTGTTGAGTATTTATTAAAAAATGAAGGACAAGAAATTGTGAACCTTGGTACCGGTAAAGGTAATTCTGTTTTGGAAATAATCAAAAAAGTTGAGAAAGTCACTGGACATAAATTTGATATTAAAAGATCTGAGGCCAGAAAGGGTGAAGATAAAGAACTTGTAGCCGATATTCGTAAGGCGAAAAAAATCTTGAACTGGAAACCAAAAAGAACAATAGAGGATAGTATTTTGTCATTAGTAAAATGGTATAAAAAACATCCAAATGGCTGGTCAAAATAAAAAAGTTTTAATAACAGGAACGGCTGGGTTTATTGGTTTTAATACAGCGAAGAGACTTCTTGATGAAGGGGTGTCTGTTGTTGGCGTTGATTGTTTTACTCCGTATTATGATATTAAAATAAAGAAAAAAAGAAACGAGATTCTTTTAAAATATCCTAATTATAAATTTTATAAAAAAGATATTTCTGTTTATTCGAATGTCGATAAAATAATAAAAAAAGAAAAACCAGATTCTATTATTCATCTGGCAGCACAAGCAGGCGTGAGATACTCTCTGGTTAATCCTTGGGCCTATGTTGATGCGAATTACTTAGGGACCTTGAATATTTTTGAAGGTGCTAAAAATAATGGAATTAAGAAAGTTATTTATGCTTCTTCTAGTTCCGTGTATGGAAGTAATAAAAAAATGCCTTTTTCTGAGAGCGATAGAACAGATAACCCAATTTCGATTTATGCAGCTTCTAAAAAAGCCAACGAAGTTTTGGCTCATTCTTATTACCATCTTTACGGAATAGAGTCTGCAGGACTTAGATTTTTCACTGTTTACGGAGAATATGGTCGTCCTGATATGGCGCTTTTTAAATTTGCAAAAAATATTTTACTCGAAAAGGAAATTGAAGTGTACGGTGAGGGTAAAATGGCTCGAGATTTTACATACATAGATGATATTGTTTCTGGAATAATTGGAGCACTTAACAAAGAAAGTCTTGGCTATGAAATTTATAATCTTGGAGGTGGTCAGAGGGTGGCGCTGATGGAGTATGTGAAATTAATCGAAAAGAATATCGGTAAGACAGCTAAAATAAAAATGTTACCGATGCAGGCAGGGGACGTGAGAGAGACAAGTGCGGATATAAATAAGGCAAAAAAAGAAATTGGATATGAACCAAAAACAAGGGTTGAGGTTGGAATTGAAAAATTTGTAAATTGGTTTTTGGATAATCAGAAGTGGCTTTTAAAGCTTAAGGACTAATGAATATTAGGATGAGTTATAATTGCACCCTTGTCTGGGTGTAATTTTGTTTTAATACAACACAAAGTAATAATTCCGCAAATATTTAAATATATTTTGGTTGTGGTATATTATATATGTATAGTATTAATAAGTGTCGCTATTGGGTTAATTTTTAAAAACATTATTAATTATTATTAATTTAGATATGGTTGTGCGTTTGTGCGCCTATCTCCAATTAGAATGAATAAAATAAGTGCAAGCACAGAAAGCGTGCTAAGAAATATAATCATAGGAGGGTTGTTTCTAGTGCCGTTTTTACCATTTATAGTTACAGGCTCGATGTTCTTTCCTTTTATCACAGGGAAGAATTTTGCTTTTCGCATAATCATTGAAATTATTTTTTCGATTTGGGCGATTCTTGCTGTTTTTGATAAGAGCCTTATTCCTAAGAAAAATAATTTACTGCTGGCTGTAGGTAGTTTTGTTGGAATAATCGCAATTGCTGATATTTTAGGGGTCAATTTTTATCGAAGTTTTTGGTCAAATTATGAAAGAATGGAAGGTTTAGTTTCTTTACTCCATATTTTTGCATATTTTATTTTGCTTATTTCTGTTTTTACAGAGAGTCTTTGGAGGAAATACTTTAAGGCTATTTTCATTTCAGGAATTGGTTTAATGGTTTACGGTGCGATACAGCTAATGGGTTGGGCGAACATTAATCAGGGCGGAGTTCGTTTGGATGCGACTTTTGGTAATACCATATACTTTGCCGTTCACATGTTGTTTATTTGTTTCTTATCAGCGCTCTTTCTTTTCCGAAACAAGATCGGGAATAATGCAAAAACCTGGTTTTATGGTTTGATGTCTTTGTTTTCTGCTTTTTTCCTTTTAGAAACTGCGACCAGGGGCACCGCTATTGGATTATTGCTTGGTATTGTAACAGCCGCACTCATCGTTTTCTATAAAAGTACCGGCCAACATAAAGAGATTGCAAAATATGTAATGGGATCTGTTGTCGCTTTGCTTGTGATTTTCTTATTTGCAAGAAATTTAAGTTTTGTAAAAGAAAGCCCTATTCTTGGTAGATACGCTGAATTGTCCATATCAAGTGTCTTTAATCAGCCAAGATATATGGTTTGGAACATGGCTTTCAAGGGGTTTTTAGAAAATCCAATATTGGGTTGGGGGCAGGATAACTTTAATGTAGTGTTTAATAAGTACTATGACCCAAGAATGTACGCACAGGAGCCATGGTTTGATAGGGCTCATGACGTATTTTTTGACTGGTTAATAGCTGGTGGTCTTCTTGGGCTTTTGTCTTACCTTTCTATTTTTGCAGTTGCTTTGTTTTTTATCTGGGATGAGAAAATAACACGAAGATTTACTCTTGTTGATAGAAGTGTGATTACGGGCCTTCTTGTTGGTTATTTCGTTCATAATATATTTGTTTTTGACAACCTTATGAGCTATGCGATGTTTTTCGCTATTATCGCTTATATTTACAATGAAACTAGATATCAAGATGGTGATGTTAAATTAGAAGATAAAGGAGAAAGAAAGGTTGAACCTTTTCTCGAAGAAGAGTTTGCTGCTTACGTTGCAATTTCTTTAGTGATTGTTGGCTTCTTTGGAACTATGTATTTTGTTAATGTAAAACCTATTCTTGCTTCAAAAACTCTCATTCAAGCGCTGTCTACAAGAAGCTCTTCGGTGAATGATATGAACCAAAGCTTAGATATGTTTAAAAAAGTTTTCTCTTACGGTTCTTTTGGGACCACAGAGGCAAGGGAACAATTAGTGCAAAGAGCAATAAGTATGTCTCGTGCACAAGATATAGATAATTCTATTAAACAAAACTTTTTCCTTCTTGCAAGAGATGAGATGGAAAAACAGATTGCTGCTAATCCGTTAGACGCTAGATATCGGGTTTTCCAAAGCTCACTATTTTCTGCTTATGGTCTTGTTAGTGAAGCCATGAAGAATATTGAGATTGCAAGAGACCTGTCTCCTAAAAAACAAACTATTCTTTTTGAGCTGGTTGCTGCAAATATAAACAAGGGTGATATAGAGACTGCGCTGTCTATTGCTAAGAACGCTTATGACTTGGAGCCAACTTTCGCGGAGTCTAGAAATATTTACACCATCGCTGCTATTTATGCTGGTAAAAATGACGTTGTAGTAGAATTACTAGGAACAAGTACTCCGCCAGTAGAAGATCGATTCATAAATGCTTATGTTGCAACAAAGCAATACAAGAAAGTTGCTGAGATTTGGTTAAAGAGGATCGAAATGGACCCAAAGAATGCCCAGTATCATGTCTATCTCTCTGCGACATATTTAGCGGACAAGCAAAAGGAAAAATCAATTGAAGAGCTTAAAAAGGCGATTGAATTAAATCCAGCCCTAAAAGACCAAGCAACAAAATTTATAAAAGATATTAGAGCCGGAAAAGTTCCACAGTAAAGTTTGAATAAAATATTTCTTGGTGTTATGATGTCTGTGTGAGTGTTGTTCGGTGATAAATATTTTATTGAACGGACCTCCATAAACAAGTACAGTGCAAACCCCTTCGTCTATTTATAGATGTCGGGGTTTTGCATTTTATAAATGTAATGCTAAAATATCTAATAGAGTTACATTTAGTTAAGATTGGCGGAACGCTCACATTTTTTGTACTTGTGGAGGTAGTATCCGCCGATCTTAAGTAATTGAAATTTCTTTTAAAAAGGCGGAAAAATATTTCCGTCTTTTTTATTTTGTAAAATAGTTTATTTTAGATTTATTTTTCTAAAACATATTATTTTTAAATTTTTTCTTAAATATTTTTTGGAAAATTATAGAAAAAGTTATCCACATCTTACATTATTTTTTTATCTGTGAGATAATTAACAAATAGAGCGACATCTTAATTAAGAATTTTAAAATATTTTTAAAATATTTTAAAAAATTAAAAAGGTCGGATGTCGTCTAATATCTAAATAAAAAAATAAAATGGTAGTTAAAAAAGCAGTAAAGAAAGTTGTAAAGAAGGCTGCAAAGAAAGCAGTAAAGAAAGTTGCAAAGAAGAAATAGTATTTTTGCAAAAAAGAAAACCTCCAAATGGGGGTTTTCTTTTTTTGTTGTCCAGCCTGTTATTTTAACCTTATTCTGTTATACTAGAAGCTAATCAGATAATCGTTATTTAAACATTTATGTACATTTTTGATAAAATTTTTGGCGACAGGAGTACGAGAGAGATAAATAAAATAAAGCCGATTCTTGAGAAGGTGAATGGTTTTGAAGTTGAAATTAAAAAACTTTCAGATGAGCAACTTAGAGAAAAGACTATTTATTTTAGAGGTAGACTGAAGACGGGAGAAACTTTAGAGGATATTTTACCCGAAGCTTTTGCTGTTGTTCGAGAAACTTCTTTAAGAACTCTTGGTCAAAGACATTATGATGTTCAGGTTTTGGGCGGAGTTGTCCTTCATCAAGGAAAGATATCGGAAATGAAGACCGGTGAAGGTAAGACTCTGGTTGCAACTTTGCCAGCATATTTGAATGCAATTAGTGGGCACGTTCATGTTGTTACTGTAAATGATTATTTAGCACGAAGAGACGTTGTTTGGATGGGGCAGATATATTCTTTTCTTGGATTATCGATTTCTGTAATTAATCATGACTCTTCTTTTCTTTATGATCCAAAACACACTGAAGTTGATAAAGAAAGAGACCAGCTTGGATCCTTTAAGGTTATTTATGAATTTTTAAGGCCATGTACAAGAAGGGAGGCTTATCAGGCTGATATTGTTTACGGAACAAATAATGAGTTTGGTTTTGATTACCTCAGAGATAATATTTCTTATTCAGAGAGAGATATCGTACAAAGCTCGGAGGGTGTTACTGAAAAGATTGCTTATAATTTTGCAATAATCGACGAAGTGGATTCTATTCTTATAGACGAATCAAGAACCCCTCTTATTATTTCTGCACCAGCTGGAGAGTCAGAAGATCTTTATTCTTTGTTTGCAAACATTGCAGGACAGATGAAAGATGTTGAGGACTATGTGATTGATGAAAAACAAAGAGTCATTTCTTTAACTGATAAGGGTATAAGTAAGGCTGAAAGATTACTTGGTATCGAAAATATTTATACTGAGGGTGGTGTTAAGTATGTTCATCATTTGGAATCGGCTGTTCGTGCTAAGGCAATATTTATTTTAGACAAAGATTATGTTGTTAAAAACGGCGAAGTAATAATTGTGGATGAATTTACTGGTAGGTTGCAACCCGGCCGAAGGTGGTCTGATGGATTACATCAGGCGGTAGAAGCTAAAGAAGGGGTTAAAGTTCAGAAGGAGTCTAGGACAATGGCTACAATCACTCTTCAGAATTATTTTAGAATGTATCAAAAACTTTCTGGCATGACAGGTACTGGTCTTACTTCTGCTGAAGAATTTTTTAAAGTATACGGACTCGATACTGTTGCGATACCTTCACATAGACAGAATAAAAGAGAGGATCTTGATGATTATATATTTCAAACTGAGGACGGTAAGTTAAAAGCGCTTACAAGAAAAGTTAAAGAGCTTAACGAAAAAGGTCAACCTGTTCTTATTGGTACGATATCTATTGAAAAAAACGAGATACTTTCAAAGTACCTAAGTCGCGAAGGTGTAAAACACAACGTTTTAAATGCCAAGAATCACGAACAGGAAGGACAGATAATTGCAGAGGCGGGTAAAAAGGGAAGTGTTGTTATTGCCACAAACATGGCTGGTAGGGGGGTTGATATTAAGCTAGGTGGAGTGTTGGCTACAAAAGAAGAGTCTGATGAGATTAGGGAGCTTGGGGGGTTGTTTGTGCTTGGCACAGAAAGACACGACGCTAGAAGAATAGATAATCAACTAAGGGGAAGAAGTGGGAGACAAGGTGACCCTGGAGCGACCCAGTTTTTCGTATCTATGCAGGATGCTTTGATTAGAATTTTTGCGTCTGATATGGTTACAAACATGATGGGTAAGCTCGGGATTCCAGAAGACGAACCTATTCAAAACAGATTTATTACTAAGTCGATTGAGGGTGCGCAAACAAAAATAGAGGGAATAAATTTTGATTCCAGAAAACATCTTCTTGAGTATGATGATGTTATGAATATCCAAAGAAAGACTGTTTATGAAAAAAGAAGAAAAATTCTTTTGGGTGGTGATGTTTATTTAGCTGAATATCTCGAGCAGATAATGGGTGAAGATATTGAGTCAAGAGAATTTGTAAAAAATTTAAGAAGCGAGATTGGCGATGTTAATTTTTTTGCTGGTTTGCGTATGCTTAGTCTGCAGGTAATAGATATGATTTGGACAGAGCACCTTGAAACAATGGATCACATGCGCTCGAGCGTAAAATTAAGGGCTTATGGCCAAAGGGACCCGCTTGTTGAATACAAAAAAGAGGGAATTAGGCTTTTTAGGGAGATTGAAAATGCTTTCGCTCACAATATATTAAGGCTTCTTCCTACCTTAAGAGCAAACCAAATAATTCTTGAGCCAGAAAAAAAGAAGTTGCAAGAAATACATGAATCTGCGAATGCTGTCGGTAATTCTGAAGAGGAGCAAAAAGAAGATATTAAGTCTCAAGAAAAAGAAATTGGAAGAAACGAACCTTGTTCTTGTGGAAGTGGAAAAAAATACAAGAAGTGTCATGGAAAAAATATTTAAGAAAGCTACAGAAATTTTGCACCATTTTAATTGCGCCCACTGTGGAAAGTGGTGGACAATCGGCGACGCCCCAGAGGAAAGAATAGAGTGGTTCTGTCCTTGGTGTGGAAAATTGCAGAAATACAATGAATAAAATTGAATTAATCCAAAAAACAAAAGAATTAAATTTCCAAACAGGGGAATATGCGGTTTTTGGTAGCGCTCTTTTGTGCATTTGGGGAATTAGGGATTCAAAAGATATTGATATTATAGTTAATAAAAATCTTTGGGAAAGATGCTTAACTTCTGGAGAGTGGACAAGTGGCAAGGCCTTAAGTGGGGCAGATAAATTAGAAAAAGAAAATATTGAAATATTTAGAGAATGGAATCCTGGAAAATTTGACCCCAACGAATTAATAAAAAGCGCAAATATAATAGAGGACGTACCTTTTGTTGATGTGAAATATTTACTTGAATGGAAGAAACTGATGGGACGTGAGAAAGATATAAGTGATATTGAGTTAATTGAGGGGTATCTAAATAAATAATTTAATAGACAAAAAGAAAACCTCGCGGGTTGCGCGAGGCTGTTGTGTCTTTTATTCGGTTTAATCTTTCATAAAGCCTTGGCCGGACATAAGTTTATCCAAGGCCACTTCTTTTGTAATTTCTTCAGAGAGAAAATCTTGTGCTGTTGTTATTGTGCACGTCATCGCACCGTTCTTTAAGAAATAGTTAAGTTCAGGGTTTCCGGTCATGGAACGATTTCCCTGAAAAAGAACCACTTGTTCATCCTTTGTTTGGTAGAATCTGCCACTGATAGTGATTTTTTTGAAAGTAACAAAGAGCTTTGTTTTCGGATCAGAAAGAGCTGCCTCGAGCTCGCTTTGAAGCCTCAAATGATCTTTCAAAAGACGGTCGTCTTCCGGGTTTGCAATGCGTTTTTGCAGATTTTTAATCTGACGAACTTTCTCTTCGTATTCGGCATACTTCTCAGTGGTCATGATACTTCTCCCTGTGTGGTATTTTAACGAACAAGCTGAAATTAAACTAACAAATTAAGGCTTGTAAGTAAAGAAGTTGTTCTTTGTTTGATTAGATTTTGAAGTATTTTTCTTTGAGGAATTGCGTAAATTTTTGCATTTCTTCTTGTGCCTCTTGCACTTCTTCGATTGTGATTGGTTTAGTTTCTCTCTCTCGACGTTTTTTATTAGAGAATCGACTTTCCACCCTCCAAACACTTCCATGTTCGTTAAACCCAGATCCTTGTTTTATTATATCAAGGTTGTCAGTTGTGTTTTTTGAATTGTAAAATTCTAACAATAGTTCATCAATTTTTGAACCCATCGCCATGAATTCTTTAAACCAGTTTTTATATTCGGTGGTTTTGCCAAGGGTTTCGTCTAATTCAACCAGCTTGTCTATAAATTCTTCATCTGCTAAGGTGTTGACTTCTTCCACTAATTGAATCTTTGTTAGATTGTATTTACTACATATTTCGTTTGTTATCTTTTTTCTGGCCTCGTTATAAACCAATTGTTGATTATCTAGAGGGGCTATGTTTATATAAGGAAATGCGAAACTTCGTCCGGTAGTGTGCCCCGCACAAGACCCCGTTGTGTTAAAACCAAGGAGCAACAGATATGTGACTGTTTCTTTAATCTCTTGATCCATGGAGTTGCCTATTCCATCTACCACATCATCTAGTCTTTTTATTGTTTTGTTAAACGCTTCTTCTTTCTTTTTCTTTTTTTCTTCAATACTGCTTAGTTGTTTATTTAGGTTATTTTCCATGCCTGAGATTATAACACATTTGATATTGATGAAATCTTATCTCGATTTAGGCAGGAATCAGGTCGCAAGTTACTAAGTCTACTCATATTGCTTCGCAATATTGCGTGGACTAAGTACTCGCGACCCCGACTCAGCTCCCTTGCTTTCAGCAATGGGCCCGCTTCCGTCTTTCGATTCCTGCTGGGCGCTACAAAACAAAACCACCCCAAATGTTTTCACATTTAAGGTGGTTGTTTTGTGCGCCCAGCAGGAATCGAACCTGCGACCATTTGCTTAAAAGGCAACTGCTCTACCAGCTGAGCTATGGGCGCATACAACAAAGACTACAATATCACAAAATACTTATTTTTCAATACCTCTGGGTGGGGAGGGGGTCGGTCGCAAATAAATTTTCTAGTGGAAATTTTTCGCGACCCCGGCTCGTATCGCCTTTGGCGATATACTGCGCCTTTCGATTACCTCGCGCAAGCAAAGCAGTTTACTTGCTATCTGTCCCATATTTCGCTCCGCTCTATATGTGCCTGAGGAGGGAGTCGAACCCTCAATCCCTTACGGGCGACAGATTTTAAGTCTGTAGCGTATACCAATTCCGCCACTCAGGCCTATTTTTATTTTAGCAGAAAATAAATCTTCTGCCAGGATTTCCAGATGGAAATCCTGAGGCCTGGGTGGGAATCCTTTTCCTTCAAAAATTTCTGGTCACTGATGTGACATTGAAATTTTTTCATCCAAAGCCTGTCGTTTTAAAATAGTAAAGCAGTTTACTTTTTTAAAATCGCCTTCGATTCCCAATCGGGAACCTTGAGGCCTGGGTGGGAATCGAACCCGCGTATAAGAGTTTTGCAGACTCTTGCCTTACCACTTGGCTACCAGGCCAGTAAATTGTAAATCATACCAATATTTTCAAAGCTTTGCGACTTTTGCCTGGACCCTGCCCGCCTTTGGCGGGACTTAGCTACCAGGCCAGTATTTATACTTTTGTTTGATTTAAAAGTTCATCGATTCTTTGTCTGTTTTTTTCTCCCTTGTCTATTTCAAAATCAAAGAAGGGGAGAACTCTCATTTTCCAGAATTTTTTTACGTACTCTCTAAAATCACTTCTCTGTCTCTTGAGAAATTCTAAGGCCCTTAATTCCTCACTATCTGGTAGAGTTGTAAAAAGGATCGTTGTTCTTTCTTTGTCGTCAGAAATATCAACGCCTGTTATTGTTATAATCGAATTGCCATTTGAAACCCTCTGAGTAAAATCAGCGGCCATTTTCATTAGTAAAGACGATATTTTTTCGTTTCTTCTTCCTTGCATTTTATATTTAATTAATAGGATGTATATTGCCCTTAAACTGTCTCAATGTCAAAGGCTTCAATAATATCTCCTTCAGAAATTGTAACCTTGGATTCTATCGTTACTCCGAATTGGGCCCCTTCTGTAACTTCTCTTGATTTTTGTTTTTTCTCTTGAAGTTCTATAATTTCACCTCTACCAATCTCATTTTTCTGTCTAATTATTTTAATTTGTTTATTGTTTATGATAGAGCCTGATAGAACAGAACCTCCAACAATTTGTTTGTCTTTTTGTCTGCTGAATGTTTTTAAGATTCTTGCTTGGCCTAGTACTTTTTCCACCTGCATCTTAGGCATTCTCTTTTTAATCTCTTCGGCAACTACTTCATTGATTTTGTATATAATGTCAAAAATCATTGGTTGTACATTGAATTTCTGTGAGATATCTGCAACGCCTCTGTCTACTTTAACGTTGAATCCGATTACCAGTGGTTTTTCTGTTCCACTTGCCATGGTTATGTCGTTCTCTGTAATATTTCCTACACCACAACATATTATTCTGACCTTAACATCATCTGTCTCAAGTTTTCTTAGTTCTTTTTCAATTGCTTCGTTTGAACCCTGGAAGTCTCCTTTTAATATAATAGGAAGAACTACTTTAGCATTGGCATAATCCGATGCAGGTCTTGTTGAACAAACTGTCGAGCAAGTATTTTTGGCCATAACCTCGGCATCTTTTTTGTTTGGAGAAGATGTGAATGTTGAACCAACTGTAGGTATTTTACTGAATCCGATTACTTTGATAGGTGACGAAGCTATTGCGGAATCTATTTTAACTCCAGCGAAATTTTCAAGAGATCTTACTGGCGTTATGTTTCCGTCTATTACCAAGAAGTCACCCTTCCTTATTGTTCCATTGATTAAGATAAGAGTAGCGATACCTCCTTTGTTTGGGTGAAGATTTGATTCAAGAACAAAACCTTCGCCTCTTCGGTTGTCGTCCTTTTTAAGCCCATTAACTTCTGCCATTAAAAGTAAAATATCAAGAAGGTCGGAAACACCTTCGCCAGTTTTTGCTGATATTGGAATGTTTGAAATATCTCCACCGTATCCTTCAAGAAAAACTCCATTTGAAGCCAGGTCGAGTTTTGTTTTTTCGATGTCGGCGTTTGGTTTGTCTATTTTATTTATTGCAACGATAAAAGGTGTATTGGCTTCTTGTATTGTTTTTAGGGCTTCGATTGTCTGAACATTAACACTATCGTCAGCGGCGACAACGAGTATTACAATATCTGCAACCTCAGCCCCTCTTGATCTCATTTTGGAAAAAGCAGCGTGTCCGGGGGTGTCTATGAACGTTATTCTTTTTTCATCGCCAGTTGGAGTTTTGTGTATTACTTCATATGCACTTGTGTGTTGAGTGATACCACCGGCTTCTTTGTCTACTGTGTTTGATTTTCTTATGAAGTCAAGAAGTGTTGATTTTCCATGATCAATATGACCCATCACTGTAATAATAGGGGGGCGCTCTTTAGGATCAACTGGTTTTTTTGTACCTTGTGATTCGTCCGGTATTTTGTTTTCTTTTTTTGTTTTTATCATTATTTGAGCAAGAATAAGTACGGCTTGACCATTATCAACAAAAAAACCCATCTTGTAAACCCCTTTTAGGTGTTTTTCCTAAAATTATAACCCTTTTCTACTTTCCCAGGATTTTTTCAAAACCTCTTTTTCTTCTTCTGAGAGTTCGTAGTCTGATTTATATTCTTTGATTGGTTTCGCAAAAACACTTACTTTGTCTCTTGAATATAGACTAGAAAGAACAACACCATCTCCATGGTCATCAATAAACGCGGAAGCGAAACTTTGTTTACTACCCACGTCTGCAAATGGATTGAATCTTGTGGTTTCAACTGTTCTTATATTTTTTCTAATACTGTTTTTTATAATTTGTATTTCCTTTTCAATGTTATTTTTTGCAGTATCAAGTTTTTCAATATCTTCGATTGCTGTAACTATAGAATCTTCTATGTTGTTTACCGTATTGCCCTTAAGTATTTTTTTGAGTCGCATTTCAAGGCGAATAATACACGCAATTAGAATTATTACGGATGCAATTAAAAAGTAAGTTACGGCTGGTGAATTTAAATTTCCCATAGATTTATTTCAATTCATTCTATTACTTTGAATTTATTTAATCAAGGCAAAAGTTTGACGTTTCTCGTGAATTTCTGTAAAAGTGGTAGAGACAATTCGTACTTTGTAAAAAATGAAAAGGGGGTTATATGTTTGATGATGAAAGTGTTGAGGTTCACGAGTTTACATATCCAATACGGTTGCCGCCCGGGTGGGATGGTAAGGGTAACATTGTTATTGTTTTTGAGAAGCCTGATGGAACCGCAGAATATTTGACTTTTCCTTGTGCGCAAGTGAGGAAGCTGGTTCGTTTTGTTGATAACGGTCAAGATACGATTACCATTCGCGAGATAAGAGTTGTTAGCGAATGTCATCGCGATGCGAGGGAGGAGATTTTAAATATTATTCTTTTAAGAAAAAATCCCTGATTAGTTGTTTTAAATTTAAACCGTAATTATTTATTTGTTGCGGTTTTTTGTTATTTGTAATAGATTTCAAGGGTGAAGAAAAAGCAAAATAAATCAATATATCTTGATTATGCGGCAACCACTCCGGTAGACGAGAAGGTGTTGTTGGGAATGAGAAGGTTTTGGTCTACTGAATATGGTAATCCAGGATCTATACATTCTTTGGGTGTTTCGGCAAACAAAGCACTCGAAGAGGCGAGAAAAAATATTGCATTACCGCTAGGCGCAAGGTCTTCCGAAATATTTTTTACGAGTGGTGGGACCGAATCAAACAATCTTGCAATCATGGGAGTTGCAAATTTTTTCAAGAGAATAAGTAATGGCAAAAAGCTCCATATTATAACTTCTAAAATTGAACACCATTCGGTTTTGAAGCCTTTTAAATTTTTAGAGAAAAATGGTTTTGATGTTACTTATTTAAACACGTCTCCTTCTGGTCTTGTTAAGCCGGAAGATGTTAAGAAGGCAATAAAAGATAATACTGTGCTCGTTTCTTTGATGTACGCTAACAATGAGATTGGTACAATTCAGCCGATAAGAGAAATTTCCCAAAAAATAAAAGAAAAAAGAGGAGATAGAAATTATCCAATTTTTCATACTGATGCGTGTCAGGCTCCAGGTGCTCTGTCTTTACAGGTTTCAAATTTAGGGATTGATTTAATGACGATTGGAGGGTCAAAGATATATGGACCAAAAGGGTCTGGATTTTTATATATCAAGAATGGCACTCCTGTTGACCCGGTATTTTTTGGTGGTGGTCAAGAAGGTGGTTTACGTTCAGGAACACAGAATGTGCCTGAGATTGTAGGTTTGTCTATTGCGTTAAGGCTTATCGAGGATAAAAGAAAAAAAGAGTCAGATAGGCTGACTATTTTGAGGGACTATTTTATTACTTCAGCTAAAAAAATAATTTCTAATTTGGAATTAAATGGCGATGCTAAACAAAGACTTCCAAATAATGTTAATTTTTATTTCCCAGGAATATCTGGAGAGCAATTGGTTATTGAACTTGATGCTAAGGGAGTAATGACTTCGACTGGAAGCGCCTGTTCAAGTAGGGAAGAGGCGCCATCTCATGTATTGGTTTCTGTTTACGGAAAAGAGGCAAGGGCGAACAGTTCTGTAAGATTTACTTTTGGCAGAGATACTACGAAAAATGATATATTAAAAACGGTAAAAATTTTACAAAATATCGTAGAGAGATTAAGAAAAAAATAATTTTTGCATTTATATTTTTTTGTTATAGAATAAGGGTGTGGAAGAGCTAAATAAAACACAAATTATACTATTGGCGATATTCATAACCCTCGTGACTTCTGCTGCGACGGGTGTGATTGTTGTGACCCTGATGGATCAGGCTCCTCAAAGTATTACTCAGACAGTGAATAGAATAGTAGAGAGAACCGTTGAGAAGGTTGTTTCTCCTGGAAAAGTTGAAAAAACTGAAATAAAACAAATCTTAAAAGAAGATGATACCGTTGTTTCTTCAATTAAAAAAACAAAGCTATCTCTTGTTCGTGTTGTTAGGGAAAAAGGCTCAGTTGAAAATATGAGCATCAATCCAAATCCAGTTGACTCATCTATTGGGCAGTCTGTTATTTTTGATGTTAATCAAGAAGCGAGTTTAAGCTTGGCTTTGCTTACTGAAGGCGAGGAGGGAAGTAAGATTGGCTTTTTTGTTTCAAACGACGGGTTAATTGTCACAAGCTCGAGTATTGTTGGTAGTGTAAATTCAAAATATTATGCAATTTTGTCAGACGGAACAAACGCTCCTTTAAGTTTGATTAAAAGTGAAAGTTCTTCTGGTGTGGCTTTGTTTAAGGTGGTGATTTCAAAAGATAAAAATTATTTTGTACCGATTAGTGCTCTTTCTAGCGACCAGGTTTCTCTCGGTAAAACTGTTATTTCAATGGGAATTGAGGGTGGAGCTAATGTCGTGTCTATGGGTTATGTGTCTTATGTGAGATTAGGGAATGCTTCTTCGACTCCTGTAATTAAGACAAGTATAAAGGCGCTAGAGAGCTGGGGCGGGCGTCCTTTAATTGATATAAATGGTTTTTTGATTGGTATGTATGGTTCAAATAACGAAGTAATACCTTACTCTATAATAAAAAATTTAATTGGGGCTTCTACTGGTGCTAAGGTAGGTGACATTTCAACCACAACTTACAAAAACACCAATTAGTTAATGTTTTAAGGTGTAATTTTAGTTTATTTGACAATTGACTTGTTGGTTATTAGAATGTGCGGAAACAACTTAATTTAAAATATATGATTCCATTTAACAACTTAACTTCAAAAGCAAGGGAGACAATAAGAAAAGCTCACGAGCTTGTAATAGAGAGGGGTCAGAATCAGGTCAATCCGATTCACCTTTTGGTATCTCTTTTAATACAAGAGGAGAGTCTTGTTTTGTCTATTTTGGATAAGATGGAAATAGATACCGCTCTTCTTCTTGATCAGTTACTTGAAAACGTCGAGGGCACTGAAAGTCCCAATGTCATTTCTCCTTCATATCAGATTTATTTAACAGCGGAACTCGTTAAAATTTTAGACGATTCGGCTAAGGTTGCTGCAAGTCTTAAGGATGATTTTATTTCAACCGAGCATCTTTTTATTTCCCTGATAGACGTTCCAAGTCAGGCAAGAGAAATTCTAACTAGGTTTAAGATAAAAAGAGAAGATGTTGTCAGAATCCTTGAGGATATGAGGAAGAATAAGGGTGGTGATGTTGCGCCAAAAAAGAAGCCAAGAGCCCTTGAAAAATATACAAGAAATCTCACAAAGATGGCGATGGAGGATAAACTCGATCCTGTTATTGGACGTGATGAAGAGATTAGAAGAGTTATGCAGATTCTTTCAAGGAGGACAAAAAATAATCCGGTATTAGTGGGCGAGGCCGGTACAGGTAAAACTGCCGTCGCGGAAGGTTTAGCGATAAGAATTGCTAAGGGTGACGTTCCTGAAATATTAAAAGGCAAAGAAATCGTTTCGCTTGATATTGGTTCTCTCGTTGCTGGTACGAAATTTAGAGGAGAATTTGAGGAGAGATTGAAAGCTATTCTTAAGGATATTGAAAGAGCTAGTGGAAATATAATTTTGTTTATAGATGAAATTCACACAATAGTTGGAGCTGGTGCGGCTGAAGGTTCGCTTGATGTTTCAAATATGATAAAGCCTGCGCTTGCAAGGGGTGAGCTTAGAGCTATTGGAGCCACAACTTTAAATGAATACCAAAAGCATATTGAAAAAGATTCTGCTTTAGCTAGAAGATTCCAGCCTGTTCATATTGGTGAGCCAAGCATTGAAGACGCTGTTGCTATTTTAAGAGGCCTCAAAGATAGATACGCACTACATCATGGTATTAGAATTACCGATGCCGCTATTGTCGCTGCTGTAAATTTATCTAGTAGATATATTGCAGATAGATTTTTGCCAGATAAAGCAATTGACCTTATTGATGAAGCTTCTTCTTCTTTGCGTCTTCAGTTAGAGGACAAACCTATCGCAATTCAAGATACTGATAAGAAAATAATGAGATTGGAGGTTGAAAGAGAGGCTCTTAAAAAAGAAGCTGAAGGAAAAGATGTTCAGGCTAAGACTAGGATTAAAAAGATTGATAAAGAAGTCGCTGATCTAAGAGAAAAAATTTCAGAAGTTGATATGAGGTGGAAGAATGAGAAAAAAATAATCGCAGATATGAGAGCCTTGAAGAAAGACCTTGAGGGTCTTAGGCTTGATGCAGAATCAGCTGAAATGCGATCAGATTTAGCTTTGGCTGCGGAAATAAGATACGGGGTAATTCCTACTAAAGAAATCGCGCTTACTACTCTTGAAAATAAATTAGAAAAATTATCCCCAAGAAGACTTCTTCGTGAAGAGGTTACAGAAGAAGACGTTGCAAATGTTGTTGCAAAATGGACTGGTATTCCTGTATTGAGAATGCTTGAAGAGGAGGCTGAAAAACTAAAAAGAATGGAGGAAGAACTTAAGAAAAAAGTTCTTGGTCAAGACGAGGCAATCAAGAAAATTTCTGAGGCTATCAGGAGGTCAAGGGCTGGTGTTGGTGATCCAGATAGACCAATTGGCTCATTTATGTTCTTGGGCCCATCAGGTGTTGGAAAGACTGAACTTGCAAAGACTTTGTCTCAATTCTTGTTTAATGACGAGAAGGCGATAATTAGAATTGATATGTCAGAGTTTATGGAGAAACATTCAGTTTCTAAACTGATTGGTTCACCTCCAGGATATGTCGGCTACGATGAAGCTGGAAAACTTACAGAACAGGTGAGACATAGACCATATTCGATTGTTCTCTTTGATGAAATCGAAAAAGCTCATCCAGAGGTGTTTAACATTCTTCTTCAGGTACTAGACAACGGACGTCTTACTGATTCAAAAGGAAGAACAGTAAATTTCAAGAATACTGTAATTATTTTAACTTCAAACATTGGTTCAGAATTCGTAAATAAAATGGAGACTATCGGTTTTGGAAACGGTAGTGCCGATAGGACCGAATACAATATGATGAAGGAGAGAATTATGGAAAGGCTTAAGGATAGCTTCAGACCAGAGTTCTTAAATCGTCTTGATGAAATACTTATCTTTGATGTTTTGAATAAAGAAACCATTAAAGGTATCGTTGGTGTTCAAATCGATATACTAAAGAAAAGATTGTCTGATAAAGGAATTCTATTGGAAGTTAGGCCTGACGTATTCGAATACCTTTCTTCCCAAGGAATCAACCCTCAGTATGGTGCTAGACCCCTAAAAAGGCTTATTCAGACAAAGATATTGAATAGGGTGGCTGAATATGTTATATCTAAGAGTCTAGGGGCGAAATCAGTCATTCTTGTCGATGTGAAAAATAATGATATAATAGTCGACGTTAATGAAGGAATTGAAGCAAGGGTGTCTGTAAAAAAGCGTTAAGTGTTGAAAATTAAATATCTGGCAGTGTAAAAACACTGCCATCTGCGCAGGTGGTAGAGTGGTCAATTACAACAGACTGTAAATCTGTCGGCTTCGGCCTACGAAGGTTCGAATCCTTCCCTGCGCATAAATTATAAACACCGAAAGGTGTTTTAATTTTGCGCAGGAGCAAGACAACTGCTTGTCTTGCGCGAAGGATTCGAAAAGCTTCTCCCTTATATTTTAGGATTAGATAATCCTAAAATATGGGAAAGCTATACTGTCCCTGTAAGGGAAGAATCCTTTTTTATGTCAACAAATAAATATCGGGTACAGCGAAGCGGATTCCAGAGGATAGGTGTAATCTCGCATTTAACGCTAGCCTCTTTGATAGATTTATTATTTTGACTAATTAATTTTCTAAAATTATTACTCTGTTTTTATAAGATAGCGATAATTAAAAGAATATTAGTGCTGCGTTAAGGAGTCTTTTTTGCTATTATGTTTATATAATTAAATAAAATTCATTAGGGTGTGATAAAAAATTCGTTTAAGAATAAAAAAGTTTCATTACCCCAATTACCTTAATAGTTCATATGTGTTTGAGGGGTTAAAATTTGTTTTGAACAAAAGAATTCAGTGAGATTAAGGAAAGGTTTAAAGAGCGGTATTTATGTTGATTAATGGTTTTTTATTTTTAAAAGTATTTTAATTTAGTAAAAATATAACTACTCTTTTAATATATGTATATATCACCTTTAATTCTAATTTTTGCATGGATATTATATAGTCACTATAAAGATGTATCTCGAGATCGAATTTTTGATTTGGAAAACGAAATTAAGAATTTAAAAAATAAAGACAAATATTCTTTATATAAGGATGATTACTATGTTGAAGAATCAAGACAAAACAGCATAAAACAAGAAATTATGTATTATCCATCAGAGGCTCAGGATCGAAGCATGTTGGGCGTTAAACACGACGCATCGTCTGAAAAAATAAGGGAAGCTTATTTATTAAAAGTTCGAGAGGCAAAGGGTGGTGGTGTAGAATTAAATACAGATATTTACTCAGCTTATAAAAGGTTGTCGAATATAGAAAAAAAGCGCACGGAAATCAGGGAAAAAGAGAATGAAAAAAATAAGGAAAAAATAAAGCAGGTTAATGAAGAAAGGGAATACGACAACGAGGAGTCAATTGTTTTTAACTGTGGCTCCTGTGGTAAACAAATAAGACAGAATAGAGATCAGGGGAAAATATCAATAATTTGTCCATATTGCCATCGTGTATCAAGGGTTATAACGTAAAATATATAAAATTGATATTTCACTAAGTATTTTTTATTGATACATAGCTCGTATTATTTATCTTGT
Organism: uncultured Candidatus Saccharibacteria bacterium; assembly: GCA_964531375.1. Classification (GTDB taxonomy): domain Bacteria; phylum Patescibacteriota; class Minisyncoccia; order Phycocordibacterales; family UBA12445; genus UBA12445. The sequence goes on from CAZHDO010000001.1 coordinate 53,216, forward strand.
AAGTTAATTTAGCCCTCCCTTGGCCTAATTTTAAATTTATAATACTATATCAATATATCTTGATATAGTATTTAATGAAAACAATATCTTGCAAAAGTAAAGAATCTGCTTGCAAACTTGCCAAAACGGTTGAGTTTCTTGGGGTTATTGCCGAAGAAAATAGATTAAAGGCACTCTGTTTTCTTCGGTCCGGAGAAAAGTGTGTTTGTGAAATATGGCAATTTTTGAATATTCCTCAAAATCTAGCTTCTCATCATTTAAAAGTATTGAAGGATTTTGGGTTGGTTAATGATCGAAAAGAAGGAATGAAAGTTTTTTATTCGCTTAATAAAAAGGAGTTATTAGGGTTTAATTTATTATTAAATAGGTTTTTAAAAACAAATGGAAAATAAAAATATTAAAATTCAGGTTTTGGGTTCGGGATGTGCGACATGTAAGAAATTATATGAATCAGTTAAAGAAGCCGTTGTCGAAATGAATTTAGGATTAGAGGTTGAGTATGTTACTGATATTCAGAAAATTGTTTCTATGGGTATTATGTCTAGTCCAGCAATCGCTATTAATGATAAACCTGTCTTAGCGGGTTCTTTGCCTAATAAAGAAAAAATAAAACAAATAATTTCCGATTTTATCTCAAATAACAAAAACGAATCTGATACGTCTTGTGGGTGTAGTTGTAATGGTAAATGTTAATTAAAAAAAATGAGCATATTTTACCCAATACAATTATTTGCAGATTGGCTGACATATTCAGTTTTTGGACTTATGCCTGAGACCTTGTTTGCGGGTGCGGTTAATTTCTTTTTATTCGATACAATAAAGATATTTACCCTCTTATCTGTAATTATTTTTACTGTCTCAATTGTCCGGTCATATTTACCACCAGAAAAAATAAGAAATTTTTTGTCTCATAAAAATAGCTATAAAGATAATATCATCGCGTCACTTTTGGGAATTATTACTCCATTTTGCTCTTGTTCAGCTATTCCGTTGTTTTTAGGATTTGTTCAAGCAGGCGTTCCTCTTGGGGTTACCTTTTCTTTTTTGGTTGCTTCTCCAATGATAAATGAAGTGGCCCTAGTAATGCTTTTGGGTTTATTTGGTTGGAAAATAGCTCTCACTTATATATTGAGTGGTCTTGTTATCGCAATTTTGTCGGGAATAATTATTGGCAAAATGAAGGTGGAGAATTTGGTGGAATCTTTTGTTTATGAAAACAAAATAAATGGAAAAGTTGAGCTACCTAATATGACAAGAAAAGAAAGGGTTATTTATGCGAGGGACTATACCTTAGATATTTTAAAAAAGGTTTGGCCGTATGTTCTTATTGGTATTGGAGCTGGGGCTTGGATACATGGCTATGTACCAGCCGATTTTCTTGTAACATATGCAGGCGCCGACAAGTGGTACGCTGTTCCTCTTGCTGTGCTTGTTGGTATTCCTCTTTATTCTAACGCCGCTGGGATCATTCCTCTTGTGTCTGCCTTAACTGAAAAGGGTGTGGCTATCGGCACAACTTTGGCTTTTATGATGTCTGTTACCGCCTTATCCTTACCAGAATTTATGATTTTGAAGAGGGTAATGAAAACAAAACTTATTGTTATTTTTGCCAGTATTGTTGGCGTGGGAATAACGTTAACGGGATTTTTATTTAATTTTATTTTGGAATGATTTCATAATATGAAAGAAAAATATCACCTGTGTTGTATTAGTAGTATAGAAGGTGGTATTAATAATTAATTCAATTTTATGAAAAATAAAATATTAGGATTAGGGGTCTTGGCTTTGGTTTTAGGTTCAGCCTCTTTGTTGGCGGGCGGTGTTGAGGCTTATAAGGGTGATCCAGGTATTAAGGGTCCAAATTATTCTGCAGAACGTCATGATGCAATGACAAAGGCTTTTGCAAATAAGGATTATGTTGCATGGAGTAAGCTTATGCAGGGCAAGGGTATGGTTAGTCAGATTATAAATAAGGATAATTTTGCTAAATTTGCGGAAGCTCACAACCTAGCTCTTCAGGGTAAGAACGTAGAGGCCCAAAAAATAAGACAAGAGCTTGGTCTTGGAAAAAAAGACGGTTCTGGTAAGGGTCAGGGGGCTGGTAGGGGGATGGGGAGAGGTGGATGCTTAAATAAATAATTTATATCTTAAACCCCGATTAAATATCGGGGTTTAGTGATTCTTTGGTAATATTGATAGAATACAACACAGATGAATGACAACATAAAATTTTTAGACGAAGAAATTGTAGAGAAAACTAGATCTGAAGATCAGAGTCTTTACTTTGTGATAATTGAAAGATACCAGTCTAAACTTTTGAGGTATGTTTTTAATTTAATAAAAGACGAAGATAAGGCGGCTGATGTTGTTCAGGAAACTTTCATTAAGGCGTTTATTAATTTAAATGGTTTTGATACTAAAAAGAAATTTTCTAGTTGGATATACAGAATCGCGCACAACGAAACCTTAAATATTATTAAAAAATACGAAAAAGAAACACCAATACCGGATGATTTTGAAGTTGAAAGCGAAGAAAGTATTGAAAAGGATTTCGAAAAAAGAGAAATAAAAAACAGGGTTGAGAAGTGTTTGAGTGATTTGCCGATACTGTATTCCGAACCCCTTACTCTTTATTATATTGATGAAAAGTCGTATGAGGAGATTGGTGATATTTTACAAATACCAATGGGGACAGTCGCCGTTCGTATTAGTAGGGCAAAAGTATTAATGAAAAAAATATGTCAAAAGATCTAAAAAACATTAAGGATTCTGTTATGGATAAAATTAACAATGGTCAGGTAAAAATGAAGCCCAAGGTATTTTTTGTTATTGGTTCTTTGTTAACCTTTATTGGGCTCGTGAGTTCAATAATAACTTCAGTTTTTTTGATTGCAATAACAAGATTTTTTATGCGGGCACATGGGCCGATGGGCGCGGTTAGATTAGATCAACTAACTTCAAATTTTCCTTGGTGGGCGCCGGTTATTGCTGTTATTTCGTTGTTAATCGGAATAAAACTTCTTCGATATTATGATTTTTCATATAAGAAAAATTTTGCTTTTATAGTTTTTGTTTTTGTATTAGCTGTTTTTGTAACAGGGTGGGTTTTTGACATGACAGGCTTAAATGATATTTGGCTTCAGCGAGGACCCATGAGGGGAATGATGAGACAGTACTTTCAGACAAACAATGGTCAGTTTGATAAAGGTGAAAGATTGTAGAAATTGTGATTTTATTTTGTATTAGAAAATAAAAAGCATTTAATAATTAATATTATAAAAATGACAAAAAATGAAGGGACAATTGATCGTTTGTTAAGACTAATACTGGTCGAAGTATTTTACATGCTTGGTTTCTTTTGGTTTGCGGGAGTTTGGCAAACGGTTTTTTATGTTTTGGCTATAGTGATGCTGTTTACCGCCTTAACTGGTTTTTGTGGTGTTTATAAGTTGTTTGGAATAAACACTGATGATAAAAAACCAGTATCAAGTGTAACAAAAGTAGTCTTTGTATTTTTGTTTATTTTTATTGGTTTGGCGGGTAGTTATGCCAGTGATTTCTTTTCTAGAAAATTCTTTTTGGACGATTATAATAGGATGAATAATTACTATAAACAAACTCTTTTTAATACAGGACAAGATAAAAGACTGGAATCGATTAGTAACTACGACGGATTAATTTCTGAATTTTCTATTTTTTCTGCAAAATATTTTACATATCATCCTTATGTAATAAGCGGTGATGCTCAATTTAATTCCGATCTGGTCAATGTCCAAAATATAATTTTAGGATTAAAAGAGAATGTTTATAATGGCGATTTAAAATTAACTCATAAAGATTTTGAAGTAATTCGTCCGATTTTTCAAGATATTTTAAAAAGAAATGGATTTTCAATGCTTCAGGTTTATCTGGTCGATTTCCATGACGCCATGGAAAAAATAATTGCAGCTGCAGATGCAAAAGATGCAGCAGGTATTATAACTGTTTACTCCGAGGTTGATACTAAGCTAAAGGCTGTTGAGGGGGTGGCGAACGATTCAGAGATTCAAACAATAAGACAAAAACTAGACGAAGTATTAAGTTTAGCCAAAGACGGAAGGGTAGATGAGCTTTCTGCAAAGGCGGCGGAGTTGAAGAGTAGTTTTGTTAAGGTTTATTTAGTAAGAGGATAATTATTTTGTATTTATATCTTGCAATAATAACCCACTTAGCGTATCTTTTTTGAAAGACGCATAGTTATTTGTTAAACTAAAATAAAGGAAAAAATAATGACAAATAACCAATTTGAGTTGCCGAAAGATGATATGGCTTTTAGGAAGATATACAAGAATCTTTTGGAGGAAGAAAAATTAACCACTGTTTTTAGGCCAGGTGTTCGGGACTGTAATAGGTTTCGGGGGTATTGTCCTGAAGATATTGTAAATGCCCGAGTTATCGACCAGCAAGGTCTTGATCGGGCTAGGGTTGCTCCAGTTTTTCTCGTTGAGCCTGTAAAGAAAATACAAGTTGAGCAAGTAGAGGTTAAGACACTTGGTTCTCTTTCTTCGAAAGATTTTATCGGATCGTCACCTGATGTGTATGATAAAAAATCTCTCATCTACCATCTCGGGTTAATTTACAATTTGGATATCTCGTCATTGTTGGATGATTCGCCGATTACAAGAATCCAATTTCGTTACATAACACAAAAGGAGAAAAATCATGAATGAAAAAGAGATAATTAAGACCAGATATAAGGAGTTGCTTTCGATTGCGAAGTTGCCTAGGAATAATCCGCAGTTTCTGGATTTTGACTATTATGATGTAACGCCAGTAGATCACGATTACGCTGGGCAGTTTCAGCTTAAGGCAAATCATGTTTTTCAGAAACTGGGATTACCTTTTGGTTTTATTATGATGATTGGTGATCCAAACCGCGCTTCAGAGATTTACGACCTTTTTCGACAAGATCCAAAATATCTTGGCGGGGGAACTGGTTCTGGATTTAAGAACCGTGCGCCTAGTGTGCTTGATGAATTAGATCCGCTTGCAAAGCAAATTGGCGCGATAAATGTCGTTGTTAAAAAAGATGGCCGTCTGTGTGGGTACAATACTGATGGCCTCGGTTTTGTTCGTGGTCTTGAGGAGCTCTTAAAAACCGCGAGAGGGAATGATTCTGTGAAGGGTCTTCATGTTCTCGTCTTGGGAGCTGGTGGTACGGCTGATGCGATAGGTTTCACCCTTGCGTCAAAAGGCGCTACTTTAACGATTGTTAATCGTACTTCCGAGAAGGCATCTTCGTTGGCTGAAAGGATCAATTCTTTTTACGGCACCAACTATATCGGTGGAGGTGAAGAACTTATCGAAAGTGCCTTGGTAAGCGCTGATGTTGTGATAAACGCCTCGACAAAGAGTGCCGAAGGACCTCTTAAGGATTTTATCGCTTTTGCTCCTGCTAAAGTGGGCGAGCTTGAAGAAAATTTGAAACGCTCGTTTGATGTTATCAAAAATCTTCGACCAGGCACAATTGTCTGCGATATCAATCTTCGGTCTGACGAGTCTCCAACCTTGCGCATTGCAAGAGAAGCAGGTTTCCTTACACAAAACGGTGCTCCGATGAATTTTTACCAGGCAGTTGAAGCTTTGTGGATTATTCATGGAGAATTGTTTTCAAGCAAGGGTCTTCTTAAGGAAGATATTGCAAGTCTTGTGAAAGAGGTCTCTTGATTTCCATACCGCTCGCTCATTTTTTAATGGGACGAGCGGTTTTTTAATCTCTATTTTTGTTTTGTAATAAAAATAATCTTGCTTTGGGGAAGTGGGGACGTTATACTGTTTGCTATTAATTCTAAAAAAGATTATTAATCTAGGAAAAAGTTATGGCAAAAGCATTGGATATAAAAGCTAGTGATTTTAAAAAAGAAGTTCTCGAGAGTGAAATTCCTGTATTAGTAGATTTCTGGGCGCCATGGTGTGGGCCTTGCCGTATGATGGCACCTGTTTTGGATGAATTATCTTCAATAATGGTAGATAAAATAAAAGTTGCCAAAATAGATACAGACGAATCCGAAAACCAAGATTTGGCGAATGAGTACGACATCCAAAGTATTCCAAATATGAAATTGTTTAAAAATGGAAAGGTTGTTGGAGAATTTATTGGTATGAGAAAATTAGAAGAGTTAAAGCAAGGAATAGATAAACTGATTTAAAATGAAAAAAGTAAACGATACAATTTTTGATCTGATAATTATCGGCACGGGCCCTGCTGGTTTGACTGCTTCTCTTTATGCTGAACGTTATAGATTAAAAACTTTAGCTTTGGGAACCTTTCCTGGTGGCACAACCAATCAGGCTCATAAAATATGTAATTTCCCCACAGAGGTTGAAATTACGGGAATGGAGCTTGCTGAAAAGATGACAAAGGTTGCCTTAGCTCAAGGTGTCGAAATAAAGAACGATGAAGTTGTTGATATAAAAAGAGAGGATGGTCTTTTTTCTATAATTACAGATGGTTATATCTATAAAACAAAAACAGTTATTTTGGCAAAGGGTATGCATCATCGCAAGCTTGGGCTAACAAGGGAAAAAGAACTTCTTGGAAGAGGGGTTTCTTATTGTGCAACTTGTGATGGTATGTTCTTTAAGGATAAGGTTGTTGGTGTCGTTGGTGGGGGTGATTCAGCTCTTACAGCGGCACTTTACCTCGCTGATATTGCTGATAAGGTGTTTTTAATATATCGCGGTAAGGAGTTAAAAGGGGAGCCTGTTTGGATAGAAAAGGTTAAGAGTAGTGAGAAAATAGAAATCTTACTTGAAACAAATATACAGGATCTTCTTGGAGAAAAACAACTAGAGAGTGTTTATTTAGATAAGCCTTATGGTAGTAGCAACGAATTAGCGATTCAGGGGTTGTTTGTGGAGATAGGCTCAGAACCGAGACACGCAAAATATCTTCACGATCTTGATATAAAACTTGATGAAAATAATTTTATAAACGTCACACCAGATCAAAAAACATCAGCTGTTGGTGTTTGGGCGGCGGGGGATATAACAAACGGTTCCAATGGTTTTAGACAAATCGTCACCGCTTGTTCAGAGGGGGCAGTAGCCGCCGAAAACGTTTTTCGATATCTTCAGAAAAAATAGTTTTTAATCTAATCTATTGTTTAAATTCCCTAATTAGGTTTTTTTGTGTAAAATTAGGGGACGAATGAAAAAAGGTTTATTTTTTTTGCTTTTTGTTTTTATATTTTTTTTAAGTACACCATCTTTTTCGAGAATGGTTTTTGCTGATACCTTAAATGTGGTCGCGATTGATGAGCAACAGGCTAAGTTAGAGGCAGATCTTTCTGTGCTCGAAAAAGAAATTGCAGAAAAAGAAGCTTTGTTAAAGAATCAAAAAAATCAAACTGGATCTTTGAAAAAAGATATCTCTGTTTTAACAACACAGATTGCAAAAGCCAAATTAAATATTCAGGCGAAAAATTTAACGATTGCTAAGCTTAAAAAGGATATAACTGTAAAAATTGGCACAATTGGAAAACTTGAGGATCAGATATCTACAAATCAGGATTATATTGGTGAATCACTTCGTAAGGTTAGAGAGTCTGATGATTTTTCTTTTGTGGAAATGTCGTTTGGTGCTAGTACGATATCTGATTTTTATATTGACGTTGATTCGATGGCTCAGTTGGAAGGTTCTTTGCAGGAACATATTGCCGACATAACAAAAACAAAAGAATTAACTCAAAAAGAAAAAGAATCTTTAAGTAAAAAACAAGACGCTGAGGCTGATGCAAAGGCGGTCTTGGAAAATGCAAAAAAGAAAACAGAACAAAATGAAAAGGAGAAAAATAAGCTTTTAAGTATTAGTAAAAATCAGGAAGCTGAATACCAAAAAATAATTAAAGAGCGAGAGAAGAAGGCAGCAGAAATCCGTGCCGCGTTGTTTGCGCTTCGTGACGCGAAGTCAATTCCTTTTGGTGATGCTCTTACATATGCTGATTTTGCAAATACAAAAACGGGTGTTCGTTCCGCGTTGATCCTCGCTATTATCCAGCAGGAATCAAATATGGGTTTAAATGTGGGTACTTGTAATCGAAAGAATGACCCACCTGCAAAAAACTGGAAAGTTATTATGCCGGGCCCGATAGACAAAGCGAATGGAGATTCTAAGCGCGATGATCAATCTGCTTTTATACGCATAACTCAAGAGCTTGGTATTCCACAAGAGGGAACTCCACTTTCTTGTCCTTGGGGTAAGGGTTGGGGTGGGGCGATGGGGCCTTCTCAATTTATTCCAACAACCTGGGAGCTATTTAGAGATAAAATAGGAAATGCTCTTGGTATTAAAACCCCGGATCCATGGAATCCAAAGCACGCAATTATGGCCACGGCAACATACCTAGGTGGGCTTGGTGCTGGGGCGGGCGGATATACTGCAGAGCGTAATGCCGCTTGTAAATATTATTCTGGAAGAAATTGTGATAATAAGTCGCCAGCAAATTCTTTTTATGGTGACCAAGTTGTCGCGAAGGCAAACAATATTCAAAATAATATGATCGACCCATTGAAAGGGTTATAGTTTTTCTTAACATGGAGTATGAAGATTTTTTTGTTTTAAAATAAAACATTGATTAAATAAAAAATTTATTGTATAATTATGTAATGGAAAAACTAATAAAAATTTTGATTGTTTCATCGTTTGCTTTTGTTGGTTTTAATGTTGCTCTTGCGGATATAAAACCGCCATTAACTCATTCTTTAGACAGATGCGCTAGTGTTGTGAACTTAACTGATTTTCCAGATATTGTTCTTGTGGGTCATATTGAAGGGCCTATGGTTAAAAATAACGAGGTAGATTATAAAATTGAGAATGGAAATTGTTTAACCAAGGGTTATAAATTCAATACTTTTAGTGTTTATTGGACAACAAAAGATAAATTCAAATTAGAAAATTTAAAGAATTTAGAATTAAATGGCATGCAGCTTTTGTCTGGCGAAATTGAGCCATACGGTGGTTTTGTTGAAAATAGTAATCCTTTGATTAAAGAAAATATAGAATATTCTTTATTAAAATCAACTGACGGTAAATTATCTTTAACTAAAACAAGGCAAATATCTGGATATGCTGACGGAGCTACTAGTACAGTAACTGATTTTAAAGATTCAAATATTAAGCCTATGCCAAAGCCAGAAGGTTTTTGGAAAAAAATAATTTGTTTATTTAAGGGTTTGTTTAATAAAAATTGCTAGATTTGTCGTACGAAACTAAATTCATTTATTCTCTGTTTTTAACCTTGCTTACAGAAATACCCGCTGTCGTATTCTTGGTTAATATTTTTTGTAAACAAGAAAGACTAAGCGCTTCAAGAATCGTTTTTTCTGGTCTATTGGCTTCTTCTTTAACTTTGCCTTATTTATGGTTTGTATTGCCTGCCATTACTAGCGTAAATAATGTATCAATCTTTTTTAGCGAGATTGTGATTGTTGCAATAGAGGCGATTATATACAATCAGCTACTAAGTATAAAAATATCCAAAGCACTATTAATTTCGCTTATTGCAAATCTGGCTTCAGTTTTTGTCGGGTGGCTATTTTGGTAAGACAGGCTTTATCTAAAAATTTTAAATATTGCGATATTTTTGCTTGTGTGGTATATAAAATGAAGCTGTAGTTTTTTAAAAATTTAATTTGGAGGAATTGTTATGATTCGTAAAGTGCTGTGTATTGGTGTTCGGTATGAAAGTTTTAAGCCTATATTGGTAAGTGGTATTAAAAAAGGGAGGAAAAATAAGTATTCGGACTCAAGCTATTTAAAGGGCGTTGGAAATGGTCTTGCTTTGTCCGGTATATTTTCTATTCTGAAACTAGATTTCCGCCATAAAGATAAGATTTTCTCAATCGACATTAATAAAATATTTTACGAAAAATTAGGTATTACGATAAAAAATAATATTGCTAATAAAATTAAGGCAACTATGCCTAAATATATCAAGATAGATAAGATGGATATAATACCCCAGGACATTGATGCCTGGGTTGATAGGGTAATAATCCTATTAAATAAATGATACAATAATAATTCCACTAAAAATGAAAATAACAAGGCGCCGATGAATAATCGGCGCCTTTCAACTTGTCCTTTACGAAAGTAAGCTTTTTTGTTATATTGTTAGGGTATCTAACTATTCGTTTAACTAACAAATATTACATATGGAAAATAGTGAAAAATTAATAAGCGCAGTGTTCGATTTTGGAAGGGTGATGAGGGAGAGAATAGGTTCGGTAAATTTTTCTCACAATCTTTCGCATGGACAAATTCAAACCCTTAAGTTTATAGAATCAAACAAGGGTAGGACAATGAAGGAAATTTCTTCATTCCTTCGAGTAAGGCCACCAACCGCTACTACAATGATAAATAGTTTGGTTAAAAGTGGTGAGATTAAGAGAGTTGATGACGAGGGTGATCGAAGAATTACAAAGCTCGAACTGACCAAAAAGGGCGAAAAAATTCTTAAAGAAAGTTTTGGGACAGTTGCAAAGGAATTAAAAAGTATTTTTTCAAAATTGAATGATAAAGATATTGAAAACCTTATAAATATATTAGAAAAGATAAAATAAAATTATGAAAGAGAATCTCAAAAAGCCATTTATAATCGGAGGGATTTCTGTATTTTTGTTGGTGTTAATTATTATAATTGCTTTTAGTTTTAGCGGAAGTAAAAAAGTAGAGAATTCAATCTTCGAGGTCAAAAGAGGAAAAATAACTAATAATTTTAATGTTGTTGGTCAGGTAAAGCCAAAAGATGGAGTTGATCTGGCCTTTGAAAGAAGTGGAAAAGTTTCTGGAAAATATTATTCTGTTGGAGACAAGGTTTCTGTTGGTAAGACACTGGCGTCTTTGGAAAATTATGACCTTGTTGCAAATCTTCACCAAGCTGAGGCTAATTTAAAAATACAGCAAGCTAAGTTTGATGAATTAAAGAGGGGCGCGCGACCGCAGGATTTGGATATTCAAGAATCAAAACTTTCTGGGGCGGGGAGTTCTCTGATTGAATCAAAGAGAAATCTTATAGACAAAATACAGGATGCTTATACAAAATCAGATGATGCCATAAGGGGGAAGGTTGATCAGCTTTTTTCTAATCCAAAATCTACGACACCAAAACTCACATTTACCATCTCGGATTCTCAGCTTGAGTATGATATTGAATTCAATAGAACAATACTCGAGAGTACTTTGAATAAATGGTATTCATTGCTTAATACTCTTAATATTAGCGAAGATCTTTCGGTTTATTCAGATACGACGATCGCTAATTTAAACAGCATCAAGTCTTTCTTAGACAAGGTTGCTTTTGTTGTTAATGGGTTAACTCCAAATTCTCAACTTTCATTGGCAACGATATCTGGCTGGAGGTTTGATATTTCGACAGTTAGGTCAAATATAAATACCTCAATTGCTGGTATAACTTCTGCAAAAGACAAACTTGAAGCATCTGTTGCTAATTATGAAACGACAAGTAGTCAATATAATCTTATTATCGCTGGTGCTACAGAAGAGCAGATTAGGGCTCAAGAGGGGCAGGTAGATGCTGCTAGGGCCGCTGTAGAAAGTGCACAGGCTCAAATATCAAAGACTATAATTAGAGCCCCATTTAGTGGAGAGGTTGCAAAAGACGATGTTGTTGTTGGTCAGATAGTTTCTCCAAATATACCGATGATTTCACTTGTTTCTAATAAGAGTTTCGATATTCAAGTAAATATTCCAGAGACGAATGTTTCTATGCTTAAGGTTGGTGATACTGCGAAAGTAACCCTAGATGCATATGGTAATAAACAAATCTTTGATGCAAAAATAATTTCTCTAGATACCGCTCAGACTATTGTTGATGGTATTGCAGTATATCGGGCCAAACTTCAGTTCACTACAGAGGATCAGAGAATAAAAACAGGAATGACTGCAAATGTTACTATTTCTTCTGCTTCTGGTGTTGATAAAATTTTTGTACCAGATAGGGCCATTTTCAAGAAAAAAGATAAAAATATTGTTTTTGTCGTTGGTGCTGATGGTTTACAAAAAGAAAGAGAGGTCGTTGTTGGTATTAGAGGGGTTGGGGAAAATACCGAAATTGTTTCCGGATTAAAAGAAGGTGAAAAGGTTTTTGTCTATTAATATCCAGAAATATATTGAAAAATAAAAAATATATGAAAAACAACGAAAGAGAAATAATAAGGAAAGAGAATCAGATAATTAAAAATGAGCAAAAAATATTATCTGAACTTAAAAAAGAGGAGAAGGATATTGGTGAAATAAAGAAAAGTCAGTCGATGATTTATCTTCTTTTAGGAATTATAATTTTTGCCTTAATCGGGGGGTTGGTTTACTGGAACATTTCTTTGAAGAGGGTTTATGTGGAGAAGTCTCAGATACAGGGTGATGAGATTTCTCTTTCTGCACAATCAAACGGAATTCTTTATGAAAGTTATGTTAAGGAGGGTGATTATGTCTCAGAGAATGCCCCTATTGCAAGAATTGGAAACGAGCTCATTAAATCAAAAATAGCTGGGATTGTAATTTCAACCAGAAATGACATTGGTACTATGTTTAGCAGAGGACAGGTTGTTGCCAAAATGATAGACCCAAACTCTCTTAGGGTTATTGGTAGAGTTGAAGAAGATAAGGGTCTTCGCGACATATCTGTGGGGCAAAATGTAATATTTACAGTTGATGCTTTTTCGGGGAGTGAATACTCTGGAATTGTTGATGAGGTTAGCCCGACCTCAAGATCTGGTGATATTGTATTTAATATTTCTGGAAAAAGAGAGATTAGGGAATTCGACGTAAAGGTTAGGTTTGATGTTGAGAAATACCCTGAATTAAAAAATGGAATGTCCGCTAAGGTTTGGATCTATAAGCAATAATTTTTATGGCGGAACAAAAAAGTAAAAACTTAAAATGGCTTGTTCTTCTTACTGTTATCGTCGGAACTTTTTTGGGACGACTAGATCAAACCATTGTAAATTTAGCATTACCTAAAATTATTTCTGATTTTGGAATTACGGTGACTTCTGCGGGCTGGATTGCGACTGCATATATTCTTGCAAATGCTATTTTTGTGCCTATTTGGGGTAAGTTAGGCGACACAATTGGAAGAAAAAAGGTTTATGTTATCGGCTTTGCTGTTTTTATAATTGGCTCCGCTCTCGCAGGTTTTGCGTGGAATCTCGGCTCAATGATTGTCTTTAGGGTTATTCAAGCCATCGCTGGTTCCGCAGATTATCCGACCGCAATGGCAATTTTAGCAGTTACTTTTCCTGCTGGTAAAGAAAGGACTCAGGCTTTAGGAATATGGTCATCTTCATTCGCAGCTGCATCGGTTTTTGGGCCACTCATAGGAGGGCCACTTATTGATAATTTTGGCTGGAGGTCTATCTTTTTAATCAACATACCAATTGGAATAATTGGAATAATAATGGCGCTCGAATATATTGAAGAGTCCGTTTCAGAAATAAAAAGTAAAAGTTTCGATTGGTGGGGCGCAATAACTTTAGGAATTTCTCTATCAGCCCTTGTGCTTGTTCTTGATAAGGGGGCAGAGTGGGGTTGGGTTTCTTTTGATAGTATTGTTTCGTATTTAACAATGTTCATATTTGGTATTATTTTTGTGTTTATTGAATCAAGGCAAGAAGAACCCATTGTTGATTTGAAATTTTTCTCAAACCCTGTGTTTGTAAATACAGTTTTGAATAACTTTATCGTCTTTATGGGAATGATTGGTGGAATATTCGTTATTCCAATATTTGCGCAGTCTTTTATGGGACTTACGGCCACAGAATCAGGTTATCTTTTTATGCCAATGGCTTTTATGATGATGTTTGCGGCACCACTAGGCGGAAGTTTGGCGGGGAAGTATGAACCACGATATATTATTTCCGCCAGCACACTAGTCGCAGGTGTTGGTATTTATCTTTTTACTTATCTTGACCCACGCTCGGGAGTGCTCGATATCATAATCCCGCTTAGTATTATGGCTTTTGGAATGGGTTTTGGTATGGCACAAAGAACGAGCGTTATTGCTTCTGCTGTTCCTCAAAATGAAATAGGTATGGCATCGTCTGTGCTGGCTCTTGCGAGAAATATTGCTGGTGCTTTTGGTATCGCGGTCTTTGGCACAATATTGACCAATTCTATTGAGAGCAATATGTTCACACTTTCCAAGGCTGTTCAAATAAACTCAACAAGTCCTGAGGTATATGGTCAGGCGATTGCGCTTATATCTTTAAGGGCACAGGTTTCTGCATACACTTACGTTTTTCAGGTTTCGGCTTTGATACTTTTTGTTGGCGCGATAGTTGCGTTGTTTATGAAAATTCCAAAAGATAAGATTTCTAAAGAAGAGGTGATGGTTTTAGACTAATTTTGGGGGTTTTGGTGTTAAAATAAAACAATATTTTACAAAAAGTGTCCAATTTTTAAGAGTTGGCGCTTTTTTATTTTAGTATTGACTTTGCTTCGTATTTTACTGTATATTGCGGTCCAACAGATCTATTTTTGACATATGTCGAATTTATATATGTATTTGTTCTGTGTTTAAAATAACTATATATTAGGCCGTTATTTTTTTGTGTTGTTCGGTTGGACTTGCGAAAGGTAAAGGGTGGCTCAGGCGTGAATTATTGAAATTATGAAGGAAAACAGAAAAATAAAAAAATTTATTTCAATTTATCTGGCGATTTCGGTCTTTTGTGGTAGCTTAAATTTACCCATTTTTGTTTTTGCGAACGAAGAAGAGGGTCTTGTAGACGAGAGTATTTCTGTGTCTGTTGATAACGAAATTGTTTTGCCGGATTCAAATATTATTGATTCAGCGACATCTACAGATGTTGCTGTTTTTTTGGATATAAGCACCACTACTTCTTCTGTTGAGATTTTGGACAATATTGAAACTTCTTCAACCACCATTGAGGTAGTTGCACCGCTCATCGTTACCATAAATGATCTTTCTTTAAATAATATTTATCTTGTAAGTGAATCATCATCAACAACTTACGAAAGTGCTAAAGAATTTTCAAAATTAGATATTTCGAATAGCCTAAAAGAGAAGCCTAAAATTAACAAAGAGGAACTAAGAGATAAAAAAGACAAAAGAAAGAAAAAAGATTATGCCGACGGGGAGATTTTGGTAAAGTACAAAAGCGATAAAATAAATCTAAGAACCAGTGTCGGGAAAGGTGATTCTAGAAATTTTGGTAAGCTAAGATCTTTAAGAAAAAAGGAAGACATTGAAAAGGAAAATATGTCTGTGCTTGAAATAGAAGATAATAAGTCGGTGGATGATAAAATTATTGAAATACAGAATGATCCTGACGTTGAATACGCTCAACCAAATTATCAATACTATCCAACAGAGATTAATACAGACGACCTCGATAAAGATTTGCTTTGGGGTCTAGATAATACCGGTCAAATAGTTAATGGTGTTGAAGGAACAAAGGACGCTGATATTTCTGCACCAGAAGCCTGGTCAATAAACACGGGCACCAGTAGTCAGGTTATTGTTGCTATTATAGACAGTGGGGTTTCCTATGATCACCCTGATTTGGCTTTAAATATGTGGGACGGAAGTGCTTGTGTTGGTGAAGACCGAAATGGTATTTCTTTGAATGGCGGTTGCAATCACGGCTATGATTACGAGGATAATGACAAAACTCCATTACCGACAACTAGCTCGCACGGTACACATATAGCGGGTATTATTGCGGGTGTGAAAAATAACAATAAGGGTATTGTTGGCGTGTCTCCGAATGCGAAAATAATGGCAATTAAGTCATCTTTGACCACTTCTAATATCATCAAGGGTATTAATTTTGCAAAACAAAACGGCGCTAAAATAATAAACGCAAGTTGGGGTAGTCCGATTAATGATCGTATGTTGAAAAGTGCAATTTCCGCATTTCCTGGTTTATTTATTACTGCAGCCGGAAACGATTCAGCTAATAACGAAAATGTTCACAAGTATCCATCAGATTATAATTTAGATAATATAATATCAGTTACAGCTACCGACCAAAATGATAATTTGGCTAGTTTCTCGAATTACGGGATAACATCTGTTGACGTTGGGGCCCCGGGTGTAAATATTTACAGCACTGAAGGTGAGAGGGTTTTTGATGAAAATTTTAAAGAAACTATTTCGCCAAATATTGGAAATAAATTTACTCAGTCTGGAAGTAATACTTGGGGGACAAGGGATAATGGTTTAAATAAAACAATCGTTGGTGATTATGAATACTGGGGTAATTATAGAAATAACATTACTTCGAATTTGGATTCATTAATTTTGGATTTAAGCGGGAAATCAGATAGCTATTTAAATTTTGAAATTTCTTGTGATACTGAGGCTGGGCACGATGGTGTTAGGTTGTATTTTTGGGATGGCGCTTCTTGGATATTGCAGGACGAATATTCTGGGGCCCTGCACTTAATAGAAGAAAAAAGATTGTCTAACTTTGCAACTAATAATTTTAAATACAGATTTACATGGTCTAGTGATCAATTCAATCCAGTTCCATACGCAGGTTGTTCTATTGATAATATTAAGATTATAGATGCAGGTTCAAGCGGTGAGTCGTATCAGTACATGAGCGGTACTTCTATGGCCACTCCGTATGTTTCTGGCCTTGCTTCTTTGGTTTGGGGTACTAAGCCAGCTTTGTCTGTTTCTGAGGTTAAAAATACAATATTGAACACAGGCGATCAGAATCCTTTTCTGCTTGGCAAAACTGCCTCAGGGAGAAGAATAAACGCCTTTAATGCGCTAGATAGTATTACCCCTCCTTTAATACAAGACATACAAGTTGCGTCGACAACGGCGACTTCGACAAGCATAGTTTGGAACACCGACCTACCATCGAACTCAAAGGTGGTTTATTCAACGACCTCTCCAGCGATTTTTAATACAGCTTCTTCGAGTGCGTTAATGATAAAACATGATTTAAATTTATCGGGATTGTCTACAAGCACAACTTATTATTTTTATGCAGAATCATCTGATGTTTATGGAAATATTGCAACGAGTTCCGAGAGATTTTTTACAACTCTTCCTTATGTTGAATCAACTACAACTCCAGTCGTCGCGGAAGTTGGTTCTGTGGGTTCTTATGGGGTAAGTAATTCGACATCAACTGCTGTCGTAGATATAGATAGAGTCGCTCCAATAATTACAGTCAGTTCGTATAATAAATTACCAACAAATCGAAATATAAAAGTTAACGCTTATGTAAATGAGGGTACACTTAATGCAACTTCATATATTTTTACAGATAATGGTAGTTTTGATTTTATTGCAATAGATTTGGCTGGCAATGTTTCTACCTCGACGGTCACCATCACCAATATAGATAAGACCACCCCAGCTATCACAATTAATCCATACATTACAGCTCAAACCGACCAAGATATTCTCGTAACTGCAACGACAAGCGAGGGTACTCTTAATACAACCTCACATTTATTTACCAGTAACGGCAGTTTTAATTTTACAGCTACCGATTTAGCCGGAAATATTGCAACAGCTATTGTTACGATTACCAACATAAACAAAACCGCTACTCCAGTTGTAACTGCGTCGGCATCCGGTGGTGGTGGCGGGGGAGGAGGCGCTCCGTATATCGCGCCAGTGGCGCCGGTTGCTCAAATCGTGGCGGTCGTTCAGCAGATTGTAGCGACATCTTCGTCAGAAGTAACTCTATTAAATATTCCTTCAAAAATTATATTACCCGAGCAAGTTAGTGCGGTTGTTGTTCCAAAAGTCAATTTAATTCAACAAGCAAATTTTAATTTTATAAACAATATCGGCCTTGGCAGTAGGGGCGATGATGTAATTAATCTTCAGAAAAAATTATCAGCAGAAGGTTTTTATTCAGGTCCAATCACCGGATTTTTTGGAAACCTTTCTGCGGAGGCAATTAAAAAATACCAAGAAAAAAACGGAATTACCCCAAGCGGTTATGTCGGCCTAATGACTCGTTTTAAATTAAATAGTGTTAATAATCTCGCACAAATTAGCACACCAGCAGAAATCTCTACAACCACTATTAAAACAACCGAACAGGCAAGAAGAGAACTAATCGCCTCGCTTCAAAAGACGCTCGTGGCGCTGTTGATAAGGGCTAATGCGCTGAAATAAGCAAGCAAAATAAGTCGCTAAAGGATTTACTTGTCAATTACTTTACAATTGATTTTAGATTACTTGACAATCAACTTTTTCGATAAAAATTCACGGTATTTCACTAAAATATCGTGAATTTTATCTAAAATCGACCCCAATTCACGGTAATTTGACAAAAAACCGTGAATCTATATAATATAGAGTATGGTGATACAACAAAAAATTAAAGATAGAATTAAGAAATTAAAAGAGCGTTATGACACCTTAAAAGTCGACAAAGGGGATCTTTTGAAGTTATTAGATGAGGCGGAAGTTGCCGAGTCGGTATATAACTCGAACGCTATCGAGAATTCGACTTTGACACTGAATGAAACCGAAAGAATCTTGCTCGAATTAGAAGTTGCTCGTGATGTCTCGACTCGTGAAGTTTTTGAGGCAAAAAATTTGGCACGAGTAGTCGAGTATATGAGAGAAAAAGCAAGAGACAATGATGCAAGTAAAGAAATAATTTTATTTATTCACAAGATGCTTCTTACCGCAATTAGGGATGAGATAGCCGGGCGCTTTCGTGCTCAAGGTGAATATGTCCGCGTTGGCTCTTATGTTGCACCTGCACCTGAACATGTGGAGATGATGATTGACGGTATAATATCAAAATACTCGAATAGTTATGAGACATATTTTATTGAAAAAATTTCAGAGTTCCATTTAGAATTCGAAAATATCCACCCATTTAATGATGGTAATGGGCGTATTGGGCGTGTATTGATAAATTGGCAATTTGTTCGTCAGGGTTTCCCGCCGATCATCGTTCGTAATAAAGAAAAATCAGATTATTATGATTCTTTTGGGGTTTATAGAAATACAAAAAAAATAAAGCCAATGGCAGATATTCTTTCCCTTGGTCTTTTGGAGTCATTGCATAAGAGGATTACATATCTTGAAGGTTCGCCGATTGTTAAGTTGGCTGACTTTGCTAAAAAACATTCCAAAAACACATCATCTCTTTCAAATGCCGCTCGTAGACAAACAATTCCAGCTTTTCGCGAAAAGGGCGTTTGGAAGATCAGTCAAAACGCGATATTGGAATAGTCCAGTTATAATATCGTTTTGCTGACGTCGGGAAGACGATCAGTTTTGTTGGTATTTTTCTTTGCTCGCGCATTGTCATTCCCGTGCAGGCGGGAATCCAGTTTTTTCTCATTGTCCCGCATCTGTTTACTTTCGTCATTGCGAGTTTTAGACGAAGCAATCCAGATTTAATTTTTACTACTCGGAATCCAGTCCAATTGGTTCTCATCCATTTCCCTTTACCTTTCTTGCCAAATAGAAAAACTTTATTTTTAAAATAAAAAGGCAATTTTTGAAAGCGATTTTTTCGTACTTTTGTTGTATAATCGAAATATAAAAATAAAATTATGCCAGAAGAATTAAAGAAAACTTTAGAGAGACAATTATGGGGTGTCGCGAATGTTCTTCGTGGCAAAATGAATGCTGATGAGTATAAGAACTATATTCTTGGTTTCATTTTCTATAAATATCTATCTGAAAAGCTTGAACTATTTGTAAATGATAAACTTCTTAAACGTGACAAAATTACTTTTGCAGAAATAGAAGAGAATACAAAAGAAGGTAAAGAATATTTGGGTCATATCAAAAAGGCCTGTGTTGATGAGTTAGGTTTTTTCTTAAGACCTACAGAACTTTTCTCACACCTAGTTAAAAAAGGTAAAGGAGAAATAAAGGACCAAAAGGCATTTATTCTGGAGGATCTAAAAAATATTCTCAACGACATAGAGAAAACTTCTGCTGGAACAGCGAGCGAAGATGATTTTAAGGGGCTGTTTGATGATATGGATCTCACATCTACAAAACTTGGTTCAAGGGAAAGTGAAAAAAATGAAGTCGTCGTTGAAGTGCTTGGATTGCTTAATGGTATTGATTTCAGGCTTGAAGATTCAAAGAGTGACCTACTTGGTGATGCCTATGAATATTTGATTGGAGAATTCGCCGCAGGTGCAGGTAAGAAGGGTGGAGAGTTCTATACTCCTGCTCAAGTATCAAGACTTCTTGCTCAGATTGTTTCAGTGGATAAGAAACGAATCAAATCCGCCTATGACGCGACGTGTGGTTCTGGCTCTCTTTTGCTCCGTCTTGGTGAGTTTACGGATGTTGTAAATTATTACGGACAAGAATTGAATCCTACAACATATAACCTTGCAAGAATGAACATGATTTTGCACGGTGTGCATTTTGATAAATTTGCAATCAGACAAGGCGATACTCTTAAGGAAGATATGCACCCAGACCTCAAGGCTGAAGCAATTGTTGCTAACCCTCCCTTCTCTGCTCAATGGAAAGGAGACACTGATCCTGCCCTAGCTCATGATGATAGATTTTCACAATATGGAAGACTCGCACCTAAAAGTGCTGCAGATTACGCTTTTGTGACGCATATGCTTCATCACCTTGCTGATAATGGAACTATGGCTATTGTGTTGCCTCACGGAGCTTTATTTAGGTCTGGAGCAGAAGGAGTAATCCGAAAATATATAATTGAGAAACAAAACTATCTTGACGCTGTGATAGGACTTCCGTCAAATCTTTTCTACGGAGCGGGAATTCCTGCAACTATTCTTGTGTTTAAAAAATGTCGTCGTGAAGATGAGGATATTTTGTTTATCGATGGGTCCAATGAATTTGAAAAGAGGGGAAATCAAAACTATTTAACTGATGATAACCTCTCTAAAATCTTTGAGACATATAAAGCACGTAAAGAAATTGAGAAATATTCGCATAAGGCAAGTATCAAAGAGATAAAGGAGAATGACTACAATTTAAATATCCCTCGTTACGTGGACACTTTTGAGGAAGAAGAAATTGTGGATATTGAAGAAGTTGCAAAGAAACTGAAAGAGTTACATGTAAATGAAATTGACCTGCAGAATAAGATTGGGGAGTTTTGTGCTGAGTTAAGGATAAATAAGCCTTTTTAAACATATAACTATTATGAAAGAAGAAAACATAATTGAAGAAATAAAAAAAGCCATCTCTTTAAATTCTGAAACCCAGATGGTTGAATTTAAGGACGCGAGAGGTGGTTTTCCAAAAGCCCCAATTAAAAGAAGTCTTTCTGCCTTTGGAAATACGCGAAATGGTGGAATTATTGTTTTTGGCGTAGAAGAAGATGTGAATAGGAAACTCAGTGTGGTTGGTGTAAATGATATTTCTTCTCTGCAGGAAAATATGAGTAATATTACAACAGGAGATATGAGTGCTGTGGTTAGATTGGATTATTTTGTCATAGAAATTGAAGGTAAAAAGGTTCTCGCTTTTTTTGTTCCGGAATGTCGAAATCATGAAAAACCTTACTACATAAAGGATCTTGGTTGGCCACGAGGTGCATATGTGAGAGAAGGAAATACAAATAGGCAAATGACTGAAGGGGAGGTTCGTGATTACATTCGTAATGCTCAAGGGGATGATTTTGATGGTACATGTATAGATATTCTAAATGAAAGTGATCTATCTGAAACTAAAATTAAAGAATTTCTAAGTAAAAGTGCAAAAAGGGCGCAAAGAGAGACTGAAAGCTCAGGTGGTTATCAAGAAGTTTTGCAAAATATTGGCATTACTAAAGCTTGTAATAATACTATACACCCAACTTTTGCTGGATATATTATCTTTTCAAAACAACAACCTCAACAAGTTCTTAGGTTTGAAAGATACATAATCCGTTGTGTTAGATATAAGGGATCGGGTGTCCATTCAGATATAATTGACTCCATTGATATAGCGGGAACCTTAGATGAGCAAATTGATGGAATGCAAGCTTTTATATTGCGTAACATAAAAAGAAGTGCAGAAATTGTTGGTACCAAAAGAGTGAACAAATATGAATATCCTGAAAAAGCCATTCGTGAAATTATTGCAAATGCTGTTATTCACCGTGACTATCGCATAACTGAGACTTACACCCAAGTTAATATTTTTGAAGACCGTATCGAAGTTTCTAATCCTGGTAACTTACCACTAGGTGTGACAGTTGATAATATTAGAGATTCTCAAGTCAGTAGAAATAAAATAATCGCAGCTAGATTGAAAGATCTAGATTATCTTGAAGAATATGGCAGAGGTATAAATATTGTATTTACAGAAATGGGTAATTGGGGATTGCTTCCTCCTCTGTTTAAAAATTCTTCAAATAGCTTTAAAGTAATTTTACCAGGTGAACGTTTAAGTAAATTGAATAATAGACAATTACAAATCTGGGAATATTTAACAGAAAATAATCGTATCACTAGAAAAGAGGCAGAAACATTACTTGAAGGCGTGCCGCAACAAACTAGCAGTTTAGATCTTCGAAATATGAGAGATATGGGGCTTATAGAACAGCAAGGTGAATCCAAGAAAACCTTTTATCAAGCCAAATTTTGATTTTTAGAAGCATTTATAAGCAAGTCTAGAATCTGTTGATAAATAAGGCTAAAATGGCGAAAGAAAGTATAAAAAAGGTATAAGAACTTAGAAGCAAATAAAAGAAGAAATGACACCGAAAACTAAACAATTAATTATTTCAAAAATACCAAAGCTACGTTTTTCGGGTTTTTCAGGTGTGTGGGAGGGTAAAAAACTGGGAGATATTTGTGATGTAAAAGGGGGGAAAAGAATTCCGTTAGGGTATTCGTTGCAGAAAGAAAATAACGGATTGCCTTATATTACGGTTTCAGATATGGAGAATGGAAGTGTTTCAGTCTCAAAAATAAAGTTTGTACCTGAATCTATCTTTGAAAAAATAAAAAATTATACTATTTCTACAAATGATATATTTATATCTGTGGCTGGAACGTTGGGGCTAGTTGGAATTATACCTAAGGAGTTAGAGGGTGCTAGCTTAACAGAAAATGCAGATAAGCTAACTAATTTAAAGTGCAATCAATTATTTTTATTTCATTTTTTGAATGCGGGTAGTCTTAAAAAACTAATTGAAAACACAAAAACATCAAATGCTCAACCTAAGTTGGCTATTTATGCACTCAAAACACTGGATTTAAATATCCCAGAAATTTCTGAACAACAAAAAATTGCTGAATTTTTAGGATCCACAGGTGAATTGATAAATAATTTAAAAGAACAAAAAGAAAATCTTGAATCTTATAAAAGAGGAATGATGCAAAAGATCTTTTCTCAAGAAATTCGTTTCAAGGAGGATAACGGGAATAATTTTCCGGATTGGGAACAAAAGAAATTAGGAAGATTGACCTGTATTTATGACGGAACGCACCAAACCCCCGAATATGTTAGTGAGGGCATTCCATTTTATAGTGTGGAACATGTAACGGCGAACGATTTTTCATACACGAAACTCATATCAAAAGATGTTTTTGAAAAAGAAAATCAAAAAGTGAAACTTGAAAAAAATGATATTTTAATGACTAAAATCGGAGACATTGGAACAGCACGGCTTATTGATTGGGATGTAGGCGCTTCTTTTTATGTTAGCCTTGCTTTGATTAAACAATCAAAAGATATGTCTTCGAGTTTTTTGGCACAATATATTAACTCTGAAAATTTTCAAAAAGAGCTATGGAAAAAAACAATTCATGTAGCCTTTCCCAAAAAAATAAATCTAGGTGAAATTGGAGAATGTTATGTGATTGTTCCGTCCCTTTCCGAACAACAAAAAATCGCAGAGTTTTTGACTTCGATTGATAAAGTAATAGAATCAAAACAACAGCAAATAACCCAAGTCGAGCAATGGAAAAAAGGCTTAATGCAGGGGTTATTTGTCTAAAATTACATGACTATTAAAGATGGAATAATCAAATTAATAGAAGATAGCGGAATTATTACGCATAAAAAAGTGATAGATATTTTACGTGGACAAGGCTGGAAACTTTCAATAGCCCCCTATTATTATGATAATATTTCTAACACAGTAAGGGAGATTGATATTATCGCAGAAAAACAATTTAACTTATCTTCAGAAGTAAAAAGTTCAAAAGTTCAGGTTAATGTTCAATTGTTTGTTGAGTGTAAATATATAAAACAGGAAATTGTTTTTTGGTTTGACGACAGAGATATCGACAAGGCTGTAATAAAAATGGAAAAAAGCAGCGATTTAGAAATTCTGCACAATAGATTCGGAGCGGATATAACGATGGATAAGTTTCATTATTTAACGAATGATAAGGTAGCAAAACTTTTTTCTACTAATATGAATAAGGAGGATGTAATATATAAAGCGATCACTCAGTGTTTAAACGCTCAAATTTATTATGATCAATGGTATAATCATCCGATACATTTTGATTTTTCAGGTCATCGTGAAGTTGTTACTAAGATACTAAAGTACCCAATAATTATTTGCGATAATTTTAATAACTTATCAAAAATTGATTTTAATGAAGATGTAGGTGTCGGATATAAAAATGAACTCATTAAAGATTCTTTTCAAATAGAAACTAATTATACATTTTTGGACAAGGCTCAAAAAGCAAAAACTGAATATTTTTTAATTGATCTGTTAAATATCAATGATGTCGGTGCTTTTCTAGATAATCTTAAGAAAGAGGTTGGCTTTATAATTTCAGCAGAGGACGGTAAGAGATTTTAAATACCATGACAAATAACACAGAATTAGTAGGAATAATTGAAACAATTAAAAATAGATGTGTTCAGATGGCGACTGGTGGCGAATTCAGTTATGATAAATATGAAGAGGATCGTGGTAAGGTTGTGTCGTATCCAGAATTGGTCATATTGCTTCCTGGGTGGTTGGTAAAATCAAGGTATGGTACTCAGTACTGGCAATTTATATCATCTAAATTTAAACATTACGCCGAAAGAAGGATATTTTTGAACACTGAATTTGATAATATTCTAGATAAAATTAAATCCGGTTCTAGTCGCCCCATTACACTATCTCTTGAATCTAATTTAAAGAAAATTGATAGCGAGGTTATTAACTCTGATTGGAGAAAGGTTGTTCAGCGTTCACAAACAGACCCAGAGGGTTCTGTTACTGCAAGTAGAAAAATGGTTGAATCTGTTTTAAAGTTTGTGTTGGACGCTGAAAAAATAAAATATACAAATAGTGAAGATTTGGGTGCTTTATATAAAAAGACAAAAAAGGTATTAAATTTGGACCCAGAAAATCATAATGTTGAAACATTTAAGCAAATATTCTCGGGCATAACTGCAGTTGTTCAGGGTTTTGGAAGCCTAAGAAATGATTACGGTGATGCTCATGGTAAGGGTGAAAAAAGTTATATACCAGAACAAAGACACGCTGAGCTTGTTATAAATTTGGCAGGAGCATTAAGCTCTTTTATAATAGACACATATAATACTAAGATAAAAAAATAATTCATGATACATCAATCCGAACAACAGCGAAATACTATTCAAGGCTCTTTTGATTCGACATTAACGGATTCCAATTTACAAAATTTGAGTATTGATATCGCGGAGTTTGCTATTGATAGTGTTTTAAATGATGGATTGTTTAAAGAAATTCCAATTATTAACACTGTTATTAATTTATCAAAAATTGGTGCCAATATTCGCGACCGTCTTTTTTTAAAAAAGATAATATCTTTTATGTCTCAATTAAAGGATATTCCGTCGGAGAAAAGAAAAAAGATGATAGACGATATAAATAATTCTCAAAAATATAGGGTTAAGGTTGGTGAGAAGTTGTTGTACATCATTGATTCTTGTGAAGATTACGAGATATCTGAGTTGATTGGTAGTGTATTTAAATATTATCTTGAAGAGAATATTACTTATGATGAATTTTTAAAGACATCTTCTGTTTTAAAAAATATGAATAAAAGTAATTTTAATTGGTTTATTAAGGAAAGAAAAAATCACTTTTTTGATTTAAGTGATGTTGGAGATTTGATGCATACGGGATTGTTTGAATTATATTATGATAATGTAAATGTTGATATAGAAAAGGAAACAGATCACAAGGTGCTTTTGGAAGGCGGCAATGAATACAAGGCCAGTACAGATGGGGGTGTTGGTGTTCTCTTGAGTCGTGCTGGTGAAATAATACTAGAAATTTTCTGCTCGACTTACAAAAAACCAAAAACTATTAAAATATAAATATGACACATCAATCCGAACAACAACTCGAAAAAACTTTAATTGAACAACTTAATCGGTTGGGATTTTTGCCTATTGTCTTGGAAGATACAACCGCAATGATCGCAAATCTAAAGATACAGCTCGAGAAATTTAATGAAACTAATTTTTCTGATACTGAATTTACGAGAATATTAAATCATATAAATAAAGGCGATCGTTTTCAGAAGGCTAAAACCCTGCGTGATCGTTTCGCTCTTAATCGTGACGATGAGAGTACTTTCTATGTACGATTTTTCAATATGGACCGATGGTGTAAAAATGAATATCAGGTGGCCCAACAAATTACTCAAATTGGAAGATATGAGAATCGATATGATGTGACATTGCTTATTAATGGTTTGCCTCTAGTGCAAATAGAACTCAAACGACGAGGTATGGAGCTCAAAGAAGCTTTTAATCAGATCCAGAGATATCACAAACACTCATTTACAGGAACGCTATTTGAGTATATTCAAATATTTGTCATTTCAAACGGTGTTAATACAAAATACTTTTCAAATAATCCAAAACAATCATTTGAACAGACTTTCTTTTGGACCGATGTAGAGAATAAGAAAATTACCAAACTGGATGAATTTACCAATGTCTTCCTAGAAAAATGTACAGTGTCAGAAATGGTTGCCGAATATATTGTACTAGCTGAAGCAACACAAATCCCAATGACGCTTCGACCGTATCAATATTATGCTGTTAGGGCCATTGAGAACCGTGTTCGTAAGTCTGACAAAAATGGTTATATCTGGCACACGACAGGCTCCGGCAAAACGCTCACTTCTTATAAAACAAGTCAGATACTTTCAAGAATGCCCGAAGTCAAAAAAGTAATCTTTGTGGTAGATCGAAAAGATTTAGATATTCAAACTACAAAAGAATTTAATTCATTTTCTGAGGGGGCGGTGGATGGAACTAATAATACAAATAGTCTTGTAAGACAGCTTGAAGATAAGAATAGAAAACTTATCGTAACCACAATTCAGAAGCTTGATATCGCTATTGGAAGGGAATCTCATATTCAACATTTTCAGTATTTAGCAGATGAGAAGGTTGTAGTCATTTTTGATGAATGTCATAGAAGCCAATTTGGACAGACTCATGCTCGGATTAAATCGTTCTTCAAAAAAGCACAACTCTTTGGATTCACTGGTACACCTATCTTCGCTGATAATAATGTGGGAGGAGTAACGACTGTTGATGTGTTCGGAGAGTGTTTGCATAAGTATATTATTACCCATGCAATTGATGATAATAATGTGCTGGGTTTTGCCGTTGAATATGTTGGACGATATAAACAGAAAGATTCTAATACATTGGATGCTGATATTTTTGCTGAGGCAATGGTTGAAGGGATAGACAAGAAAGAGGTTCTTGAGAGTGATGACCGGTTAAATAAGATTACTGACTACATATTGGCAGACTGGAAACGAAAGACAAAGCAAGGGAAGTTTAATGCGTTATTTGCCGTTTCTTCCATTGATGTATTGAAGAGATATTACACTTTACTGAAAAATAAAAAGCCGGAAGAATTTTCTATTGCGACAATTTTTACTTATCAAGTCAATGAAGATGAAAGCTCTGATATGCTCGATGTTGATGTCTTTGGTGACGAGGGTGCTGTTATCAATCAACGCTCGAGAGACTTCTTAGGAGATTGTATAAAGGATTATAACAAGCGATATAATACAAACTTTTCGACAGATCGTTTTTATGACTATTACAGGGACTTACAAAAAAGAATAAAGAACAAGGAAGTTGATCTCGTTTTGGTTGTAAATATGTTTTTGACCGGATTTGATAGTCCAAGACTGAATACGCTTTATGTAGATAAGAATTTAAGATATCACAGATTGATTCAGGCTTATTCCCGTACCAATCGTCTTTTAAATTCAGATAAGCCCCATGGAAACATTGTGTCATTTAGAAACTTGAAAGAAGCAACGGATAGGGCACTCGCACTCTTTGGTGATGAAAATGCTAAAGAAGTAGTATTTAAAAAGCCTTATGAAGTACAGAAAAAAGAATTTGAAGATAAACTTAAAGAGTTAAAAGAAAAGGTTCCAGCTGTGGCGGATGTAGATAGTCTAAAGGGAGAGGAGGAAAAAGCTGAATTCGTAAAGACTTTTCGTGATTTACTTCGTATTAAGTCATCCCTTGAAACATTCGCAGAATTTTCTTTTGATACTCTCGGAGTAACAGAACAAGAATTTTATGATTATCAGAGCAAATACTTGGATGTATATGAAGACCGTAAAAACAATGATAGTGGAACTGAATCTATATTAGATCAGATCGATTTTGAAATTGAACTGACAGTTCGAGATATTATAAACTTTGATTATATTATTCAGCTTATTGCTGGGCTTAAAAATATTAGCTCTGATGTTGTCCGCAAAAAGAAGACAGAGGAAATTCTGCGTTTATTTGATAGAGATGTTCAGCTTCGCAAAAAGAAGGATTTGATCAAGAAATTCATCGAAGAAAACCTACCAAAGATTGGCAAATCAGATGATGTTGAAAAAGCTTTCAGCGAATTTTGGGCGAGTGAACGATCTAGCTCTTTGAAAGAGATTGCTAAAGCTGAAAATATCCCAGTTGAGAAAATTGAACAATTGATTGGCGAATATCTGTACACGCAAAAAGTACCTAACGGACAAGAGATTGTCGATTTATTACCGGAGGTGCCTCGAATCAAAGAAAGACAGGGAATCATTGATCGTATTAAAGGTGCCATTGAGAATATTGTTGATATGTTCGAGTGGTAATATAAAAATAAGTTGCAGTTCACGGCCACCTTTAAATTGAAATCTCCTTACTGTTATGCAACACTTTAGAAAATGAACCTCAACGACTTGCGAAAAAAGACTGACGCTGAAGATGCTGTTGCGATAGAAAAGATGAATAAAATGCGAGATAAATTGCAGGTCTTTTATTCTGGGGATGAAGATAATATTGATGATGAGTTTTTCTTTGAGAATAAGAATCCGATTTCAAATTATTTTATGAAGTTAATGGAGGTTGTCATTGATTGGCTTTTTGATAATGGAATAATTATTGAAAAACAAAAAAGCCCCACAGAGGTGGCAAGGGACGCGCTGATTTTTATATGTGTCTTAATGATTCCAATAACATTATTTTTTGCCTTGCTAGCTGTTATGTTTTTAAGGGTGCTAATAATTTTATATAAATAATATTTTTCGTAAAAATTATTGAAATATTTTCTCGAAAGTGCCACACTTTATCTATGAACCCAATATCTAAAACTGATTTTATTCTCCAATAAAACATGGATATGTGGTTGTAATAGTAAATTAAATGAAAAAAGAAATATTAAAATCCAAAAAAGAATGTAAGATCGTAATTACTGCAGGTGGGTGGTTATCTTAATGTGTTACGTAAACTTATATAATAATTGCAATATATTGTATTTTTATTAAAAAACTGATATATTAACATCATTATGTCATTCAATCCAATATATCCAATAGATTTAGAGTTGCTTCCTCCTAAAAAACCTTTAAAAAATGAGGATTTTTCGGATTTATTGATTAAGGCTCGAGTGGAGCTTGCTGAGTTAAAGGGTGCCGCTGGTCAGATACCTAATCCGTTATTATTAACGGCTCCTTTGCTTATACGCGAGTCAGTAGAATCTTCTGGTATAGAAAATATTAATACCACTGTTGCTAAGGTATTAGAAAACCAATTACTTCCAGAGGGTGAAATTCGTGCTCCTGATAAAGAAGTTTTAAGGTATAGAGAGGCGTTATATTGGGGCGCACAAAACATAAAATCCTATTCGGTTTCAAATAGAATTATTTTAGGAGTTCATGAAAAACTTATAGAAAATAATGGAGGTAGGTATAGACGTGAACAAAATCATATCGTTAATTCAAAAACTGGAGAAATATTATATACTCCTCCTGTTCAAGAAAAAATCCATGAGCTTATCGGAAACTGGGAAAAATTTGTTAATGATAATGTGGAACTTGATCCGCTTATTCGAGCTGCAATAGCTCATCAGCAATTTGAATCTATTCACCCATTTATTGATGGAAACGGTAGGACAGGTAGAATCTTAACCGTACTTCAACTTATGCGGGATGGTATATTGGAACATCCAATATTGTTTATTAGTGATTACATTAATAAAAATAAAATAGAATATTATAGATTGCTCCGTCGTGTTAATTCAGATGATGAATGGTTGGAATTCATTTCTTTCATGCTACAAGGTTTTTATCTACAAGCAAAAGAGACCAAAGATACGCTCAAAAAGATTACTGCATATCATCAGGAATTAAGAAACAATATAAAGAAAAATTATGCAAAGATATATTCAGCTGATTTGGTTGAGGTTCTTTTGATGTATCCTGTTGTTACTCCTACAAAACTTGCGCTAGAAACAAATATTCATTATACGACAGCAAGTAAACACTTAGCTATTTTGGAAGAAGCCGGCATATTGCACTCTACCAAAGTTGGAAGAAACCATTTTTTTATTAATAAAAAGTTGGTGGATATTTTAAGTAAATAAAATAACCATGTCCGAGTGTAAAAAGGTGTGTCAGTAATTTTTAATTTGAAATCTACTAGACACTGTGCCACACTTTGTTTATGAACCCAATATCTAAAACTGATTTTATTCTTTATCGAGAATGTCATAAAAATGCTTGGTACAAGATACATAAGCCTGATGTTTATTGTCAGTCGGAGCTGTCTGAATTTGAGAAGAATATTATTGAGACAGGGAACGAAGTTGATGAGCTTGTAAGAGGTTTGTTTTCAGGTGGAGTTGTTGTTGAAGGGCGAGGAGAAGAGGCGCTCTTGCTTACGGAGAAATATATAAAAGAAAAGAAGGAGGTGATATTTCAGCCTGTTTTTAAAAAGGATAATTTCCTTGCAGCGGTGGATGTTTTGGAATTTGATAATAAGGCGGATGTTTATAATATTTATGAAGTAAAATCTTCAAGCGAGGTGGACGAGAAAGTGCACTTTTTTGATTTGGCTTTTCAGGTAAATTTACTTAAAAAAGTCGGCTTAAAAATAGGGAAGATAAGTCTGATACATTTGAATTCTGAATATGTCAGATTTGGAAATATCGATTTAAGTAAAATATTTCTAGTTGATAATGTTACAGAACAAATAAACGAATTACTTCCGCAGGTGGAAATGGAGATGGATGCGGCTTTGGAGTATCTTTCAAGGAAGACCGAGCCGAATGGATATTGTTGTTGTGTGTATAAAGGAAGAAGCAAACACTGCACGACTTTCGCACATGCAAATCCCGACATGCCTGAATATGGCGTTCATGATATTTCTAGAATTGGTCTTAGTAAGAGAAAGTTAGAAGACCTAATTGATAGTAATATATTTCATTTTAAAGATATACCTGAAGGAATGAGTTTTTCTGATATTCAGCAAAATCAGATCGATGCATATATTAATGACAAGATCCTAATTAAAAAAGAGGAGATAAAAAGGGAATTAGAACAGCTTGTTTTTCCTTTATACTTTCTAGATTATGAGACTTTCCCTTCAGCATTACCTAGATTCAACGGATTTTCTCCATATAATCAAATACCTTTTCAATACTCGCTTCACGTTCTCCATTCGGTGGATGCAGAGCCGGAACATTACGAATTTTTGCATACAGGATTAGACGATCCGAGCCCGCATTTGTTTGAGACGATGAAAAAGCATATTGGCGACAAGGGGAGCGTCATTGTTTGGAATAAAAAATTTGAGTCAGATATAAACAAAAAGATTGGAATCAGAATTCCCGAGGCTGAGAAATTTATGGAAAATATCAACAGTAGAATATACGACCTTATGAATGTTTTTTCTAAACAAATGTACGTCCACAAAGACTTTTACGGAAGCTGTTCAATAAAATATATTCTGCCAGTGGTCGTGCCTGGATTAAGTTACAAAGATTTAGAAATAAAAGAAGGTGGCACTGCATCCCAAAGCTGGAACAAAATAACCACCGCTAAAATTGACCAAAAAGAAAAAGACACAATCGCAAAAAATCTCCTAAAATATTGCGAACTAGACACCTACGCCATGTACGCAATTTGGAGAGAATTGAATAAGATTAAATAGTTAAATAAATCTGGATTGCTTCGTCTAAAACTCGCAATGACGACGAGGAAAAAAGGGGGTAGTTTTTGTCATTCCGGGCTCGACCCGGAATCCAGTTTTGAATTTAGAATTAATCTCTAGTATTCCTGGATCCCGGATCAGGTCCGGGATGACAACAAAATAAATTAAACCTGGATGTGACATTGTTTACTTATGAGCAACGCGAATTTGTAAACAAGAAGTACACCGATAGCACTTCGTCTAAAACTGACTTTGTTTTTTTATGAGTGACAACGAATTAGAAAACAAGAAATACTCTTATGGTGCGCTATGACGATGAGGTTGGGTTAGGATTTTATTTCGTGCACTTATAGACGAATGCTGGGGGGAGATTTTTCCAGACTATATTTGATTTTTCGACTTTCTTGAATGTTTTTTCTAGAAGTTTTTTGAATTTAATTCCTGATGGTAATAGAGGGCTGTGAATATAGCTAAAAGTTACAAAGATTCCATTGGGCGAAAGAGATAAGTAAGCTTTTTGTAGAATTTCTGTTTGGAGCTTCTCTCCAAAAGCGGCCCATGGTAGACCGGATATTATTCTATCGCAAGCTTTAATATTGTTTTCATCTAGGTATTTTCTAATACTTACCGCTGAATCGTGATACGTTGTTGTGTTTGAAAAATCTTTTTTCATTTTCTGGAAAAAATCCAAATTTGATTCTATCGTGAAAAATATAGAATTCGGATTTATTTTATTTAATATCTCACGCGTAAAAACTCCCGTACCTGGACCAAACTCGACAATAGATTTGGTATCTTTTAGATTTGCTGTCTCCACAATCACTTTTGAGAGAATATTTCCTGTTGGAAATATCGCGCCAACTTCCTGAGGATTTGAGATGAATTGTTTTATGAAATTTAGCATAGATTGAATGACCTGATTGTACCGCATTATTTTATCTTTCGGAAAAGGTGTCTAAACTACCTAGACCTTTTTTGTCATTCCGACTTCGTGGAGGAATCGCTTGGGTGCTTAAGGGATCCCTCGGCTATGCTCGGGATGACAAAAACTAGAAACAAAATAACAGCTACATCTCTAGATTTTTCTTCTGATTTTTCTTTATTGATTTTATTCTACCCTCGGCCAATGATGACCAACTGAGGATTCCTATGGCGCTTGAAATTGCTTCTTTTTCTTCTTTTGTAAGAGGATATTTTTGAGCGAGATTTAATAAAATTGTCGCAGCTTCTTTATCTTTCATAAAAAATATTTTACCACAACTTTAAATAAAAAAATCGTTTACTTTTTGTCTTTTTTGCTGTTATATACTTTATATTGTTTGTTCTTTCACAAATTGCAAAATTTACAATAAGGAGCTTGCTATGAAGATTTCTGTCTTTGGTGT
Organism: uncultured Candidatus Saccharibacteria bacterium; assembly: GCA_964531375.1. Lineage (GTDB taxonomy): Bacteria > Patescibacteriota > Minisyncoccia > Phycocordibacterales > UBA12445 > UBA12445. The sequence continues at coordinate 87,006 of CAZHDO010000001.1, forward strand.
TGGCTATGTCGGTCTTGTTACCGGCGCCTGCTTTGCAGAATTGGGAAATGAAGTGAAGTGCTTTGACGTTGACGAGAAAAAAATCGAAATGTTGCATCGCGGAGAACTTCCTATCTATGAACCGGGATTGAAAGAAATTGTTGACAGGAACTATCGCGAGAAAAGAATCCTTTTTACGACCGACGCAAGAGAAGCTGTTCTGTTTGGTGATATTATCTTTATTGCAGTTGGAACCCCGTCTGGCGAAGATGGCGATGTCTGTCTTGACTACGTCAGGGATGTCGCAAAGAAGATTGGCGAGCACCTTGAAACGGGCGGTAAGATTGTTGTTAATAAATCTACAGTTCCACCCGGGACAGCAGAGCTTGTTCGCTCAATTATTCAGGAGGAAGTGGATTGTTGCTCGAATGAGAGAATTGTTTTTGGTGTTGCTTCGAATCCCGAGTTTTTGAAGGAGGGTGCTGCTATTGATGATTTTATGAGACCGGATCGTATTGTTATTGGTACGGATGCAGAGTGGGTTGCTCAAAAGATGAAAGAGCTTTATAATCCTCTTCTTAAAAATGACCACTCGCTCTTTGTCTTTGATATTGTCTCTGCGGAGATGACGAAGTACGCCTCAAACGCCTTCCTTGCAACAAAGATTTCTTTTATGAATGAGATGTCTGCCTTGTGCGAGGTTGTCGGTGCTGATGTTGAAGAAGTCAGAAGGGGAATGTCCTCGGATAAAAGAATTGGTAATCAGTTTCTTTACCCAGGTGTTGGGTATGGAGGAAGCTGTTTCCCTAAAGATGTCACTGGTCTTGCTTCAATTGCAAAGAAAAATGGTTTCGAAGCGAAGATTACGACGGCTGTCGATATTGTGAACCAGGAACAGCGGAAACGCTTCATTAATAAGATTAAGGCAGAGTTTCCGTTACTGCTTGATGGCATTAAGTTTGCCGTCTGGGGTCTTTCTTTCAAGCCAAATACTGATGATATGCGCGAAGCCCCATCTGTGACCATTATCGAGGAGTTGCTTGATTGCGGTGCCATTGTGAGTGTCTTCGATCCTGAGGCGCAAAACGAGGCGAGAAAGTTTTTTGGTAACAGGGTTTTGTATGAGAAGGATAAGTATGACTGCCTGAAGTCGGCTGATGCTTTGATTGTTGTTACTGAGTGGCCCCAGTTCAAGGTTCCCAACTTTGAAAAGATGGCAAACCTTATGTTGAGGAAACTTATTTTTGACGGGAGAAATATTTATTCTCCTGAGCAAATGAAAAGACTTGGATTTGCTTATGTCAGTATCGGTCGCAAGAAAGTGTGCCCATTGTAAAATTTTTGCGAAATATTATTTCGACCACCCGATTAGGGTGGTTTTCTTTTGGTAGGTGGATTTTATAAAAACACATTTTATTTGCTTTTTTGTCAATAATAGTGCAGACTCTTTAAATTAGTATAAATATTAGCTAAAGGAGATATAAATATATATGGGAGATTTCAAACGAAGCAGTGGCGGTAGTAGGGGTGGATTCGGAGGTGGTAGAGGAGGTTTTGGTGGCGACAGAGGAGGAAGGTCTTCTTTTGGTGCAAGAAAGAGCTTTGGCGGTGGCGACAGAGGACCTGTAACAATGCACAAAGCTACTTGCTCAGAATGTAATGAAACCTGCGAAGTTCCTTTTAGACCAACAGGAGAGAAGCCTGTCTATTGCAGTAAATGTTTTGGAGATAGAGGTGGCTCAGCTGGTCAGGACAGAGGTGGTAGAAGAGACTTTGGAAGAAGAGAGGAGACCAGATTCGCTCCAAAGTACAACAGAGAGAGTTCTGGAGGTGGAGATGATTCGACAAAGAGACAATTGAACGATATTAGTGCTAAATTAGACACCTTAATTAAGTTATTGGGGTCAAAGGAATAATATTCTAAAAAACTCTTAATTTAGGCTATTTTTTGCGACTTCTTGACAAGTTATACCTAATAGTATATAATAGATAAAGTTAAATTGAGGAACAAGTTAGGCGTCGAGTTTCTTAGAATTAATTTTAAAAAGTAAAACAAACAAGTATCACATGACAGGAACTATAAAAACTCTCTTGGATAAAGGATTTGGATTCATTTCTCGCGAAGGCGAAGCTAAGGATCTTTTCTTTCACTCAAAGGAATTGAATGGTGTTGCATTTGACGATTTGAAAGTTGGTGACGTTGTCTCATTTGAGATCGTTAATGGCCCTAAAGGTCTATCAGCTGTAAACGTTTCAAGAGCATAAACATTATAAATAAAAAACCCGCTTCGAAAGAGGTGGGTTTTTTATTTTTTCTATTTCGAATGCTTTTGATTTATATTTTTTTAAAATGTAGAATGCTTAGGTTCATAAAATATAAAAATGGTATTTAACTTATTTAATTTGCCGGAAGAAAATAAAACAGAAGAAGAGACTTATCTCTTTTTCGATACAGAGACAACTGGATTGCCTAAGGACTACAAAGCTCCTGTGACCAAGCTGGATAATTGGCCAAGGCTTGTTCAAATTGCTTGGCTTTTTTATGGAAAGTCTGGGAACTTAATTAGCGAAGGAAGCTACATAATTAAGCCAGAAGGTTTTGATATTCCAATCGTGTCTTCGAATATTCACGGAATTACAACAGAGATCGCAGAAAAAAGTGGAGTGCCATTGGATGGTGTGCTTAGTGAATTCGACAAGTTAGTGAATAAGTCTACTTATCTTATTGCTCATAATATTAGTTTTGATGAGAAGATTGTTGGTGCTGAGTTTTTAAGAAAAAAGATGGCAAACAATCTTCCTTCTAAAAAAACCATATGCACAAAAGATGTTTCTACTAATTATTGTGCGATAAATGGAAAGTTTGGATTTAAGTGGCCAACTCTTCAAGAGCTTCACAACAAATTATTTGGAGAGAATTTTGTGGAGTCACACAATGCCATTGCAGATATTGCTGCAACTGCAAAATGTTTTTGGGAATTAAGAAAAAGGGGCGTGGTTTAATTAATTTAAAAATGACTGCTTTAATTGTTGTAGTACTACTTTTTCTTCTATTAAAATCAAGGTTTAATTGGTAGTTTTTATTTCTTGATTGAATATAATTCTGGGTCTATGTTTTTGTTAAAGCATTGATATCCATCTTTGTGGGACCAGCTTTCTTGTTTTCCTCTTGGGTCTATAATTGCAGGATATATTGTGTTTATTGAATTTGCCTCGCTTGTTAAATTGAAGTTCGCGCAAATTTTAAATGCTGTTGTTGATGATACTTCATATGTATAATCTTTTTTGGTTTCAGGATCGGTCGGTGCAATAAAACCAGAAATACTGTCAGTGAGGTCTGTGAGATTGTTTGGCAGTACTTCTTTTTGTTGCCAGTAATAAACAATTTGCCCTTGAATAGATTGGAGATCCGATACCCTTATGTCGTCGAATTTTCTCATTCTCTGGGTGAATGGTGATCCTGTTATATAAAAACCAATAACGATAGAAAGTATAATTGTGACAGTTGCGATTATTTCGAATTTTTTTGATGTTGAGTCTGTGAGCAAATCTTTTATTTCCAAAAGATAATATTTAATTATGAAGTAAGAGACCGTAAATACAGAAACGACCTTAAGAATGAATCGTAGAGTTAGTTCTCCTTCAAGGAACGAGTAGACGAGAGTGATGAGGTCTATGGAAATAGCAGTTCCGGCAACGAAGAGTGTAAAATATATAAGCCACTTTCTCACGCCAATTTTCTTTTTTTCAGGATCTTGAGAGAAATCATTTCGCAGTACTCTTGTTAGGTAAATGTGTATTGGAAAGGTGATAATAAGGAACGCTATGGCCATTCTTACTCCAGAAGAGTATGGGTCATATAAATAATCTGCTTGATCGGGTAACACCTTTTCTATAATAGAGAAAAGAAGATTTAATAAACTTATTGTTGCGACGTATAAAGAAAAGACACTTCCAAGATTTAAGAAAAAGTCCCTAGGTGTCGTTTTTGGTTTTGTTGTTTCTGTTTCCATTTCTAAATAAATTATTATCTGCTAAGATACACATAATAACATGAAAAAGACCGAATATATAAATTATTTTAAGGGGAAGAAGATTACAATTATGGGTTTGGGCTTGCTTGGTCGTGGTATTGGCGTTACTAAATTCTTGGCAGAATGTGGCGCAGAGCTTATCGTGACTGATCTTAAAAAAGAAATAGATTTGAAAAAGTCTTTAAATAAGTTGGATAAATTTTCAAATATTAAATATGTTTTAGGAGAACATCGAATCGAAGATTTTGCGAATAGGGATTTGGTCATTAAAGCAGCTGGTGTGCCTTTTGATTCTATTTTTATCGAAGAAGCCAAAAAGAATAATATTCCAGTTGAAATGGATGCTTCGCTTTTTGCGAAAATTGCAAAAGGTGTTTACACGATCGGTGTTACTGGAACAAGAGGTAAAAGCACTGTGACCCATTTATTACACGAGATAATAAGTAATTCAAGTAAAAGAGTTTTTCTTGGTGGTAATGTGAAAGGTCTTGCGACTTTACCTTTGTTGAAAAAGGTTAAGGCAGGTGACATTGTTTTAATGGAATTAGATTCTTGGCAACTTCAAGGATTTGGTGATAATAAAATAAGTCCGAATATGGCTTTATTTACGACTTTCCTGCCTGATCATTTAAATTATTATCGAGGTGATTTAGAAAGATATTTTAGCGATAAGGCGAATATTTACAGATATCAAAAAGAAGGAGATGTTTTCTTAATGCGACCAGAGGTTTCTAAATTTATTAAAGAAAAAGACGAAAAAAATATTAAGGTAAAATATTTTGTTGCTGGTAAAAAGATGGTTCCTGCTAATTGGAAAATAAAACTTTTGGGCGAACATAATCTTGAAAATATAGCACTTGCTTTTTTGGCTTCCCAAAAGCTTGGAATAAGTGAGGCTGTTGCTAAAAAAACTATTGAAAAATTTATCGGTGTCCCCGGACGACTTCAGTTTATAAAAGAGAAACGCGGTGTGAAATTTTACAACGATACAACTGCTACAACTCCAGATGGCGTCATTGCTGCAATGGATGCGTTGCAGGATTATAAAGGTAAAATTATTCTTATCGGGGGTGGTGCTGATAAAAATTTAGAGTATAAGGAATATTCGAAAATTGTTCCTAAATATGTTAAAAACTTTATATTGTTTACTGGTGTTGCAACAGAGAAAATAAAAAAAGAGTTATCTGAAAATAAAAAAGTATCATTTATTGAGGTTTCTAATATGAAAGATGCTTTTAAGAATGCTTTAGTATTGGCGGAAAAAGGGGATATTGTCCTGCTTTCTCCTGGTGCTGCGAGTTTTGGGATTTTTAAGAATGAGTTTGATCGGGGTAGTCAGTTTGATAAGATTGTCAGCGCATTAAAATAGGATTATTTAATGGATATTGATTTTAATAAAATAAAAAAAGCACATTTTATTGGTATTGGTGGGATTGGTGTTTCTGCTATAGCTCGTCTCTTTTTGTCTTATGGAAAGGAGGTCTCAGGATCAGATAGATCTAGTTCTCTTGTTACTGATATGCTTGTGAAAATAGGAGGTAAGATTTACGTAGGTCATGATGAAAACAATCTTGATGATGATACCGATATTGTTATTTATACAATTGCTGTTGATGATTCAAATCCTGAATTTATAAAAGCGAAAAGACTTGGAATTAAAATGTTGTCTTATCCTGAAACCCTCGGAATAATTTCAAAAGAAAAATATACAATCGCTGTTTCTGGTACACATGGCAAGACGACGACGACTGCTATGATTGGGAAGATTTTGGTAGATACCGATACTGACCCAACTATAATTGTGGGAAGTTTAATGAAGGGGCCAATGAGTAATTTGGTTGTTGGTCAAAGTAAGTATCTTGTCGTCGAGTCATGCGAATACAGGAGGTCTTTCCTTAATATTTTTCCTAAGATTGTCGTAATTACAAATATCGATAATGACCATCTTGATTATTATAAAGATATTGAAGATATAAAGAGCGCATTTGAAGAGTTTGTTGGTAAACTTTCAAAAGAAGATTATCTTGTTTGTAATAAAAAAGACGAGAGGTTGAGCGGTATTGTGGAAAATGCTAATTGTATTGTTGTTGATTATTCAGAAAATACAAATGTCGCTAATTTAAAGTTAAAGGTTAACGGTAATCATAACATAGAGAATGCCAAAGCTGCCCTTACCGTAGCGGAGATTTTAGAAGTTGATCCTGTTAGGGCTTGGAAGGCTCTTGAAGAGTTTACCGGAACTTGGAGAAGGTTTGAATATAAAGGGGATACTAAAACCGACTCAATGGTTTACGATGATTACGCTCATCACCCAACAGAAATAAGAGCAACATTAAGTGGGGCCAGACAGTTTTTTAAAGATAAAAAAATTGTAGTCGCTTTTCAACCACACTTGTATAGTAGGACAAAGTTACTTTTGGATGATTTCGCAAAAAGTTTTGAGGACGTAGACGTTGTTCTTGTGACGGATATTTATGCAGCGAGAGAGACGAGGGACGAAAGCATTAATTCTGAAATACTCGTAAAAGAAATAAATAAAAATAACCTTAAAGAAAAAGCAATTTATTCTGGAGATATTGAGAATACTGAAAAAATTATTCGAGAAAAATTCGCAGATTTTGATGTTGTAATTACAATGGGCGCAGGGGATATATCTAGTATCTCTGATGCTTTATTAAAATAGAATTTTATGGGAAATTTATTTATTGTTGCAACTCCAATAGGGAATTTAAAAGATATTACGTTTCGAGCGATCGAGGTTCTTAAGAGTGTTGACCTTATTGCTTGTGAGGATACGAGAGTTACAAAGAGGTTGTTGGATCATTATGAAATTGATAAGCCGACGATTTCTTACCATACGCACAGTAAATTGAGCAAAATAGATGAGATAATAGAAATGTTGAGAGAAGGTAAGAATATTGCGCTTGTGTCTGACGCGGGAACACCGACTGTTTCTGATCCTGGGAGTTATTTGGTTTTTAAAGCGAGAGAGACGCTGGGTGAGGAATTGAAAGTTATTCCCATTCCTGGAGCAAGCGCATTGACTGCATCTTTGTCGGCAACAGGATTCGGTGATTCATCTTTTTTGTTTTTGGGTTTTTTGCCTCATAAAAAAGGAAGAGAAACATTATTTGAAGAGATTGCCCGCACAGAAAGGATTGTGGTTTTTTATGAGTCGCCACATCGCTTTATGAAGGCGCTCGAATCTTTGAAAAAGTTTATAGATCCAAATAGAAAGATTGCTGTTGCTAAAGAAATAACTAAGATTTTTGAAGAAATAAAAATCGGGACAATCGAGGAGGTTATAAATTATTTTGAAATTAACAAGGATAAAATTAGAGGGGAATTTGTGGTAATCGTTGGTTGCGGTGTATAATTAGCTAAATAAGAATTATTATTCAAATGGACAAAATAAAACACAACAGATGGGTTGCTTATATGTTTATCGGTATTTACTTAATGTTATCTCCTTTTATGGGTTTTCCTTCTATTGTTGAAAATGCAATTTTTGTTGTATTAGGATCTGTTGTTATTTGGCTTTCTGTCATAGAGCCAGAAAAAGTTGAATGATTTTTTTAAATAAAAAAAATAAGGGCTATATAAAAGAGGGGGTTATAATAGCTCTGGCCATTTTTTCTTTTATAGTTTTGTATTTTTTTTATGATTTAAACACAAGCAAAAGCGAACCTGTAAGATATATAGCCGACGCCAAGGCGAAAGAAGAGTTGATTGAGGTTATATCTAAGCCTGCAGAAAAGAAAAGAATAGTTACCCATGTTAAAACTCCAGAAAGGGTTAAGGCTATATATGTATCAAGCTGGGTTGCGGGGACACCATCTTTTAGGAATAAATTAATTAAGTTGATTGACGAGACAGAGCTTAATGCTGTTATTGTTGATGTTAAAGATTCGACCGGTTTGATTTCTTTTGAAGTATCCGATCCCTTTTTAAAAAGTTTTGATACAGTAGAAAAAAGAATTTCTGATATTGAGGGATTATTAGACGAGCTTCATTCAAAAAATATTTATGTTATTGCGAGAATAGCATCTTTCCAGGATCCGGAGTTGGTTAAAAAAAGACCAAATCTTGCTGTGTTGCAGAAAAGTACTGGCAAGCCGTGGGGTGATAGAAAGGGGATGCATTGGGTAGATCCTGGTTCAAAGGATGCTTGGGAATATTTGGTTGCTATTGGTAAGGAAGCCTATAAAATTGGATTCGATGAATTAAATTTTGATTACATACGGTTTCCTTCTGATGGTAATATGAACGACATTTCTTACCGTTTTTATAATAACGCAAGCACAACAAAAGCGGGTCAAATAAAAAGTTTCTTTGAATATTTAAATAAAAATTTAAAACCGATTGGGGCACCCTTATCAGCTGATTTGTTTGGTATGACAATGACGAATACAGATGACTTGAATATAGGTCAGTTGTTTGAAAATGCCATTCCATTTTTTGATTTTATAGCTCCAATGGTTTATCCATCGCATTATCCTCCGGGGTTTAACGGTTACAAAAACCCGGCAACAAAGCCTTATGAGATAATTAAGTTTTCAATGGATGCTGGAGTGAAGAGGTCTATTGCTGCTAGTTCAACTCCAAACAAAATACGCCCTTGGCTTCAGGATTTTGATATGGGGGCAGTGTACACTGCGGATATGGTTCGTGCGCAAATGGCGGCCGCTTATGATGCTGGTCTTAATTCGTGGATGCTTTGGGATCCTTCAAATAAATACACGCCAACGGCTTTGTTAAAAAACAATTAAGTTTTAAATTTTTAGGTGTTGAAATATCGCTTTATTTTTGAATAGCTTTATCATATACTTAATTTTATATGGCAGAAAATAAAGATATCACATATTTTGGAGAAACAGACTTTCGAGGCAAGAAAGTTCCTTTTGGAATAAAATCAAAAGATAGAACGAGACACATGTATGTTATCGGTAAGACTGGTATGGGTAAATCAACCCTTTTGGAAAATCTTGCGGTTCAAGACATTAAGAACGGAAACGGATTAGCTTTTATTGACCCGCACGGAAAATCAGCCGAACTTCTTCTTAAGTATATTCCCAAAGAGAGGATTAAGGATGTTATATATTTTACACCACATGATACTGATTTTCCTGTTTCTTTTAATGTAATGGAAGACGTGGGGAAGGATCAAAGGCACTTGGTGGCGAATGGTCTTATGGCCTCCTTTAAAAAGATTTGGCCTGATGTGTGGTCTGCAAGAATGGAATATATTTCCATGAACCTTATTCTCGCACTTCTTGAATATCCCGGATCAACACTTCTCGGTATAAACAGAATGCTTTCTGATAAAGATTTCAGAAAGAAGGTTGTTGATAATGTTACCGACCCTTCTGTAAAAGCTTTTTGGGTAAATGAATTTGCTAAGTATAGTGAAAAGATTATGGTGGAGGCTGGTGCTTCTATCCAGAATAAATTTGGACAGTTTTCTTCAAATCCCTTGATTAGAAATATTATTGGTCAGTCAAAATCATCTTTTAATGTTCGTGACTTAATGGATAGTAAGAAGATTTTTATAGCCAACCTCTCGAAGGGAAGAATGGGGGAAATAAACTGTAATTTGATTGGGGGGATGCTTATAACAAAAATGTATCTTGGTGCTATGTCTCGTGCAAATGCTAGCGAATCTGAACTCGACAAGCTTCCTAATTCTTACCTTTATGTAGACGAATTTCAATCGTTTGTAAATGATTCTTTCGCAGACATCCTTTCAGAGGCAAGAAAATATAAATTAAATCTTATTATTGCTCATCAATATATTGAGCAAATGCCAGAGACAGTGAGAAACGCGGTTTTTGGAAACGTCGGTACAACTATTTCTTTCAGAGTTGGACCCTTTGACGCAGAGGTTCTAGAAAAAGTTTTTGCGCCAAAATTTACAGCAGAAGATATTGTAAATCTTGGTATGTATCAGATGTATTTATCTTTAATGATAAATGGCGTCGGTTCTACTCCTTTTTCTGCAAAAGGAATGGCGCCAATTGCTCAACCGGAAGTAAAGGTGGTTGACGAAGTGATTGCTTACTCTAGAGCTACTTATGCAAAGCCTCGCGACGTCGTAGAAGAAGAAATCAGAAAGTGGCACGAAGCTCCAATCGTTGAGGGTAAAATTTACGACAAAGTTGCGGTTAAAAAAGAGTTGGATGTGATCAAGAAAGATTACGGAATAAAAGAATTTCCAGCTAAGAAAACTTTTCCTTCCAGTAATAATAATGGAACGTTTAATAAGAATGAAAAAAAAGAATTTACACCAAACGCTTCACAGCAAAAAATCGCGCCAGTTCCAAATATGTCTTATAAAACAAGTACTCCGCCACAGGTAGTTGCGCCGACACCTAAGCCTGTTTCCAATTTACAAAAAACTCTCGAAAAAACAGTGGGTCAGGTTATTGATAGTTCTATTAAAAACAACAAGCCTTTTGTTATTAATATTACATCGAGCACACAAGAAAAAGTTTCGCTAAGTTCGTTAAACAAAGCACCTCAAGAAGACAAAAAATCTACAGGCAAAAATATGGCTGATTTTAAGAGCGTTCTGTCTCAAGTTATGGAGTCAAAGGATAAAAGTTTTTCATTGGGAAAAATAGATGCAAAAAAAGATACTTCAGCTCCAGAGGATAGGGAGGTTGTTATTGAAGACAAGGAGATTGAAACACAAAAGAAACCTATTTCCACTAATCCAGTTATAGATAAAAAGGTAGACGGGACTGAGGTTGTAAAAGAGGTTCCAGAGCATGTATTGAGAAAGATTATTGATAATAAAGAAAGTGAAGATAAGAAAGGTAATGATTCTTTAACGAAAATAAATTAATTTTATGTCAAAGAGAGTATTGATTTTTTCTCTTGCTTATTATCCAGACCTTATTGGTGGCGCTGAAGTTGCAATAAAAGAAATTACAGACAGGATTCCTGGTAGTGAACTTGAATTTGATATGGTCACGTGTTTGTTTAACAGTGAACTTCCAAGACATGAAAAGATTGGTAATATTAATATATACAGAGTCGGTTTCGGAAAAAGTAAACCAACACCCGAAGATCTTTTAAAATTTCCGCTTGTTCTAAATAAATATTTGTTTCCATTTTTTTCCTACGTAAAGGCTGTTGAGCTTAATAAAGTTCGTCACTATGATACTACCTGGGCAATGATGGCTAATTATGCAGGTTTTGGGGCAATGTTTTTTAAACTCTTTCACTCAAAAATTTCTTATTTACTTTCTTTACAAGAGGGTGATCCAGTTGAATATATTAAAAAAAGAGTAAGGTTCGCGTATCCGTTATTTGAGAGAATTTTTACTAAGGCTGACCGAATACAGACCATATCAAACTATCTTGCAGGTTTTGCAAAAGAGATGGGATACAAGGGTGAAATAGAAGTTATTCCAAACGGAGTTGATATAGAAAAATTTTCCAAAAAATACTCTGAAGAGGAGTTGGATAATATAAAACATAAATTAGGCAAAAGGACGGGAGACGTTTTTATTGTAACTGCTTCAAGGTTGGTGAAAAAAAATGCGATTTCCGATGTTATAAATTCACTTTTATTTTTGCCGAATAATTATAAATTTATAATTTTAGGCTCAGGTCCAGATCTTAATATTTTAAAGAAATTAGTAGAAAGCGAAAAACTTAATTCCAGGGTAAAATTTTTAGGTTTAATTGCTTACAGTGAACTTCCTGGATATTTAAAAGCATCTGATATTTTTATACGACCCTCTTTGTCAGAGGGGATGGGTAATTCCTTTGTGGAAGCCATGGCTGCTGAAATACCCGTAATTGCAACGCCAGTCGGGGGTATTGTTGATTTTCTTTTTGATCCTGATAAAAACAAAGACAAAAAACCAACTGGGTTATTTTGTGATGTTAGTGACCCTAAAAGTATTTCCGAAAAGGTTTTAAAAATAACAAAAGAACCGGAACTTAAAAATAAATTGGTTAGGAACGCAAAAGAATTAGTAGCTGAAAAATATAATTGGAACATTATAGCGCAAGATATGTTAAGGTTATTTAAGGAGATATGTTAAAAAAGTTTTACAGAAAAATAAATATTAAGATGGAGGAGAAAATGCCGAGTGCCTATCTCTTTATGTATAAGAATCGACTTTTTGTTAAGTATCTTATTTCCGGCTTTTTTGCTGCCTTTGTTGATTTGTCGTCTTTGTATCTTTTAACCGAGTATGTTTTTAGTCCAAGGTTATATTTAGTATCTGTTGTTTTTGCTTTTATTTTTGCCTTTATGGCAAGCTTTTCTTTGCAGAAATTTTGGACATTTAAAGATAACTCAACCAAGCAGATGGGTCTTCAGGTTTTTATTTACTTTTTGGTTGCAGTTGCAAATCTTGCACTAAACTTATTTGTTATTTTTGTCCTTGTTGAGGTTTTTGATCTTTGGTATTTCTTTGCTCAGGTTGTGGCAGGTATTCTTCTCGCTGGTGTAAGTTTTGTTTTGTATAATCGTTTCGTTTTTAAACACTCTTTGGTGGTTAAGGGGAGTGTGCTTTTGGCCTGCGGAATATTTCCTCCAGACGTTGGTGGTCCAGCTACACATAATTTAAGATTTTTGAAAGGTTTGAATGATAGAGGTATTAAGACTGGTGTTGTTACATATTCTGATGTTAAGAAAAGTAATATAAACGATAGTTCCTATGAAGTAGAAAGAGTTTCCAGAAAATATCTTTTTGGAATAAGACATCTAATATTTTTTTTCCGTCTATTAATTTCTTCTTTAAAATATGAGATTATTTATGCTCAGGATATTACGGCCACTGGTGTTCCGGCTACAATTGTCGCTTTTTTATTTAAGAAAAGATTTTTCTTAAGAATTGGTGGTGATATTTTATGGGAAAGGATTGCGGAAAGTGGTAGAACAAACCTTTCAGTTGTTAATTTTTACAAAGAAAATAAGCATCTAAAATATTATCTTTACCATATAGGTCAATCTGTATTAATGAAGGCCGAAAAGATAATTGTCCCAACTGATTTATTGGCGAATATTTATGAAAATTATTACGGAATACCAGAGAATAAAATTATAGTTATTCCAAACCCATTACAGGTTGTTCAAAAAAGTGAAAATGTGGTCATAGAAAAAAATATTTTATTTGCTGGACGTTTTGTTAAATATAAGAATTTACAAAGGCTGATTATTGCTTTTGCTAATATTTATAATGAAATCAAGCCTGCCAAGTTGGTATTGGTGGGTGAGGGGCCTGAAAAAAGAGATTTAGTTAGGCTTACAAAAAAACTTAATATCAAAAATCAAGTTTTGTTCAAGGATAAAATGAACCAGAATGGATTAATGAAAGAAATTGAAAGTAGCTCACTTTGTATTGGTCCAGCTCTTACTGAGTTTAATCCAAATTTTATCTTGGAGTGTTTGTCTCTTGAGAAGCCAGTTTTGTTAACAAAAGAAAATGGATTATCTATTAAATTACCACCCAGATTTTTATTGGATCCTGACGATATAAAAGACATGGAAAATCGTATTATTGACCTGCTTTCTTTAGGTGGTAGGGCAAATCAAGAATTATTGAATTCGATAAAGAGTTCAAAAGTATTATCTTGGGACGGGATAATAGACGAACACATAAAAATATTTAATCAGTAAAATAATTTTAGTATCTTGGAATAAAATTTATAATTATATATGGATATTACCTTGAGAAAAATAAATGTTTTGTTTATTGGTAGTGATATGAAGATATTCGAAGAGGGTAGTGACGCTAATAGGCGAATGAAAGAATATGGAACCTTGGCCAACCGCTTAGATATTGCTGTTTATAATGGAAATATTTTTATGGGAAGCGAAGACGATGCCTATAAAGTGTCTTCTAACGTTTTTGCTTATCCAAGAGCTTTGTGGGGGTTGTTTTCTTTGTTTAAGATTAGAACCTGGAGGCTTTCTTTTGTTTTAAATCACAAAATAGATTTAGTGTCTCCCCAAGATCCTTTTGTTTTTGGTTTTTTGGGTTATGCGATAGCAAGGTGGCTTGGGGTACCATTACAACTACAGGTTCATACAGACCTACTAAGTCCATATTTTAGAAAGGAATCCCTAAAGAACAGAATCTATGTTTTTATTGCTAAATATCTTTTACCCAGAGCAAATGGTATTAGGGTTGTTTCAAACAAAATAAAAGAATCGATTGTAAAGGAAATTAAATTAAAAGTAGAACCAGAAGTTTTGCCAATTTGGATTAATACCGAAACTACCAAAATTTCACAGGTCAAGACAGATCTAAGAAAAAAATATCCGCAATTTGAAAATATAATTTTAATGGCATCAAGAATTACTGTTGAAAAAAATATTTCAATGGCGATTGAGGTTGTTGGAAATATTATAAAAAAGTTTAATAAGACAGGTTTAATAATTGTCGGAGAAGGTCCTTTGAAAAAGAAATTTGAAGAAGAAGTTTTGAATTTTGGTTTAGAAAAGAATGTTATTTTTGAACCATGGTCAGATGATCTACCTTCTTATTATAGGACTGCTGATATATTTTTGAATACATCAAACTATGAAGGTTATGGTAGGACGATTGTAGAAGCTCTGGCTGTTGGAACCCCAGTGATTACAACAGATGTTGGGTGTGCCGAAGAAGTAATTCAAAATAAAAAAAATGGTTATATAATTCCAGTTAATGGAAAAGATGAACTTCTTGATTGTTTAAATGAATTTATTGGAGATAAAAAAATAAAAGAAGAGATGAAGAAAGCTGTTAAGGATATAGGTTTAAAACTAATGTCAAAAAATGAATATTTGGATGGATATCTAAAGGGGTGGCTAGATTCTCTTAAATAATGTAGAATGTTTAAATTATTATTTAATTAATAAAAATAAAGATATGTTTATATTTGGCATAATATTATTGTTTATTTTATACACTATTTATAGCTATAACGGTTTTGTGGTTATTGTTAACCGTGCAAAAGAGGCTTGGGCAGATATAGATGTTCAGCTGAAGAGAAGATACGATCTTATCCCTAATTTGGTAAATACTGTAAAAGGTTTTGCAACTCAGGAAAAAGGTGTTTTTGAGAATGTTGCAAAGGCTCGAGCTGTCGCTATGGGTGCGTCTACTCCAGCTGAGAAGGGGGCTGCAGAGGCTTCATTGTCTGGAACTCTTAAGACATTGTTTGCTGTTTCTGAGGCGTATCCTGAACTTAAGTCAAATGAGAATTTTTTGGAATTACAAAGAGAGCTTTCCGATACAGAAGATAAAATTCAGGCAGCAAGAAGATTCTATAACGGAAATGTTCGCGATTTAAATACAGCAGTAGAAGTATTTCCAGGAAATGTAATTGCAAATATGTTTGGTTTTTCTAAGATGGAATTCTTTGAACTTGAAGCAGGAAGTGCCGAAAGAGAAGTTGTTGAAGTAAAATTTTAATTTAATATAAAATAAAAAACAGCGACCACAATGGTTGCTGTTTTTTAATACAAAAAATTGGCAAGTGAAAAGCCCCCTTCAGATGAATGAATGGGGGCTTGCGGAGTGAGGTGAAGCTAATCTATGTAATGAATGTCTTGGGAGACACTCTTGTTTTGCGTTATGCAGTGATTGTTTGTGAGACAATCGTTTTTTTTTCTGAGAAATGAATTTCACAGAAGAAGGTGCAATAAAGCAAAAAATAGATTTTTTTTCTTGAAGAACTCAAGAAAATTTGAAGCTTTCACCTCGGCTTTAAATGTCAATGAACTCACTTAACAAATACATTATATCACCAAGATAAAATAATACAAGTTTAAAATTAAAAACAGGCTTCTGTGTGTTTTATTTTTTTTATTTATTCGCTATACTTATAAATATATGATTTACAACGAACAGGATAAAAACACTAGGAAAACATGGTTGTTAATGACCCTTTTCTTGGTATTTATAATTTTATTTACATGGGTTTTGGCTCAAGTTTATAATAACTCTTTTATTCTTTATTTTGGTGTTATTTTTTCTATTGGTTCTAATTTTCTTAGTTACTGGTATTCGGACAAAATTGTTCTTTCGATGTCGGGGGCCATACCAGCTGACAGGGAGAATTATTTTGATTTATATACAGTTGTTGAGAATCTCTCTATTACAGCTGGTTTACCAAAGCCGAAAGTTTACATAATAAATGATTCGGCTCCGAATGCGTTTGCAACGGGTCGTGATAAGGAACACGCGGTTGTTTGTGTCACAAGCGGACTTTTAAATATTCTAAATCGAACTGAGCTAGAAGGCGTTATTGCTCACGAACTTTCCCATATAGGCAATAGGGACATTTTACTTTCTACCATTGTAGTTGTTTTGGTTGGTTTTGTTTCGATCGCTTCTGACTGGTTTTTGAGATCAGGCTTCAGAAGAAGCGATGATCGAGAAAGTAATAGTGGTTTATGGTTGATTCTTGGAATTGTTTTTGCAATACTTTCGCCGATAGTTACAAATCTTATCCATTTAGCCATCTCAAGAAAAAGAGAATATTTAGCAGATGCTTCTGGTGCACTTCTAACAAGATATCCAGAAGGGCTTGCAAGCGCTTTGGAAAAAATAGGTGGATATTCTGGAGGTTTAAAAACAGCCAGTAATGCAACCGCGCATCTTTTTATTTCGAATCCTTTTGGAAATGTGACAAAGGGGATTGGTAATCTTTTTCAAACACACCCACCGATTGAAGAAAGGGTAAAAATTCTAAGAGGAATGGATTTGTAAACTTTAGTCACCAATATATTTAAATCTCGGAATTTTTTCGCCATTAATTTCGACATGCTCTGTGAACATGCTAAGTGGTCTTACCCAGATAGCGTTTGTTCCGAATTCTTTCGATTCATAGAGCGCTTTATAAACCACAAGCGATTCTAGGGTTTCGCTATGGTGGGTGAGACCGATTACTTCATATTCTTTACCTTTGTAGTGTTTATATTTTCCGGGTTTTGGGAACATTGTTTTATTATATCTTCCTCGCGAAAATTTCCATGTGTCTTTTTGTTGTGAGACGATTGAATTCTATTATTTTAAAACCGTGATTTATGATTAGATTTTTAAAAGAATCTGGAGTAAGTCTTTTTTTGAGTATTTTAATAACATCAGCATCGTAAGCTTCGTAATCTTTTTCTTCGTCGCTTATTGCAGAGGTAATATAAAGAATACCCTCTTTTTTAAGTGAATTATTAAATATATTTAGAATGTCATCTTGCTCTGCGATAGAAATATGATGGAATACCGCCGAGCACCATATGCCGTCGTATTTTTTTTCTTTTGATAAATCTTTTAGGTTAAGAATCGCAAAGGCTGCTTTTGGGGCATATTTCTTTGAAAGCTTAATCATTTCCTCTGATCCATCAATACCAGTAACCGAGCAATTATTTTCAGATAAAAATTTTGAATCCTGGCCCCCGCCACAACCTGCGTCTAAAACATTGGCTTTGGGTGGAAGAAGGCCTAGGAACTTTTTTAGTGAAGGAAGTGCGTGGTGTTGGTCATAGCCAAATTTTTTAGCATATTCGTAAGCTGTTTCATTAAAGGCTTCTATGACTGTTTTTTGTTTTGTCATGTTCTAGACATATTATCAAATTAATTTTAATTATAAAAATTTTTCAAGAGAGATTTGGTCATAGATAATTTTTCTGCGAAAAATTTCTACAACCCTGACTCAGCTTCCTTTCTTGTAGAAAGGGGCCCGCTTCCGTCTTTCGAATCTTGATTTTTGCGCTACAAAAATCATGTCGTAAGATTTCTGCAATAAAATTTCAAGAAATTTACGACCAAACCTCTCGGCGCAACGACAAACCGTCTAAATGTTTGCACATTTAGACGGGTCGTTTGCGGAGGGTGAGATTCGGCTTCGACTAAAATTTTCTTCCGAAAATTTTGTCTAGCCACCGCCTTGCTATTTTGTTCGCCAGATGCTCACAAAATTATAGCTCCAGCGTTCGAATCTCTCGCGCAGGCAAAGCAGTTTGCCTACTACCCTCCGTTCAATAAAATCACCGCTTTTGGCGGGATTTTAAACGAACGGAGGGTGAGAGATTCGAACTCTCGGGGCGATTTCTCACCCACAGTCTTTCCAGGACTGCGCACTAGACCACTATGCGAACCCTCCAATATTATATTTTTTCTTTATCTTTTCTCTTTTATAACCTTTCTTATGTTCCTTTTCAATGACAACTGAATCTTTCTCGCTATCTGTTTTTGTTATTTCAAGAATTTTAAACGGTCTTCTTGATTTTGTGGAGGAAACTCTGCCATTGTTATGTTCAGATAACCGTCTTTCTAAATTATTGGTTCTGCCTATATAAAGTCCTTTGTCTTTATCGCTTTGAATTATATATATGTAGAACATTATCGCACTGCTTTACTAGACCCATGCCTGCCGGCAGGCAGGACTATGCGAACCCTTCAATATTTTAATACTATATACAAAATACTTGATACTTAATACTCGCTCAATAGGATAATATAAATTATCTTTTATGCCAATAGCAGATTGAATATTTTAAAATGCTATAATATTTTTCAATATAGATATTGTTTGTTTAATTTAAATAAAAATGGATAAAATAATTTGGAAAATAGAATATAGCGTTGGTGTAAAGGAGATAGATGAACAACATCAGCACTTTTTCAGTGTTTTAAATGAATTGTATATATCTCAATATGCGAACAAAGAGAAAGAGTGGATGTTACATATTTTTGAACAGCTGGATGGTTACATAAGATTTCATTTTGCTACGGAAGAGAAATATTTTGATGAAATAAAATATGAATATTCTGATCAGCATAAAAAGAGTCATCATGAGTTTATAAACAAAATAGAAAGTCTTAAGCAGGGTTTTGAGGACGGTAAAACAAATGTTGCTGAATCACTAGCAACTTATCTTGAAGATTGGTTTGTTAACCACATAGATAAGGCGGATAAAAAGTATACCGATATTTTTCACAAGAATAATATTTATTAATTTTTTAAAAATAACCTATTAATAGGTAGTGGAAAAATTCGGCTTGTTCGTGTTAGTATTAAATATACAGTTTATAAACAAGATAATTTAATAAAAATGAGAGGATTTGATATTAAGAAGTCGGCAATCATTATTTTTACCATAATAGCGCTAGGGTTTGTCTTCTCTGATTATGTTATAAACCTAGATACAATCTTTGATAATTTTATGTCTGGTATCAGGACTGTGACAGGTATGAAATTTTTTGGTTGGCTAACTATTTTAGGTGATAAATATGTGATATCTTTTTTGGCTCTTGTTCTTACTTATTTTCTTTGGAGATTGCCACTATCGGGTTCTCGCTTTCTTCGGGTCTTTTGGATTTCCTTTTTGTTGGATGTGTCCACAGGCGCTGTTCTTAAATATATAGTAGGGAGAGATAGGCCACTCGGTGCTGAGGTATATGAGGGATTTACATATTCTTTTCCAAGCGGGCACGCAATCGCATCTATTTTCTTTTATGGTTTTATTGCGGTAGCTATGAATCGTCTAACAAAGATTGATATAAAATTAAAATATTTAACTAATTTTATTTGTTTTATTTTAGTTTTTTTAATTAGTTTTAGTCGCCTATATCTAGGTGTGCATTATTTAAGTGATGTTGTCGCCGGACTTGCAATCGGATGGTTTTGGTTGAATACAATTTTGTATTTTACGAGAGATATACAAATAGAAAGAAAAATTAATATTGTCAACGTAAAATCTTAGTATCTTTTAATCATATTTTAGGCTTATTAATTGCTATTTTTTGAAGTTCCTGTTTTACTCTAAATTTTTTTTGTTTTGAAGTAATTTAAAAAAGATAGTTATCCACACTATTTTTTTTATTTTGAATTAGAATGAGCAGGTTATTAGCTATATTAAAAAAATGCCAGAGGAAAAGAAAATAATAAAAAGGAAGCCGGCAAAAATGCCAACGAAGATAACGAAGCGAGATGGGACTTCAGTCGATTTTGATATAAATAAAATAACCAATGCAATTGCAAAGGCCATGGAGGCCTCTGGTGAAGGTAAGGAGGAGGACCTTAGGTATGTTGCGCACTCGGTTGTAAAAGAAATCACACAAGTGATGAATGATGAAAAGGGATATATACCTACTGTTGAAGATGTTCAAGACGCGATTGAGAACGAGCTCATTATGATGAGTTACCCAAAAACAGCGAAAGCTTATATTCTTTATCGAGAGAAAAGAGCTGAGGCAAGAAGACACTCAGGTGTTGTTGTTCATGAGGAGGTTAGAACACTAGTCACGGAGAGTAAAAAATATTTTAGAAACGCATTGTCTGAATTTGTTTACTATAGTTCATATTCAAAATGGTTGCCTGAAAAAAGTAGAAGAGAGACATGGCTAGAGACTGTTGGAAGGTATATTGATTTTATGAAGGAGAATCTTGGCAAAAAATTAACGGATGCTGAGTACGAAGAGATACAGGATTATATGTTATCAATGAAGACGCTTGGTTCGATGAGACTTTTGTGGGCCGCCGGTAGAGCTGCAAAGTCGACAAACGTTGCTGCTTATAATTGTGCTTTTATCGCTCCGAAGTGTTGGCGAGATTTTGGAGAGATGATGTATGTTCTTATGTGCGGTACTGGGATTGGTTTTTCAGTTGAGAGACAGAATGTCGAAGTCCTTCCAATTATCAAAAGACAAACAGGAAAGAAATTACCAGTACATACTGTTCTCGATAGTAAGGAGGGTTGGGCAGACGCCTTGATTCTTGGTTTAGATACCTGGGCAGAAGGAGGAGATGTTGATTTTGATTATTCTCAAGTAAGACCTCAGGGCTCAAGACTTGCAACTATGGGTGGTAGGGCTTCTGGTCCGGAACCATTGAAGGCTCTTTTGGATTTTTCAAGAAGCCAGATGATGTTAAGACAAGGAAGACATCTCACAACTGTTGATGTGCACGATATAATTTGCAAGATAGGGGAGGTTGTTGTTATGGGGGGTGTAAGAAGAAGTGCTTTGATATCTCTTTCGGAGTTAGATGATCCAGAGATGAGAGATGCTAAGAACGGTCAATTCTACTTATCGCACCCAGAAAGAAGCATGGCTAATAATTCAGTTGTATATAGCGAAAAGCCAACTGCGACACAATTTTTAGAAGAATGGATTAGCTTAATGAAGTCTGGTTCGGGAGAAAGAGGTATTTTTAATAGAGGCAGTCTTTCAAAACAAATGCCAGAAAGAAGATGGAAGGTCTTTGAGAAAGATGCTGTTGATTCAGGAATAAATCCTTGTGGAGAAATTATTTTGAAATCAAAACAGTTTTGTAATTTGAGCGAAATCGTAGCCAGAAAAGAAGATACAGAAAAAACACTTCTTGATAAAGCAAGAATTGCTGCGATATTAGGAACATACCAGGCAACCTTAACGAAGTTTCCGTATCTTTCTAGAGAGTGGAAAAAGAACTGTGAAGAAGAAGCCCTGCTTGGGGTTTCTATAACAGGACAGTGGGATTCAAAAGTTGTAAGAAATCCTAAGGTTTTGGAGAAGATGAGAGAGGTTATTGTTGAAACAAATAAAAAGTATGCAAAGAAGTTTGAGATAAATCCCGCAACGGCCGCCACTTGTGTAAAGCCTTCGGGAAATGGTTCACAACTTTTTGACTCCGCATCTGGTTGTCATCCTAGGCATTCAAAATATTACATAAGGAGGGTTAGAGTAGAGAATCATAATCCACTTTTTATGATGTTGAGAGAAATGGGTGTTCCACACCAGCCAGAAGTTGGGCAAGATGAAAGTAATGCAAAAACATACGTATTGGAATTTCCTATAAAATCTCCAGATGGCGCAATTGTTAAAAACGACCTTTCGGCTATAGATCAACTAGACTACTGGAAGATTTTAAAAACACACTACACAGAACATAACCCTTCAGTCACAATTTCCGTAAGCAATGATGAGTGGCTTAAAGTTGGTAGTGCAGTTTATGAAAATTGGGATATGATTGGCGGACTTTCCTTTTTACCTAGAGATGAACATGTATACAGACTCGCTCCGTATGAAGAAATAACTGAAGAGGAATACAAGAAGAGGGCCGCTGCATTTCCAGAAATAGATTTTTCTAAACTGGTTTTGTATGAGTACAATGACCAAACTAAAGGTTCTAAAGAATTGGCTTGTACAGCTGGTCTTTGTGAAATAGAACCACCAACAAGTGTTTCTGGGGATAAAAGTAAGGAATAGTTTATAAAGAGAAAAACCACTCATTTTGAAGAGTGGTTTTTCATTCGTCTGTACCTATAAGCCGAATTTTGTTTCATTTCTGTGATTAAGCAGGAATGAAGATAGCTATTTATCTGGTATCAATATTACTATTGAAATCTAGCGGCACTCTTGACCTTGCGACCAAGCTCGGCCTTGCACTCAAGTAAGGATTTTGCCGTTTCACTTCTTGTATTTCTACAAGATTCACCCAGCCTCAAAAAGAAGTTGGGCGAATTTTATTTTTCAATAAAATTCGTCACTGTTCGCACCTCTATGATTACTCAAGACGGGGATTACCCGCTACTTTTTAATGAGTGTTCGGACTTTCCTCTCTTTGCAAAAGCAAAAAGTAGCTATCCGGTACAGGCAAAAAAATTATAATACTAATTTTAGTATCTGTCTAGTTTGTATCATGTAACCTAAAATATTAGAATTAGTTCTATTAACAGAGGTGTATTTTTTTTTATTATTCATATTTTAAATTATTAGATTAAAAAAAAAGATGGAAAACTACAAAAGCACAGACGAAAATATAAATATGGTCGGAAGTAATGAAGATGGATCTCTTGAGGTTAGCGCACCAGTTTCATCGAGAGTTTCTTTTTTTGAAAAATTATCTCAGTGGATAATAATAGCTCTTGTATTTTTGCTTCCTGTTTTTATTTATAATCCCTTTCCGGGTTTCTCTTTGGATTTTAGTAAGAAATCTATTCTTTTCACTGGTGTAATTTTAGCACTTATCTCTTGGTTGATTGCAAGATTTGGAGATGGGAAGTTTTCTTTCCCTGGCGGTTATTTATTCAAGAGTACAGTTTTGCTTTTTTCATCTTTCTTCTTGTCTTCTATTTTTCTTTTGAATTCTGCTGATCAGTCAGTTGGACAATCTGTTTTTGGGTTGGGTTTTGATACTGATACCCTTATGACAATGATTGTTATGCTTGCGCTGATGTTCTTGTCGTCTATCTATTTCCAGTCAATAAAAAGGTTGTCTTATTTTTACATAGCCCTCTTGTCTTCATTTGTTTTTGTCTTAATAGCTGAATTTGCTCAGCTTTATACTGGAGGTAAGGTTCTTGCTGATAGTGGTCTTGTGTACAATTTGATTGGCAAGTGGAATGACATGGGTATATTTTTTGGATTAGGAGCTGCGCTTTCTTTGTCAGCAATCGAACTTCTTGAATTAAATCTTTATCCAAAATTGGTTATTTGGTTTGTTCTCATTGCTTCTTTGGTTTCGGTTGGAATTGTGAATTATAGTCCGGTATCTATTATGGTTGGTGTTTGTGCTCTTATTTCTCTAATCTACTCCGTATTCTTTAATGGAATGTTTAAGGAAGGTGAGGCATATTCC
Organism: uncultured Candidatus Saccharibacteria bacterium; assembly: GCA_964531375.1. Classification (GTDB taxonomy): domain Bacteria; phylum Patescibacteriota; class Minisyncoccia; order Phycocordibacterales; family UBA12445; genus UBA12445. The sequence goes on from CAZHDO010000001.1 coordinate 110,585, forward strand.
AAAGGTAAAATACTAACAAGACCATCCTTCGCTGTTCTTGTTATTTGTGTCGCATTGTACTTTTCACAGGGTTGGTTAGGAGATCAGTTGGCAAAATACAATGTTGTAAATATTGACGTAAGACCTTCTCTTTCTGCAACAATTGATATCGCTCAGAATACAATGAAGGAGGGCACAAAAAATATTTTGTTTGGTGCTGGTCCAAATAATTTTTCTACTCAGTGGGTTAAGTTTAAGCCAAACGTTGTTAATGATACAATTTTCTGGAACGTTGATTTTAATTCAGGCGTTGGAAGAATTCCTTCATACGCGATTACCTTGGGATTGTTCGGTATCGTTTCTTGGATTATATTCTTGGGTTTGCTTTTGTATTATGGTTTCAGTACTGTTCTTTATTCAAGTATACCAAGGTCATCTAAGTTTATTGTATTTACATCTTTTGTTGGTGTAATTTACCTCTGGGCATTTTCTTTAGTTTATGTTACAGACACTGTTCTCTTTGCACTTTCCTTTATGATAACCGGTGTGTTTATCGCATCTCTTGTTAAGTCAGGAGTTCTAAAGAATTTTGAGTTTTCTTTCTTAAATGACCCAAGACTTGGTTTTGCTTCTGTACTTGTTTTAGTTCTTTTGATAATTACAAGTATTTCCGGTGGTTACTTGATTAGCAAGAAATTTATTGCGAATTATTATTTCCAAACAGGAATGTATAATTTAAATGTTCAGGGTAATTTAGATGGAGCTCTTCAAAACATAAGATTAGCGAGCGAGTATGATGAACAGGATCTTTACTTTAGATCGTTGTCAGAGATAAATATTGTAAGCTTGCAGAAGTTTATCTCAGAACAAAAAATATCTGACAAAGAATCTTTGGCTAAACTTCAGGAAATGATTGTCGCCGCTTCTGCTAACGCAAGAAAATCTATTGATCTAAATAAATCCAACTACTTGAACTGGGTAAGTCTAGGTATGGTTGGTGAGGCAGTCGTTCCTTTGAAAGTTGTTGATGGATCTTATCAGTTGGCGTTAGATTCTTACAAAAAAGCATTTTCTTTGAACCCAAACAATCCAATGATTTTGCTTAATATTGCCAGATTAGAAATCGCAAATAACGATACTAATAAAGCAAGAGAATATTTGAACCAATCCTTACAGCTTAAGAGTAACTTTACAGCAGCATTGTATTTATTGTCTCAAATAGAAGCTAGCCAGGGCCACTTGAAGGAGGCAATTGCAAAAGCAGAGCAGGCTTACTTATTTGCTCCAAATGACCTTGGTGTTTTATTCCAGCTTGGATTCTTGAAATTCTCAAATAAGGATTATGAAGGTTCTGTTGCTTCATTGGAAAGAGCTATTTCTATCAATCCTCAATATTCCAACGCAAAGTATTTCTTAGGATTAAGCTATGCTAAGCTTGGAAGAAATAGTTTGGCTTTAAAACAGTTCAAGGAGATTAGTGCCCTAAATCCAGATAATGATGAAGTTAGGTCTATCATAAAGAATCTAACTGAAGGAAACGATCCTTTTGCCAAGGCTCCTGTTGTTAAGGCAGAGCCAGAGAAGAGAGAGAAGTTGCCAGTAAAAGAGAATTAGTCCTAAATTAAAAAAGCGGTCTTCTCAAGAGACTGCTTTTTTTATTACCTTGATTATTCGTGTGTAAACTTTGAAATATTGTTTATTTTCTTGTATATTAGACCGCATGGATAATATAAGAAATTTTTCTATTATAGCTCATATCGACCACGGTAAAAGTACTTTGGCCGATAGAATACTTGAAATAACTAACACAATAGAAAAAAGAAAGATGAAGGAACAGGTGCTTGATAGCATGGAGCTTGAAAGAGAGCGCGGTATTACTATCAAGATGCAGCCTGTACGCATAAAATACGCCCACAATGGCATTGATTATATTTTGAACCTCATTGACACTCCTGGCCACATAGACTTCTCCTATGAGGTTTCTAGGGCCTTGAAGGCCGTTGAGGGGGCAATATTACTTGTGGACGCAACTAAGGGTGTTCAGGCTCAAACACTGTCTACCTTAAGAGTCGCAAGAGAATCAGGTCTTAAAATAATTCCCGTAATCAATAAGGTTGACCTTCCTTCTGCAAACGTTGAAGAAGTTTCAATGGAAATCGCTCAGATACTAGAATGCGACCCAGGTGACATTATTAAGGTTTCTGGTAAGACTGGTTTTGGTGTTAAAGAGCTTTTGGAGGAAGTTATTAAAAAAGTTCCGCCCCCTGTGGATAATAATATAAATAGCGGAAATCTTAGTGCTCTTATTTTTGATTTCGAATATTCTAATCATCAAGGAATAATTGTATACGTCCGAGTTTTTGAGGGCGTTATGAAAACAGGAGATGATTTAATTTTCGCCACAACAGGAGAAAGATTTAATGCAAACGAAACGGGATTTTTTATGCCGGAGAAAAATATTTTTCCTCAAATTTCAGCGGGGGAAATTGGTTATGTTGTGACCGGGATAAAAAATTTAAACAGAGCAACTGTCGGTGATACTATTACTAAATTTTTTAAACCATCTCCTGCGCTTATCGGATATATGCAACCAAAGCCAGTTGTTTGGGCCTCTATTTATCCGGAAAGTCAGGATGATTTTGGGTTATTAAAACACTCCCTCGAAAAACTTAAACTTTCTGATTCATCCCTTGGTTTCGAAGAAGAAAACTCAGCCTCTTTGGGAAGAGGATTCAAGTGTGGTTTTCTTGGAATGTTGCATTTGGAAATTATTACAGAGAGATTAAGAAGAGAGCATAATATAAATATAATTATCGCAGCTCCGACCGTTGGATATGAAGTTATCTATAAAGGTAGTGAAAAAAGAGAATTAATATATTCAGCTGCTCATTTTCCCGATAGAGATAAAATAGAAAAGGCATTTGAGCCGTGGGTAAACGCTCAAATAATTACACCACCAGAATATGTCGGTGAGGTTATGAAGATACTTTATGAGCACGAAGCTATTATAGGCGACACGGAAATTTTTGGAGATAGTAGAAATAATCTTTTAGTTGAGATGCCACTCCGCGAGCTTATGAGGAATTTCTTTGATGAACTCAAAAGCGTTTCTTCTGGATATGCGTCACTTTCGTACAAAATGATAGGCATGAGAGAGGCTGACGTTGCAAGGATGGATGTTCTCCTTGCAGATGAACCCGTTACTGCCTTTTCAAGAATAATATCCAGAAGAAGAACCGATACGGAGGCAAATGAAATTGTTGAAAAATTAAAGAATCTTCTGCCGCGCCAAATGTTTGATTTTAAAATTCAATCTAAAATAGACGGAAGGATCGTTTCTTCACGAGCTGTGTCTGGAATGAAAAAAGATGTTGCGGGATATTTGTATGGTGGAGATATCACCAGAAAAATGAAACTGAGAGAAAAACAAAAGAAAGGAAAGAAAAAAATGAAACAACTTGGAACTGTAAACATTCCATCAGAAGTTTTTTTGAAGGTTATGAAAGGTAAGGAATAAAAAATTAAAAACACCACTCATAAGTGGTGTTTTTAATAAATAACTTATGTAAAAAGCGCGGGTATGTAAAGCAAAATCATACTCACTATTACCAAGAGACATATTACAGCCCAAATAGCACTAACTTTTTTTCTGTGTTTATTTTGTGACAACATATAGAATCTGTTTTTAAAATAACGTATAATTAAATAGAAACTTAATAATAGTATTAAAATGAGAGATTTACAAGGGAGAAATAGCTGGAAAAGATTTTTTTATTCAGACATTGTGGCTATTGTGCTTCTGGTGATTTTGTTTTTTATAGCAAGAAATGTTTTTGATGTTTATACAAAAGACACAACTGCTCAGAAAAAATTAGAATTAGCTCAACTTAATCTTTCTGCCTTGAACGACAAAAAACTTGCACTAAAAGACAATGTTGATAAATTAAAGACCGACCGCGGTGTCGAAGAAGAACTAAGAAGACGATTTCAGGTATCAAAAGAGGGGGAGCAAGTTTTGGTAATTGTCGACAAAAATGAAGGTAAGAAAGAGGTAGAAGTAGAAGTACCAAAAACATGGCTCCAAGATTTTTGGGATAAATTTTTAGATATTGTAAGTTTTAAATAAACAATAAATAGTGGAAATTTATTACAGTTTTGTATATTATCTATTAAGAATTATTGCGGGTATGGTTTAGTGGTAGAACACGACCTTCCCAAGGTTGAGACGGGGTTTCGATTACCCCTACCCGCATAAAATAATGAAGTAAATATGCTAATATTTACTGACTATATTTTTTAAGGGTAGGGGTAATCGAAAAGCCGCAGTCGGGCCCCTTTCTGCAAGAAAGGGAGGCGAGGCGGGGCCGAGAGTACTTAGTCCGCGCAATATTGCGAAGCAATATGAGCAGACTTAGTAACTCGTGGCTCGATTACCCGCGCAAACAAACTGCTTTGTTTGCGCGGGTAATCGAAAAGCCGGAGTATATCGCCGAAGGCGATACGAGGCGGGGTAGCGGCCGAGCGGAGCGAGAGCTGTGACTCGATTACCCCTACCTTAATAGCGAAAATATTCAGAAGTTGATAGTATATTGTGTAGTGATTTTATTTTAATTATAATTATATAATATTAGATTAATGAAATAAGCTAAAAAATGAAAAATATTGATAATCAGCAGGCGGGGGAGGCCCAGAGAACAAAAAAGGAAATCGATGACAAAATGAACGATGAAAAGTTTTTGGATTTTTTAAAGAAGAATTCTGATGCTGTTAAAAATGCAACCGATGATGAATATCTGCTTAAAAAGATTGAAGTTTTTGAAAATATTAAGAAGGCCAGGCAGGAGATAACGAAGTATATTACGGGTGAATCAAGTGTTGAGTTTGGTGGTATTGTCAATGATGCTTTTTTGAATAGTATCGAAGATTCAGCAATAAAAAGTCCTGGGGATTTTTCTTCCTTTTTAAAAAAAATAATAAGGTATGCGGAAGTGAAGGAAAAAAGCAAAAAGTTAATGTCTGTGTATGGAGAAGTTTCAAAAAAACTTTTAGAGAGTGGACAGAGTGATTTCGAAAAAATGTCAATTGAGCAAAAAAGAGATTTTGTTAAAAAGGTTCATGATTCGATCGAGGAGCGTAGGTCTGAAATTGATAAAGAAAAAACAACCAATGAAACAGAAAGAAGTTATCTCTCTTATATTCCAGTTACAGGTTCAAGAAAAGAGTGGCTAAAGCAGGCCGAAAACCTAAAGATTAAATTAGAGGAAATTAGGCAAGGAGAAAAAACATTAGAAGTAGACACCGTAAAATCTTCTTTGGATGAATTGCAAGCACTTAATGAAAGTTTTGCAGGCAATCAGTTTTTTGAAATTATCAGAAGTGCATTCAAAGACGAGGCTTTAAAAAAGACGAAAGATGTTATTGATAGTGGTTTTAGTGATCAAATTATTGAAAACAGGGGGGTGGTAGAAAAAATAAGGAACAATCAAAGTATTCTTCGGAATAATGATTTCGAGGCGATTGAAAAGGAGATTAGGGATGCTTTTAACAAAAACACTGAAGATGAAACGGTAAAGACTGTAGATCAGGGAAAAATTTTATCTGAAGTTGATAAAGGGGTAGATAATATGAGGAATAAGGGTTTGGAATTGGGACTTAGCGTAAAAGTGTGTAATGAACAAATTGCAGCTGCTTTAGATAAAAAGATTTCTGATATGATCAAGGCTTCAGATCCGAAACTTAATATAAATATTATTTTAGCAAAAAGAATATTAGCTAAATTAAGATAGAAATATGACAAATAATACACAACAGGAAAATATTGAAAAATTTAATGAAATTATTGGACGCGATATTAATGATTTGTTTGACCAAAAAATATCAAAAGAAGATTCAGATTTATTGGTACTACAAGAGGTTGGTGACATGATAAATGAGGTTGTTTTTATGGATAACAAGGGCAACGAATTATTATTAGAAACAAAAGATTCGCTGGATTTACTACAAGGAATTAAAAAAAGTGTAGACGATATTGAAAAAATAAGTCGAATTAAAGAAGATTTGGCGAATATAGTTTAAGGATTAGTTGCTGTTGATAGTGATTTAAAAGACCGTGTTTAATTTCTTGGATTTTTTCACCGAGTAGTTTTTGGTGTTGTTTCGCAGTAGGACGAGACCTTTTTGGGGTTGAGACAGTGTTCTGGTTACCATTCCACACAATCTGAAATATAAAAATTTTTAATGGTAGATAAAATATTAGCGTTTTAATTAAAAAAATAAAGTATGGTCAAAAGGCGTTGTATTATAACACTAAAAAACACCTTGTGTAGTAATTTTATTTTAATTATAATGTCACCGCAATTGATTAGTTAAGTAAGTAAAAAATATTTTTTTGGAATATATTTGCAGAATATAGTTTAAAGATTAGTTACTATCAACAGCCGATTTAAAAAGACTGTTTTTTTATTGAATTTTAAAATTGAGTATTTTGTTTACATGTTATTTTAGCCTGATTAATTAAAATTATTTATTAAAAATAAAAATGCCCAATAGCGAATTTGCCCCAAATTCAAAATCTTATTTTAACCAAGATAAAAAAACAGATATAGAGTCGCAAGATCTTGTTGTTAAAAAGGAAAAAGAAGGTTGGAACGAATTTTTGAGTGAAAATATTGATGAATCACCCACGGTCTCTGGTGGGGCTTTTTATGGCAATAAATTAAACAAGACGAGTGATAAAGAATCTAGCGAGGAACAACAGAAAATTGATACCCATGGCGAATTAATTAAGACGCCTGAATTATTAGTCGAAGGGGCTAGGAGTATTAATGATTTAAAAGAAGTTATTAAGAAAATAAATTCTTTTACATGGGTAACTGGCAATACATACCCGACAAAAAAAGTAATAAAACAAATAGAATATATTCAAGAAAAATTACATAATTTTAAGAAAATTGGTTCTATATCCAAAAGCAAGGTGTCAGTCTCCATTCCAGAAGAATATGGTATTCGGGATAAGGTTATTGAGCTTTTTGATAATATTTTAGCGCCTAAAAATAATGAATTAAAAAAGGAAAATAAGAAGGCAAAAGAAAATATTTTTTTCAGCAATGTTGTTGATAAAAAAATCCGTGGTAGTTTAGATAAAAATAATAGTGTAATTAATGACACAGATAAGGTAAGTGTTGACCACGACCGACTAGAACTCCTTGCTTTAAAACAAAAACTTGAAAAAAATATCGGTATTATATATGGAGGTGTAAGTGATGAAGTCTTAAAATACCACTTGAGTTTAATAAATCACGACCACAAGCCTAGTGGTTCAGCAGGTGGTGTTTTGGTTGAAAAGGTTGAGAAGACAAATGGCAGTGTTCTTAAGATAGACAGTAAGGAGTCTCAACGAGAGTCTGTAGATAAAATACAAATAGAAGATAAAGAAGGGATAATACAAAAAAATACACAAGATTTAAATAAATATTTTAAAGACTTAAAAATTGCTGATCTAGAGAGCTCTCTTAAAAAACTAGAGAGCAGGATGTGGATATCTAAAAATAGCTTATTAACACTTTCTAAAGAACACAGATTCCTTTTCGAAAAACGCAAAAAGCTTATTGAGGATGAAGGTGTTTGGGGTTTGATAAAAAGCATTTTTGGTTATTCTGCAGAGAGGGACAGTTTGAATACTAAATTACAGTCACTTGAGATTCAGTTTGGGGACGAAGGGAGGGTTAAAAAAGAAATAGAAAAAGAAATACACGACACCATGAGTAGAATAGAGAAAGAAAAGAACATAACTGGAAATCTCGCAATAGCATCAGAAAACCTACAGGAATGAAAAAACTAAACCGACTTTCAAAAAGTTGGTTTTTCTATTATATTGTTTATATGTCACAAAAATTCCAACGAACAATTGAAGATTTTGAATGTGAAAAATGCGGTAATTTTGTAATTGGTACCGGATACACAAACCATTGTCCTAAATGTCTCTGGTGTAAGCATGTTGATATTTTCCCAGGAGATAGGTTGAATGAGTGTTTGGGGCTAATGAAGCCAATTTCTGTTATTAATGAAAAAGGTGAATTTGTCTTGGTCCATAAGTGTGAAAAGTGTGGAGAAGAAAAAAGAAATAAGACATTAAAAGAAGATGACCTATCTGTGCTCTTGCACTAGATTTTAGTGTAATTTTGTGTTACTTTTCATTAACAAGCTCCCATAGCTCAACGGATAGAGCAGTCCCGTCCTAAGGGAAAGATGTGGGTTCAATTCCTGCTGGGAGCACAAAACAACCAAACAAATGTGAAAACATTTGGGTGGTTTTGTTTTGTAGCCACAGCAGAAATTGAAAGACGGAGGCGGGCCCCTTTCTGCAAGAAAGGGAGCTGAGTCAGGGTCGCGGAAATTTTTATAATAAAAATTATCTGTGACCAATTCCTGCTGGGAGCACAAATCTGATAGTGTTTTATTTTTATAATATGATAAAATACCAACATGAAACCAAATAAGATTAAAAATAATCCAAAACAAAGGGTGGCTGATGAGAGTGGGCAAGAAAAAACAGACAGAGAATTGTTGACAGATAAATTGGGATTACCGAAGGATGTAGATTTTAAAATAATAAAAAAAGCCATTGAGATATTAAACGAGAAGGATAGTTTACCAACAAGAGCTCTTACAGTCGGCGTTCCAGAAAATAGCCCCGCAGAAGTTGTAGTGACGGCTGAGCTTTTGTTGAAGAAAAGGAATAGGGACGAGGATAGACGATATTTGCTTACGAAAATTTTTGATATACCAGATAATATGCCTGATGATTTTTATAAAAATCCTATTTTTAATCAATCACTAATAAATTTAGCTAATAAATTTGGTTTGCCGATTGATTGTAGTTTGGAGGATATCTTAAATGCAAAAAGGTTAAAAGATAAAAAATAATTTATGGAAGATAAAACACAAGAAGAAATTTTAAATCTTACTCGAGAAAATAATAAAATTCTTAGGAGCATGAGGGGGTCTCAAAGACGAACGAGTTTCTTTCAAGCTATTTATTGGTTGTTTATAATTGGTTCTGCGATGTCTGCTTATTATTATCTACAGCCAATGTTCGATTCTGCAATGAAGGGATACCAAGACACCGTCTCAAAAATAAACGACGCGAGTGACGCCCTGCCTTTAAAAATGGACACGGAAACAGTTCAAAAAATGCAAAAAGCTTTGGGTATTTGAAATTCCTATAAATTTATGTAATATATAAAGGTAGCTTGCCGAGGTAGCTCAGTTGGTAGAGCATGTGCCTGAAGAGCATGGGGTCGGCGGTTCAAGTCCGCCCCTCGGCACCATTTAAAAAACAGACATATTTGTCTGTTTTTTAAATGGTTTCGAGGGAGAAAGCAAACTGCTTTGCTTTTGGGCGGACTTGAAAAGCGGAGCCATGTTGCGAACCGCCCTTAGGCGGGAGGAACAGGCGAGCTGGGGCCGAAAGTACTTAGATTTTTATGAGCAAAGCGACATAAAAAACTTAGTAACTTGTGGCCAAGTCCGCCCCTCGGCACCAAAAAATCAAAACCCCAGTAAAACTGGGATAAACTATCTCTTTCAGGTAGTTTGTTTGGTTATCTGGGGAAAATAATGTTATTATTTGTCTATAATTTATGGACATTGTACCCCAAATTATTATAAATAGTATTATTGCCGGATCACTTTATGCACTAGTTGCTTTGGGGTTTAATTTTGTTTATGGAACCACAAAGTTTTTTAACTTGGCTCATGGGGCTATTGCGGTAGCGGGTGGATATGTCGTTTATTTCTTCACAAAAATAATTGGCTGGACTGCGACCCCCTCTATTATAATAGGTTTACTCTTAGCTGGTCTTATTGGTTATTTATCTGAGCGTTTTGTCTATCGCCCTTTACGAGTCAGGAAAAGCTCTCATATGGTTTTACTTGTGGCTTCCCTTGGTGTTCTGACTGCGTTACAAGCTGTTATTGCCATACTCTTCACCAGCCAGTTTCAAACTCTTGGCCAGATGGATAGCGTAAATAGAAATTTTAATATTTTTGGTGGAGTGATTACCAAAATACAATTAATTATGCTTTTTACGGTCGTGGTCACAATGATTCTTTTAGCGCTAATCTTGAAATTTACTTTTTTTGGTAAGTCTGTCAAAGCTATTAGTGACGACGAAGAGGTGGCTCGAATGGTGGGTATTGATACCAATAACGTGGTGGGGATTGTTTTTTTTCTTGGTTCAATTATTGCTGGTTTGGCGGGAATACTTAATGGATACGATACGGGATTGGAGCCGACAATGGGTATGAGTTTTTTGTTGAAAGGAGTTATTTCTTCTATTGTTGGTGGTATCGGTAATGTCTATGGTGGGGTGCTTGGTGGATTCCTGCTTGGTTTTGTTGAAAACTTTGGTATTTGGAAAATCTCTGGCGAATGGAAAGATGCCATTGCCTTTGGCCTTCTTCTTATCTTCTTGCTCTTCAGGCCGAATGGAATATTGGGGAGGAAATAGAAATTATTTTTTTCTCACTATGTAAAGTATATAAACTGGTCTGTCCATATTTGGGTGTTGAAATTCTTTTTCTTTTAAAATTTCAAGACCATTTTCTGCGACTTGTTCTCTCGTTTCCTGTTCCGAAACAATATGGTCATCAAATTCTATATAATCACCACTAATTAGTCTCACTTTTAAGTGAACTTTGTTATTGGTTAATTTTTCGAAACTAATCAAATCTGAGTTGGTGGGAGACGCAAAAAGTCTTGAACTGGTTGTTAAAATATAAACCAGACCATTTTCTGCTACTATTTCACTGATTTTTTTAATGATAGCTTTTCTACCATTAGTAGGCTCTACGGACAAGATGTTGATAAGCAAGATTGTATTAAACGGAGTTGCAGACTGAAATTCTAAAATATCTTGTTTTTGAAATGTGAAATTTTTACTATTTAGTAAATCGCTATTTTTATCAATGCCAAGCAACTTTTTGTCAGATTTTATTATTATTTCAGAAAAAAAACCCGTTCCACAACCAAGATCAATGATTGGTTCTTTAAATACCAGACTTTCAAAATAAGGTTTTAGGAGGGTTTCTTTTAAAACTGTAGGTATTTTATATTTTGGCAAATGTTTATCCCAAGATATTGTTTCTGGTGGTTTATCCATGTATATACATTAGCATTATTTTTTTAGTTGCCATACAGAGCTTGGGGGTGTAAACTTTATAAAGTTAATTTATAAAAATAATATGAAAAAATATATCTGGTTTGTGATGGTAACGATTAGTATTTTATTGGTATTTGTTGTTGTTTATACAAAAAAAACCGAAATCTCTGAAAAAATAAAAGTGGGAGCTGTGTTTTCTATGACTGGATTTGGTCAACTTTATGGAGAAGAAACCCTAAAAGGGTTTGAGCTGTGTAAGAATGACAATATTGAACTTATTGTTGAAGATTCTCAGTCAAAGCCAGCTGTTGGTGTGACAGCTTTTAATAAATTGATTAGTGTTGATAAGCCAGATATTGTTTTAGTAATGATGAGTTCTGTGGCTGAGTCTACTTTACCCTTAGTTAAAAATTATGCTGGCCCAGTTTTAGCTACTTCAGTTTCCGCTTCAAAAATTACCGAGAGGGGTGGGGAAAGGTATTTCAGATATTTTTCAACAGGCGAAACCGAATCAAGAACCTCCGCTGAATATATGTTGAACACCCTAAAAGTTAAAAAAGTTGGTGTTTTATATTTGAATTCAGATTATGGCCTAACTTATATTAACGGTATTACTGAGGTATTTGGAAAAGAATCTGTTGTTGGCGAACCCTTTAATCAAGGAACTACTGATTTTAAGACTCATATTATTAAACTTAAAGAAAATGGTGCTGATGCTATCTACATTGCTGGTTATGACAATGATTTATTGTTGTCTATAAAAGACATAAGACTTCTTAAATATAATGGTATTGTGTTTGCTAACGAAATATTTACAAATATTACCAGTAAGTTGGATAAAACAGTATTAGATGGAATATACTTTTCCGCCTTGAGGTTTTTTACAACCGAAAAAAGTGATTCTTTCTATTTCAATTTTAAAGAAAAATATAACACCGAAGCCACTTGGTATGCTTCTATGGGTTGTGATATTGCTAGACAGATCAACGGAGATAAATCTAAAGATTTGTTAAGTTATTATTCTAATCTAAAAAAATTTAATGGTTTGAATGGTGATATTAATTCAAAAGGTAGAGAATTAGAAATTATGTCGGATATTGCAGTTTACAAAGACGGAGGTATTAAAATATTGAAGGTTATTAGATAAGAAAATCTCTCCTTTTATTCTTTTTCCGAAATACCACAAAGAGTGCGGAAAAATAATTAATAAAAGATGTAATATGTGAAATGGAATATTTAATACACTTAGCCATATTGTTTGTTATCTATGTGCCGTTGGCTGTATCACTGAATCTGGTGGTTGGTTATGCTGGCCTGTTGTCTGTTACTCATGCGGCTTTTTATGGGGTAGGTGCTTATGCCACCGCTTTGTTTATGGTGGACTTAGGCTTGGGTTTTATTCCCGCATTACTCCTAGGGATGTTTTTATCTGGCCTACTTGCCACACTTTTTGGCCTTATTCTTAGCCGTTTTCGTGATGATTATTATGCCTTAGTTTCTTTTGGCTTCAATATTATTGTTTATAGTATTTTATTAAACTGGGGGGGGTTAACTCGTGGGCCACTTGGTATCCCAGGTATCCCAAGACCAGAAATTTTTGGCTTCATCTTTGATTCTAATCTATCATTTTTGATTTTAGCCCTCATTTTGGCCTTGGTTGTTTATCTGGTCTCGGCTGGTATTGTAAAATCATCTTTTGGACGAGTCTTGAGGGGGATCAGAGAAGATGAAGAGGTGCTCGGAGTTTTTGGTTATAATACAAAAATATTTAAACTAGTGATTTTTAGCGTAGCGGCAATGATGGCGGGTCTCGCGGGTGGGCTCTTCGCCACCTATATTACTTTTATTGATCCCTCTACTTTTGGTTTAAATGAAAGTATATTTATACTAGCCATGATTATCTTGGGCGGTCTAGCCAATATCCGTGGTTCCGTTCTTGGTGCCCTTTTTCTAATTCTCCTGCCCGAAATCCTTCGTTTTGTCGGTTTTCCAACGGACACCGCCGCCCAAATGCGTCAGGTTGTGTACGGCCTCTTTCTTGTCCTGCTTATGCTTTATCGCCCCCAGGGCCTAGTCGGGGAATATAAATTATGATGTATTTTTGCAGTTTTTTGAGGCTAATTTATTAACAGTGTCGCTCCTTAATGAACGGTGCGATATAATTTCGTAAAATTACATGAGTAAAAAATTAATTTTGGCAATAGTTGTGGTTGTGGTGGTTTTGATTTGGTGGGGGGTAGCGAAGAATAACCCACAGGGTGATATTGAGGTGATCAAGATAGGAGCTTCTCTTTCTCTAACTGGAAATTTTGCTTCAATTGGTAGTTCTGAAAGGAATGGCCTAATTTTAGCCTCAGAAGAAATAAATAAAAAGGGCGGTGTTGGGGGGAGAAAAATAGAAATAATTATTGAAGATAATTTTGGTGATCCGAAATCTGCCGTTAGTAACGTTCAAAAATTATTGAACATAGACAATGTGGATATTATTTTTACTGCTTTTACTCCTATAACTAAGGCCATTGCCCCAATCATTAAAGCCAAAAAAGTTCCAATGATTTATGCGGCTGTTGATGGCTCTATCGCTTTTGAAAATGATTTAATTTACAGGGACTATGTTGATGCCGAACAAACAGCAGTAGCTTTGTTTAAAAAAATCAAAGCAGATGGAGCAAAAAATATTAAATTCCTTTCTGAACAAAGTGACGCTGGTAAAATATTTGCCGACGCTCTTAAGAAGGAAGTTGTTTTATCTGATATTAAAATAGTGGAAGAAGTTTACTTCCAACCCACGGAAAAAGATTTTAGAGCCTATCTTACAAAACTTAATCTGAAGAAGGATGATTTCCTTTTGATTAATGCCCCGAAACACGCTAATTTAATTATTAAAAATATATTTAATTTAGGATTAATAGAAACACCAACATATCAATTTTTAGCTCCTTTCCTCGCAGCTTCAAAAGAGCCAGATATAACTGAATTATTTACTAAAAATAAAACCATTAGTAGTTGGTATGGGTTTGCAGATAATAATAACACGGAAGATCAGGAAAAATTTATTATAAATTACAAAAATCGCTTTAATGAAGTTCCCATTGAAGATGGTTCTTTTGCCTATGACGACGTATACATATTAGCAAATATATTAAATAAATGTTTCTCTAAAAATGCGGTAGATAATAATTGTTTTAAATTACAAATGTCCAGTCTAGATTACAATGGAGTCGCTGGAAAAGTAAGTTTTGATGAACATGGTAGATCAAATCGAGAAACCCTAATTATTCAAGCTAAAAATAATGAATGGGTAACTGTTAAATAGCTTTTTTAAGAACTGCTAGGCCAAATTTACAGATGATGTAAGTTTTTCCATCCTCCTCTATATAACCAGAGATGCCTAATTCAGTATCTTTTTTCTTGAGATCTTGGTTGGAAAAAAGGTTGCGCAATTTTGCTATTTTATCTTTGTCTTTTATGTTAAACCTGTCGGCATATATTTCCGATGATAAAAACATTGTAAGATTTTCGATGTAGCTAATTTTGTGATTTACACCCAGGCTCTCAGTAATCTTACCCATTTCTTCTAACGAAATTAGGTGCCTGTTTCCTTTGACAATAGTTAGCGGTATATTAGTTATTATTGAATCAATATTGGCATCAAATTCGTCTACAAAACAGGATTGTTTTTCCGTGTTAGTAGCCCAAGGCCATGTTACAATTAATTCGGCATCGGGTTTTAATACGCGCAACATTTCTTGAATTGCGATAGGTTGATTTTCTTTGCTTATATATTGTATGGCAGATCTAGAATATCCTACGTCTACACTACTGGTTTCCAGAGGGATGTTTGTGAGGTCTCCTAAAATTCCATAAATTTTTCTGTTGCGATTGACATCTTCTTTAGAAATAAATTTGTCTTGCATTGTCTCTAGATGTTTGGGTGTGAAATCAATATTCACTCCTTCTATTTTGTTATAGCCCTCTTCTGCTAATTGTTTAGTTATGGTATTCAATAAAACGCCATCTCCGCCACCAAAATCAGCTATTTTAATTTGTTGCTCAGTAGTTATTCCCCTTGCCTTAAGATTTTGTATTATCCTATTGGTAAATGTTTCTTTTATTAATTTTGGGTCAGTATAAAAAAGGATAAGGCGACCTTTGTGTTCGCAGAATCCCCAGTGATCTTTTTGTTTCTTATTTCCAACAATCTTCTTGCCAAGCTCAGAATAAGTTGTGGACATTTTTTCTCTTTTTTGAGTAAAATTATTAGGTTCAATCATCTTAAAAGCATATAGTATAATTATTATTGTCGCAAATGTTTTTTGTCTAATGGTTAGAGGTTGATAATTAATTTTTTACCTATACAATCTTCTTGTCACCTTATTGTAATCTAGTTTACCAGTGCAGATTTTTACATAGCCAAAACCGTAACAAATTTAAAACTTTTTATAGTAAGACAAAAAATATTCCTAAAATTGAGTATTTTTTGCTATACTAATTAAGTGCTGGTGTTAAGAACACAAAATATTCATAAAAACTTTGGTGGTGTGAAAGCGGTAGACGGGGTGTCTATTGATTTTGTTCCGGGGAAAATTACAGGAATAATTGGTCCAAACGGTTCTGGAAAATCTACCCTGATTAATATTCTAACCGGTTTTTATCCTTTTGATGCTGGTTTTATTTGCATTGGCGAACACACAAAACTTGAGCAGATACAATCTTCTGATTTACCAAATTTTGGTATTACTCGTACTTTTCAGGATATTCGCTTGTTTGAGCAAATGCCGGTTTTGGATAATATTTTGATCGTTATTACTTCTCGAAGCGTGTTCGGTTCTATCTTTGAAAAACATAAAAAATATCATCTGGATATTGCTGAGAAGGTTTTAAAACAAGTAGGGCTTTGGAACAAGAGGAATAGCTTGGCTCACGATTTGTCATATGGTCAGAGAAAATTACTAGAGATTGCTAGGGTTCTAGCTTTGAATGAAGATAGTTATGAAACCCTGCATACGGTTTTATTTGATGAGCCTTTTGCCGGACTTTTTCCAGAGATGATAAAAACGGTGACGGAAATATTAAAACTCCTAAAGACTCAGGGTAAGATCGTGGTGCTTATAGAACATAATATGGATATTATCCGTGAATTATCTGATCATGTTATTGTTCTTGATAGTGGCAAGATTATTGCGGAAGGTGCTCCAGTCCACACCCTCTCTCAATCTAATGTGATAGAGGCGTATTTGGGTAAGTAACAGATATTATGAAAAAAGAACAATTATTGAGGCTTGAAAATGTAAGTGTAAACTTTGGTGGTGTGCGAGCGCTCAAAGACGTGTCTTTGTCTTTCGCTGAGGGGGAAATAATAGCCGTGATGGGGCCAAATGGCGCCGGTAAGTCTACTGTACTGAAAGCGATTTTTGGTTTAGTAGAAACAGCTGCCGGAAAAATATTGTGGAATGAGCAGGAAATAAAGCCTATTCCACACGAAGTTGTAAAATTAGGGATATCTTTTGTGCCGCAAGGCAGAAGGGTGTTTAAATATTTGACAGTAAAAGAAAATTTGGAGATTGGTGGAGTGACGATAAAAAACAGAAATATCTTGAAGGAGAGAATTGAAGAAGTGCTTGTTTTGTTTCCAGTTTTAAGAGAAAAATTAAACAATAAGACAGGAACTTTATCTGGTGGTCAGCAGCAGATGGTGGCTATTGCTAGGGGGCTGGTTACTGCACCAAGGGTGTTGTTGCTAGACGAGCCGTCTTTGGGTTTATCACCTAAGATTGTGAAGGAGATGTTTGAAAAGATTAGAGAGATAAACGAAAAAAGAAAAATGACGATTATAATTGTTGAACATAATATAAAATCTATTTTATCTATCACAAACAAAGCCTATATTTTAGATAAAGGGTTATTGGTCCACACTGGTGTGGGGGCAGAGATATTGAAGGATAATATTTTAGAGAAGGTGTTTTTGGCAAAAGTTTAAGTTAAGATAAATATATCTTGGATCATTCTTAATTGCGTACTTTGATTTAATCTAAAAATCAAAACCCCAGTTGTGCTGGGGTTTTGATTAATTATACTGATTTTATTTTTAAGCTCTTCGATTTTTCTTTTAGTATTTTTGGAAGTTTTATTGTTAAGAGCCCGTGTTTTTCTATTGCTTCGGCGTTATCAACATCTACTTCTTGTGGGAGGGTAATCGTTCTTGTGAAAGAACCCCAATAAAGTTCTTGGGTGAAAAAGTCACTGTCACCAACTTCATTTGTCATACTTCTGTTTCCCCTGATTGTGATCATTTCTCTTCCAATTGATACCTGAAGGTCTTCTGGTTTAACACCGGCCACCATTGTTCTTACTATTATCTCTGTGGGTGTTTGATACATATCTAGCGCAAGTTCTGCGTCTTCTGGAGTATTATCTGTTGTAATGGAATATTCTTCGTCGATATTTTCAATCGGTTTTATTTTTGATTCCTTGCTCCCTGTTAAGCGTTCAAAAAAAGATGTTTTTTCTTTATTATTTTTCATAAATAATTTATTTTTTTATATTTTTAATTTTTTCACAAACCAAGAGAAGTCCGACTGTGAACAACCATAATATTGCAAAAACAATCAGTATATTTTCTCCCTTGTTTCTTATTATAAAAAGATTAAACATACTATGCAATGTGGTGGCTGTGAGTAACCCGAGAATAAGGTTAATTGTCTTGATTTTTTTGTTTTTATAAAAAGAGAAAGCTAAAAATACCCCAACAATTGCCGATGCAAAAAGATGTAGGTTGGTTGCGCCAATAAAACGCATATTTGCAGTAATAATGGAAAGTAATGAAAACTCTGGTTTAACAAGAAAGAAGAAATTTTCTGCAGCAGAAAAGCCGAGTGCCGCTGTTATTAGATATATTACAGCGTCCATTGGTTCGTCGTATTCTTTCGATCTTAATGCCACAATGTATGCAGAAAGATATTTTGCGATCTCTTCTGTGAGCGGCCACAGTATTAGTAGAGAATAATCATAACTGATTACTTTTGAGATTAATTGCTGAACAATGAACGTTGGAAAAATAGCGAACATTCCCGCAATAAAAGTCGCGACTATAGTGTTTCTCGGTTCTGGGTTTACACTATCTTCTCTCATCCAAAACCAAAGCCAAAATAGCGGTGGAATAATACCAGTTACGAGTGATAAAAAAACTGTGGATACTGTTATGCTTGTGGCCATGATTCTACCATTATAAGGGTAGAATCATTTTTACCAAAATGTTTATTCACAATTTCCCAAATTTCTTCCGTGATGTATGGCATAAAAGGGTGCAGGAGCTTTAGATTTGTTTCAAGAATTTTCTTAAGCATCCATTTTGTGGCTATTCTTTCATCTATTTTGATATTTTCCCCATTAAGTTTTAGTTTTGAATCCTCAATTATTTTATCAGCAAAAGTGTGCCAGAAATAATGATAGATTTCTTCCGCTGCAATATGAAATTTATTATTCTCTAGATTTTGTGTTGAGTTTTTAACAAGAGTATCAAGCTCCGCAAAAATTTCTTTATACTCCTGTGTGTATTCTTTTGGTTCTTCCTCTATGTTTTCTGTGTTTGATAATACGAACCGAGCAATGTTCCAAATTTTATTTGAAAAATGTTTGTACCCCTTTATTTTATCTTCATAAATTCTAGTGTCTGTTCCCGGGCTTGATCCAATGATCAGTGACATTCTTGCGGCGTCGGCTCCATATTTATTTGAAATATCTATTGGGTCAATTCCATTACCCAGAGATTTACTCATTTTTCTTCCTTGTTGGTCTCTTACTGTTCCATGAAAGTAAACAGTCTTAAACGGTATTTCTCCAATCAAATATCCGGTCATTAGTATCATTCTTGCAACCCAGAAGAAAATAATTTCATATCCAGTTTCAAGCATATTCGTGGGATGATATATCTTGAGGTCTTCTGTTTGTTCTGGCCAACCAAGTGTGCTAAAAGTCCAAAGTCCAGATGAAAACCAGGTATCAAGAGTGTCTGAATCTTGAACCCAGCCACCTTCTTTTGGGGCCTCCATTCCTGAATAAATTTCGTCGCCTTTATACCAAACAGGAATTCTGTGCCCAAACCAAATTTGTCTACTTATGCACCAGTCGCGAAGATTTTCTATCCAGTGAAAATATGTTTTATTAAGGTGGTCGGGGATTATGTTTATTTGCCCATTCTCAACAGCCTTTTTCATTATCTCTTTAATAGTGGTTTCTTCGCCGGAATTAATTCCCTTGATATTTGAATAGGGAAGTTTGAATTTTTTATTTACATTTACGAACCATTGAAGTTTTGGTAATGGTTCAATTATTCCTCCTGTTCTTTCTGCTGTTGATATATTTTGGTTTACCTCTTCCTCCTTTTCTAATAGTCCTTCTTTTTTGAGCCATTCAACAATTATTTCTCGAGCTTCTGTTGTTTTTTTACCCCTAAGTTCAGGTGTATCAACTGTTATTTTTGCATACTCATTTATTACTTGTGGGCGAAGTAGATTGTGTCTTTCTGCAATGTCCCAGTCGGTCATGCTGTGTGCGGGTGTTACGCCAAGCGCGCCTGTTCCAAATTCCTTATCTACAGATTCATCCGCGATTATTTTTATGTGAATTGGAACACCGGCAAAATTCATATCGTATTCTTTACCTACGAATTTTTTATATCTTTCGTCTTCTGGATGCACAGCGACTGCAGTATCACCAATTTTAGTTTCAGGTCTTGTTGTGGATATTGAGATAGGGAAGTCTTTGGAATACTTGAACGTATACATTTTTGCCTTTCTCTCTTCATAAACAATTTCGTCGTCCGAAACAGTTGTCTGGCCTTTTGGATCCCAGTTTACAATTCTGTGTCCTCGATAAATGAGTCCGTCATCGTACATTTTCTTAAAAGCGGTCCTTACTGCAAAATTTCTTTTTTCGTCGAGTGTATATGCTTCACGACTCCAATCTAGTGAGGCACCCAATGTTTTTATTTGACTTACAATCGTGTCGTGACTGTCTTGGGCGAATTTATTTACGCGCTTTAAAAATTCATCACGTCCTAGGTCGTGTCTGTTTTTGCCTTCGGCTTTATAGATATCTTTTTCAACTCTCGATTGGGTGGCAATAGCGGCGTGATCGGTTCCTGGAATCCATAAGGTTCTTTTGCCCCTCATTCTGTTAAATCGGACCATTATATCTTCGATGGTAACCATCATTGCGTGGCCCATATGAAGAATACCCGTAACATTTGGTGGCGGAAGGACCATAGAAAAAACAGGCGCATCTTTTTTTGTTACGCCTTTTTTAATACAAACGTCGGGATTAAAAAACCCACTTTCTTCCCAGATTTTATAAATTTTAGCCTCAACCTCTTTTGGCTCATATGGCTTTAAAAGTTTTTCATTCATCATGCTGTAAATGTTATCAAATTTAATCTCTTTTTTCTAATTTTATTTAATTAAAATAAAATTATTTTAAAACAAGATTGCCATTAGCTTTAATTTTGGATATTTTTTTCCAATCAAATTTTGGTTTATTTTTAACGCTTCTTAAATATCCAGCAATTCCTATCATAACAGCGTTATCAACAGAAAGGTTTTTTTCTGGAATAAGCAAACTCACATCGATAAAGTCTTTTTTAACTATTCCAATAAGAGAATTTCTAAGTTTTGTGTTTGCAGAAACTCCACCGCCTACAATTAGTGTTTTAGCCTTATGTTTTATTAAAGCCTTTTTTGTTTTAGTGCCAAGGGTTTCTATAACAGAATTTTCAAATTCATGTGATATTTCTTTTTTGATATCATCAGTAAGCGTGCCAAGCTCTTTGACCTTATAAAGCACAGAAGTTTTTAATCCCGAGAATGAGAAATCAAAATCTTTTGAACGTATCATCGGGCGAGGGAAGACTATTCCTGTCTTTTTGGTTTGATCGAATTCTTCTGCGAGCTTGGATATTTTTGGTCCGCCAGGGTAGGCGAGGCCGATCATTCTGGCGACCTTGTCGAAAGCTTCACCTGCAGCATCATCGCGAGTGGCTCCAAGTATTTTGTATTTAAACCAATCTTTAATTAAGACGAGTTCTGTGTGTCCGCCACTTACCAATAATCCAACTGCAGGAAAAATTATTTTTCTAGAATTATTTTTTTCGTCCACAAGAGAGGAGAGTAAGTGTCCTTCCATGTGGTTTATAGAAATCACAGGTATTTTCCAAATAAAAGACAATGCCTTTGCGAGATTTATTCCAGTCCAAAGAGCTGGTTCCAGTCCTGGGCCGAATGTAACTGCGATTGCATCTATCTTTGGTTTAATGATTTTTGGTATAAGTAATTTAAGCGCTTTAAATAGTTCGGGCTCCCTTTTTAACATCTCTTCAATTTCAGCAGGGAAGTCCATTTCCTTTTTTGAGGAGTTGAGAAGGTGCGCGTTTATTAAAGAAGTTTCAAGTAAAGGGACTAAGTTTATCGAATGTTCTCTTTTTGCGAGAAAGGGCACAACACCACTCCACTTTGCATGTAACTCTATCTGTGAATGGGTTAAATTAGACAATACCTTAAAAACAGGCCTTTTAAGCCCTCCATTAGCCTCTATTATCGCGATGGCAGTATCATCACAACTTGTCTCGATAGCTAGTATGCGCATAATTTTAGTGAGCCTAATCTAGCAAATTTAAGCCTTAAATGGAAGCCTCGACGGTATATCATGCGCTTGGTATTGACAAATTACCCAGTATATGTATAATTTAAAAAAGTAATAATGTTATTTGAAAATTCTCAGCCATAGCTAGAAGATATTGAATTATTGATATTTTCTAGCTATGGCTGAATAAAAATATCAGCCCGCTGGCTAAAAAATCAAAAGGAGAAAACTGTTATATGGAAAAACAGAAAACCTTCGACTCACAAACGGCAAAATTTCTTTCTCGAGTGGCGGAAAATATGCGACAAATGACCGCGGATGTAATGCGGTGGTGGATCCAGCACCCGAAAGAACTACAAGGGGCTCTTTCTGGTCTTGCGTATCCAAAGCGGTACGTTTATCGTTTTACGGTTGATTACGATCTTTCTCTTGAGTCAATGATTAATCTGGGCTCTTATGACTGGGTAGAAGGTTTGATTACCGCAGGGGTGTTCGAGGTTTTTGGAAAGGGCAAGGAGAGTTTGTTGGCCGAGCTTGTTAAATTTGAGGATAACATTTCCTTTTGTAACCTGGATAGGTTTATGGATGAGATGGGATTTAGGCACGCGACGTTGGCAGAAATTTTGGCGTTTGGTGCAAAATACCCCAAGGCCCAAAGGCAATTTTCAGTTGCCGCACTTGGCTCTCGCCGAAATATTCATGACGGCTTTGAAATGCCCTGTTTGTCTCAAAGGGATTCGGAACGAACCCTGGATTTGTTTTATTGTGTTGATGATTGGTTGGCTAGTTCCACGTTTCTTGCTATCCGTAAATAAGATTTTTTGTCTTTTTTTGTTTTAGTATAAGGCTCTCGAATCATCCCTGTGATTTCTATCACGGGGATTTTTTTATTTTTCCTAATTTATGATTTTTAAAACGAAATATTTTCTAAATATAATAGGACGACTTATTCTCATGGTATAAATAAATTCATATTTGGCGAGATGTTGATAGTTAAGGGAGTCGTTGCGGGTTGAAAAAATGAATAAAAGATGATTTAATAGAATAACTTTTAAAAGTTTAGGGCGTTTAGCTCAGCTGGTTAGAGCGTTACATTGACATTGTAAAGGTCACAGGTTCGAGTCCTGTATCGCCCACATAAAAACTGTCCCTAAAAGGGCAGTTTTTGTTTGGGCGATAGGAAGCAAACTGCTTTGCTTCCGACAGGACTCGAAAAGGTTCTCCGTTATGTTTAAGAAATTTTTATTTCTAAAACATCGGAAACCTATACAGTCCTCGTAGAGGAAGAGTCCTGTATCTTTTAATTGTGGTGTTTTTAATCTAAAAACCCCGCCTACGCGGATATCTCGAGATTGTTGTATTAATCTAAATTTTTCCTCAAGTCCACCTTCTCGCTTTCTTTACCAATCTTTTCTCCTTCGTAAATAATATAATCAACTGAGTTTTTTATGTCTTCGTCTAAATCTTCTATTTTTCTCATATAAGATTGTCCGCTTATATTCGCGGAGGTTGTTATGAATGGTATGCCAGATTTTTCAATTATTTCAGTAAACCAGTGTTGGGGGATTCGTACACCGATTGAATCATCAAGCGGGTTTACTTCGTCGCTTATACAGTCTGTATTTTTTAAATCTAAAAATAAAGTATATCTTCCGGGAAGTTTTTCCAGCCATTTTTCTGTTTCTTTATCGGTCTCACAGTTTTCTTTTATCCAGTCGATATTCGGAGCAATCACAGAAAAAGGTTTTGTTTCTCTTTGTTTTATTGTTCTAATTTTCATTACAAAGTCGTCTTTTGTTGCATTTGTACCTATTCCGTAAATAGTGTCTGTCGGATAAATAAAAACTAAACCGTCCTGAATGGCCTTAATTATCTCTTTTTGGTTGTTTTCGACGTATTCTTTGTCGATAAGTTTCATAAAATAAAAATAACATTTAAATTTACCCATGGCAATACTAGTAAGCGCCTGTATGGTTGTGGTAAAATAGAAAAATGAAAGTACTAATTATTGAAGATGATCCTTTGTTGTCGGAGATGGTTGCACTAAGACTACAAAAGGACGGTTATGAGGTCAGTAGTTCTTTTAATGGAAAAGAAGGGTTGGTAAAAGCAAAAGAAGTTATTCCTCATATAATTTTGCTTGATTTAAATATGCCAATTATGAACGGTTTTGAGGTTTTAGAGAAATTAAAACAAGACTCTGAAATGAAAGAAATTCCTGTTATTATTTTTTCTAGTCTCGGAGATAGGGAGGAGAATGTTCAGAAGTGTAAAGCTCTTGGTGCCGATGATTTTATAATTAAATCTCAGTTGTCACTTCATGATATTTCTGGAAGAATAACCGAAGTTGCAAAAAGAAGGGGGGTTCTCTAGAATTAGCTTTAATTAAAAAATCGCCAACAGTGGCGATTTTTTATTTTAACCCTATTTTGTTTTTTGTGGTCTTGATTAGATCAATCATTTCTTCTGACCTTAGAGATAGTGAGATAATTACAAAAGCTATTACTGCAAAAAAGGTTGAAAATGACAGTTGCGCCAATATTCCCAAGAAGGTTTTATTGTTTATAAATGGCTCAATAAAATAAAGACTTAGATAACCGCTTATTCCCGCTACAAGTCCAGCTGATAAATATTTTAAAAACGAAGTGCTAATTTTTTTTGCATCGATATCAATGTGTCCAAATTTCCACTTTAAAATTAAAAATAAAGCGACGGCATTAAATAAAGAGGCAATAGAAAAACCAAACGGCAGGGCAAGTACTCTTAAATCACCTATTCCCTCTAGTTTCAAAAAGGCGACAGTTGTTTGAAAAAAAATACCATTAGAATCAAGGAGTAAAAGAAAGGAAAAGGTTCCGAGTACATTAACAACGATAGAGGATAGGCTTACCAGTAATGGTACAGTTGTGTTTTTTAATGCGAAAAAAGCTCTTGATAATAAAGGCGTGAGTCCTTGAAAAATAAAACTACCTGCAAAAATCGCCAACGTGCCAGCGGCTAAACGTGTTTCTTGCCAATCTAAATTTTTTGTACCCATTATTAATCGAATTATCTGGGCTCTAAAAATAAAAGTAAGGATTGAGAGTGGGATTAAGAAAAATAGAATTTGTCTGGCGGTGTATGAAAAATCGCGCTTAAAATCTTCAAAATTCTTTTTGGCGAGAGCACTGCTTAGGCTTGGAAAAACCGACACAACAAATGAGACTGCGAAAATCCCAATAGGTAATGATTCTATGCTGTATACAAGATTGAAAATCGCGACACTTCCTACTGTTAACATAGACCCGATAAAAGTCCCGATTATTTGACTAATTTGCGAGGAATCGATAGCTAAGATTCGTGGAACAATCAATTTTACAATCTCTCTAACGCCATTATTTTTTAGGTCAATGACACTTCGCCATTTAAACCCAAATTTAACCGCACCGGGAATTTGAATTAAGATGTGCAATATTGCGCCCGCTATAACTGCAATAGCTACTCCATAAATACCAAGCGTCGGGGCAAGGAAAATAATCCCCAAAATAATTGCTGTGTTGTAGAGTAAGGGGGCCAGTGCTACTAAGAAGAAACTTCTAAACGAGTTTAAGATACTAGAGAAAATAGAACTTATGCTAAAGAGAAGCGGGGACAGCATTAATATTCTCGTTAAATTAACAGTCAGAAGGTACGTTTCATTTGAAAATCCAGGGCAGAGTAATTTTACAAAATAGGGAGCGCCAAGAAAGAAGAAAAAAGACAAAAGTCCCATTACTGTGATGGTCAGGTTTAAGATTGAATTTGCGATTTTCCAAGCTTCGTCTTTGTCTTTGTTTAAATATTCGCAAAAAACAGGAATAAAGGCGACTGAGAGTGTGGCAGAAATTAATAAGTTGTAGGCAAAATTTGGTATTTGAAAAGCTGCAAAATAGGCATCAAGCTCACCGCCGACCCCGAAAGCACCAATAAGTAGTCTTTGTCTTATCACCCCAAGTAAACTGCTCGTTAAGGTGGCAATTCCAAGCATTAAAGCTGCCGAGGCAATGTTCTGGGTTTCGTCATTAAAGAATCGTTTAATAATTTTGTCTTTTATTTCTTTTACCATTAAAGTACGCGATAAAATTGAAACATTTAATTTTATTAGATTATAACAGAACTTGATAAACGAACATAGTTGGTTTTTTAGAAAGAAAAGAATTATGAATTTAAATAAAAAAACCCTCCCGAGATGGGGAGGAGTGTTTCGTGTGCGGAGCCGTAATATTTAAGAAAGTTTTAACCCTCCAGTATATCTTGTAAGATTAGTTTCTGGTTTGAACGATGGGATATGCCGATGGATTTACAGGAAGATTTGCAGGGGTTTTTCCATGTATCTGGTCCTTCGTCTCGTGCGTTTTTCGCAGCGATTTCGCGGGCTTGTTTGGCATTTCTTGCGGATACTATAACCCCGGAAACAGAGTCCCATTCCACCTTCATTTTATTGGTTAAAATCCAAATAAAGTTTTCCATCACTTTCTCCTTAGTTGTCAAAGAATTTGTGGGTTAAAAGAACACTATTATTTCAGCAGACTAGCATATCCTATTATTTTTGTTAAATTTTACTTGTCTGGTAAAATACTTTGTATGAAATTATTAATCGAGAAAATGTTGTCAGAAAAGGGTGTTGAATTTAAATTACTTAAATTAGAACAAAAAGTTTATACGGTTGAAGATGTTAAAAAATTTAATAACGGTTTGGTTAATTTAGAAGAGATATGCAAAACGATAATACTGGTTGGAAAAAAGACTGGGTTAAAAATAGCTGTTTTGTTTAGGGGAAATGATCGTTTGAATTTTAAGCAAGTAAAGAAATTGTTTGGTGGAGAAATGCGGATAGCTGATGCGGAAGAGGTGAGGGGCTCAGGTGGTGGAGAAATTGGCGCAGTTTGTCCTTTTCTTGTAAATATCCCACTGTTTGTAGATAAAAAAGTTTTTCAGTTAGAAAAGATAAATTGCGGTTCAGGTGAACACTCCTGTGGTTTGGAGGTTCGAGTAATAGATTTAGAAAAAATATCAAATTTTCAAGTTGTGGAGATTACTTGGGGGGTAAAAATGAGTTGGTAAATTAAAATTATCAAAATCCTTGAGGGTGGTAATTTGTATTTTTGCTATCTAATTTTATTTTTTCAAAAATAAATACAACTTGTCTAAAAAATCACAAAGGATACAATTGATAATATGAAATTTTATAATGTTAAGGGCGAAGAACAAAAACCACCAAAAGAATATGGGTGGAGGCCTGCTGTGTATGGTGTCTTAGTTAAAGACAAAAAACTTCTGATTATTCAGCCTAATTGGGATGATAAATATTGTCTTCCTGGCGGGTCGATCGATTTGGGAGAAACGCCAATAGAATCTCTCAAGAGAGAGTTTCTTGAGGAGACAGGGTGTTCGGTAAAAATCGCCACTCAACCAATCTTTGTTGATAGTCATTTATTTGCAAATCCTGAAAAAGAAAAATATTTCCAGAGAATAAGTATCTATTATAATATAGAGTTGATTTCTGAAAACCAGTCAAAAGATTTAGACAAAGAATCAACTGCCGTAGTTTGGAAAAATTTGGACGAAATAAGTAGTGACGATTTTACTTATTTTCAAAGAGAATTGTTGGGTGTTATTTTGAAGAAATAAAAGTAAAAAACAATAAACATGAGCAATATGGATAATATTAACAACCTACCAGTACCAGCAAGGTTTCAAAAAGAAAAAATTGAAAGAATAGAGGATATGTTTAAAAGAAGAAAAAACATAAGCGTTGAAATTGTTAAAAAGGCGTTTCAAATTAAGGAGTTTGAGTTAGTGGGCAAGAAAATTAAAATAGTTGGTGTTAGTCACCACCCGTTGACTTTAGAAATTCCGGAGTTTCGGACAGAGATTGAAAATGCGATTGAAAATTCTTCTTCTGTTGTTTTAGAAGCAGCTCCTTCTGTTGACACAGAGTACACGCTCGATGATTTAAAAAAAATGTTGCTATCTGCAGATTTATTTTCAAAAGAAGAAGCGGATATCATGCTTCCTGTTTACATCAAGGGGTGGAAAGAGGACCCCACAGAGGATTTTTTTAAAAAAATAGAAGATATTGTAGCCAAAAACAAAAAGAGATTAACCATAGTAGATCCTAATTTAGATTCATTTAAAAACATAGAACTTAAGTCAGGAGATGCTAGTATTAAAAAAGTAAAATTTATTTCAGAGCTTTTTGTTTTAGGGTATGGTTATTTAAGCTTAAGAGATCTTACAAGGATAATAAAACCGATAGCGCAACCTAATAAACAAAAAAATAAAAAAGATAAAGATGTTTTGGTTGAGTCAGAAAAAAAAGGAATAACTAGAAGGGAATTTTTAAAATTAGGAGCAGTCACGGCGTTGGGTGCGCTTGGTGTCGGTTCGTTAATTAGCGATTTTTCTTCAACAAGAAGAGAAGTTTCCGCTGAAAGTAGAGATAGAGATGCATTTGATCATTTTCTTTATAATCTGGTTGACTATCGTGATGCCGTTATTGCCGATGAATTAGATAAACTTTCCAGAGACAGTATTGATTCAAAACCCATAGTTTTAATATATGGTTCGGGACATATTTCAGGCATACATTATTATTCATTAAACCCAAGAGAAAGAAAATTAAAAATACAATTATATCGCCCCTTTTTTGAAAAAGAAGATGATAATACAAAATCATTTTTGTATGATTCTCTTGATAAGAAATGGGAAAAACAAGTAAAGCCAAATAAAAATTAACAATGAATATTGAGAATAAACAACAAGGAAAGCCCGAGGTAATTTCTAAAACAAGGGAAAAATTGATTTCTTTGGAAAAAGAAGGGAAATATGTTTTTCATGGTGGACCTACTTTACTTGAAAAATTAGAACCAAGACAACAGACTAGCTATTGTAAGGAAACGGGCAAGAATGAGAACGATGGTGAGCCGTCTGTTTATGTAACTCCTTTTGCAGATATAGCGATATTTAGAGCTATTGTTAATCCCAAAAATTCGCCGTCGAAAAAATACCACAGTCGTTTTGGTGTTACTATTGACGAGAATGGTACGGTTATCGATATAAATTTAAAAACAACACCGGAAGCGGTTGATGAGGTGCGGGATAAGCACGGATATGTTTATGTGTTGGATAAAAGTCAATTTGAAAAATTTTCTGATCACGAAATGAGGGCCAGAAAAGAAATTAAACCAATAGAAATAATAAAAGTATTTTTCAAGGATTTACCAAGCTTTCAACAGCTACCGGTAGAGTTCTTTAGAAAAAAATAAATTATTCTATGGTGTAAACCTAGAGTGGTTTATTCACTAAAGAAAAAATTCTTTAATGAGGTTATGTGGAAATCTCTAAAGAAGACGGATCTTCATTTTCTATATAAAGTGCAGTAGCTTCTCTTATATTGTTTTCTAGTTCCGGTAATGTTTTTCCGAATGTAAAAATAGGGAAATCCACCGCCTTAGCGCAGTAAACATCATCCTCATCTTTTTTGATTGTAAATTGAATTATACTTGACATATAGTGATTATATACTATTTTTTTAATATGATCAGGCGCCTTTCTTCCTAATTTTCATTTAGGATTTTTCTCGTCGAAATAGTACGGGTTTTGTTCCTGGGGTCGTTAGGACAATCAACCTTTCTAAAACCTACGGGGAATTTCGGTTGTTACACAACCAGTAGCCTGATTGGATTTTTTCTTCGTTCTTCGAACTCCAAAAAATGCTCAATCAGGTTTCGAATCCCCGCCGAAATATGGAGGGATACTCGGTCACGCATAAATTTCTTGGCAGAAATTTTGCTCGACCCCGACTCAGCTCCCTTTCTTGCAGAAAGGGGCCCGCTTCCGTCTTTCGAATCCCCGTAGGGGCCCATTAAAACAAAATCACCGAATGCTTTCGCATCCGGCTCATTTGTTTTATGACCCTACGGGGATGGAAATGGAACTCTTTATTTGAAAATATAAAGAAGATTGTCGATTTGCGGGAGGAGAAAAGTTTCTAGATTAAAAGTTTTTTAAAATCATTTCGTGTATTTTTCAAGGAGTTCTGTAGATGTTGAAGTTTCTGTGATATTTTTAGTTTCAATGTAAGAAACTATATTTTTATTTATTTGTAGTGCTCTGCCGTTTTTATTATTTGTGGCCACAACAAATAAAAATTGGTTGTCTTCTCCGATAAGAAATATTTTTTCGTGATTAAAAACAAGTGTCGAATCGTTTGCAATAATTTTAACAAGTCGAGGTTCGCCACCCCCTATTACAAATGATATTTTTGGGAAAATTGTGGCGCCAAAGATAAATAATGATGCCAATAGGGGGATGACTAGTTGTTGGGCTACAATCTGTAAATTTCCATAATTACTTATATGTTCAATAAACTTTAATTTAAGTTGTTCGGCAGGCAATTCTGTGTTGTTTAAAAATATATATATGGTAAAAATTGAAGAAAATAACCAAGAAAATAGAAGCCCTTCGTTTATTGGCTGAAAGTAAGAAAAAGACTGGAAATCAAATAACTCAATACGAAGTTTTAAAAATGAGCAAATAGCAGTAGAAATATATAGACAGATAATTAATATGTCTAAGCTAAAAATAAAAAAAGAAAAATAATTATTATAGGTTTTATCTTTTTCTTTTTCAGTTATAAGTATCGCCAACTGGGAAACATCGGTTTTATCAATATCTTTTTTTATCTCACACTTCCTTCTAAGAGATATTATCCAGGAGTTGATGGTTGTTAGGCATGCTATGGCAATAATAAATAGGAACAAATAAGAAAAAGAATAAAGCCAGAACTTTAATATGAAGTTTGCACCCAATGAAATATTTATCGGAATTTGTAAAATTTTTTCGCCAATAAAATCATAATTACCAAACAATGGTTTAAATATTAATATCTGATTATTTAGTGGGGTTGTATATAAACCGATTTTCATCAATTGAGATAAGGCAAGATCTGCTATCAAAAGATAAATTAATATTTGTAGATGATTTAGAAATCTTTTTTTCCAACTTTTTATTTCAAATAGTTTATCAATTGGGATATGTGCATACATCAACCATGATAGAAACATTGCCACAGTTAGAGATAGTAGTGGGTAAATTCCAGCTATAATATAACGGGTATTTATTAAATCGAAACTTACTATCCCAAACCGAGAAAGATATGCGTTTATACAGATAAAACCAAAGAAGTATAAAATAGCAGACGGTATGATGAGTATTTTAGATACTTCTTTTAGTTTGTCGAACATATTTTTTATAAAAAATATAAATTAAGTATCACTTTAAATTTAAGAAAATTCTTATTCTCTGTGTGGTTGTATTGTGTCGATACTTTTATCATATTTTTTAGTTTTATACAATAAAAATTATTTAATTTAAAAACCCTACATAGTAAATGCAATAAATCTTTTTTTTATTAAAAAAATTAAAAATCAGTAAGCTCGTTGACTTTTAGCCCTAGTGCTCCAGAGATTTTATCCATATTTGTAAGAGTAATATTTTTTTCTGCTCGTTCAATCATCCCGATATATGTTCTGTGACTTTAGCCAGTGCGCCAAGTTTTTCTTGAGAGATACCTCTTTTCATTCTTTCTTCTCGAACCCTTTTGCCGAATTTTATAAGTATTTGTTTGTTCATATCTACACTAAAAGTGTAGATTCTTGCTAACTTTAGCTCTACATACTATAGTTAGCACATATATTTAAATAAATGTAATTAAAATATGTTCTTAATATTAATTTTTGTGGTTATTTTATGGCTTCTGGTAAAATCATTGACCTATGATAATCAGGCAAACGATATTGAAGTCAAAAAAGAAACCGTTATTGAATATTTGCCTTATTATAAAAAGAATTACTTGATGACAGGAGCCGAACATAACTTTTTTAAAGTTTTAAATTCTATTGTTGATAATAAATATTATATTATTCCTCAGGTTGGATTATCTAAAATCGTGGGTATTAACGGTTCTGATAGATATAACTATACTTATTTAAATAAAATAGATAGAAAATCTTTGGATTTTGTCCTTTTCGATAAAGATAGTTTTTCTCCCATTGTGATTATCGAACTAGATGATAGCTCCCATGAAAGAGAAGATAGAAAAGAGAGAGATTCTTTTGTTGATAAAATTGCCCAAAAAATTGGTTTAAAAATTGTTCATATCAAAACTTCTTATAATTACGATTTAGAAATGTTAAAGAAAGATATTTTTTAAATAATTATTTCTTTGCATTTTTGTGTTAGCACAAGATAATGAGCTTGGGCATTGCTCATGTAGTATTTTCCCTTATAAGGAAGAAAATCAACCACAGGGTTTTGAACAAGTTAAGGGGTTAAATAAAGCGAATGGAATGAGCCCGGTATTGCGGTAATCAACCATAGAATCTTGCTTGTCGTTTTTGTAGGTGGACAAGATTGGTGAATTTAAAGAAATTTTAAGTGACTACTAGGTTAGGTGATCATGGACATTTTGTTATTTCGTGTTAGATTTCTATTTATGGATAGTTATCTAGCAGATAAGATTAAAATTTTAGAGATGATTTGTGCGTCTTTGCCTCCGATAAATGTAATCGAGAATGACGATATAGAGTTATCATATTTTGAAGACGAGTTTGTGTTTGAAGGATTATCCTATAATACAGCAATTAATTTATTGAGGGAGGTATTGGGCAAGGGTTTGATAAATAATTTTAATCCAAATATTTTTGAGAATAATAAAAGAGGGATTAAATTTACTGTCGGGCGGGATATAGAAATTTATCTGAGGAAGATTAAATATCCAGGCTATGAAGATGGACTTTTGGGTGCATATATGGAACATCAAATTTTCGATAATGAAGTCCCTAAGGGTGTTTTAAAAACTCCTATTATTATTAATGATAAAAAAGGTATTTATAGATTAGATAAACCCGAGTTGTTTTATGGAGTAAAAAATCCATCAAAGCGTTTTGATTTAATTATTTATCTTAGCTGTAAAGACAAGGTCTCGGTTTCGGAATTAGCGAAAGAAACAAAACAGGGTCAAGCTGTAATTATGAAAGAAATAAAAAATATAAATTCTATTTTTAGAAAAAAATTAGCCGTTGTTAGTGATTTAATTAAACATATTGAAACTAGTGGATATTCTCTTAATAAGGATGACTTTGATATAAAGATTCAAACATAACCTTTGGTGGGTGTTAACAACCTCTTTTACAAGACCTTAAAATAAGGTCTTTTTTGTCTGTAGGGTTGTCTAAAAGTTATCTTGTTAATTGATTAATCTTGTTGCTAGTCACGTTTCCTGCTGTCGCTTAAGCGAAGCAGGAAGTCGAGCGAAGCGAGACTGTTTACTTGATTATAACAACACTTAGAGAGAAAGTATGAAAGTTACTAATTTAAAGGTTATCGTTACTGGTTCTATAATTGAGGTTTATTTTTATCCTGAAAGGGTGCTTGCCTATGACTATCAATCAAATAAAGGCGTTAATTCTGGTGTGAATAGAATTATTGACCAAGAAGAAGATCTTAGAAACAAGGAATCATCTGTTAATCGGACTAGGTCTAATCTAAAAAGATTAATTAATGCAAATGTCTATATTCCAAACAATCCTTTTTCTCCTGTGTTTTGGACATTAACCTTTAAAGAAAATATTCAGGATTTAAAGGTTGCCAATAAAATATTTTCTAAATTTATCAAAAGACTTAATTATTTTGTCGGAAACGGGACAAAAAAGACTTTTTTAAAATATGTTGTTGTTCATGAGTTTCAAGAAAGGGGAGCTGTTCATTATCATGCTATATTCTTTAATCTTAAATTTATTCATGTAAATATTCTTGCTGATATCTGGGGTCAGGGTTTTATTAAAATAAATAAAATTGATTGCGTTAAAAATATCGGTTCTTATATTTCTAAATATTTAGGTAAAGATCTTGCTGGTGGTAAGTTGGATGGACATAAGAGATATTTTTCAAGTAGAAATTTAAAACGTCCTATTTTTATAAAAAATCAACAGGCTTGTGAAGAAATATTAAAAAATATTCCCAAGGAATTTTTGGTTGACAGTAGGGAGTTTCAAAGTGAATATCACGGAAAGGTTTTTTATACTCAATTTAATATTGGTAATAGTGGATATCATGCAGGTTTAATTAAAAGAGTAGCAGGACCTTGCGATAATGATTGATCTCCAGAAATGCCGACAAATTGCACCTGAACTTTCTGATATATCAGACGAAGATCTTCAAAAAATTCTTGATTCTCTTTACGAATTGGGTAATTTGGCTTTTGATGTTTGGATTGATAAAAATAAGAGTTCGAAATATCCCCATAGGTCAAATGGATTAATTAAGGAGGATAAGTAAAATACTATGAATATGGCCGAAACAAGAAATGGAATAATTTATTGCCGAGTTTCTTCTTTGGAACAGGTAGACGGCACAAGTCTCGAATCTCAAGAGAGGGTTTGTAAGGAATATGCTCAAAGATTAAATATTAATATTACTGGAATCTTTATTGAAAAAGGAGAGTCAGCTAAAACAGCAGATAGAACAGAATTTAATAAGGCGGTAGCTTTCTGTTCTGTTAAAAAGAATCAGATCGAATATTTTATTGTATACAAACTAGATAGGTTTGCTCGAAATCAAAATGACCATGTAGCTGTTAAGCAGATTCTAAGCAAACACGGGGTCAAATTACGCTCTACAACAGAACCTGTTGATGACACACCAACAGGCAAACTCATGGAGGGTGTTCTCTCTTCTTTTGCGGAGTTTGATAATAATATCAGGAGAGAGAGAAGCGCTGGTGGTATGAGAGAAAGAATGAAGCAGGGGATTTGGGTTTGGAGAGTTCCTCTTGGTTACTCTCGTGTTGGTAAGGGTAAGGGAATAAATATTTCTCCAGATCCAAAATATGCCCCATATGTTAAATTAGCTTTTGAAGAATATTCTAAAGGTATTTATACATTTAAATCACTGGCTAACTTTTTAAATGAAAGGGGTTTTGTAACTGAAAACAACAAGCGAGCCGTTCCGCAGTTAACGGAAAAATTAATTAAAAATAAATTATATTGCGGAATAATAAGTGTTCCAGATTGGAATATTGAAACCAAGGGAATTTTTGAACCAATAATAAGTGAGGATTTATTTTATAAATGTCAGGTTGGGGGCAAAAGAAGTATTCCTCATCTTGAAAAGAATATCCTATTTCCTTTAAGAAAGTTTGTCGTTTGTGAGCTTTGTAATAATCCTTTTACAGGTAGCTCTTCTACTGGAAAATGTGGCGTTAAATATCCTTATTACCATCATCAGAAACAAAAATGTATCCATGCTCAATATATCTCCAAGGACGATTTAGAAAATAAGTTTGTGGAACTTCTAAATAAAATTAATCCTAGTCAAAAGTTTTTAAAATTATTTAGAGAAGTTGTTTTGGATATTTGGAAAAATAATTATCAAAAGATTTCAAATGATAACAAAATAATTAAAAGGGATATCGATAATTTAGAGTTAAAAAAACGAACAATATTTAATAAACATCAATCGGGAGTTTACACAGACCAAGAGTTTATCTTTGAGAAAGATCTTGTTAATAGACAGATAGCTGAGAAGAATCTTTTAATAAAAGACGAAAGGGAAGATAACTTTAATATGGAAGAAGCATTGGACTTTAGTATTGGATACATTAAAAACACTTCCAAAACATGGCTGGATTTAGAAAATGATTTTGACAAGAGAATAAGGTTCCAAAAATTGATTTTTGAACAAAAATTAAAATTTATTAAAAATGAATTTGGAACTCCAAAATTAAGCCCAATTTATGAGCTTAATAAGCAGTTTTTAGTTAATCCAACAACGTTGGTGACCCTACGGGGATTCGAACCCCGATTTCCACCGTGAAAGGGTGATGTCCTAACCATTAGACGATAAGGCCGTTTGTATTTAAAATACAAAACTAATATAACATTATTTTGAAAAAATGCAAAAAGTGTGGTAGTTTTTAGGTACTGGAGGCGTGGGTGAGTGGTTGAAATCACCGCATTCGAAACGCGGCAGACCTTAACGGGTCTCGGAGGTTCAAATCCTCCCGCCTCCGTAAATGGCCCACTTAAATTTGAAAACATTTAAGTGGTTCGCCATTTTAAGAGGCGAGAGGATTTGAAGGACGGAGTCGGGCCCCTTTCTGCAAGAAAGGGAGACGAGTCGGGGTCGAACAAAATTTTCGTAGAAAATTTATGTGTGACCAAATCCTCCCGCCTCCGCAGGAGTTTGAAAGCAATTTTAAATTGCTTTCAAAAAGAGGATTTGAAGCCTGATTGAGCATTTTTTGTCTGTAAGATTCAAATCCTCCACTGGTGGTTTTGAAAGTTAACAGTAAAATTCTTATTTTGCAGTATGTTCTAAAAAAGAAATTATCAAAAATTATTGAATCATAAAGCAGTTTGAATTATGGAAAAAATCGAATCACAACAAAAGCATAAAGAATCAATAAAGATCTCTGAAAAGGCGGATTATAAAGAAGTTTTGGATGGTGCAGAAAAAATTGCCAATATTGAAAAAATACCCCAAGGTCATTTTGAATTAATTGATATCGATAAAGAAACTGAACTTTTTTACTCATTTATGAAAAGGGGAAGATTTTCCTCTGCTTTTGATAAGATGTATCCGGGATTACGAGTAATACAAGAAGAATGCAAAGATAAGGATGAGTGCACAAAAAGGTATAGAAAATTTCTTGAAGATTTGCGAATCACCAAAGAGGAAGAAATGTTGGTTGCAAGGGAACAGATTGAATCTGAATGGAAAAAAATAGAAGTAGTTTTTTTAAAGACACTGTCAGAACATTTTGAAACCGAGTGGCCGGGGGATAAGCCAAATATCGTTGGCTATGTCTCAAATTTACCAATTTTTCCAAGATTTTTAGATAATTATCAGTTTTGTGTTGGTTATAAAAAAATATCTGATTCAATAGAAACTTCAGCCCATGAAATAGTTCATTTCCTTTGGTTTAAAAAGTGGAAAGAAGTTTTTCCTGAAATTGAGCGGAAAGAATACGAGGTTCCCCATTTGGCGTGGCGCTTAAGTGAGATTATGGATCCTATTATTTTACAGTGTCATCCTAAGATTAAAGAAATAATCAAGCCAAAAAGGTGGGGGTATACATCTTTTGAAAGCATTAAAATTGGTGATGTGGGTATGGTAGATTTTTTTAAAAAGATATATCTGGATTGTATTAATTCTGGTGATAATTTTGAAACCATTTTGAAAAAGCTTTGGGATGAGGCTAAAAAACATGAAAAAGAGATTAGTGTATTTTAATAATAATTTTTATGAATGACAAACATTTTTTACAAATAGCGATTTCTAAGGCAGGAGAATCGGTTTCTTTGGGTGGTTTTCCTGCTGGTGCGATTCTTGTTAAAGATGGCCAGATTATTGGAGAGGGTGTGAGTGTCGGCAATAAATTAAATGATCCTACGAGCCATGGTGAAATGGTTTCAATAAGAGAGGCTTGTAAAAAACTAAAAACGACGGAACTTTCTGGTTCTGTTTTGTATTCCTCAATGCAACCATGTTTGATGTGTTTGGGTGCGTCTATGTGGGGTTCTGTTTCAAAAATTATTTACGCTTGTTCAAAAGAAAAAGTTGATGTTGGTTATTATGGCGGGGAATACCTTGCTTCTGAAATAAACTCAAAATTAATACGCCCTATTGAATTAATTCATTTTGCAGAATTAGAAGAAGAATCTTTGAAGATTGTTCGAGGTTGGGAGAAAACTTTGTAAGTTTTTTTTATTAAACTTTGTGCGCTTTTAGGTAATTGCGTATAACAGACATAAACATTTCTCCGAACCTTGAAAGTTTTTGATTTCCGACACCGTTGATGTCCAAAAAGGCTTTTGAGGTTTGCGGGAGACTGGTAGACATCTCACGGAGTGATTTGTCTCCAAAAATAATATAAGGAGGGACTTTTAATCTTTTGGCCTCCTGTGTTCTTATTGTTCTTAATTCTTCAAATAGCTCAGCGTTAAATGTTTTTGCGCCGGAGACAGAGCGGGTGGTTTTTGGTTTTATAATCTTTAGGCTTATTTGATTTATATTTAACGGAGTTTGTGCGACACATCCATCACAGTTTCCGCAGTTTGTTTGTTCCCATACTTCGTTAAAATATTGAAGTAAGAATTGGCGACGGCACCCATGCAGATTTCCGTAAGAGATAACGTGTTCTAGCTTTTCTTGTGCCTTTTCTTTTTCTATTTCACTTGGCATATTACGTATAAAATAGTCATGCTTGAATTTATCGGCATAAGAAAAGAATAAAGCACATCTTGATGGAAGACCGTCTCGTCCAGCGCGACCGGTTTCTTGATAGTATCCTTCTATTGATTTAGGTAGGCTATGGTGTATTACAAGTCGCACGTCTGGTTTATTGATTCCCATTCCAAAAGCGATAGTCGCGACCATAATATTGATTTCGTCTCTAATAAAACGCTCTTGATTGTCTTTTCTTTTTTCTGTAGGCAGGCCAGCGTGATAGGCGGCGGCTTTTAATCCGTATTTTTTCAGATCAATAACTAGTTTTTCCGTATCACTACGCGAGAAACAGTATATAATTACACTTTCATTTTTATATTCACTAAGAAGCGCTAGTATTGATTTTAAAGAATCTTTTTTGGGTAAAACTTCATAACTTAAATTAGGACGATTAAAGCTTGAAATAAAAGTTTTTGAGTTTTTTATATTCAGTTGTTTAATAATATCTTCTCGAACTTTTGGTGTTGCTGTTGCGGTAAGTGCAATTATCGGAATTAAAGGGAATTTTTTTCTTAACATTTTTAAGTTTCTGTAGTCAGGTCTAAAATCATGACCCCACTCAGAAATACAATGTGCTTCATCAATAGCAAATAAACTTATTTTCAAAGTATTTAAAAAATCTTCAAATCCTGGAACGCTAAGCCTCTCTGGTGCCAGGTAGAGTATTTTTACTTTCCCATCTTTGATTCTGTTTGTTACGTCAGTAATTTCGTCTGAGGTTAGTGTGCTGTTTATTAGCTCGGCTGTGATACCGTTTGCGCATAAAGCGTCGACTTGATCTTTCATAAGGGAAATAAGTGGAGAAATGACGATTGTTATGCCAGGAAGTACAAGGGCGGGGAGTTGGAAGCAGAGCGATTTTCCTCCCCCTGTAGGCATCAAAACAACGCAATCTTCGCCTTTTAATACCAGCCCTATAATTTCTTCTTGGAGCGGTCTAAATTCATCATAACCAAAATGTTTTTTGAGTAGTTTTTTCATTGATAAAGACTGCCGGTGTTATTTTCTTATAAGATAATTTTATATAATCATACATCTTTAAATTAATTTATACTAAAGGTTATTTTGCACACCAAACAAAAAACACCAAATTTTTGTTTGGTGTTTTTTGTTGATCAATTATTATTTTGATTTTCTTCTTAAGAATGCTGGGACTGAAGACCATTTATCATCATCAGTATCAACTTCTTCGTCCTTGTCTTCTTCTGGTTCTTTTGGTTCAACCACTTTCTCTCTTTCTCGAACGGGTTCTTCTCTCTTTGGGGTTGGTTTGTGTTCGATAATTGGCCTAACTGGTTCTTTGTATTCAACAACTCTTGGTTGTTCTACTACTCGCACAGGTTCAGTTCTTGATTCAGAAGCAAAGGGTCTTGGGTCTGCAATTCTTTCTCTTGTGGCAACTGTTCTTTTGTCTGTTGAGAAACCTGTGGCAATAACTGTAACTTTTATTTCATCCTTCTTTAGTTTAGGATCTCGAATGGCTCCGAAAATAACTTTTGCATCTGGGTCAATCGATTCTGTAATTACTTTTGCAGCTTCTTGGATTTCAAACATTGTCATATCATCACCTCCCGCAATTGCAAACAAAACACCATGAGCACCTTCGATTGATATATCTAGAAGAGGGGAATTGATAGCGGCTTTTGCAGCTTCTTCTGCTCTATTTTCTCCAGAAGCAGAACCTACACCCATTAATGCTGAACCTGCATTTTGCATAACAGCTTTTATATCTGCGAAGTCGACATTGATGATACCAGGAGTTGTGATTAAATCTGAAATACCCTCAACAGCTTGTCTTAATATTTCATCACACATCGCAAAAGCTGAAAGACAGGATGTGGATTTATCGATAATGCTAAGTAGTCTGTCGTTTGGAATTACAATAAGAGCGTCAACTTCATTTCTGAGCCTTTCTAGTCCTTCGTTGGCCAATCTCATTCTCTGTGCCCCTTCAAAAAAGAAAGGCTTGGTAACCACACCAACGGTGAGAGAACCTTGCTCTTTAGCTGTTTTAGCGATAATAGGGGCAGCTCCTGTACCTGTTCCACCACCCATTCCACAAGCGATAAACACCATATCAGCGCCTTTAGTAACACCCTGAACCTCTTCGATGGTCTCTTCGGCTGCTCTTTTGCCAATTTCAGGATTCATTCCTGTGCCTAGTCCACGGGTTAGATTCTTACCGATGTGAATTTTTTTAGAAGCTAGCGATTTGTGGAGATCTTGAGCATCTGTGTTCATTGCAACGAACTCAACGCCACCAATCTTGGAATTAACCATATGATTTATAGCATTGCCCCCGGATCCTCCAACTCCAATTACCTTAATTCTTGCAAAAGACTCAATCTCGGGATTAATTTTTGGCATAGCTTTAATATAGGTTAATAATTTAACTTTTGTTTTAATGAATTAATAATAGCAGAACGCAAAATTAAGGCAAGAATTGTTGAGAAAGTTGGTGGAGAGACCTTTTTATTCTTTTTATGAAATTTTTGAAAGAAGAACCACTGCTACTTTCTCCTTTTGATTCGTCGAATAAAGTACAGAGGCCATATGCTACAGCCCAAGAAGAATCGATGACTTTTTTATTTACAATTCCATCACCAGACATTTGTGTTGGATAAGAAACCACCGGCACTACAAGTGAGGAGGCGTGAGCTGGTAGGTCTAAATATTCTTTTGCAAAACTATCAATTGTTTCCAAATTTGCACCACCTCCGATAATTATTGCACCTGCTGGCAATAAACTATTTTTACCAATTTTTTTTAAATGAGATTGTACTAGCTCGAAGATATCAGAAAGTCTTGCGTTAATTATTTCGTCGAGTTTTTTCTTTGTTGAACCAATATCTCTTCTTTGGACTTTTAAGAGTTCAGCCTCTTCAAGCGGAATTCTAAAACCAAGGGCAATGTCATTTGTAATATCGGTTGAGCCAAGCGGGAAAACTTCAAGCGAGATAGGAATACCATCTTCAAAGACCGCCAGTGAGACCGTTTCTGCCCCAACATCAACAAGTACTGAACCTGCTGTTTTTTGGATTTTTGTAAGTGTAATATAACTTGCTGCGATGGGGGAAGCTGTCACTCCTTCTAGCATTATTCCTGCATTTTCAATTGCGCTAATTAAAGAGAGTCTATGTTGTTCAAGACATGAAATGAAAAGAGTTTTTACTTCAAGAGTGCTACCTTTCATTCCGATTGGAGTTCCAAGCGTTTTTTTGCCATCAACTTTAAAGTAGACAGAATAATTTTGTAAAATAAATTTGTTTGCAGATTTTTTTAAATTGGACTCGCTTGCTTCAATTACTTTTTTAATATCTTCTTCTTTTATTTCTTTATCCTCACTGATTATTTCGATAGATCCATGAGCAATAGAAGATTCCAAACTGACCCCACCTATTCCAGCTTGCGCATATTCAATTTTTGTTTTAGAAATTTTTTCAGCATCCGCAACTGCTTCTTTTATTGATTTTGTGACCTCATCGATGTTTGTAATGTAGCCATGTCTGACACCTTTTGACTTTTTATTTATCATAGCCAAAATGCGGGGGAGCTCTTCTCCCTTTATGCATTCTGACATCACAATCCTAATAGATGATGTGCCTACGTCTATTCCTGTGGTTATTATTCTATTCACGCTTAGTGAGTAGGGGTTATTATTAAAGAAGAAGGAAAGTTAAGAGAAATTTTTTCTTATTCTTTCTTCCTCTTCCTCCATTTTACTACCATGATCGAAACCTTTCAAATGAGTTATCCCATGTATGAATAAATATTTGAAATATTCCTGAAAAGTTTCATTAATTTTATTTGCTTCAGCCTTTGCGATTAGTGGACAAATAAAAATTTCTCCTTCTGTTTTTGTAAGAGGGAAGCTTAATATATTTGTAGCTTTGTCTTTTTGTCTATATTTAAAGTTTAGATTTCTTATGAATTTTTTGCCGACAAAAACTAGGCTTAATTCATAATTTTCCCCTAAAGCAAAATCGGCTAATTTTTCATAGCCGATTTTTAAAATATCTGAACGTGTTTTATTTCTTATGAGCACCATTTCTAGGAGTGTCTTTAATTTTTCCTAACTTCTTTAGTTTTTCAATTTCTTCTCTGTTTTTAATTCTCTTAAGAGTCGCCATTTTCTTCTTGTAGTAAGAAAGTTTTCTCTCGTTATATCGCAAGCTTTTTGCTCGTCTGATAACACCAGATTCTTGAACTCTTTTTGTAAACCTTCTTATAAGGCTTGTCGGGCTTTCGCTATTAGTTTTTGTTACTTGAATTAATATCATATATGGCGATTAGGTTAACATATTGTTGTTTTTTATGCAACCTTTATTTTTGTAATTTACTTAAGTTTCTTGATATATTCTGTTAATTTGTCTAGTTTTATTTCCTCTTGGGACCTGTCGTCCATATTTCTTACAATTACGGTTCCATCCATAACTTCTTTTTGTCCAAGAAGAATAGCATAAGGAATTTGTAGTTTTTCAGCGGTCGCTAATTGAGAAGATAGGCTGTCTTTGCTTAGCGAGTGCATTACCCCAACCTTTGCCTTTCTTAATATTTCGATTATCGATAAGCTTTTTAGTTTTGCGCTAAATCCTAATTGTATAAAGAAGAATTTTGGTTTTTTAATAATTCTAGGCATTACCGGGTCAAATCCTTTTGCCATTATTACTCGATCTACTCCAATTCCAAATCCAACCGCGGGAACATCTTTTTTGTTTCCAAGAGCTTTTGCGAGGTAGTCATATCTTCCACCGCCACCAAGAGCCAGAGATGTAAATTCTCTTGAGTCATCCTCAAGTCCTAATTTCATTGTGGCAGTATCAACTTCTTCTTCGACGCATTCTTCTGTTTTTTCTTCGAGTGGTTTTTCGGTATTTTGTTTTGTATTTTCAACTTTTGAAATAACCTCAAACACTGTTCTTGTGTAATAATCCAAACCTCTTACAAGATTATTGTTGATAGTGTATTCGATTCCAAGAAATTCTAAATACTCGAGAACTTCTTTAAAGTGTATTTTGCATGGATCACAAAGGAAGCTAACTGATTGTGGTGCTTTTTCCTTTACTGGTTGGCATTTTGGATCTTTACAGTCGAGGAGCCTAAGGGGGTTTGTTTTAATTCTCAATTTACAGTCTTTGCAGATTTCGCTTGTGTGTTTTTTGTAGTAATTAAGGAGGTCTCTTCTGTATGAGCCTCTGCAAGATTTATCACCAATACTGTTTATTTGGACAGAAAGATTTTTTAATCCAGCTTCCTCGAACATTGTCACAGCTGCCTTTATTATAATTGCGTCCGCAATACTTTTCTCTGTTCCAAGAATTTCTAGTCCAAACTGGCGTAATTCTCTAAATCTGCCACGTTGTGGTTTTTCGTGTCTAAAAAATGGGCCATAATAATAGAGCATTACGGGTTGTGGCCAGCTCTGCATTCCGTGTTCGATGTATGCGCGAACTACTCCGGCGGTGCCTTCTGGTCTTAGTGTGAGTTGGTCGCCACCTTTTGTTTTAAGAGAAAACATTTCCTTCTCAACAATATCTGTATCTGTTCCTATTCCAGAAGTGAATAGGGAAGTATCTTCTAGTACAGGAGTTTCTATTGGCTTGAAACCATAATACTCTGCAATTTCTGCGGATTTTTCGTAAAAACCTTGATAGTCGTAGTAATCTTTACCAATTATATCTCTCATTCCCTTTGGCGCCTGTGGTGGAACTCTTTTGCCTCCTGTTTTCTTTTTTTCCATATCTATATTCTAGCTGACCTATTATAAAATAGGCTTAGTTTTCTGATAATAATCTTAAATTATTTTAGCCACAGCGCCAGGAAGTACTTCGGCTTTTGAAATTGGAAGTAGTCTGAGAAGAACACGTCCTGTGATTAAATTTTTACTCACAGGTCCCCAGTCTCTGGAATCTGAACTAGCACCTCGATTGTCTCCCATCACGAAGTATTCGGAATCTCCTAATTTAACCTCAATGTCTCTTTTTTGGAAATCTAAATTTTTGACATATTTTTCGTTAAGAATAAATCCCTCATCGTTTTCTTTGTTTTTAATTGTAACTTGGTTATCTTTAACAATCAGTGTCTCTCCCGGAAGGCCAATAATTCTCTTGATAAAGTACTTTGAAGGATTTTTAGGATATCGAAAAACGACAACCTCGTCTCTTGCTGGGGTGTTGAAATAATAGGATATTTCATCAATAATTAAATATTGACCATCAGCAAAAGTAGGATCCATTGAGCTTCCACTAACAAGAAAGGGTTGCGCGATATAGAATCTTATTGGTAGAACGATTATTAAGGACAAAACTGTAAACCTTGTTATTTCTTTGAAGAAATCCCACCATGTTTCAGGCTTCTCTTCATTGATTGTGGGGCTTAAATTAACATTATTTTCTAATTTTTCCTCGTTCATATACGTGCTATGATACTATAAAAATTGCGTTTGTGCAAGCTATTGATTTTTTGTGGGTTTTATTGTGTTTTTTAATATTTAACCAAGTTTTTTGTTCTAAACGCTATTATTCTTTTTAATTTGCTCAAAAAGATATAAAATAGGGTATTATCATTTTTTACTAAATTTATGTTTATTA
Source organism: uncultured Candidatus Saccharibacteria bacterium (assembly GCA_964531375.1). GTDB lineage: Bacteria > Patescibacteriota > Minisyncoccia > Phycocordibacterales > UBA12445 > UBA12445. The sequence continues at coordinate 155,262 of CAZHDO010000001.1, forward strand.
TTGTCGGACTAGGAAATCCCGGAGAAGAATATGTGGACACAAGACACAACGCAGGGAGGATTATTTTAGAATATATAAAAAAAGCACTATCTAAGGATGAAGATTTTTCTGACTGGGAAAATGACAAAAAATTAAAGGCACTCGTGAGTAATGGTCAAATAGGAAAAGAAAAGGTGCTATTACTGGAGCCTGATAATTTTATGAACAATTCGGGTTCGAGCTTAAAGCCACTTATTACAAACAAGAAAAAGGCAGAGAGTCTTGTTGTAATTCATGATGATTTAGATTTGCCAGTTGGCAAGCATAAAATAACTTTTAATCGTGGTTCAGGTGGTCACAAGGGCGTGGATTCAATAATCAGCAATATTAAGACGGAGGCGTTTGTGCGTTATCGAATTGGAATTAGTCCAGTTACACCCGGCGGTAAAATGAAAAAGCCAAAAGGAGAAAAAGATGTTACATCTTTAATAATGGGAAGTTTTAAAGAAAAAGAAACGGAAGAGTTGAAAAAGCTTGGAAAGAAATTAGCTGAGGCTACTCAAATGATGATTAAAGAAAGCAGAGATAAGGCAATGAGTTTATATAATTAGGATTAACAAAAAACACCCACCAGATAAGGTGAGTGTTTTTTTGTTTAAAATTTTATTTTACCTCTTCTGCTAGTTTTACTTCAACTCCATCTTCCATAAGAACTAAAGTCATCCTCTGCTCCTTTGGTTCAAAAAGATTTATTGAGAAGTTGTATGTTTTTCCTAATTCAAGCTTTTGTTTCATTTTCTCTTCTGTTCCAAAGTTTGAAATATGGACTAGTCCAGCAACACCTTCCTCTATACTTACAAGGATTCCGTGTTTGTTGTACTTTATTGGTACGCCAGAAACTTTCATTCCTTTTTTGTATTTTGCCTCAGCGTTTTTCCAAGGGCTCTCCTTTAGTGCTTTTATTGAGAGTGACATTTTACCGTCTTTGATCTCAATTACTTGTACTTTTACGCTGTCACCAACCTTGAATAGTTTTCTTGGGTTATCTACGAGTGACCAATCCATTTCTGAGATATGAACTAGACCTTCTAATCCATTCTCAACCTTAACGAAGATACCGAAATCAACAACTCCTGTAACTTCGCCATTTAGTGTATCTCCAACTTTGTATTTTTCAACAAGTTCTGTTTTGTCTTTTTGGTCGACTGTTTTTTCAGAAAAGATAAGCTTGTCTTCCTTTGGTGTTGCTCCAATAATTGTAACAGCGATTTTCTTTCCGACTAATTTTCGTAATTCATCAAGAATTCTGTCTTTGTTTCCATCTGTAACTCTAGGGTAGTGCTCTTCTTTTAATTGAGATGCTGGCAAGAAACCTGAAACACTCTGCCAATCGAGCATAAGTCCTCCTTTGTTTGCATCCTTAACCATAAGTTCAAAAATAGTTTTGTTCTTTATGGCTTCTTCTGCGTCGCTCCAAATAGCAGCTTGTCTTGCTTCTTTTAGTGAAAGACCAATGTATCCGTCATCTGTTTCTGGTTCAATTACTTTTGCTGTAATTATGTCGCCAGGTTTTACATTTTTTATAACATCTCTCGCGTTTAAATATTCTCTACCATATATAACCGCAGTTCCAAAAGGCTTAATATCGATAAATAGAGAAAGTTTCTCTTGTCCGATAACTTTACCTTCTACTAATTGACCCACCTGTGGAGGTGCTTGCGTATCTCGCAAGATCTTATCCATAAAGGTCAGATTTTTTGCGGGTATTGTTTTATCAACAATTATTGTCATTTTAATTCCCATTTTTGCCCCTTTGTTGGGATTCGGGGGGTTCTGCTTGTTCTTAAATCGGCACAAGCAGTGTTATTTAATAATATGGCCAGTATACATATAAATAAGGAAAAGTAAACTTGTAAAGGTTAGAAATTATCCACTCTTGTGTCTCTGGTGATAATTATGCAATAATGTTTCAAATGAATTCAGATTGGAAAAAAATTAGTTCAATTTTAGTTTCGCTCGTCATTATTGGCGCGGCCTTTGGTGTCGGGGTTGGAGTTGGAGTTAATTCACGACCAGAAATAGAAAAGGTTGTTGAAATTAAGAATAAAGAAACGTTGGCAACTACGCAGACAGATTTTGCACCTTTTTGGACAACATGGAATCTTATTAATCAAAAATATGTAAATAGTGGAATGGGTACAGCGACCCAAGCAAGCGCAACTTCTTCATTGGTAAAAAAGATGCCAACAGATCAGGATAAGGTCTGGGGAGCGATATCTGGGTTAGTTGGCTCTTTGAACGATCCTTATTCAGTATTTATGCCACCAGAACAGGCAAAGAGCTTTTCGAGTCAAATCAGCGGTACTTTTGAAGGCGTTGGAATGGAGCTTGGAATTAAAGACGGCGTCATTACGGTAATTGCGCCACTTGAAGGCACACCTGCAAAAAGGGCGGGTATAAAAGCTGGAGACAAGGTTGTTTCAATAAATGGCAAGACATCTATGGGTATGGGTGTGGAAGACGCTATTTTGCTTATTAGGGGTAAAAAAGGCACAGAAGTCGCTTTGTCTATTGCAAGAGAAGGAGAAGAGGCTCCGCTTGAAATTAAGATTATTCGCGATGTTATTGATATGCCGACTATTCAGCTTGGTAATGGAAAAACAAAAGATGGCAAAGTTGTTTTGGGCAACAATACTGGTGATGGATTGAGAGATGATGGAACTTTCGTAATAAGGTTATTTAATTTCTCGGCAAACTCTGCAGAACTATTTAGGGAAGCATTAAAGAAATTTATTTCTTCTGGTTCAAATAAATTAATTCTTGATCTCAGAGGGAATCCTGGAGGTTATCTTGAGGCTGCTGTTGATATGGCAAGCTGGTTTCTTCCTGCTGATAAACTGATTGTTAAGGAATCGTTTGGAAAGAATAGTAATATTGGAGACAAGATTCACATGAGTAAGGGTTATAATGTTTTCAATGATAAGTTAAAGATGGTAATTCTGATTGATCGAGGTTCAGCTTCCGCTTCTGAAATTTTAGCGGGTGCATTGAATGAGCATAAGGTTGCGACTTTGATAGGCGAGAAGAGTTTTGGAAAAGGTTCAGTTCAAGAACTTGTTCCTATTACCGAAGATACTTTCTTGAAAATAACAGTTGCTAAGTGGCTTACACCAGGCGGTCATTCAATTTCTGATTTCGGACTTACACCAAGTATTACTGTTGCTGTTACAAAAGAAGACGTTAAGGCTGGTAAGGATGCGCAGTTAGAAAGAGCCGCTGAATTTTTAGTTAAAGGTAAGTAAAATAATATTATTGGATTGCTGATATAAAAATATGAAAATAATTTTAACAAAAGATGTTCCAAAGGTTGGTAGAAGATTTGAGATATTAGAAGTCTCTGATGGATACGCACGAAATTTTATTTTAAAAAATAAACTTGGCGAGATTGCTACGAGCGAGGTCATAAATAAAATGGATGCTCAAAAGAAAAAGAATGAGGAGGCTCGAAAACAGAGAGAGAAGGAAGTTATTTTAAAACTAGAGAGCGTCGCATCTCTTGGGCTTTCTATAAATGCGAAAGTTAATAAGGAAGGTCACTTGTTTGCTGGGATAAAGAAAGATGACATATACAAACTCGTAACCGAAAAAGGAGTTGAAATAAAAGATGAGGAATTAATTTTCGATAAACCAATTAAAGAAGTTGGCGACTACGATATTGTTGTAAAAATAGGGGAGAAGAACACAAAATTCAAGCTTTCTGTGGTGGCTCTAGAATAAAAAAGTAATAAAATTATCTTATATTACCTTCGCTTTTTAACAGCAGGCTTTTTTTCTTCGTTTGACAAATTTGACAGGTTGTGCTATACTATGTCTAATATGTTAGAAATTACACACAAAAACAAAGAAATATTCATGTCTGGCTTGATAATAGGCGTTATTTTGTCTGTATTAATAACCACTTTTCCTGCTAGTATTCTTGGTCGTATTGAGAATATGCCCAACAATAATATAAGCCAGGTAAGTAATGCTTTTCAGTTTAATGTTGAACCTGTTTCAAGTATTTCTAGTGTGGTAGACCTGGAGAGTGAACCAACTAAACGTGTTCCTGTTTCCAATTATATCGGAATGATTGTTCATATTATTTGTCCTATTTCTGATGGTGTTATAACGGGTAGTGGGATAATAATTTCAGGAGATAGTTCTGGAAATGCCAGGGTGCTTACAAGTAAACATATTTTGAAGAATATGACTGGGGTATGTAAGGTTTATCAGTCTGAATCTTATGACGAGCAACCAAGTTTATTTTTTAAAACTTCAAATAATTTTGTATTCAGTCAAAAATATGATTTGGCGATACTTTCCTATTCAGACGATTTTTCGATGAATAGTTCAAATTTAAATTTTGAATTTGCTAAAAAGTCAGAAGGTTTGTTTGAAGATGTATTCGTATTCGGTTTTCCACCATCTGCTGGAAGTAATATAACTTTTACAAAGGGTGTGATTAGTGGGGCTGAGAAAATTGCCGGAGATACTATGCTCAAGACTGATGCAAAGATTGATAATGGTAGTTCAGGTGGCCCAGTATTTAATAAAGCTGGTAATCTTATCGGTATTACAACATATGCTTCACAAGGAACATATTCTTCTTATGGATATATAATTCCATCTGAGATTGTTAAGGAATTTATTAATGATGTTGCACTGCAAGACAGTAATAAGATTGGTACAGTCATTATTAGATAAACTCAAAATATAATTAAAAAACCGACCATTAAATTGTGGTCGGTTTTTTAATTTGTTTTTAAATTAGTTTACATTAACAACTGTCTTTCTCTTTATCTTTCCGTTGAATCCAACTTTTCTTTTTGTACTAAAGGAAACTTTTCCTTCTTTTGTTGCAAATAATGTGTGATCTTTTGCGCACAAAACATTATCGCCAGCAATAATAACTGTTCCTCTTTGTCTTATTATAATACTTCCAGCCTTAGCTGTTTCTCCGCCATAAAGTTTGGTTCCTAGATATTTAGGCTTTGAATCCCTCAGGTTTTTTGCGCTACCACCAGCTTTTGTATGTGCCATATAAAATTAGTTATAAGGTTATAATGTTAAAAAGTTCACATGTTCCTGTAAAAATTTGGAATTTCCCAAGAAATATACTAACCTTTTATAATATGGTGATATTAAATCATTTGTGGGAAAAAATCAAGGCTTATCAGGAAGAGATTTACTTATTGCTTATAATCGTGCTTTCTGGATTTTTCGGTTTCGGACTCGGTAGGCTTTCTCAAATAGAAGATCGGAAGGTGCCGATAACCATCGAAGATGTTGGGAATACTCCTGTAAATGCAACAAGTTCTGAAAAAATAGACCAAAGCAAAGATTCTTTTGTGGCTTCAAAAAACGGGAAGAAGTATTATTTTTCTTGGTGCGATGGGGCCCAAAAGATTAGTAAAAAGAACATAGTTTCTTTTAATTCTAGAGAAGAAGCCGAGAAAGCTGGCTACGACAAGGCTTCGAATTGTCCAGGGTTATAAACACCCTTGCACTTGATTTTGTTAAACTAAATGATATTATGGCTTTTCTCGTTAAAGGTCGAAGAAGTTTGTTAGAGTATTTTTTTAAATTCAAATGAATAATAAAATTGTTTGGGCCGTTATCGTTGTTCTTGTTATCTATGGTGGATACCTTATGATGGGAAAGAGTACAACTCCTGTTGTTGAAGCTCCTATTGTAACAGAAGAAGTTGCTACAACTACAGATAATGGAGCTGTTATCCCAGAAGCTGTTATCGAAGCTACTACAACTCAAGTTAGATAATAAAAAAAATAGCGATATTCTCGCGACAAACCACCCGAAGAGGGTGTTTTTGTTTTGTAGATAAAAACTTGACAGATATACTCAAACATGCTATTCTATAATAAGATTGAAGTAATTTAAAAAAGGAGGGATTGTATCCCATGGAAGAAAAAACGAGATTGCGTTTGTGCTTGCAGGTTCAGGAGTCAGGGACCGTAAACGGGTTTAACTACTCGTTTGCGAAGCTTTTAGCTGTCCGAGCCAGACAGATTTTGAGTGCACTGCGCGAAGAGGGGTTTCAGGATAAAAACCTCTATGACCGCTTGGGTGCTTGTAGCGGGACAGAAGAGTCTCTGGTTCTGCGACATCTGAAAGAGCAGATTGTCCCGAATGCACAAATCGCGTATGACTGCGAACAGTCACTGGAGGGATTCGGAGAGTTCGTTGTAACCGTGGAAGCCTTCCTCAGAAATTTCGAAAAGTAGTTCACCACCACCCCGATAGAAAAGCTCCGGCTTTCTGTCGGGGTTTTTCTTTTTTGGGTAATAATCCATAACGTAAAAATTGACTTACATCATATGATATTGTAAAAATATAGGACGAATGTATTCGAAGAACTTTAAATTAAAAAGCGATTTTAAACCTACAGGAGATCAGCCTGAGGCTATTCGACTTTTGCTTGAGGGGTTGAAAAAAGGAATGGACCATCAGACTCTTCTTGGTGTTACTGGTTCTGGAAAGACTTTTACAATTGCGAATATTATAGAAAAAATAAATAAGCCAGTTTTGGTTATTGCACATAACAAAACCTTGGCAGCTCAACTTGCTGAAGAGTACCGTCAGTTTTTTCCAGAGAACGCTGTGCATTATTTCGTTTCTTATTATGACTATTACCAGCCTGAGGCATATATGCCGATTACTGATACATATATCGAGAAGGATGCGAAAATAAATGAAGAGATAGATAGATTGAGGCATGCTTCAACTCAAGCGCTTCTTACTCGCAAGGACGTTATTATTGTGGCTTCTGTTTCTTGTATTTACGGTTTAGGTAATCCAAAAGAATATCAAGAAGAAAATTTAAGATTAGATAAGGGTGCTGAGATAGACAGAATGACTCTTTTGAAAAAACTCATTTCAGTTCATTTCGAAAGAACGACTGCGGATATAACACCAGGGACATTTAGAGCTATTGGTGATGTTGTGGAAATAATGCCTTCATCGGAGAAAAATATTTGGAGCATTCATTTGTCTGGAGGATTAAAACAGAAAATAGAAAAAATAACTTTAGTTGACCCAATATCAAGAATCATACTTGAAGAGCAAGAAAGTATTTTTATTTTTCCAGCCAAACATTTTTTGGTTGCAAAAAGCGAGAGAACTAGAGCAATTAAAGATATTAAAAAAGAACTTACAGAAAGGCTTAAGGTCTTAAAAAAACAAGGAAAGCTTCTTGAGGTTGAAAGAATTAAGAGGAGGACTACTTATGATCTCGCAATGATAAAAGAGGTTGGTTATTGTAGTGGAATTGAAAATTACTCAAGACATCTTTCTGGCAAGAAGCCTGGTGAAGCGCCAGATACTCTTATTTCATATTTTCCAAAGACCGCAGACGGTAAACCTGATTTTCTTACTATTATTGATGAGTCTCACGTCACTGTTTCGCAGATAGGTGGAATGTATGCAGGAGATCAATCTAGAAAAAAGACATTGGTTGAGTTCGGATTTCGTCTTCCATCGGCCATGGACAACAGACCTCTTAAATTTGATGAATTTTCAGAAAGGATTGGGCAAGTAATTTATACATCGGCAACTCCGAATGTTTATGAAAAAGAAAAGTCTGAGCAAATTGTTCAACAAATAATTCGTCCGACAGGGCTTATTGATCCAGAAATTTTTGTGAAGCCTATTGCAGAAGGTGAAAATTACAAAGGTCAGGTTTTTGATCTTATTGAAGAATCTAAAAAAACAATTGAAAAAGGGGATAGAGTTATTGTAACGACCTTAACCAAGAAAATGGCGGAGGAGTTTAGTGAGTATCTAAAAGGAAAAGGTGTAAAGGCTGAATATATGCACAGCGACATAAAGACAATTGAGAGAATAAAAATTTTAACCGATTTCAGAAAAGGTAAATTTGATTGCGTTGTCGGGGTGAACTTACTTAGGGAGGGATTGGATTTACCTGAGGTTTCTCTCATTGGAATATTGGATGCGGACAAAGAAGGTTTTTTGCGTTCAGAAACTTCCCTTATTCAGACTATCGGTAGAGCTGCAAGAAATGTGAACGGGCGAGTTATTCTGTATGCAGATAGAATTACAGGTTCAATGAAGAAGGCGATAGATGAAACGAATCGAAGAAGGACTATCCAATTAGAATACAATAAAGCAAACGGAATCACTCCAAAGACAATTAAAAAGAATATAAGTGATATTACAGACACGATGGAGATGAAGCACAAGAAAGCTGTTGGAAGACTTCTCGATATCGACAGAGATTTATTGATGAAAGATCCAAGCGCGCTCATAAAAGAAAAAGAAAGACAAATGTCCGACGCCGTAAAAGAGCTAGATTTTGAGACTGCCGCGATATTAAGAGATGAGATAAAAGAGCTTAGGATTCTGGAGGTTAAGTAGGGATTAATATCCTTAAGCAGTGGTTTTTATATCTTTAATTTGACAGCATTGTAAAATGTCTTCATAAGTGGTAATATGCGCTGTTAAATAAAAATATGAAACAAGAAAATAATAGCGATAAAATCATAATAAAGGGTGCAAGGACTCATAATTTAAAGAATATTGACCTTGAAATACCAAGAGGAAAGATGGTGGCTTTTACTGGTCTTTCTGGTTCCGGTAAGTCTTCGCTTGCTTTTGACACTATTTTTGCTGAGGGGCAAAGACGTTATGTCGAGTCTCTTTCTTCATATGCACGTCAATTTTTAAAACAATTTCAGAAGCCTGATGTGGATGAGATTACTGGTCTTTCTCCCGCTATTTCGATCGACCAAAAATCTCACTCCGCGAATCCTCGTTCAACCGTTGCGACCATTACAGAAATTTACGATTATCTTCGTGTGCTTTATGCGCGTATAGGTGTACCACATTGTCTTGTCTGTAATGAGCCGATTAGAAAACAGTCTAACGATGAAATCATTAAATTTATCTTAGATAAGCTAGAAGAGACAGAAAAGAAAACCGGAATATCTCGCGTTTTTATTATGGCCCCAGTTGTTCGTGGTAGGAAGGGAGAATACTATCAACTTCTTTATGATTTTCTTGGAAGAGGTTTTTATAAAGCTAGGGTTGATGGGCAACTTTGTCATCTTCGTGAAAGGATTGTTTTGGATAAAAATAAAAAGCACGATATCGATATTGTTGTTGATGAAATAGAGATTGGTGATTTGAGTAAGATGAGAGATAGGCTTGCAGAATCTGTTCCGATGGCGCTCGGGATGGCTGAGGAAACGATCAGGATTGTATTTTCTTATGATGGCGGAATGCTTAGACTTTCTGATCTTGGAAAGAAATGGGAAGAATTTTCTATGTCTTCGAAATACACTTGTCCAAATGATGGCTTTTCTTTTATTGAAATTGAGCCAAGATTGTTTTCTTTTAACTCTCCTTATGGTGCTTGCGAGGAATGTAACGGTATTGGTACAGAAACTTTGTTCGGAGAAAAAGTTTGTAAGGCTTGTAACGGTCTTCGTCTCAGAAAAGAAGCTCTTCAAGTAATGGTTGGCGGTAAAAATATTGTACAACTTTCTTCTCTTTCGATTGCTGAGGCGGATGAATTTTTTAATAAGATAAAAATGACCCCAAGGGAGCAAGATATCTCTAGGGTTCTTACTCGTGAAATAAAATCTAGGCTTAGATTTATGCTTGATGTTGGTCTTAGTTACTTAACGCTAGATAGAAGAGCCGGCACTCTTTCGGGCGGTGAGGCACAAAGAATAAGACTTGCTTCTCAGCTTGGTTCTCATCTCGTGGGCGCTCTTTATGTGCTTGATGAGCCGACAATTGGACTTCATTCGAGAGACAATGAACAGCTTATTAAAACATTAAAAAAACTTCGCGATTTAGGAAATACAATTATCGTTGTTGAACACGATGAAGATACCATATTCTCATCTGATCACTTGGTTGATATTGGGCCGGGTGCAGGGGTGCACGGTGGTTCTGTTGTCGTTTCTGGTGCTACAGATGACCTTATAACAGATAGAAAGGGCTCTCCGGAGGGTAAGTCGCTAACCCTCGATTATTTAAGGGGGGACAAGATTGTGGAGCTTCCTGAAAAAAGAAGAAATAAAGAAAAAGGTTCGCTTAAGATAATTAATGGAAATGCTTATAGTGTTAAAAACTTAAATGTTGAAATTCCACTGGGAAGATTGGTTTGTTTTACCGGAGTGTCTGGTTCTGGAAAATCGACCCTTATGTATGAAATTATTCACAAGAATTTGGATGCAAGATTAGAGAGGTGGCGCGGCTCAAAAGATCCAATAAACTGCAAAGATTTTCTTGGTTCAGAATATGTTTCTAGAATGGTTTTGGTTGACCAGTCTCCAATAGGCAGAACACCAAGGTCAAATCCTGCTACATATACAGGTGCATGGACTCATATTCGTGATATTTTTGCCGAGACCGATGATGCGAGGGTGAGAGGCTGGAAGGCAAGTCGTTTTTCTTTCAATATAAAAGGTGGAAGGTGTGAGACTTGCCAGGGTAATGGGATGATTGCTGTTGAAATGCACTTTTTGCCTACTGTCTATGTGCCTTGTGACGTTTGTCTTGGAAAAAGATTTGATAAGGAAACATTAAAGGTAAAATATAAAGGTAAGAATATTTACGAAATTTTGAAAATGACGATTGAGGATGCCGCGAATTTCTTCAAAAGTATTCCTGCGATTTCAGACAGGCTTGAGTGTCTTTGTGACGTTGGACTAGGCTATCTAGAGCTTGGACAATCAGCAACAACTCTTTCTGGTGGAGAGGCGCAGAGAGTCAAAATCTCATCCGAATTTTACAGACCGCATGCGGAGAGAACAATTTATCTTATGGATGAGCCCACAATAGGACTTCACTATGAAGATGTTGCAAACCTAATAAGAATACTTCAAAGGCTTGTAAATAGAGGAAATACCGTGATTGTAATTGAACACAATCTTGATGTTATCAAGAGCGCTGACTTCATCGTGGATATGGGCCCAGACGGAGGAGAGAACGGCGGAAAAATCGTAGCCACCGGCACCCCAGAACAAATCGCCGAACACAAAACTTCTCACACTGGAAGATATCTTAAAAAAGCACTAAAAAGCTCAAAGGGTAAAAAATAACCCCCGACTTTTGGTCGGGGGGGGGGCTACTGCGGGATGTCAGAAGTTGATTTGAATCACAGACTTGTGGTTGTGGTTAACAGCAAAACGCTGTTTTCCCACTCTCACAATGGATCCTCTTTTGATGAGTTTTTTCAGTTCACGTGTCTTGATGGAATAGAATGCTCTTCCGGCGATGTATTGCCGGTAATGCTCCCGAAACTCATCAATCGTGAAGCTTCGGTGTGAAAAGTCCTCAATAACAATCTCGAGAACCTCGTCAAGGTCTTTTCCCATAACAACTTTGCAGAAACTGATTATGGGTCTCTCCTTTTAGATTTTCAAATAACAACTGTGATAGTATATACTAAATATACATTTTTGTCAATAGCTTTAAAAATGGCTTATTATATTGTGTTTTTGGCTTACTGGAGGTTTTTGATTCAGATATGATACAATGTGCATGTGAATCTTAAACGACTCGAACTATTAGGCTTTAAATCTTTTGCGAAAAAGACGGTTTTGAATTTTGAGGCGCCTATTACTTCTGTTGTTGGGCCGAATGGTTCTGGAAAATCAAATATCGCAGAAGCTTTTCGTTGGGCTCTTGGTGAACAATCTTTGAAATCTATTCGAGGCAAGAGAGGCGAAGATCTTATTTTTAATGGTTCCGCTGGTCATCCGAAATTGAATCACGCAATGGTTGAGGTCGTTTTTGATAACAAGGATAGAATTTTTAATCTTGATTTTGATGAGGTTTCGGTTTCGAGGCATATTTATAGAGACAGCACTAATGAATATTTTTTAAATGGAAGTAAGGTTCGGCTTAAGGATGTCATTGAGCTTTTGTCCGCAGTATCCCTCGGGGTTTCTAGTCACCATATAATAAGTCAGGGAGAGGCTGATCGAATTTTGAATGCGAATATTTATGAAAGAAGGGAAATGATAGAAGACGCCCTTGGTCTTAAGGTTTTTCAATATAAAAAAGAAGAGAGCGAAAAGAAATTAGATAAAACAAAAGAAAACATTAAGGAGGTTGAATCTTTAAGAAGAGAGCTTGCTCCGCATTTAAAATTCCTTAGAAAGCAAATAGAACAGGTTAAGAAAGCCGAAGAACTTAGGATTGAGGTTACTGCGCTTTATAAAGAGTATTTTAAGAGGGAAGAGCTGTATTTGAATGAAAGTAGGACTAAATTGGTAGGTGACAAAAACGAGCCGATGGAGAAGTTGAAGAATATTGAAGCCGAAATTACGAAATTAAATCAAATTCTTGCTTCAGCAAATTCTATTGAACCACATAAGGCTGATAGAATTAGAGAGTTAAATTCAAATATTTTTGATATTAGAAATAAGAAGAACAATCTGGAAAGGGAGACTGGAAGATATGATGCTCTTATCGAGATGAAGTCTGAGGTGCGAAATACCGGAGGTGAAAATAGAAATGTTAAGATCAATTCCCAAGGAGAAAAGATGTGTGTTTATTGTGGGCAAATTGTTTTGCAGAAAATTGATGAGCACCAAGAAGCTGAAATTGCTGAAATAAAGACAAGGGAAATTGCAGATCTTAATTTTAAAAAACAAGAAATCGAAAAAATGATTTTCTCTCTTAACGAGAGCGAGAAAAGAGTCATTTCCGAAATAGATAGTTTAAAGAGAGAAATCGAATCTAAGAAAGATGAGTTTAGGGATTCTGAAAGGGCGCTTTACGAGCTTCGAGCTGAGAAAAGTGAAATATTGTCTTTGTTAAATTTAATTAAATCAAAGGAGGAAAGGTTTACTGTTGAAGAAGGCGCTTTTAAAATGGAACTCACTGAAGCTGTTGTGCTAGCTGGGCGAGAGGCTGTTAATTATAATGATTTTGTTTTGCCTGCGGGGACTGAGATTGAGCCGAGGGTTATGCAAGAAGAGCGAAGGAGGAAAATTGAAAGAATGAAAATAAGACTTGAAGATATGGGCAATTCTGGTGAAGACATAATTAAAGAATATCAAGACTCAGAAGAAAGAGATCATTTCTTAGGAAAGGAAATTGCAGATTTGGAAGAAAGTGCTGATAATCTTAGGAATTTGATGATTGAACTTTCAGAAAAAGTTAATTCTGAATTTAAGATTGGAATGGAAAAAATCAATAAACAATTCCAGGAATTTTTTGCGCTTATGTTTGGCGGTGGTACAGCTGAACTTACAATGATAATTCCACAAAAGAAAAAAACGACCGGCGATGTGATTGCCGATGCTGTAAATTTAGAAGATGAGAAAATCGAAGAGGGGGTTGATATTAATGTCAATTTACCAAGGAAGAAGGTAAAAGGGCTTCAGATGCTTTCGGGTGGGGAAAGGGCCCTCACTTCAATTGCGCTTCTGTTCGCAGTATCACAGGTCAATCCACCACCTTTTCTTATACTCGACGAGACTGATGCCGCTCTCGATGAATCAAATTCAAAAAAATATGGAGATATGTTAGAAAATTTATCCAAGTTCTCTCAGCTTATTGTTGTTACTCATAATCGAGAGACTATGAGTAGGGCAGGCGTGCTCTATGGTGTAACTATGGGTGGCGATGGGGTTTCAAAACTTCTCTCAATTAAGTTTGACGAAGCTGTGGCGATAGCTAAATAGTATTTGCTTAATATTTTAGGTTAATTATAACCTTTGAGCCATAGAACATTTCTTTGTTTCCCTCAATCATTTTATCTACATTAATGCTGTCCGAAATTGTAAATTCTGGATAGATAAATAATTCGACTCCTTCTTTGGCGAACCCATATAAAAAACTTTTGCCATCACTGTCTTTTTTAAGAGTAATTGGTCTAAATTTGTATTCGAAATCAAGAGTATTGTTCTCTGGGCTAAGAATGTATTCAGTTCGATCAAAAACATTTGATCCTAATTTTTCTTTTTGCTTCCTTCTTATTTCAATTATTTCTCTTTCTAATTTACCCCATCGTTTTACAAGTATTGAAAGGGCCTGGTTTTCTTCTTCTTTTGTAATATTTTTTTTGTCGTTAAACAATTCTTTAAATATTATTTTTTCTCCTTCTGTCAGGGCGTTAAAAATTTTTAATATTCCAGCCTCGTCTGTTTGCGAAATATCAAATAATTTTTGTGGCAGGTCAACTAAATCCTCTTGTTTTTTTAATAAATCTAAATCGACATTTGGAATTACTTTTTTTACCTTATAGTTATCATCAAAAACAACATCATAGGCACCAGTATTAGTTTTAAAAGTAATAAAGGGTCTTATAAATTTATCAAAGTGACCAGCCATTAATCTTTTTCCATGAACAATGCTTTGAGATAAAACAGTTTCTACGCTTTGCCCCTCTTTTACTGGCTCGTCAGCTAGTTCTTGGATTGGAGTTACTAGTTGACCCTGAGGGTGTTCAAAAGATACGGGCACTTGTAGAACATTGTAAATTCCTCTTGGAGTTAATAGTGAACCATCAAAACAGCCAATACCAGATATAGATTCATCTTGGTTTTCTTTTGTTATATTTTTGCCAAGTGGTATTATTTTTCCGTCATATAGGTGCAGATTTCGGTCATTTACTCCTTCGGGTATTTTATAGTTTTTATCTCCCTGCACACTCATCCTTACTGGCTTTTTTTCTGAGGTTTCTCTGATTATTTTTTTCCATTTTTCGTTTTTATATTCTCTTGTCGATATGTATGGGGTATAGTTGGCGTATTTCTGTGTAATTTCTTCTAGTGCAGAATAATCAACCTCAACATTGTTTTTGTCTACTGAACGATAATCAGATGGGTCTGAGGCAAAATATAAAAATGGTCTAAAGTTTGATAGCTGTTTTCCGTATTTTGAAAAAAGTTGCGATATTTGAACAAATGGGGTGTGGTCGGCGACTCCCGGTACTGCATCAAAACCGCAAAATTTACACTTTTTAGAACAACCATGTGTTAGTTGGATTGCATGAATGTTCTCAATTATTTTTTCTAATTTTTCTGGACTGAACTTTTTTTCAAGCGCAAGAGGGAGGTCTCCTTTCTCTATTTCAGGTTGGATTTTTTCTTTATAAATACTTTCAAATTCTTTTCGGTATTTCAGTTTTAAGTATTTTCCCCAGTAACTTATGTGTGCAACAAAGGAAGGATCTTTTCTTTTGGTCTCTAAGAAACTATTCAGATTACCTGATTTCTCTTGTTCTTCAAAGACACTATTTAAGTCATTGGGAAGTACCTCAATAATCTCTTTGGTTTTGTTAATCTCTACAACTCCTTCTTGCCTTGGTTTATTTACTGGTATAGATTCTTTCATTTTTAGTGTGTTATTTTTATATTTATTACAAATAATAGCATATTAGTTTGAGTTTTTTAACTATTTGACAAATTGTTTAATAAGTGTATAGTATGCACCTGTTGTTTTGTACATTAAAAAAATAAAAATAGGAGTGTCAGAAAAATTAAGAAAGAGTGCGCCCGGTTTGATTTGGCCAGTAAAGAGCGAGAGACCGAGGAAATGTATCAGCAGGCTGCTTGGCTTGCTGAGAAGAGGGATTTGGTGTTGGCCAAAGAAAAAGAAGAGCAGATGATAAAGATGTATGAAAAGCAGCAGTTACTTGCTGAAAAAAGAGAGGATGATAAGGAACGGCAAGTGGAAGAGATGTATAAGGACTCGATGAGTGTCAACAGTGCTGTTGATCCAGAAATTGAAGAACATCGGGAGGTGGTGAAGTCTCGCATTATTTCAGGAAAAGCAAAAAGCCCTGTGCCGGTGGGTTACTCTTTCTTTTTTAAGACAGTTTCTCTTTGAACAATACACCCCCCACACAGAAATGTGTCGGGGGTTTCTTTTTTATTCTGCCAATTTGAAATCGATAACTCTTTTTCTAAGATTTGCGGCCACAATTTCTATTTTTATTTTTTGACCTATTTTATATCTTTTCTTTGTTTTTTCTCCTATGAGGGCCAAGCCTTTTTCGTCGGCTGAGTAGAAGTCGTCTTTCATATCACGGAGCGAGACCATTCCTTCGCAGAATATTTCTTGAGCTTCTACGTACATTCCCCAGTCTGTGATACCAGTAATAATTCCGTCAAAAGTCTGACCGATTTTATCCATTACGAATTCAACTTGTTTGAATTTAATTGATTCTCTTTCTGCATTCATTGCTTTTCTTTCCATATCTGAACAATGTCTGCACATTTTTTCGTATTCCTTTTTGTCTTCTTTTACTCTTTCATTCAGTAAGTGGTGTTGGAGAAGTCTGTGTACCATTACGTCAGGATATCTTCTTATTGGAGATGTGAAGTGTGTGTATGATTCATACGCAAGACTGAAGTGTCCAATGTTTTCTGTCGAATAATCTGCTTTGGCCATTGAGCGAAGTATTATCCACATTATGAGTGAACGTTCTTCCATTCCTTCGAATTTATTAATTACTTCATTTAGCTCTACGTTATTTAAGCCCAAGCCTTTGGCCTTAACGTTGTGACCGAATTTAACTAAAACTTCTTTTAGATCTTCTATCTTGTCGCTATTTGGAAGGTCGTGATTTCTGTAGACAAAAATCTTTCCTGCCTTGTCTTTACTGTTGAATATTTTTTCGGCCACTTTCTTGTTTGCCAAAAGCATAAAATCTTCGACGAGTTTATGAGAATCCTTTTGGACTTTTTTATAAACACTTATTGGCTTACCTTTCTCGTCCATCTTGAATTTTATTTCAGCAGAATCAAAATACATTGATCCTTTTCTAAATCTTTCTTTTCTGAGGCTTTTTGCAATCTTGTCTAGTGTGAGAACTTCTTCAGAGTAATCTCCTTTGCCGGTTTCAATAATTTCCTGAACCTCTTCGTACGTAAACCTTCTATCTGAATGAATTATTGTTTTACCGTACCATTCGTCGCTAATATTTCCGTGAATATCTATTGTAAAAACAGCAGAGAAGGTGAGTCTGTCTTTGTTTGGTAATAAACTACAAAGATTGTTAGAAAGTATCTCAGGAAGCATTGGTATTACTCGGTCGACTAGGTAGATAGAAGTCGCTCTTTTGCGAGCCTCATTGTCTAGCGTTGTACCGGGTACGACATAGTGCGATACATCTGCGATATGAACACCGATTTCAAATTTACCATTTTCTAATGGGAGAAAAGATATTGCGTCATCAAAATCCTTTGCATCGTCTGGATCTATTGTGAATGTTGTAATTTTTCTAAAATCCCTTCTTCCCTGAAGGTCTTTTTCAGAAATTCCACTTTTGTTAATTGAATGAGCTTCATCTTCGATTTTTTTATCATGGCCTGTTTTAAAACCATGTTCAGCTACTATGGCCTCCATCTCGGTATTATTTTCTCCAGCCTTGCCGATTATTCTGACAATTTCAGCGACGGGTAAGCTTTTCCCATCTGGCCATTTAATTATTTTTACCAGAGCAATATCTTCATCAACAAAGTGTTTTTTGAATTGTTCAGCTGATGCACTGTCGATCATGATGTTTGTTGGTACTTTTGTGTCTTTTGGTATAAGCCAAGTTTCTTGGTCATTTCTATGTAGAGAACCAACGAACTCTTCTTTTACTCTGGATTCAATCCTAAGAACCTTTCCTTCAAAAAACTTTTCGTTATCAATTTTGACCCACACAGAGTCGCCGTTAAAAGCGCCATTTACTTTTTCCTTTGGAATAAATAGGTCTTTTTTAAATTCTTCCGATACTGCGAACCCTTCACCTTTTCTCGTTAGCGAGATTGTGCAAAGGTATTCTTTGTTTGTTTTTTCACTCATTTGAATAGTTTATGAAGATAATATAATATAATACTTTCAGTAGTAATAGCAACCTTTTCGATGTTATTTGTAATAGGTTAAAATAAAAAAGTTATCGTAATTATAAATTAATAATTTTAATAATATAGGGAAAATGGATAATAAAAGTAATTTAGGGATTTTTGTTTCGTTGATGGTTATAGCATTTGTGTCTGCTGGTGCTCTTTATGGAATGTATGGATCAGCTAGCGATAAGACAAACAAAGATTTGACCGTTAATGAGATCATCCCAAAGCAAGATAATACAAGTGAGGCTACTGATACAATAGAGGTCGCAACAAGTACTGAGCCAACAATAGAAGTTACTAGTAATGAAGTAAAAATAGAAGATAAAAAAATGTATCAAGCAACAATGAAGACGAATATGGGTAATATAGTCATGGAATTATACAAAGATAAGGCGCCTGCGACTGTGGCGAATTTTGTAAAGCTTGCTAGCGAGGGATTTTATAACGGTACAAAATTTCACCGAGTTATAAAAGATTTTATGATTCAGGCGGGGGATCCAAATAGTAAGTTAGCTGATTGGTCTACTCATGGTCAAGGAGGTCCTGGGTATAGTTTTAAGGATGAGATAAACGACGTTAAACTCACCGAGGGAGTACTTGCGATGGCTAACTCCGGCCCAGACACAAATGGAAGTCAGTTCTTTATCGTTACCGCGAATGAGACTCCATGGTTAGACGGTAAGCACACAGCTTTTGGAAGAGTGATAGGAGGAATGGATATTGTTAAAAAAATAGAGGCTGTCAAAACAGATCCTTCAAGAGGCGATCATCCAGTTAGTGATGTTGTTGTAGATGGAATAGAGATAAAATAATCTTTTAAGGAGTAAATAAAAAAGCGCCAATGTTATGGCGCTTTTTTATTTATTTAATTTCGTGCCCTCTTAAGAAATCGGTCCAAAGCATTTCCTTTTTTCCTTCGGGTATGACTTTTTCTGGAACAAATCTATTTTCAATAATCTTAGCCTTAATTATTTTTACTCTAATATTCTTGTCTTTTGTTTTGAAGATAGTAAAAGTTCCTGGATCAGGATTTAAGGCTCTGACTTTTCTTTCGGCCTCTTGAGACTTCTCTAAATCTATTCCTTCTGAAAGTATTATTTCTGATTCAATAAGACCATCTGATTTTTCTATTTTTTTGCAGAATGTTGCTACTGTGTGGTCTTGTGGTGTTGGCTTAATTTCACCGTTTGCCCATGGTTGTATTAATTCGCAAAGTAACTTACCGCCCTTACCGGCAAGTTTTTCTTCTAGTTTAATATAATCAAAATTTAAGTTTTCTAGATTTACACTCTTGGTTTTAAGAACAGGGCCATGATCCATCTCTTCATCGAGTAATATTACAGAAACTCCGGTTTCTTTGTCTCCTGCAAGAATCGCTGACTGTATTGGACTAGGACCGCGCCATTTTGGGAGTAGGGAAGGATGAACATTCAAAGTTCCAAGCTTCGCAGAATCCAAGACGTTTTTTGGAATTATCTTTCCGTATGCAGCTACGATAAATAGGTCGTGTTCTTCTTTTATTGTAAATTCCTTTAATTTCTCAGGTTGGTATACTGGAATACCTCGTTCTTCGGCCCAAACCTTGACTGGGGTGGGTGTTACTAGCATTTTCCTACCCTTGGCCTTGTCTGGGGCTGTTACCACGGCTATGGGCAATATTCCGCACTGATCCATCTCTTTTAGAACAAGTACTGCAAATTCTGGCGTACCCCAAAAAACAATCTTTGGTTGTTTATTTGTTTTCATTTTTTTTATTATTATCTCCTTCATTTACCATTTCATATAGTCCAGTAGCAGTGTCGGTAAAAAGAACTCCATTTAGGTGGTCTATTTCGTGTTGAAATACTTCAGCTAAAAGTCCGCTTGCACCTCTAACTATTTTGTTACCATTTTCGTCATATGCTTCGATGGTTGCTTTTTCGGCTCTTTTTATTTTTCCGTATATTCCTCTTACACTTAAGCAGCCTTCATCAAGGGAAACAGTCTTTGTGGAAAGTTTTAAAATCTTTGGATTTATAAAAATAAGGTGTTTTTCCTTTTTTAATTTTTCGTTATCAATCTCTTCGTCTGGTCCAATAAAAACCTTTGGCGAGACGACGAATATTTTTAGTTTTTTACCAATTTGAGGGGCAGCAATAGCGACACCATCGTCGCAGGCGTCCATCGCAACTTTCATATCTTCGATAATTTTACTTATCTCTTTACTGCCAATTTTATCCAAGGGCACTTCAGCTGTTTCTTCTCGTAGTACGGGATCGTTGTATTGGACTATCTTAACCATATTAAAATACTAATATAATTTAAAATATCTTACAATATACTTTCTGCGTCTACCTTTACAACAAAGCGAGGCGGTAATATTTTTAATATCTCGGAAAGGGGCATTTTTTCTTGTTTATCTGTGTTTCCGCTGGTTTTATCGGGCCATTTTTCAGGATCTATTTTAATAAGAAGATTCATTCTTATTTTTTCATTTGGTAGTTTGCTTGATGACCTAAATTTGTCAGGGTTCCATTTTTTTAGGAATACTGCCAATTCTTCGAATTCATTCTCGGTTTCTGTTTCTTTGCCTTCTCCTGTTATCTTGATGAATAGTTTAAATGGGGGATAGCTGAAGTTTTTTCTAGATAATATTTCTTCTTTGTAGAATTGCAGAACATCGCCCCTAATAACTCTCTCAAAGATTGGATTGTCTGGGCATCTTGTTTGTATTAAGAAATTGTTTTCAGTAGAAAGCTTTACTCCAACAAGATAATTAAAAAGTCGCTCTTGTATTTTGAAGTCTGGGATAAAGAGAAGGCTGTCTGCGGAAACTATCGCAATGTTTTCAACTTGTTTTGTTAGGTAGAAAATAGCTAATTCTGTACCGATAAGTATTGAACCTTTGTGTTTCAAAAATTCTTCCATTATTTCTTTACCTTGCTTGTGTGTCTTTACTGTCTCTCCGTCCATTCGGAATACTAACGCCTGGGGGAATTTTTCTTTAACCTCTTCCTCGACGCGCTCTGTTCCAAATCCAATTGTTCTAAGATTCCAACTCCTGCATCTTTGGCACAGAATTTTTGATTCATAATAGTTTCCGCACTTGTGGCACGAAAACATATTTATATCCTTTCCTTTGTGAAGCACTACCGTGCCTTTGCATTTTTTACACACGACAATGGTCTTGCAGTCACTACACACGGTGGATGTTGCTAACCCTTTTCTTGTTGATAAGAGAATTATGTTTTTTCTATCCTCAATGGAGTCTTGTATGAGTTCAATTAATTCTTTTCCAATAGCCCTAACGTCCGAGGTTTTTTCCTCTTTCATATTTACAAAAATGTTTTTGGCTCTATTTATAAGTCTATATTTGTATAAAAGAGATGGGTTATAAACACCTTCTTCTTTTTTGTGTAGTGTTTCGAGTCGCAGTACGGTATCGCCCAAGATAAGTCTAAGTAGATATTTTTGAGCTAACTTTTCCGTAAAATATCTAGAGTCGATAAAAGGCCTAGATATGTTTTTGTATGCAGGAGAGCTTTCTTTTTCAAAAACAATAGTACCAAAATGTTTATTTATAAAACAAAGAAAAATAGGGGTTGCGATTATTAGAAGGGGATGCTCTGGGTTTTGTAGATCTTGCCAAGAATTAAATATTTTCTTTGGAGTGTCTTCTGGTTTTAGGATTATGGTATATTCTTCGATGCCCTTTTTAAGATTTTCTGAAAAAATATTAATTTCGTGTATTGTTGGAAGGCAGAGGAATATCGAATTTTTTTTAGCAAATTCTTCACGAATTAAACTTTTATAGAAAGCTATTCGGTCTTCAAGCGGGGCTTGGGTAAGCTCAAGAAAATATTTCCTCTCATGTTCGCTTTTTGAAGCTTCTGGATTTTTTATATTTGGCTTTGTATATTTTTCGTAACCTTTTAAAAAATTATTTGGGATAAAGGAGTTTATGACTTGCCCCATATTTGTTCCAAAGTAGTTGGCGGTCTCTTCTGTTGTCTTCATAAACTCTTCAGAAAAG
Organism: uncultured Candidatus Saccharibacteria bacterium; assembly: GCA_964531375.1. Classification (GTDB taxonomy): domain Bacteria; phylum Patescibacteriota; class Minisyncoccia; order Phycocordibacterales; family UBA12445; genus UBA12445. Next base: position 177,135 of record CAZHDO010000001.1, read on the forward strand.
AATTCCTCATCGGTGGCTTTCTCAATTTTCTTTAATTCAAACGAAGAATTTTTTATTTCAGACTTAACATCACTCACTTGCTTCATTGAAAGGAGAATAGCTGGTATCCTTCTTTTTCTAACAGGTACAAAAACAAGCGAGCCTGGTTTTATATCCTTTAGTGTGAAATAGGTGAGGGATTCTTTGAAAATTCCATCTCCAATTGGTATTACAGTTGCGATTTTGATTTCGGCCATTTAGCTATTCTGTCAAAAAACAGGAACACAAACACTATTGACTGGTTTTTTAATAGGTGACATGGATGTTTATTTTATTTTTATTTGAGTATTTCATTTATTTGTGCTACTTTTTCAACAATGAAAGCTGATTCTGTCAATAAGAAAATAAAAGTTTTAAAAGAGCCAAAACAAAAGGTTTTTGTTGGTATGTCTGGTGGGGTGGATTCTTCAGTTTCGGCAGCTTTGCTTAAGGAGGCTGGATATGATGTTACTGGTGTTTTTATTAAGGTTTGGTCCCCAGACTGGCTTCCTTGTGATTGGAAAGAGGAAAGACGAGATGCAATGAGATGTGCTGCCGTGCTTGAAATACCACTACTGACTTTTGATTTTGAAAAAGAATACAAAGAGGGGGTTGTGGACTATATGATTTCTGAATATAAGGCTGGAAGAATTCCAAATCCAGATGTTATGTGTAATAAGACAGTTAAGTTCGGTTCTTTCTTTAATAAGGCAATGAAGATGGGGGCAGACTTTGTGGCAACAGGCCATTATGCAAGAGTCTCTAAAAGCGTTGAACCGAATACAAAATACAAAATACTAAATACTAAATACTCACTCCTTGCTGGAAAAGATACAAATAAAGACCAGTCGTATTTTCTTTGGACAATCGGACAGCGACAATTAAGTAAAACTTTTTTCCCAGTTGGAGATATTGAGAAAGATGAAGTAAGGAAATTAGCAGAGAAATTTGGCCTGCCTACCGCCAGAAAGAAAGACAGTCAGGGGCTTTGTTTTCTTGGAAAAATAGATGTAAAGGATTTTTTGAGAAGATATATCAAAGAAAAAAAAGGAAAGGTTTTAAATGAAAAGGGGGAGGTGATTGGTGAGCACGATGGAGTAGTTTTTTATTCAATGGGAGAAAGGCACGGGTTTAATATTGTTGAAAAAGATACAAACAGGCTTCCGTATTATGTTATTTCTAAGGATGTTAAAAAAAATATTATAGTAGTGTCTCATAATAAACTAGAACAAAAATCTCTTAAAAAAGAGATAGAAATTAAAGATATTAATTTAATCACCGACCAAAATTTAGAAGAAAATAAAAAATATTCCGCAAGAATAAGATATCGCGAAGAACTAAAAACTTGTCTGGTGAAAACTGTTTCAAATAAAAAACTTATAGTTATCTTCGATGAGCCAGAAGATTCTGTGGCTTCAGGTCAGTCTCTTGTTATTTATGACGGAGAAATTTGTCTTGGTGGTGGAATTATTGTCTAGAAAATAAAAATGCCCCACATAAGAACATGTGGGGCTAAGGGTGGGAGAACTACTACGCCAAATTGTGTTTTCGCAGGATGTCAGCGAAGAAGCGCAGGGCAATCAAACTTTCGATGCGGTGCCGATTGCTGGTTTGATTGATCCCAATGTATTCTTTTCCAATGGGGTCGGTTTCAATTTCCTCGATTGCTTTCACCGGGATTTCTCCCTTTGCAATCCAGTGCGTGTGACAGCGATAGAAAAAAAACCCAGCAAGTTCGCCGTGGGGTTTCTCAAGTGGCTCGCCGTCAGGACTTTTGTCGATGAACTCAATTTTGCTGATCATGAGTTCGTTTTTAATTACTTCGAGAGCCGAAGTGTCCCCAACAAGGTTCCTTAACTTCATTTTTTATTTCTCCCTTTTCTTTTTTTTTATTTTGAAATGAACTTAACCTATTAGACTATACATATTTTTTATTTTTTGCCAAGAGTTTTTTTGGAGTATAGATTGCAAATTTTGTTTTGTGTGGTGTTGTTTTAGTATTTGCGCGAACCTTTTTTGAACAGAACTCCTGATCGCACCCCCCCACTTAATTTTTCTAGGGGAATGGTGGCGGGGGGGTGCGGAATGTGGTCTCGCCCGCGCGGGCTTCGGCTTTCTTTTTTGAAAAAGTTGGCGACTACCAATTACAAAACCGACTTCAATTTGTTTCTTACTTCAGCTAATAAATCTGCTGAAGTTTTGAAACTGTGGTCGGTTTTGTAATTATGCCCATAGAGTTTATCCTCAAACACAATATGCATAAATGTTTTTGGTTTTTTGTAACGAGGGATAAGGTGTCCGTGCAAATGTCGAGTTTCGTTTCCCAAAAATGAATAGTTGAACCAATCGGGTTGAAATACTTTTTTTGACGCTTCTCTCAAATCATGCAAAACCAAAAACAACTCTGCTTGTTCTTCTGGTGTTGCGTCGGCTAAATCAAGAGCGTCAGCGCGTTTGCACCAAACGACACAACGCCCTAAATAACCTTGATTTTCATGGACATAAATTTCCCAGTATTTATATCCGTTCACCAAATTTTTTGAGAAATCTTTAGCCATAATTATTTTGAGCTTTTATCTACCAACTTTGCAAGCAGACTTATAAAAGCGATAAACTCTAATGCCATTTCTGGGTCATCCTTGATAATTTTGTGAGCGCGTGGATTACGTAAACCGGCAACTGCTCCTGCAAACATCATCATAAATCCTTTCTGTTCGTCCGTCTCTGATGTGTCAGAAAGGTTATTAAATTTCAAGACAGGATTTTTCGGATTAAAAACTGTTTCCATTAACGCATTACCGTCTTTATCCTCGATACCACTACGCATTCTCACTAAAGCGTTTAGGGCTTTGGTTGCGTCCTCAACAGCGTTTGCGTAGTGGCCGTCTCGGTAGAGATTGCCGACCGCGCGCTCAATTTCTGGATGTAGTTCAAGCCCCTCATACGCTTTTAGAGTTTTTCCCGCAGAAGTAAGTCCAGCATCTCCAAGTTCTTCAAGAAATTCCTTTTTGATCGCCTCCAAATGCGCTTTAGCAGTAGCGATACCACGGCGAAGTCCCTCGTGGACTTCGTGAATCGGAGTTCGGTGCATCATGTTTACCGAAGCCGTATCCAACCGCGTGACTTGCCAATGGTAACGGTCATACTCCACTGTTCCTGCTCCAAAAACAGAAACAAGTAATGCGTCCAGTGATTTCTCAAGCGCATCAATTTTTGCATCGCTTCGGTCGGTAACGGAATCAACATCAAAACTTTCGAGGTCGGCTATTCTTCTCTCAATTTTAGGAATAGCTGCCTCCATTTGTTGATATGACAGATTTGCTTCTATTGATTCAGGTTGTTTTCTCTTGGTCATGATTTTTATTCTAAATCACTTTTTCCAATGTTACACTTAGAGCAAAGTGTTTGTAGATTTTCTAAAACTGTTTCTCCGCCATTTGCCCACGCTTTAACGTGGTCAACATGGAGAATGACGCTTGGGTCAGTTGCAGGCGACCGTCCGCAATTTTTGCATTTAAAATTGTCGCGTCTCATCACAATAAATCGCAACCTCCAATTTATCGTCCGTGGCGTTTTGTGCTGAGCAGGAAATTCAGCTCTCTCAATTTTCTTGATTGATTCTTCAGAAGTAGCACCTTCTTCGCTATTTACATATTCAACAAAACGCTCTAACGCTTTACGCCAGCCACCAAAGCGATTCTCATAAGTCCCAACATTATATTTTGAAAGTGGCTTCTGCACTTCTTGATACCGAGGTTGTCGCCCAAGTTTTATCCACACTTCCTCCAAATTTTTAAACAATTCTTCTTCCGGAACATTTGGGGAAGTTCTTGTTTCTTGCAGACCCGCTTTTTTTAATGCGTCAGACCAGCTTCCAAACCGTCGAAGTTGAGTTGTGCTGTGATATCTCCCGTTAGTATCATATTCTTCTCGCATAACGGAATCCTTGTTGAGTTTTTTGGCAACAACTTTTAGATCCTCAACAAGAGATTCATCGGAGACGTTTCGGTTGTAGTCGTCTAGTTCAAATTTCATAACCACTTTATTAAATCTTCAATCAATGTTTCGTTTGGTGGACCATAGCGGGCTCGAACCGCTGACCTCTCGCATGCCATGCGAACGCTCTACCAGCTGAGCTAATGGCCCATTAAATTTGATATCTTCAAAGAATAATAGCTAAAAATTTTAATTAAATCAATAAGTAAAATGTTTTCAAGATTGTGATCATCGAAATTCTAATTGTTTAATTTAAGTTGATAATACTTGGTAATAATATTAAAATATCAGTATACAATTATTAATATAATTTAAAATGTATGTCATTTCTTGATTTTTTTTATAAAAAAACCCCACTCGATAAGTTTGAAGAAATAATAACGAGAGAAAAAAAATACACAGATTCTCTTCGAAACGGCAGTTATAAAGGAAAAAACGAAGATGAGATCGTTAACACAGCTCTTTATCGTGCGTCTGACAATACTCTTCGAGAAATGTTAAGTTCTGAGGACTTTGAAAAACTTGATAAAATTAATGAAATAGAAAATGTATTAAATGCGCTTAAAAAAGAGGTCGTGGATGGTCGTATTAATGAAATTGAGCTTAAGGAGATTTTTGAATCAAAAGAATATTCTGAATACACTAAAAAAGTCACTTAGTATGGTAATTGTGTTTCCTAATCCACAAAAGTCAACGCTTTTCCGGTTTTGTTTCCTCTTCCTGTTCTTCCGATTCGGTGAACATAGTCGTCGTAGGTGGCTGGGATGTCGTAGTTGATGACGTGGCTTACGTCAGGAATATCGAGTCCTCTTGCGGCCACGTCGGTGGCTACTAAGATCTGAACTCTTTCTTCTTTGAATAGTCCAAGAGCTCTTTGTCTTTGTGAATGATTTTTGTTTCCGTGAATTGACTCTGCTTTAAAGCCTCTGTCTTTAAGAGTCTTTGAAAGTCTTTCAACACCGTGCTTGGTCTTTCCGAATATAAGAACTTTAGTGAATTCTGTCGCAATTAAGAGGTTATGAAGAACATCAATCTTATCTTTACCCATATTTTTAACAATATCTTGATCTATATTCTTAGAAGTATCTCCTGTTTTAACCGAAACCGTTATAGGGTTCTTTAAGAACTCGTTGATAAGTTTCTTAATATCATCGGACATTGTCGCAGAGAAGAATAGTGTGTGTCTTTCTTTTGGCATTTTAGCCATTACGAATTTCATATCACCAATGAATCCCATATCGAGCATTCTGTCAGCCTCATCTAGCACAATAGTTGCGAATTTCGAAAGGTCAATCATTTTTCTCTCTATGAGGTCCTTTAGTCTTCCTGGAGTTCCAATTATAAAATTATTGTATCTTTGTTTTAATTCTGCTATCTGTCCGCCTATAGAAGCTCCACCCACGCAACAGGTAGAATAAAGATTCATTCCTGTAACTAGTGTTCTAAGTTCTTGGTTTATTTGAACAGCGAGTTCTCTTGTTGGTACAATGATTATCACTCTCTCTTTGTAGTTGTGTAGAACTTTTTGTACGAGTGGAATTAAAAATGCACCTGTTTTACCAGTTCCGGTGTTTGCAATACCGACAACATCTGCGCCATTTAGAATATGAGGAATTATTTGGTCCTGTATTGGGGTAGGGGAAGTGTATCCTTTGTTTGTAATATTTGTCTTAATACTTTTGTCTATCTTAAAATCAGCAAAGGAGTTAATTGGTTTGAATTCCACAGTTTTCTCTATTGGAGCTGCTTTGCTTATGAATTTAGATACGTTTATATTTTGACTAAAACCACCATTTCTTCCGCTTCTGTTTGACGAAGTTCTTGTGCCACCTCTATTTGAAGATGGTCTTCCGCTTCCGCCAAATCTACTTCTTCCACCAGAAAAACGGCTAGATGTTCCGCTAGACGTCACTTTATTTGAGTTAAAACTTTTTCTATCGTTTTTATACATAGGCTATATCATTAAAAAATCGCACTAATTCCGTGCGATAATTTATGCCCGGTACTCGATGAATTTAATTACTCGTAATCATATACTAAAATCTTATTATTGTCAAGAATCGTAACATTATTGTATTGTCAGGTTCACACAAATCTGTTCCCAAAGCTTCTCCTTGGGGGTTAATTCATCCCACTCAAGCCTCGATGTTTCTTGTAATACTGGATAATATAGACAAAAGGCGATATTACATAGTTTTAAGCGGTTTAGCTGATGTTGGCTAATCACGTGAAGGTTTTTGGGATTTGCTATTAGGCCTGGAAGGACCAAAAATATTTTTACCAGGAAAAAGGGTTCGTTTTGGTCCGACAATTGATGTGGTGTTGTAGGGATATATTTGCATTAATTCATCGTTTAAATTAAATATTATTAAAAAAACACCAGATTTATTATTTGGTGTTTTTTTATCCTTTTCGTCTTGAAATAGTTAAGACTCATCAGTTTCGATCTCATCGAAAGAAGGATGGGGGTCTGTGTAAAAACAGACCCCCGGATTTTGAAAATTAATCAGAAGTAATTGAGGACGCAATTTCCTCTGGGGTTACGTTGTCGAGAGCCAAAATTGTGTGCTCGGTTTTAAGTCCGCGACCACCAGGCAAAACTTTGAGTGCATAAAATAGAATCCATCTGGTTTCAGGTGGGAAAATCTCAACACGGTTACTCTTTGAGCAAATTTCTGAACATGGAAGTTCTTCGCTACTAATTCTTTCGTGGGATGAATTTTTTATCATAAATCCTTCCCACCCCCTCCATGTGTGTTGTACCAGGAGTTCCCTTTGTGTAACCCTTCTAACTTGGGCAATGGGATAGACCGCCAGGGCCTTTTCGAATTTTTTACACTCGAGACCTTCCTTGGTCTCTAAACTCCATTGAATGGGCAAGGGACGGCATGATCTGGGTAATATGATAGCTTTTCCATATGCAGATCCGACTACCCAGTGAGTTTTCCTGAATTTTCGTGCCTCATTAATTGGTAGGAACTTTGGTTCAATACCTGCAGGAAGAAGTGCAAGGCAACCATGCTCTTTGCCTGGTTTACCGAGCGGTTCGACATGTCGGCGAGTCTTACTAACCCAGTTCTCCTGATTTGATACAGTTAAAAGGATTGTTTTTTCTTTCTGACTCAGATATCCAATTTGTGCCCCGTTGATTTTAAAAATACGGCGTGTTCTGCAATCTGCAGTTTCTTGCCGTGTTGGGGTTACGTCACCATTCAGTTTTGTAATTTGATGGATATTGGTTAATACTAGATCAATAAAGTCTTTTTCTTCAATCTTTTTTAATTTTTTGTCGACAATTAAGCCTGCTTCCAAGTGGGAAGCAAGAAAATCTAATTCATAGCCCGAACCCGATCCAGCGTTAATGATCACCATGTTCATAGTGACCTCCCTTTGCGCCCTATTGGGCGAGATGCCCCTCGATACTGAGGGAATAATGAAGATATTTTATAACAATTATGAATACCTACATTATTCCATCAGTATAAAGAGAGCTAGTTTCAGAGAACACCCTTGTAATTCAGTTTTTTAATTTTTAAAGTACGTATTATTGCTTGTTGTTATAATATAATATAATATATAATTTGTCAACTAGTCAACGGAATAATATAGTATTATGCAGATACGGTTTTGGAAGTATTGACTTTTAAGGCCATATTTGTTAGCCTAGACCCTATGTTAATGATTCGATTACAAAGAGTTGGCAAGAAGCACGATCCATCTTTTCGTGTTCTTTTGACTGATTCTAAAAACAGCACAAAGAGCGGTAAATTTATTGAGGTTTTGGGACACTATGATGCAAGAGGAGGAAAAACTCAACTTAACAAAGATAGAATAACACATTGGTTATCTGTTGGAGCTAAGACATCAGTCACACTTCATAATTTGCTTGTAAGAAATAAAGTAGTAAAAGAAAAAACACTAAACGCTCTTCCTAAGAAAAAGAAGACTGAAGCTGAGAAGAAGGCTGCAGCTGAAGCTAAAGTAGCGACACCTGTTGCGTAAATAAAATAAAATATTTAAAAAGCAAACCTGTTGAAAAGTGGGTTTGCTTTTTTATTAGTGTTCGTGATATAAATAGACAAGCAGTACGAGGTCGAATGACTGCATTTTTACAAGAAAATATGAATTGTCAAAATGATGGAAAAAGATCAGGAATTTCTAGAAATTGTTGTAAAGTCTTTAGTTGACAATCCTGCGGATATTAAAGTTAAGAGAACTGTTGATGAAATGGGAGTTCTACTTTCTCTTGATGTAAATCCAGCAGACATGGGCAAGATCATCGGCCGAAGCGGAAATACAGCCAAGGCGATCAGAACCCTTCTAAGAGTTGTGGGAATGAAGCACAACGCTAGAGTTAATCTTAAGATTAATGAACCAGAAGGAAGTATGAGAGTTATGGCTCCACAATCAGCTTCAAAAACAGTTGATGAGGCCATGCAGGATCTCAAGTTGTAATTAAGAATTTAGAAACAACCACGGCGAAAACTGTGGTTGTTTTTTTAATACACACGAAACCTCGCCTGGAGCTTTCCCAATGTTAAATGGTTCTCTCTGTAAAAAGTCGGGATGATAGAAACTTTTAAATTTTAAATTTAACTTTTACCCTTTTAACTGTTTTTTAATTCGTAATTCGTAATTAATAATTCGTAATTCTTCCCGCCCTTGCCAATTTTTATGTTTAGTGTAATATGTTCCTATTATGGTAGTACGAATGAGACATACGCGGGCACATACCGCGAACAGGAGATCACATCACGCCTTGAAAGGTGGAAGTTTACAAAAATGTACACAGTGTACTGCTTTGTGTAGACCACATCAGGTTTGTCCAGCTTGCGGATACTATAAAGGTACCGAGAAGGTGAACACGATGGCGAAGATCCAAAAGAAAAATAAGAAAGAAACAAAAAAGTCTAAGTAATTAGATTTTTTTGTTTTGCCGGTTTTATTTATAGGATTACCGGAATCCTTAATTTTTGAAAACATATGGCCAATAGGCATTTAGCAAGAAGTATTGTTTTACAAACCCTTTTTGAATGGGACTTCAATGGCTGTGATAATTCTAAATTAAGAGATATTCTTCATAAAAATATAGAGGAGTTCGGTCCTGGTTTGACCGACTTTTCTTTTATTGAAAATCTTTTAGAAAGTATAATTAATAAGACTGAAGTTATTGATACTATTATAACGAAGGCAGCTCCAGAGTGGCCGATTGATAGAGTTTCTATTGTAGATAGGAATGTCTTACGAATGGGTTTGTACGAGCTTATATTTATGAATAAAGGAGAGGTTCCCGCTAAAGTGGCTATTAATGAGGCTATCGAGTTAGCAAAAACCTTTGGAGGCGATAGTAGTGGTAAATTTATAAACGGAGTACTTGGCACTATATATAAGGAGATGGGTGAGCCAGGGAAAGATGAAGTTTCTAAACCAAAACAAGAAGAAGTTCTTGATCCAAAAGAATTACCAGTCGAAAAACTAGGTGGCGTTATCGTTTACTCGAAAGATGGCGATAATAAAATTCACTTTGCCTTGGTTCATGATATTTTTGGATATTGGACTCTTTCGAAGGGAAGGATCGAAGAGGGCGAGAGCGAGGCAGAAGGCGCCGCTAGGGAGGTTCTTGAAGAGATCGGAATTAATGTAGAAATAGTTCAGAAGATTGGAGAGAACGAATATATTGCTTCAGACCCTAAAAAAGGAAAGATAAGAAAACAGGTTACTTACTTTTTAGGAAAGTCAGAAAAAGCTGAACTCACACTAAAAGAAACAGGGGGGCTTGATGATGCAAAATGGTTCGAAGTTTCTGAGATTCCAAATTTAAAAATCTATGACGATATTGTGCCTCTCATGGTTGACGCTGTTAAGATAATATCAGCTGAATAATTTATTTAAAATGAATCTTCCAGATTTTTCAAAGTTCGAAAAAAAAGTAGGTATAAATTTTAAAAATAAAAGTCTTCTCAAACAGGCTTTTACTCACCGTTCATATATAAATGAAAACAGAAGTTCTGATTTTTTTCATAATGAAAGATTGGAGTTTCTTGGTGATGCTGTTTTGGAGTTGGTAATAACAGAATTTCTCTATTATGAATTCCCAGAAAAACAAGAGGGTGATCTTACTAGTTATAGGGCGGCTCTGGTTAATACAATAACAATATCAAAGATCGCTTCGGATATAGGAATGAACGATTTCTTGCTGTTATCTAAGGGAGAATCTAAAGATACAGGAAGAGCAAGGCAGGTTATTCTTGCTAATACATTTGAAGCTCTTATTGGTGCACTTTATTTGGATGGCGGACATGAAGAATCTAAAACTTTTATCGCAAATCAATTGTTCCCAAAAGTAAAAATTATAGTAGAGGAGTCTCTATGGAAAGACCCCAAGAGTGTTTTGCAGGAAAAAGCGCAAGAGTTTACTGGAGTTACACCTGTTTACAAAACCCTGAACGAAGTTGGACCTGATCACAATAAAATTTTTACTGTAGGTTTGTATATCGGAGAGGAGTTTGTTTCAGAAGGTAAGGGCTATTCTAAACAAGATGCTCAAGAGGATGCTGCAAGAACAGCTTTGAAGAAGAAAAACTGGGCATAAAAATTGACATATTCTGTTTTTTGAGTAGAATACTTAAGTATTGACTAGTTTAATATAATATTACACGTTAATCTTATGGCAAAACAACATAAATTGACTTTTAACCCAAAAAAGATAAGCAAAGAGCTATTGGATGCGCTTACTTCAAGAGCTAGGGATATCATAAAAAAACGATATGGACTAGAAGCTGGGACCGAAGGAATGACCCTCGAGGCTATTGGGGAAATTTATGGTATTACGAGAGAGAGAGTTAGACAGATAGAAAATTTTGCCATTAATTCTATAAGAAAATCAGAAGCATTTTCAAAAAATAGTGCATCATTTGATGAGCTTAAAAAGCACATGGATGAGTATGGAGGGGTTGTTCACGAAAGAAATTTTTTGGATCATTTAACTCATGACAGGGATATTCAGAATCATTTAAGTTTTTACTTAGAAATTGGAAGCGATTTTGTTAAATTAAAAGAAGATGATGAATTTGCACACAGATGGACAATAAATTCTGAGCTTAGCGAAAAAGTTCACGAGTCATTAAGAAATCTATACAAGAGTCTTTCTGAGGATGACCTTATTTCTGAGAGTGAAATGATAATAAAGTTTTTGGATAACCTTGAGGGTACTGTAAAAGATTTAAGGAATGAAGAGTTAGCAAAAAGATGGATTCATATTTCAAAGAAAATCGGAAAGAACGCCTTGGGTGAGTGGGGTATTTCACAGTCTCCAAATATTAAGGTTCGTGGAATAAGAGATCTTGCTTATTTGGTACTCAGAAAGCACGGTTCACCTATGCACTTCAGGGAGGTTGCAGATGCAATTCAGCAAATTTTTGGAAAGGAAGCTAATGAAGCAACTTGCCATAACGAGCTTATAAAAGATAAAAGATTTGTGCTCGTTGGAAGAGGTCTTTATGCTCTTACTAAGTGGGGCTATAGTCAAGGGACAGTTCGTGATATAATAAAAATGATCATCAAGGAGAAGGGTCCGCAATCCAAAGAAGATATATTAAAAAAGGTATTGCGAGAGAGGTATATAAAAGAAAATACTGTCCTAGTCAATCTACAAAATAAAAAATATTTTAAGAAAGACAAAGGCGGAAAATATTTAATCGTATGATTCTAGAAGAGGTTTTTAATCAAGGTATTCAGTCCGCTTATCAGGTTCTTTCGGATATGTTTCCTTATTTATTTCCGGCGGTTTTAATATTGTTTGCTTGGAAATTTTGGAGATATTACATAATACACGACTTTCTTTCAAAACAGGAATTTGTTGTTTTGGAAGTAAAATTACCCAAGGAACATCAAAAAACCCCACATGCTATGGAGTTGGTGTTGGGGGCTTTTTATCAATTTCCAGTACCACCGACTTGGTATGATTATTATTGGGTTGGTAAAGTACCATTACCATATTCTTTGGAAATGGTTTCTATTGAGGGTAATGTTCATTTTTATTTAAGGGTTTCAAAAAAAGATACAAGCGTTATTGAAAATCACATTTATTCTCAGTATCCACAGGCAGAAGTGCATCTTGTTCCAGATTATGTTGGTGGTGTGCCTTATTCTATTGAGGGTAATAATTGGAAAATTCACGGTATGGAACACATACTTGCAAGAGATGACGCTTATCCTATCAAGACATATCTTGATTATGGTATCGACAGGGAATTACTGAAAGAAGAACAGAAGGTAGATCCAATAACTTCCACGATTGAGTTTTTGGGATCCATTGGTAAGGGTGAGCAAGTTTGGCTTCAGATTATGGTAATGGCTGCTCAGCCTAGGTTTAAAAAGGCTGGGACGTGGTTTGGGATGGAAGACTGGAAGGGGAATGCTAAGGCTGCTATTGCGAAGATATTACCAAAAGATAAGACTGTTGTTCAGTTGTCGCCTGGGGATAAAACGGTTTTGGAGGCTATTGAACGAAGTATTGGTAAGATAGGTTTTGATTGTGGAATAAGGACGCTTTATCTTGCAGAAAAAGATAAATTTAAACCAGGAAACATTGGTTCTCTTTTTGCTTGTTTTAGGCAATACGGTACTGTTAATTTAAATAGCTTTAAACCATCAAGAAACACAAGCACAAATTGGTGGCAAGATTGGTTTGGCTGGAAGGAGGTAAGATTGAAGAAGGAAATTTTCAAAGCATACGTTAATAGAGGTTATTTCTATCATCCATATAAAGCTAGTCCTATTTTTACACTGAATACCGAAGAGCTTGCAACCATCTACCACTTTCCTGGTGCTGTCTCTGTTACCCCAACATTTACAAGAATCGAATCCAAGAAGGCTGAGGCTCCTATTAATCTTCCGATTTAGTTATTGTTAAATTATCTAAATTAAAATTTTTAAAATGCACCCAGATTTATCGTACATGATGATGCAAGAATCAGAAGAGCCAAACCCGCCGGAGGACAGTTCTGATAAAATTTCTAAAACAAAAAAATTCTTTTCTGACCCCATAAACAAGGCCGTGTTAATACTAACGGTCTTGCTCTTTTTTGTTTCGTCTTTTAATTATTTTTTCTTTGACGCACCTTCAAGTTTTTTAGAAAATTCTAGAATAAGTATTTCGTCAGGGATGACTGTAAAAGATGCGGGCAAATATTTAAAAGATAATTCAATCATAAAGTCACCTTTTGTGTTTAGGGTACTAGTTAAACTCTATCGTGGAAATAAAGGAATTGTTGCAGGGAGATATGTATTCGAAAAACCGTCTGATGTTTTTCAGGTTGTAAACACATTGACCAATAGTGGTTATAGAGAAAAAGTTTTTAAAGTTACAATTCCTGAAGGTCTTTCGAATAAACAAATTGCCGATTTATTGTATGGTAGTTTAGACAATTTTGATAAGACAAAATTTTTATCTATAGCAAAGGATAAGGAGGGTTATTTATTTCCCGACACGTATTTTTTTGAGCCAGAGACTTCTCCTGAGAAAGTTATCGAGATGATGAGCGCAAACTTTGATGAAAAAATTAAGAGTATAAAAAAAGAAATAGATTCCTCAAAAAGAAGTTTAAAAGATATTCTTACAATGGCTTCTATTTTGGAAGAAGAAGCACGCCTAGCGGAGTCTAGAAAAATGGTTTCTGATATTTTATGGAGAAGAATTGTAAAAGGTATGCCGTTACAAGTCGATGCTTCTTTTGTTTATTTACTGGGAAAGGGGAGTGCTGAGCTTTCTTTGAATGATTTAGATGTTGAATCGCCTTATAATACTTACAAATACAAGGGTTTACCACCTGGCCCGATTGCGAACCCTGGCATAGATGCAATTCTGTCGGCAATTTACCCTACAAATAATCCATATTGGTTTTATTTATCTGATAAGGACGGAAATATGCATTACGCGAAGACCTTTGATGAACATAAAGAAAATAAAAATAGGTATTTAAGGTAGTAAGTAATAAAATAATTATTTAAAAAGACAACGGCGCGGTTGTCTTTTTAATTGGCTTAAAATAAAGTATAATAGCTGTAATTATTTATTTAATGATTAAAAAATGGATAAAAAAATTAGGATTGCTATAAATGGTTTTGGCAGAATTGGTAGACAGTTTTTTAAGATAGCTTTTGAGTCTCCTGATTGTGAGATTGTGGCAATAAATGATCTCGGTGAGTTAGATAACCTAGCTTATTTGTTAGAATTTGATTCGGTCTACAGAGGATATGATAAAAAAATAGAAGTAAAAGATGGTAACTTAGTTGTTGATGGAAAGACTGTTAAATTTATTCAGCAAGCAGATGCAACAAAACTTCCTTGGAAAGATTTAAATATTGATGTTGTTATTGAGTCCACTGGTCGGTTTACTTCTTCAGAAAAAGCACGGGTGCACATAAATGCTGGCGCAAAGAGGGTTGTTATTTCTGCTCCTGCAAAAGATGATATTACCCCAATGTGTACCCCAAATGTAAATGTTAGTTCGCTTTCTGAGTCTAAGATAACCTCTAACGCTTCTTGCACTACTAACGCAATAATGCCTCTCGCTGCGATTCTAAGTGTTGCGCCAGGTATTAAATGTTCTATCGTGAATACGGTTCATGGATATACAGCTGAACAAAGTATTGTTGACGGGCCAATGCCACCTTTACACAAGGATATGAGAAGAGGGAGAGCAGCTGCTCAGAATATTGTACCTACCACAAGTGGCGCCTCTGGTGCTGTGGGGAAGGCATTACCAGCTCTTGCGGGCAAGTTTGATGGTATGGCGCTTAGGGTACCAGTTCCAGCTGGGTCTATCCTTGATTTTACATTTATTTCAGAAAAGGAGACTTCTGTCGAGGAGATAAATAAAATTCTAAAAGAGGCTTCTGTGAAGCCAGAATGGCAGGGGATATTTACTGTGACCGAAAAGCCAATTGTGTCCTCTGATATATTGCAGAGTTCTTATGGTTCTGTTGCAGATCTTAAGTTAACAAAAGTTGTTGGTGGTAATCTTGTGAAGATTATGGCTTGGTATGATAATGAATGGGGGTACGCAAGTATGTTATTAAAACATGTTGTTTTGTTGAAAAATTTATTGTAATAAAAATCCCGCAATTAAATGCGGGATTTTTATTATCTAGAAGCCACCTTCTTGTAGCAAGTCCAATGGTTTTCTTTATCGTTGGCTAGCGCCCAAATCGCTAGTTTAATATTATCCTCAGTGTTGTAGTAATCTAGTACTTCACCTTTTTCTTTGGAGAATAGATTAAATGTATTTTTATGGAATTGATATATTCCATATGCCTTTCCGCTATCACCTAGGGCCGTTGGCTTATATTCAGACTCACAATACGCAATATCTTTTGCTAGTTGTGTTGGATAGTTATATTCTTTTGAATATTTCTCTATTAAGTTTATTACACACTGTTTTTCTTTTGAGCTACACTCTAGAAAATAATCACCATTTATATTTCCAGGAGTTGGTGTGGCTGATGACGTTATAAACAACATCCCAAAAAAGGTGCCAGTTAATGCTTTTGATAACATAAATTAAAATTAACCCCCGCATCTTTCTGATTATTCTCTGGGGTATTTTTTGATGACTAATCAATAAAACTCCTGCAAAATTTCTTATACTTATATTAGCATGTTTAGATATTATTGTCAATGATTTTGACAACAATACTACTTGTCGTAAACACCAAAAAACCATTGATAATATTGGTTATTTATATAAAAACCACTCAAATATGAGCGGTTTTTATTTTGCTAATTTTATTGAACTTACGTTTATTTATAGCGTTTTTCTATATTACTCCAGTTAAGACAGGAAAAGAATGATTCGATGTAGTCTTTTCTTTGTCCTGGTGTGTAGTCAATCAAGAAAGCGTGTTCCCAGACATCAAGCGCTAATAATATTTTGGTTCCAGCTAGATGACCAAGCTCATGACTATTGACCCATGTATTAAAGAATCTTTTATTTTCTTGGTCGTAAGTTAAAATTGCCCAACCCGTGCCTCGAAGCATCGCAGTCGACTTGAAATCAGTAAGCCAATTTTCGAAAGTTCCATACTGCATAGCGATATCTTTTTTGAGATCTCCGTCTGATATTAAGCCTGTTCCGCTGAGGTCGTCAAAGTAATATTCGTGTAGTCTCATTCCACTAAACTCAAATCCTATTCTCCTTTTTAATTCCGCAATAATATATGCATCTGCCTCTTTGTCGGCTCTCATTTTATCTAACTTCTCCATAAGAGAGTTTGTGTTTTTTACGTAACCTGCATAAAGCTTTAAATGTTCGTTTATTTGTTTCTCCGAAAACCCTTTTAAGTCTTTAAGATTAAATTGTTTTTCAATGTACATATTTTTTATTTAATGATTATTTGTTAGGAAAACATTTTTTACATGCGTCTTGTGCTTGTCCAGCTGGTACATATGAGCAACTTGGTACCGTCTGAAATTGCGAGCAATCTATCTGTGGTATTTGTGTAGGTGCACTACCTTCTGTCTGTGTTGGGGTTTCTGATGTTGAGGGTATTGTTATGGCGGGCATAAAATTACTTAGGTCTGGCGATTTTAACTTAATATCACTTTTGTCAAAAAAGAAATTAAAATCATTATTTCCGACCACGTTTCCAATTTTAGGTGTGTCTAGGTTTGGTACGTCAATATTTAACGCTGAAATATTTAAAGCAGGAAGCGGGGATAGTGATATGTTTAAATCAGTATTTTCTAACTTTAAATTATCAATTGTATCGTTATTACCAGTTCCGAGAATATTTTTAGCAACGGAATCAAAACTTACTGGTTGCTTTTTTGATTTTAAATACGCGACACTACCACCTCCTGCCAATAAGGCTATGACTAGAATTAATACTAGTGGTGCTATGCCTTTATTTTTTTGTATCATTTGATGTGTTTTATTGTTCATATTTATTATTTGAATTATTTTTCTGGTGGAACTTCGTTTCCAGTTGTCAAATAAAATGCATCAAGCACGGCAGCTCCAGAAGTGGTTGATTCCTTTGTAACCTTCATCGTGTTGGCACCTGCATTAACTTTAACTTTTATTATTTTGTGCCAGCCAAAAGCACCTTTCTGGGCATCAATCTTGCTTTTTGAAAGAACAACCTCAGGATACGCTCCATAGTTTTTTCCATTTATGTTATATGTAACTTTTCGAACTCCTGTTGGCTGGAAATTGTCGACATAGTCTCTTGTCCATAATGTATATTCTCCCGTTGTTGGTGATTGGAAGTTGTAAGTCAAAGATTCTCCTCCTCTCGATAAGTACCAAACCCCATTTCCATAGTACGAAGGTCGCCAGCTTGGGCTAAGTTCTTTTCTCGAGTGCCAAGATTCAGTGTGGGGAAGTAGAGATGTTTTTGTTTCGTCTTCAGCTTCTATTTTAATACTTACTCCCGATGGCATTTTTGCTCTTAGGTCATCAGCTTCTTTTTTGAGATCAACAACGCTTTTTTGAATAGTATCTGCTAGTTTTTTGATTTCATTTGCAGAATTAATCATCGATTCATTTGGGATTGTGGTTTTTGCACTTGCGCAAAGTGTAGAGATAGATGAAATTTTGTTTGATAAGTCTGAGGCTTGAGATTTAATTGTGTTTAGTTTTGGTACGATAGTAGAGGTTAGAGATGACTTGCATTGAGGGTCGTTTATATTATCACAAGCTTTATTTACACTTGAGTCTGCCTCGATAAGCCCTTTGGTCATATCGCTTTTTCCTATTTCTAGCTCTGGAATGATTGCTCGACAGAAAGCTTTTTCGCTAGCTTTTTCTGCTTGAACCGCTTGTAGCTCTTTACTTGATAATTTTAGTTTATCGCCATCTTCCTTTAAGGAATTTAGGGTTGTTGAAATTTTTTCAAAATCAGACTGCTGTGGATTTTTGCAGAATTTCTCGACTACTTCTGTGTTGCTTACAAATTTTTTTGATTCTTGACTTAGTTCGTTAAATTTAGAAGAAAGCTCGTTAACTATTTTACATTCTTCAGTTTTTAAATTTTTACATCGATCAAAGTTACTTTTTAAAATAACCATATCGTTGTTATTTATTTCAGTTTTCGCAGCTTCGATTTGTGGAATTATCTGTGCACAAATTTTACCAGCTGTATCTGCTAGTACTTTTGATTTTTCTGCATCTAGTGATTCTCCGTATATCTTTACATCTTCACCGTCGCCTTGAATTTTTCTTAGTAGGGAGATTAAACTCTTCTGGTCAGTAGTTCCGGGGTCTTTGCACATATTTTCGGCTAAGTTCATTCCATTCTGTATGTCAGTAAGTTTGCCCCTTAAGACAGAAAATTTTCCAGAAAATTTGCTTATATTCAGACATTCTTCCGTCGTTTGTCCTACGCATTTTGATTCAAGTCCGTTTATTTTGCCTAAATTTGTATTTATTTGCTCTTTTGCGACAGCGAATTGGGTTGTCGCAATAGCACATGCCTTAGATACTGATTGCTGTGCCATTTTTTCAGAATCAGTTCTTATTTTTTCCCATTTGTTTTTAAAATCATTTATTGCTTGTTGAAATGCTGTTTCGTTACCAGTCTGCATTGCACTGTCTATTTTTGCAGATAAAATTTCTTTATCCTTTTCAATGTTTGCTTTAATTTCAGACACACTTAAAATTGTTGAATCGTTCTTTTTTGCTTCGTCAATATCTTTTGAGGAAGCATCGAGTTGTTTCATGCCCTCGTCTAGGTTTTTGTTAAGAATCGTAAGAACCGCCTTTTTTCTTAAGTCAAAAGCTTCTTTTTTGTATTTATCGTATTCAGAAAGACCCGCTGTTGTGTCTTGGTTAATTTTTTGATCTACACCGTCGAAGATTTTTCCGAGTTTAATAAATTGACTAGCTTCGCCATTTTTTATTTCCTCAACCTTTGCTTGTATTTTTTGAACAATGGTTTGTTTTTTTTGTTCAATTATTGGTTTCAAGTGTTCTTCGATTTGTGCTCTCATGTTGGCAAGATCGCTTTCGCTTGGTTGTTTTGTGAATTTGAAGGTTCCTGCAAAAGATTTTGCTTCTGCTTCTATTTCTGTTTGAATCTTTGCGCTTTCTTCTTCGACGGTTGGTTGAATTCCATTTTCTATTTTTGTCTTTAATTCATCACCTTTTTGTTTCATTTTATCTTCAAAAGCTTTCATAAAAGGAGAAATCATTTGACTGTCGACACCTTCCCCAAATGATTTAAATTCAGAAGTAAGATTCTCTGCTTCAGCAACTGTCTTTGTGTTGCAAATAGCGTCTAGTTTTGTTTGACCATTGGAAATAATATTATCGAAGTTGGGAGCTTCTAAATCGATACCAAGCGTATTTTTCGCTTCAAGCATTTTGGGGGCGAGGTTGTTTTTTAGGGAACTCATCGCACTAAAAAACTGGCCAGTTTTCCATTTAGACATTGCGCAATAAATTGGAACAATTTCAGAATCGGTAAGATATTTTTTTATTTCATCTGGAACTTTCTGTGGTTCTTCTATTGTTGGTTTTTGAGGTTCATGTTTTTGAAATGCTTCTGGCGGTGCACCCATTTGATCTTGAAAATGCGCACGAGCATTAGCTTCTTCTTGTTGTTTTCTGGCATTTATTTCTGCTTTTTCAGAGCCATTGGCTCGTTGTTGAAAATCCACAGGTGGGTTGTCAGCGGGGGAAGGTTCCGCAAAGACCTGTTCTGTTTTAATATATGTGCATGAAATAAAGAGTCCGAGTAATAAAATATATTTTATTTTATTTTTCATTTAATAAAAATAAGTGCTAATAATAGATGTGTTTATAATTTTAAATATTAACACAAATCCAGCGGTGAAAAAATATTTTATACACAGCGAAACATTAAAATAAAAAGGTCTAAATAATTGCAAAAAGACTTCTTTGTGTTAGAATCTTTTTGTTGATGAATTTGCCGCGGTGGCGGAATTGGTAGACGCAATAGACTCAAAATCTATCGATCGCAAGGTCATGAGAGTTCGAGTCTCTCCCGCGGCACAAAACAACCACCTAAATGTGAAAACATTTAGGTGGTTTTGTTTTTGTAGTCGCGGGAGAGACTCGAAAGACGGAAGCGGGCCCCTTGCTGAAAGCAAGGGAGCTGAGTCAGGGTCGCGCAAAATTTGCTGAAGCAAATTTATGTGTGACCGAGTCTCTCTTTTTATAGTATAATTTTTTATTCTGTATTGATATTTCCTCCTAGAACTCTTACCCCCATTTGTGCTAATATATCCCAATGTCTCATTTGTGAGACTTAATGATGTTTTGGCACTTTTATCTTATTTTTGCTGTAAGTGTCAAACCATAAAAATAAAATGCTTTCACCAAATATTAATATAGTTTTAAAGGGTTTGGGGTCGTACAAAGAGGGTGGTATATACGCAAGTAATAATGAACCGATGGTAAGTGTAAACAATCTTACTGGTAAGGTCGGTACTCTTTATGAAAAAATGCGTTATCTTGTTGATTACAAGGAGGAGCATTCTATTAGGAGAAATGCAATTGAGCGTATTCTTAAAAGGAATATTCTGATGGAAGATAATTCTGAAATTGGTCTTTCTTTGTTACGCGAACTGGTTAGTAGTGGATATTTGCCTGACAAAAGTGTACCTGAGAGTGTTGCGGGTAAGATTCAATTGATTGCAAATAAATATCTTATTTTAGGAATTGCTTGTGGTATTGAGAAAAAACGAGTAGTTAGTTTAATGGCTAGTGAGATAGAGAGATTTCTTTTTCCGCAACTTATAAATGATTTGGTTCTGGATTGGTTTTATTCGACAATCTCTGTTGGTATTAATTATTCCGAAAAGATTCCTGTTGAAGAGCTTAATATTCAAACTTATATAGCATGTAGGCATAGTTTTTTACAGGATGATCGAGAGACTTTGCTTTATGCAGTCTTGATAAAAAATCTTCCAGAATTACCCAAGATTATAGATGAAACTGAAATAAAAAATATTGCATTAAGGTTTTCAGAAATATTAACCGCTTCAGAAAAGGATATTAAGGATCCATTAGCCTGGAAAATATCTTCAAAACTTAAAAATTACTCTGTCTATTTTTCTGTTTTAAAGGAGATTGTTGAGAAATATGGATTAGTTTCAGAGTCTTTGTTTAATGATAAAGCTCGACTCGCAGAAGAAATTAAAAAAATATTAGAAGATAAATATAAGAGGCATGGAGATATTATTAGTAAGAGTGGTACAAGAGCCATTGAGTATATTTTATTAACAAAAATTGGCCTCGCTTTTTTATTAGAACTTCCATACGAAAAAATATTTCTTGCGTCCGTTGATTATTTCGCCCTTGGTGTGAATGTAATTTTTCATCCACTTTTGCTTTTTCTAATGGTGAAGACAATTAGACCACCATCATTAGGTAATACAAGCTTAATTGTTAGCGGTATTAACTCTATTGTTGAAAACGAAGATATAAAAACAATACACATCAAATCTTCGAGTGATGGTATTTTTATGCAAATTGTATTTGGTTTGCTTTATTTTGCGTTGTGTACGATAAGTTTTGGTCTTATTTTTGGAATTCTTAAAACTCTTAATTTTAGTATAATAAGTATGTTTTTGTTCTTATTATTCTTGACGCTCGTAAGTTATTTTGGTTTTCGTATACGCCACAATGCCAGAAAGTGGATTATATATATTGAAGATGATCGAATTTTAACATTATTATGGAACTTTTTTACCTTTCCAATTATTAATGTGGGTAGGTGGTTAAGCAGAAAATTCTCATCAATAAATATCTTTGTTTTTGCATTAGATATTATTCTGGAGACCCCATTTAAGCTTATTCTTAGTACATTTGATTCATTCATTTATTTCTTAAAAGAAAAAGGGGAAGATTCCTATTAATTTTTTTATTTTTAGAAGAATAATTTTTGTTTATAAATAACAAAAAACTGTTCCTCGTTTTTGTAAATTTTTTTTTGTGCTAGAATTAGTCTACAAAATTTAATAATTAAGTTTTAAATTACACATGGACCCGCTTGAAAGTAAAAATAATATAAGTAATTCCATTTTCTGGATAGATACAGATAAAATAAAACCAAACCCTTTTCAGCCAAGAAGAGAGTTTGATGATAAAACACTCCACGAACTTGCTGATTCAATTAAGCAGTACGGTATTCTTCAGCCTCTTGTCGCAACAAGAAAAGAGTATGAGAAAGAAGATGGTGGTTTGGGAGTTGAATATGAACTTATCTCAGGAGAGAGAAGATTGAGGGCATCAAAAATCGCAGGGTTACTTCAGGTTCCTGTCGTTATAAGAACAGGGGATCAGTCTGATACATTAAAGTTTGAATTGGCAATCATTGAGAATCTCCAAAGAGAAGATTTGAATGTTATTGACAGGGCGAAGGCTTTCCAACAGCTTGTAGAAAAGTTTAATTATAAACATGTTGAAATTGCAGCCAAGGTTGGCAAGAGTAGGGAGTATGTTTCTAATAGTATTAGAATATTGTCGCTTTGTCCTGAAATTCAAGATGCAATCATTGCTCGTAAAATAACAGAAGGTCATTGTAGGCCCCTTCTTATGCTTTGTGATAAGCCAGCAGAGCAGATAACCTTGTTTAAAGAGATAATATATAAGAAGCTTACTGTTAGAGAGGCTGAGTCAATTTCAAGACATATTGCCACTGACAAGGTTAGGAAGAAAGAATACATTATCGATCCAGATATTTTAGATATGGAATCGAGGCTTACAGAAAAATTAGGAACTCGTGTTCATATAGAAAAAAGAGATTTTGGTGGAAAAGTTACGATAGATTTCTTTTCAAAAGACGACTTGCGAAGTCTTCTCGATTTGGTGTCAAAGGGTAAAATTTCCATTCCAGCCGGCACTGCAGCGTCAATTGAAAACGCACTACAAACAACAGATTCTCTCTCTGGAGATGAGGCTCCTATTGACGACAGTACTCCTGAAGAATATGAAGACCCAGACCTGTACTCTATGAAAAATTTTAGTCTATAATTAAAAACATCGCTCTTGATTGAGCGATGTTTTTTGAGTCTTTTATTTTTTGTCTTTTTTTCTGGCGTTCTCATTTGTTCCTGTTGCCATTTTTATGCGCTTTATTGCTTCGGTCGTTTTTGCAAATTCAAGCCACTTGTAGCTTGGAGTACTATTTTCTCTTGTGATTATATCTACAATGTCTCCATTTTTAAGAACAGTGTCGAAGGAGACAAATTTGTTATTAACTTTCGCTCCGAAAGCGTGATTTCCGATATCTGAATGAATAATATAAGCAAAATCTATTGGACTTGCACCTTCTGGCAGCTCTATAACATCTCCCTTGGGTGTAAAGACGAAAATCTGATCTGTAAAAAAGTCCGTCTTTAAATTATCTAAGAAATTTTCCGATTCATCTAGGTTTTTTTGCCACTCAATTAGTCTATTTATCCACCTGATTTTTTTGGTCAAAACACCTCCGCTTTTTGGTTTTCCTTGTTCGTCGTAGGCAATGTGTGAAGTGATACCAAATTCAGCCTCTTCGTGCATTTTCTCGCTTCTAATCTGTATCTCAACCATACCGCCGTCGCCAGTGAATATGACTGTGTGAATACTTTGATATCCGTTTGGTTTTGGTACGGCAATATAATCTTTAAGTTTATCAGGAAGTGGTCTCCATGTGTTGTGAATAATTCCAAGCACCCTGTAACAATCTTCTGTACTTGGGACAATTATTCGCAGGGCCGAAATATCATAAACCTTGTCTATGTCCATATTGGAACGCAGGAGCTTTTTGTACAGGCTGTATATATGTTTTACCCTGAAGTCAGTTTTGAATTTTGTTATACCAGCCTTAACGAGCCGTTTGCAGAGAACCCTATTAATTTTGGATAATTTATTTGTGAATTCTTTTGATTTTGATTGAACCAGTTTTTGTGTTTGTTTGTATTCGTCGGGATATAAAAAGGGGAAAGAGTTATCTTCGAGCTTTCCTTTCATTTGGCCCATTCCAAGACGATTCGCTATTGGCGCGTATATTTCTATTGTTTCAAGAGCGATCCTTTTTGCGTTTTCCGGCTTAACATCATGTAAATTTTTCAGAGTTTCAACATTATTTAATCTATCTGCAAGTTTAATTAATAAAACTCTGATATCTTTTGCCGTTGCAATAAAAAGCTTACGGAGACTTTCCGCGTGCCTTTCAAGTCCATGATATTTAATTTTTCCTAGTTTAGTGACCCCTTCTACCATGAAGAAAATATCTTCACTAAAGTTTTTTACAATATCTTCTTTTGTCGTTTTGGTGTCTTCGAGCGTGTCGTGAAGTAGTCCAGCTGCGATCGTTTCCGTATCTGCTCTTAGTTTGGCCAGATTTTTAGCTGTGCTGACAAGGTGTACTAAATATGGTTCGCCAGATAGTCTTTTGTGTTCATGATGAGCTTCTTTGGCAAAATCGTAAGCTTTTTGAATTAATTTATTATCTGAATCGTTTGGGTGTGCCATCAAGCCTAAAATATCCTGAACATCTTTTGAGCAGTCATAACATATGTTTATATTGTTGGAAATTTTTTCTTCCATATGTGAATTATACATTTTTTGATTTTAAAAATGTACTTGCTAATTAGTGTAAATAGATATTGTTGTGATTTTATTTTTTTAGTCCAGGTCGGAAATTCTCACATTCTCTTTTGCTGCATCTTTCTGGGATGGTTTTTGTTCCCTCCATCATTAAGGAA
Organism: uncultured Candidatus Saccharibacteria bacterium; assembly: GCA_964531375.1. Lineage (GTDB taxonomy): Bacteria > Patescibacteriota > Minisyncoccia > Phycocordibacterales > UBA12445 > UBA12445. The sequence continues at coordinate 201,865 of CAZHDO010000001.1, forward strand.
CCACACTTGTCGCAAATTCTTCCTGTTGGCTTTGCTTTCATTGCGAATTTACATTTTGGATAATTTGAACAGCTAAAGAATACCCCGAACCTACCTTTTCTTTCTGAGATTTCTCCTTCTTTGCATTCTGGACATTTTATTCCCGTACCTCTTGTGTCTTCAACTCCTTCTTCTTTTTTTATAAATTTACATTTAGGATAATTGTTGCAAGCTGTAAATTTTCCGAATTTACCCTCTCTTTCTACAAGCATTCCATCTTTGCATTCCGTGCATTTTTCTCCAGTTTCCTTTGGCCCCTCCATTATTTCACCTGTTATTTTCCTTGCACCAGTACATTCTGGAAATTTTTCACAACTCAGGAATTTTCCACTGCGTCCAAGTTTTATAACCATACCTGCTTCGCATAAAGGACACTTAATATCTTTATCTGCGTTTCCAAGTGTCGTTATTTTGTCTACCTTATCTTTTGCCTTAACCTCTTTTTTGAATGGAGTATAAAAATCTCCTAAAACTTTTTCGTATACTTTTGTGCCGTTTGCAATTTCATCCAGATCTTCTTCCATTTGCGCTGTAAAAGTATCGCTTATTACATTTCCGAAATGTTCTTCAAGGAAGCTACTTACAACATCTCCGGTGTCTGTGGGTTTTAGAGATTTATTGTCTTTTTCAACGTAGTTTCTAGAAATAAGGGTTTGAATGATTGCAGCATATGTACTTGGTCTACCAATTCCTCTTTTTTCAAGTTCTTTAACTAGGCCCGCTTCGGAATATCTAGCTGGTGGTTCTGTTTGTTTGCCCTCTGAATTTATGTCGACAATGTTTAATTTTTCGTCTTTTTGTAGTTCTGGCAAAAGAGTATCTTCTCCTTTGGAATAATCATCGCATAGTAACCAGCCTGGGGACACTAATCTTGAGCCATTTGTTCCGTATGGTTTAACTGTTTTGTCTCCTACTTCAGCAAGAACCTTTGTTCGAATGAATTCGGCGTCTGGCATTTGACTTGATACTGTTCTGCGCCAAATCAATTCATATAGCTTAGTTTCTTCTGGTTGCCCGGAAATAGTCTTCTTATCCATCTTTGTTGGCCTTATTGCTTCGTGTGCTTCCTGTGCGTTTTTAACTTTTGTTTTGTATTCTTTTGGGCTCCAGAATTTTTCTCCGTATTCTTTAGTTATAACATTTTTGATTCCAGATAAAGCTTCTTGGCTTAGGTTCGTGCTGTCTGTTCTCATGTATGATATATGACCAGCTTCGTAGAGTTTCTGTGCAACTTTCATTGTTCGCGAGGGGGAGAAGCCAAGGGCGGAGCTTGCTGTTTGTTGAATTGTTGAGGTTGTAAATGGAGCCCTGGCTTTTCTCGAATAATTACTTTCTTCGATACTAGAGATTCTTAAGTCTAATTTTTTAGAAATTTCAACAACCCTATTTGCTTCTTCCTCTGTCTTTGGTTCTTCTGAATATGTAAATTCAATAGAAATATTTTTTTCAGTTTTTGTGTCTGCTTTTATTACCCAGTATTTTTCTGGAATGAAAGCTCTTATCTCTCTTTCGCGCTCCATTATTATTCTAAGAGCAGGGGATTGAACTCGTCCTGCAGACAGGCCGTAACGAACCTTTTTCCAAATAAGACCAGAGAGGTCGTATCCAACAAGTCTATCTAATACACGTCTTGCTTCTTGTGCTTTTCTTAAATTTTGGTCGATTTCTCTTGGGTGCGTTACAGCCTCTTTCACGGCTCTTTCTGTAATCTCGTGGAAAGTAACTCTTTTTGGATTTTTAAGTTTTAATGCTTCAGCCACGTGCCACGCGATAGCTTCTCCTTCTCGATCGGGGTCGGTTGCGAGTAGTATTTCGTCAGCTTTTTTTGATAGCTCTTTAAGCTCGGAAACTACTTTTTCCTTTCCTTTTGAGATCTCATAACGAGGAATAAAACCGCCATCAATATCAATGGCTTCTTTGTTGCTTTTTGGTAAATCTCTAATGTGTCCGACACTTGCCTTAACTGTATATTTATTGTCTAGGTATTTAGAAATTGTTTTCGCTTTTGCTGGTGACTCAACAATTAATAGTTTCATATTTGGCTAATAGTAATGTGTTTTTATAGATAATGTCAAATACCGCTTTTTAAAATCTAAATTTTAATCCAAAACAATATTTTATAAGTTGATTCTAATTTCACCAAGCGATTCAGTAATAAGTCCCTTAATCTCCATTATAGATAAGAGAGTGTTGGCTTCGCTTATCGGTAATTCTATTTTTCTAAGCAATTCGTCTCTGATTAGTGGTTCTGTGGTAAGGATTTTCAACACCATTTTCTCATTGTCAGAAAAATCATCACTTTCTAAATCTAAGCTTTTTTGCTTTGTTTCTGTATCTATTCCAAGTGATTTTAATACTTCTTCTCCTGAAGATACCGGCGTTGCTCCTAGGTTTATGAGCTTATTAGATCCAACTGAATTAGGAGAAAAAATTGAACCAGGAATGACGAGAAGATCTCTATTGTATTCAGTCGCCAATCTAGCTGTTATTAATGTGCCAGATTTCTCCCCAGCCTCTATGACAAGTATGGCTTTTGAAAGACCGGCCATAATTCTGTTTCTTTGTGGAAAAGTATACAGAGTTGCAGTTTGGTCTAGGTCGAATTCAGAAAGAAGAGCTCCGTCTTTTTCGATTATTTCATCTGCGAGTTTTCTGTTTAAGGACGGATACAAAACTTTTCTATCTAGTCCTGAGCCGGGAACTGCGACTGTTTTTAGACCAACTTCCATTGCTTTTTTATGCGCGATTGTATCAATGCCGTAAGCTAAACCTGAAACAATTACTATATTTTGGCCCGCAAGTTCGGAGATAATTTTTTCACAAGCATCTTTTCCATAGTTAGAACATTTTCTGGAACCGACTACTGTTAGAAAAATGTAATCATCTAGGCTTGGAAGTGTGCCTTCTGTAAAAAGTTGTTTTGGTGGTTGTGGTATTTCGAGAAGTGGTTTAGGAAAATTTTCAGGTAGAATTTTATTGAAAATATTTTTCATTTAATTGAAATACTATCATTTTTTTCACTTTTTTGATAATATTTATTTTATGTTAGACATTAAATTTATAAAAGAAAACGCAGAGGTAATAAGGGACGCAGCAAGAAAAAAACATATTAATTTTAAGGTAGAAGATCTTCTTTCTGTCGAGAACGATCGATCTTTTCTTATAAAAGAGGTTGAGGAAATGAGGGGCAAACAGAATCAGATGAATGCGAAGATCAGTTCCACAACCGATATGAAAACTAGAAATGATTACATTTACGAGATGAAGAATCTTAAAGACGAACTTCAGGTTAAGGAAGCAAGACTTGATGAAATAATGAAGAAGTGGCGAGCCCTTATGGTTCAAGTTCCGAACGTTCCGGATATGTCTGTTCCAGAAGGTGCAAGCGATGCAGAAAATCAGGAGTATAAATCATGGGGAGAAATTCCTAAATTTAATTTTACTCCAAAGAACCATTTCGACTTGATGAAAGATTTAGATATTGCAGATCTTGATAGGGGGACTAAGGTTTCAGGTTTTCGAGGTTATTTCTTGAAAAATGACGGATTTCTTCTTTCAATGGCTCTTTGGCAATTCTGCATTAATCTACTCGCTCAGAAAGGTTACAAACCTCTACTCGTACCTTCTTTAGTTAAAAAAGAATCTTTCTTCGGTTCTGGTTATTTGCCACAAGGAGAAGAAGATTTATATAAAACCCAGGACGCAGATTATCTCGCCGGCACCGCTGAGGTGGGGACAATGGGTTATCATATGGATGAGGTTATTGCAAAAGAAGAGTTACCAAAATTATTTGTTTCTTTTTCCCCGTGCTTTAGGAGAGAGGCTGGAAGTCATGGTAAGGACACAAGGGGCTTAATTAGACTTCATGAATTTTATAAAGTAGAGCAAGTTGTTTTGTGTGAGGCTAGTCATGGCGAGAGCGTAAAGTGGCATGAAGCTTTACGTGAAAACGCAGAAGAGATAATGCAAAAATTGGGTATTCCTTACCGAGTTGTTGTGAATTGTGGTGGTGACTTGGGGCAGGGGCAGGTGAAGAAATATGATATCGAAGCTTGGGTGCCAAGTGAAAATAAATACAGAGAGACACATTCAATTTCTTATTTCCACGATTTCCAAACAAGAAGATTAAATACAAGGTACAAGGATGCAGAAGGTAAAATGAAATTTGCTCACTCTTTAAATGGGACCGCGTTAGCTACTCCAAGAGCCGTTGTTGCTCTTATAGAGAATTTTCAAAATGAAGATGGCTCAATAAGAATTCCAGAAGTACTCCAGCCATATATGGGCGGTAGGACTGTAATTAGAATGCAATAGTAAAAAGATTTAAAAAAGGCCTTAGAAATAAGGTCTTTTTTATATTTTCAAATAATCTATTTATAATATAAAATATAAGTATGGCTATTAAGAGGGAAGTTTTGGCTTCTTCAAAAAAAATAAAAAGGAAAAAAAGTTTTAGAACTTTTTCTATTTTTTTGTGTCTTTTTATTTTTGTCTTTGTGCTATGCGCCCAACTTTCTCAGATTGAAAGATTGTTAATAAAAGAGGTTGAAGTGAGTGGAAATAAAAACATACCAAGCGGTGAAATTTTTGATTTAATCAAAGACAGCTTAAATGGAAGATATATTGGATTTTTTCCAAAAAATAATTTCCTTTATTATTCAAAAAGCGCAATGGCTGATTTGATAGTAAAAAAATATTTACGAATAGAGAAAGTTGAAATAAGAACAGACGATTTTGAAAAATTAAAAATAATTGTCGTAGAAAGAACTCCTCATTATGTCTGGTGTCCAAATAGGGGCAACAGCTGTCTGTATTTAGATAATAATGGACTTGTCTATGATAAGGCCCCAAATTTCTCTGATGGTGTATTTTTGAGGTTTGAGGGCAAGCTAGACGACAGTATTATAAAATTAGAAGATTATTTTAATAAAAAAATATTCGAGACAGATAAGTTGAATAAGTTAGTGAAATTTGGCGAAGAGGCGAACAAAATAGTTAGTAGAAATATGGAAGGTAAATGGGAGGTCAATACAATAGTTGTTAAGGGTAGGGAAGACTTCGACTATATTTTTAAAGATGAAAACGACAGGACTTGGAAAATTATGATTTCAACAGGGGATGTGGGTAATAATTATTTATCTGCAAATAGTATTCTTAAAGACAACACCCAGAAAAGCAGTGTTACTTTTGATTCAATTCTAATAAGTACCGCCCGTAACCTAGAAACCACCCTCCAGTCAAAAGCTTACCTAAATATTTCGACTGACAAAAATAAAAAAATAGAATACATAGATCTTCGTTTTGGCAATAAAGTTTTTTATAAATTTAGTAATGATGTTGGTGGTAAGACAGCGACGAGTACGAGTGGGGTATAGGATTGTTTTAGAAAATAAAAAACCGCGTGCATTTTTAGGTGCAACGCGGTAATAAAATTACCTATCAGGAGCCAAGGCGCTCTTTGTCTTTTTCATACATTGACCTGTATATGCCGTTTCGCTGCATAAGTTGGTCATGTGTGCCTTGTTCGGCAATCTCGCCTTTTCCCATCACAATAATATCGTCACATCTCTCTGCGCGAGAGACGTGGTGGGTTATTAGTATGACAGTGCTCTTTAAGGCAAACACCATATCGATGACTTTTTGTGCTGACTCTGGGTCGAGTTTGGCATCAGGTTCGTCAAGGATAAGAATCGGCGTTCCGCGGTAGTGAACTCTTGCCAGTGCTAGTCGTTGACGTTCACCACCAGAAAAATCCCTACCACCGAACTCGACCCCAATCTGTGAGTCATATCCATCAGGATCAGAACTTACGACTTCATCGAAATTGGCAAATCGAGCAGATTCAATCACTGCATCTTGGTCAATCGGCTGGTCAAGGCGGGAGGATGCTATTTCCTCGCCAACACGACGTTCGAGGACAGTGTACTCTTGTGTTAGCGAGGAGGCTATGTTACTCCACACCTGGGGCTCTATGTTTCGTAAGTTAATATCTCCTGCGTATATAGAGCCAGAATCAGGGTCATAGTGTCTCATGAACAAGGCTTGGATTGTCGATTTGCCATTTCCGCTTTTACCAACAATCGCCACCTTTGCTCCTGGTTTGATTGTAAAACTCACGTTTTTTAGCACTAATACTTTTGTGCCTGGATACGAGAAATTTACATTTTTGAAGCTGATTGGGGGGGTAATATCAAATCTTGGGACGACTGGGTACTCAGTCTTAAGAATAGGTTTGAGGCCAAAGAAATCCTTTTCAATAAGAATTACTCCCTTGGCGCTATTCCATTGTTCTGTTACCAATGACACGATGGTCTCCAGGTTTCCTTGAAAAGTTCTTGCTGCTGCTATTATGATGGTAAGGGTCCCAATTTCTCCCGCATAAGCAACCGTTGACCATATTGCGTGAATTAGTATTCCACACAGACTTATAACTGAGATAGAGTGGGTAAAAAGCTCTCCTTTTATATTGATGTCTCTGATGTGGTTTGACGCGTCTAGGACACCACCAACATTTATATCTATTTCTTTGTCTAGTGTTGGTAACTGGTTAAACATAAGCGCCTGTGTGAACGCATTAACCTCCCTGTATGGTCTTTCAAGAACATCCCTTTTTTTGCGTTGAGGCACCATTTCTCGAAACAGATTCCACCACATCGCAACTAGCTGGAATTCAACAATGACCATGGGGAGTGCGGCCACAATTAGTATAAGGGCGTAGTATGGTTTATACCAAAGAAGGGAGGCGCCAAAAAGCGCAAAAGACACCATTGTTGTAAAAAGGTTTAAAATCTCTTCAGAAAACCAATTTCTTGTTTGCCAAGACATTGGGAGTTCCTGAATACGTTTCGATAAATCGTCGTATTCCTTACTTCTTACCATCGCAGTATCTAATGTTGCCCGGTGATTGTTTAGCTCGCGTTGGTTGGCAAATCGAAGTCTGTGAGTCCACTTATTCCTAAAGAACCAAATAAATCTGCCAATAAGTGCCGACGAAATCAAGACGATAACTAAAAATATCACAGAAAGAAAAAGCTCACTGTGAACGAAGTCCATCGGTGTACCAACAAACCCTTTCGTTGACTGTACCTTGTTGATGACAAAGCCCATCACCTGTATACCCAGATACATGAGAAGGGTCGTCAAGACAGAGACGATTATTCTGTAAATTGTTTCCTTTTTGGCATTACGCCAGCAAAACGAAAAAGAATAAACCGCGGCTGTCACCATTGTGGTAATAGTTTCCAAAATCCTGTTCATTTTTAAGCTCCTTTAGCTTTTTATTTTCAAAAAACAGACACATTTCTTCATAAAGAATAGCATATTAACATGAATTTGTCAATCTTGCTCTAAAAACCATATAACAAGCCATTTTTTGATTAAAATGCCGTAAAATAGTGTTATTTGTTAAATTATCGGTTTTATTGAATTACTTTATTTATAACAATGTGAATAAGGCTGTTTTTTAAATGAAACCCTCTATTGATTCTAATTTGATTAAAAAGATGATGTTTGGTAAATTTAATTTAAATTTGGACATTAAAAACAAAAAAAGAAGGGGGGTGTGCGTTTAAATGGTTAAAAATGTTGATGAAGCTTTGGAAAATTTTAAGCAGGAAATTTTCAAGAGAAGAAAAAAACTAAATAGCGGCCAGAAAAATGCTCTACTTTATTGCGAGGTGTGGAACGAAATTAATGCAATGGCCAGCGTTCTCGGGCTCACAAAAGAAGAGAAAGATGAGGCATTAGAAGAATGCGGGATTAGTAAAGGAGGTCTAAAGAAATAATACCGATATTGGCTAAAATTATCCTAATAAAATTTGAATACTAAAAAGGAGAAAAATATGCCAGAGTACACTGTTAAGTTTGGTTACGATATTGGATTCGATCGATGGCGCGAAGACGGAGTGCTGAATTTTCCAGCGAACGATTTAGAAGATGCGAAAAAAATTTTAAATGAGCGCGAGGGAAGCACTCTTGCCCCTCAGATGAGAGGTGTTCACTTCGATATGGAAAGTTTGAAAGTGAAAGAGACCACAACAAGCTAAGCTGTTTTTATGGCTTACACAACAGCTCACCCTTGGGCTGTTTTTTAATTTAAAACAAAAAAGTTTAGTAATTTTATTTCTTGAAAATGGGGTATCGTTTTTGTTATAAGACTATTTTTTAACTTTGGCCATTTTTGAAGCCACTTTTTGTTTTTAATTATTTATTATTACTTTGTCTAAAATTTCCGGTCTATATTTTTTAATAGATTCGATAACTGAATTGCCATATTTCGTAATTAATTCTCTGGCATCTTTTATGGCATCATTGTCTATGTTCGGAAAATTTATCAAACGATCCTTGAAATAAGTAATCTCAAGTTTGTTTTCTCTTTCTAGGTTTAATAAATACTCTTTCAGATTAATAATTTTTATCTCTTCAACTACTTCAACAGATTTTTTACTAATCCATTCTTCTTTCCACAAACTACTTGTTTGAAAAAATAGTTCTTTTCTAACAACATATATTGAGCCAGGAATATTTTTATAATTAATATCTATAGTTCCTTCTTTCTTTTCTACAAGATAAGGTATTCCTGTATTTTTATTTCTACCCCAACCCTGCAATAAACTTCCTCCTGGTCTATTAATAAAGATTACAGCAAAAGCCAACTCAGAAACAGCGTACACAAAAGCGTCTTTGTGCCCAGCTTCTTTTGGAGAAAGAATAGTTAATCCATTAACTTTTGAACCATGATAAAGATACTCCATATCAGAGATTTTATCACAAAAACTCTTGTTAGAGAAAATATATAGATTGGGTAAGTTATTTTGGAATTTGACCTCTCAATTTGGATTTCCGAACTTATTAAACATGGGAAGTATGTGGTATTTAGTATATGGAGTTAATCATTTTGATGTATAGTTCTAAATAACGCTCACAGAGTTTAAGTCATTGAATTAATGGGCAATATTTGCTAGTTTTAACTCGGATCAAAGACCTGGGTTCTTTGATAATCTAACATTACGGAGGTGTGTGCGATGAAAAATCGTGCGCAAAAGATGAAACCTGGTGATATATCTTTAGGTATGGCCCACGAATTTATGATTTCCTTTGGTAAACAAGGTGGTAATTACAGAATGCTTCTGGAAGCAAAAGACGATGAAAAACTGATGGATGAACTTGTAAGGTATTGGAAGCTTCGTGGATATGTGCCATCTGAAGAGCATCTTACGGCTCAAAGAATTATGGGGAAGAATTTTATTGGCGTTGAAGAATGGCTGAGGTTTGATGTCGTGACCACAAAAAAAGCATTTGATTTCATAAATAATATCCCCTTTGATGTCAATACCCTTAAGAAGTATAAAGACTCTCATCGCCTTATCGCTGTCCCTGAAATTTCTGTAGCAAAAATGCAGAAGACAATATGTGAATTCATCGGACACAATGAATCCTTTTCTTTCCATCGGTGGGAGGATGTTGAGTGGGTGAACGACAAAGGTAACGCGGGTTGGCACCTGGTAAAAAAATTTCCCTTAATGGAAAATGAGGTTCTAAACCAAGACCATATTGAAGCGGAGGTCCGTATTGTCACTTATGCAATGAGCACCTTTTGCTTGATGACAAGTAATGTGCTTTGTGAGACTTTTGTAAAATGTCGTGAAGATAATGGAAGAGAACATTTTGGTGTTGAGCTCACCTTGGGACGAGGAATTGAATTGGGTCTCGTTTGGGATCACACACGTTCAATCTTTGAGATCGCAGAAAAAACCTGTGTTTAGATTAGAGTGACTTATTTATCTCCAACTCTAAAGCTTCGCCAATGTGCGAGGCTTTTTTTTAGTTCGGAATATCTTAATAGGTTAAATTTCCCAAAATAAAATCTAGCTCAAATTTTATTAACGTTTTTTAACCCCTCAACCTAGTTTTTCGATCTTGTGAAGTATGGGGGTATTTGGTGTTTAGTATCCAAGAATTAAGTCTATTGGTGTCTAATCCTGTATAACACTCATAATGCCCACAAGTTCACACCATTGAATAAATGGTCGATATTTGATAGTTTTAATTGAAATCTGGAACTTTGAAAAGGAGAACACTAAATGGACACCAAAACAAAATTTCCGCTCTATCTAATGCTTGTTGGTGATCAGAAGAAATTTCTAAACTTGAGTGAGGCAGGGCAAATCTATGATTCCAGCTTTATCAATGTTGAGATCTGTGGGGATGTTCTTATGGAAGATGGATCTGTAAGGCAGATCACAAAGGAAGAACGGGGTAAGATTAGTGAGATTGCTGATGAATTCAGTTCAAGCAAGTGAATGGTATCTTCAAGTACACCTCTTTAGAAAAAGGGATATTTTTATTGAATAATTAACTGATTTTTGCTAGTTTTAATTGAAATCTGGAACTTTGAAAAGGAAAAAAAAGAATGGTCAATGAAGAATTGAAAGAACTTTTTAAGGATGTGAAAAAGCTCAAAAGCTTTAGGGTTGAGGAACTGTGGTCTGGTCATAGAGCACTCGTGTTCAATTTTGAGGAAAATAAAAAAATAACAATCCACCTTGATGGACGTCAAGACGCCGATCGTCGTGGATTGTCACAAGATCTTGTCGCCTTGTTTACGGATGAAAGGGGAGAAAACAAAGAAATTCTCCGTATTGAAGCGTAGGTAAATCACAGCTAATATAAACCCACTTCGGTGGGTTTTTCTTTTGCTTGATTCGGAGTAAATTAATTGATTAATTTTCTTAAAATAAAATTTAGCTCAAAAATATGAGATGGAGGAGGATCGGCTCCACAGAGAATCGGCCACGAGTTACTAGGTCTGCTCGTATTGCTTCGCAATATTCCGCGGACTAAGTACTCTCGGCCCCAGCTCGGCCTCCAAGCTTATTAGCTTGGATCCTGCCTCCGCTTTTCGATTCTCTGTAGTGCCTAAAAATTCAATTAAAAATCAAAGCTAGCGCCCGATTTTTTGAATTTTGAGGACTTTTGTGCTAGAACTTCTTGGCCCCAAGCCCTGCAAGGTTATTTTTAATAATTTTATTATCCAAAAACGACCCTTCTCGAGCGATGCAAAATCTTAATTATTTACACGTAACAGGAAACTTAAAACGGCGCCCACAATAACAGCAATTAGAGTTATAATGGCAAAATAAAGATTGTTTGTATAAATTGTCTGCTGCCGGTCCATGAAATTAATTAAATCAGAGACATTTTCAATTGCTTCCTGACTTATATTAATATCTTTATTTTCAATAAATTCTTTAAGAAAAAAAACTCCTTTTTCTCTTTTAATTTTTTCAACTTCTCCGCTAATTTGTTGAGAAAATAAAATGTTATGATGTTTAAAATCAACCAAACCTAAGAAAAGTTTCTCTACGATAGACGAAGTTGGATATTTAAATTGCCACCATTTTTTCAGATAGTTCTTTTTTGCTTTATTGAGCAAAACATCAACTTTATTCCACAGCTGGGATTTGTAATTTTCTCCAAGAGTTTGAAGATAAAACAAAGCAAATTCTTCGGATAGTTTTTCAATAGCAAACTTTCTAAATTCTTTGATATTACGAAAGCATTCTTTTGATCCAAATATTTTAACTAAATCATAACTATCTTTAGGGGTTATTTCCACACAAAGCTTTAAATTATTTATACTTTTTTTCTTAAAATCTGATTCTTCAATCAATTGAAGCTCAAAATCTGCGTGAAAAGGACTAGGCCCTAAAACCTCTAATTCAAATTTTGAATCTTTAATATCCCCAAGTTCTCTACTTAAGAATTCACGTACCAAAATTACAGCTAGGCTACCGTCCTCATGACTTAATGTATTCTGAGGTTCGATAATTGTGTAGGTAAAAATATAGCCAAAATATATCTCAACTTTAAAAAACTCATTATTATGATAGCTTATTTCGTCAGCTACTTTATTTTGAGCTTTTTTGGGTATAAAAATATCAAAACTAATTTTTCCTAGAAAAAATGGTGGGTAAAATCCAGTAGAGTCTTCAAAATTAAATTTTTCAATATCCTCCTGATCTATAGGCAAAAAGCCAGATTTGATACCATCTTCAATATTAACTATCTCTAAATTGCTAATGTTTGTTACCTTATCCAATTCTTCTTTTAAGAGCTTGGTATAGTTATCAAACGAGGCGTATTCTTTTAATTTAAAATGAAAACATCCAAGACCAAATTTAATCATAATATTTTAAATTTCATTCATTAGACTTGTAACATGCATCTCGTGCTAGCTGTCAAATCTGACCCTACAGAGAATCGGTTACAGATACTTTGTTACACAAAGTTCTGCTACCCCGACTCAGCTCCCTTTCTTTCAGAAAGGGGCCCGCCTCCGTCTTTCGATTCTAAAAATTCAATAAAAAATTAGAGCTGACGCTCCGATTTTTTGAATTTTTGACCCTACAGAGAATCGAACTCTGATTTACGCCTTGAGAAGGCGCTGTCCTAACCGTTAGACGATAGGGCCATATATTTACTAAATTTTCAACACAAACTCGAACTCTGCTTTCCTCCTTACAGGAGCTGTACACTTATTCTGTTTTCTATTTCGTTCTCGCTCATATAAAACTATCATAAGTCCTAAACTTGGGCCCCAACCCAGATTTTCCTCTTACAGAGGCGGTACACCTGTTCCACTTTTTACTTCGCCATTAGCTTGTAAAAATTTATCACAGGTCCTTCTTTTGGGTCCCTTTCTCCCAAACTCAGCCTCTCGGAGGCACTGTCCTAACCGGGTCGTGTAATTAAACCTTTATCACACTTGGAAAAATACTACAATATTTTATTGAAAAAATCCAATGAGTATGATACCTTTAATTAAATTTTGTTGTTTGAAAAAATAAAAGGCGAGGAGATTTTTGATGGAAGAAATAAGAAATTGTATTGTTGCCAAGGTGTCTTTGATTTGCAATGTTCCTCATGCTGAAATTATTGGTGCTTTGAGTTCTGGTTTGGAGTGTCAAGATTTTTTGAAAACAGATTCATATTTTAAATATCTGACGACCTATAGAGACTCTTTTTCGTCTCAACTTAAGGTTGTTTCTCTGAAGAATATTTATAGAATATTCAGTCAGAATCACAACAAGGTTGTCGTTACCACCACCGCCAGTTAGGGGGTGGTTTTTTTATTGCAAAAATGAGTATCTTTTAAAATTATGTTAGAATTTAAATATGACAATTTATATATTATTTGGAATATTGCTTGGGGTGATTGTTGGGGGCGCTGTTTTTTATTTTTTATCAAATAAAGATAGCTCAGGTGAAAAAGAGGAGGGAAGTATGTTGCTTATTCAAAATCAGATAAATGATCTGGCCAAGAGATTAGACAGGAGGATGGAGGATTCTCAGCGCGCAATGTCTTCTTCTATGAATACCCAGTTTGGTCATATTAAGGAAATTACTGAATCATTAGTGAGACTTGATGAGACCAACAAACAAGTGGTCAATTTTGCTGAGCAACTTCAAGGACTGCAGGATATACTAAAGAACCCAAAGCAACGCGGTGTTCTTGGTGAGTATTACCTAGAGACTGTTTTAAAAAACGTTCTTCCTCCGGGAAAATTTCAGATGCAATATGGTTTTAAGAATGGAGAGATTGTTGATGCTGTTATTTTCTTGGATAAGGACAAGATACTTCCAATTGATTCGAAATTCTCACTTGAAAATTATAATAAGATAATTACCGAACGTGACCCGGTAGAAAAAGAAAAATATGAAAAAACATTTAGACAAGACTTAAAAAATAGAATCGATGAAACTTCGAAGTATATAAGACCAGAAGAGAATACTATGGATTTTGCTTTTATGTTTATTCCTTCTGAAGCTATTTACTATGATTTGCTTATTAATCAAGTCGGTGCGGTTAAGGCAAGTACAAGAGACCTTATAGAATATGCATTTCACCAGAGGCGTGTAATCATAGTTTCCCCAACATCCTTTATGGCATATTTACAGACGGTGCTTCAAGGGCTTCGAGCTTTGCAAATAGAGGAGTCTGCGAAAGAAATAAAGAAGAGGGTTGAAGACTTGGGTAAACATTTGGCTAATTATGACCAGTTTATGAATTCAGTTGGATCTTCGCTTCAAGCTACGGTCAATCATTATAATAAAGCCACGAAAGAGTTTAAGAAGTTGGATAAGGACGTGCTTAGGATAAACGGCGATGCTATTGGTTTATCAGAAAATCTTATTGATACAAAAATAAACGAGGAATAATGGTAAATAAGGGTATTTTCCTTGGGTATTGCAATTTTTATTCATTTTAGGTAGTATATTAGCACTATGAAATTCGCAGTTATACAAACAGGAGGAAAGCAATATATTGTTAAGCCAGGCGATACTATTAAGATAGAGAAGCTTGTTTCTGCTGAAAGTGATAAAATTACTGAAGGTAGTAAGGTTTCTTTTGATCAAGTATTACTAGTTGACGAGGGTGATTCCACTACCATTGGTACACCTTATATAGACGGTGCAAAAGTATCCGGAGTTGTTACAGAAGAGGGTAGAGACAGGAAAGTAATTACAAGAAAATATAAGGCAAAGGTAAGGTATAGAAACAAGAAGGGACACAGACAGCCATATATGAACGTTTTGATTGAGGCAATAAAATAATTTAAAAACCACTCATTGTTTGAGTGGTTTTTTGTTTTGTATTTTTTACTCCCTGTTCTTTAATGCATTTTTAATTGTATCTGAGTCGGAGTATTCTAGCTCTGTACCAGTAGACAAACCTCTCCCTAGAACTGATATTTTTATTTGTCTTGTTGTGGAAATATTTTCTAAAACCTGCTTGAGGTAATCAGTTGTATGGTCTCCCTCTGTGTTTGCTGATAGTGCAATGATTATTTCTTTGAGTTCTGGGGTTGTCTCAATTTCTTTTAATAACTCTTCCTGCTTTATTTTACTAAGTGGGGTTTTTTCTAAGATTTGAAGAAGGCCACCAAGAACGAAATACATTCCATTGTATCCATTTGAGCGTTCGATGTTTTCGAGGTCGACGTCTTTTGCAACAACCATGAGCTTAGATTTATCTCTGTTTGGGCTAACACAAATATGACAAACTTGAATATCATGTCGATTATTATTGAAAAAACGTTTGCATTTAAAACAAGAGGTCGTCTCTTTTTTTAAGTCTAAAATCAGGTCAGCAATTTGCTTATTTGAATACTCATTTTGGTTTAGTAAATGATAGACAAACCTTTTAGCTTGCCTTGGCCCAATACCAGGAAAGCGTGAAAATATTTCAGTTAATTTTTGAATTGAATCCATTTTTCAATAATTAAAAATCTCCAAATGCAGATGCAGTATTATTTCCTCCGCCATGGTCTGATGTATCAATGTTTTTGAAGCTCACTCTTTCTTGGTCGAAATAGAGATCGGTTTCTCCTGTCGGACCGTTTCGGTGTTTTGCAATTATAATTTTAGCAATATTTGGTCTAGAGGAGTTTTTGTCTATCTTATCTTCTCTGTGTATGAATAATACAACGTCCGCGTCCTGTTCAATAGATCCTGAATCTCTTAAATCTGAAAGTCTAGGTTCACCACCTCTTTTTTCGACGTCTCTGTTTAGCTGTGACAGTGCTAGTACTGGGACCTCCATCTCTCTGGCAAATATTTTAAGTGATCTAGAAATCTCAGTAATTTGTTGAACGATAGAATCGGAGCTCTTGTGTGGAACCATGAGTTGTAGGTAGTCAACGACGACGAGACCAAGTCCTGATTCTCGTTTAAGTTTTCTGGCTACCGAACGCATTCGCATAATGTTATTGCTCGATTCGTCATCTATAAAGATTGGGGCCTTGGACAGTCTTTCCATTGAATCTCTGATGGCAATAAATTCATCGTCGGTGGATAGTTTACCTGTTCTGAGTTTCCATGAGTCAACTCCAGATTCTGCGGATAGCATTCTGTCTACTAATTGCTGTGAGCTCATTTCAAGAGAAAACACCCCTACAGGAACGTTGTGCTTGCAAGCAGCCTGTCTTGCTATATCAAGCGCAAGACTCGTCTTACCGCAAGATGGACGCGCTGCAAGGATTATTAGGTCTGATTTTTGTAAACCTGCTAGTTTGGTGTCTAATCCATTAAAACCTGTTGGAATACCTCTAATTTCTTCATCTGATTTTTGTAGTCTATCTAATCTGTCCCAGGCTTCAGTGAGGGTTTGCTTAATGTTGACGAATTTATTTCTTAGAAATGAACCGCTTATTCCGTATACCTTTTTTTCTGCCATATCGAGAATTTCATCAATCTCTTTGCCTTCATTGAATCCAAGTTCAGAAATATGATCTCCTGATTCTATTAGTTTTCTTAGAATTGCTTTTTTTTGAATAATTCTCGCATAATGTTCTGTGTTTGTGGAAGAGGGAACTGAGTTTACGAGTTCAGCAAGGTAACTTGAACCACCAGCTTGTTCAAGATTATTTTTTTCCTTTAATCGTGAAGAAAGAGACACGATGTCTATTGGTTCTCCTTTATTATAAAGATCAAATACCGCTTTAAAAACATTGGAATTTTTTCCAGAGTAAAAAGATTCGTGGTCAATTAAGTCTGCAATGTCCGGAATGACTTGTGGTTTCATTAGGAGACCACCCAATAGTGCTTTCTCTGCATCAATGTCGTGAGGAGGAGTTCTGAGCGCTGATTTAATTTGTTTCATTTCATTTGCCATGAATACAATCTACCATATGAAGGTTTTTGTAAAAAGCTTGAATGGTTTTTAATATATTATAAAAATAGTTTTTATGCTTATTATTTTGTGTTTTTGATTTTAGCCTTATTTATTAATGATAAATTGAATTTATTTATACACATCTTGTTCACAGTTCTTCTCGTTGACGGTTTTCTGTATAGTACATACAATTTAGAAGTAGCTTTTGTTCTTTTAAAACTTAAAAACATCCCAGTAAAAAATTCAGAAAAGGAGGTGATAAAACATCATGGTAGAGTTAAATTCTAAGAATTTCTTTTTATTGAAGATTGAGCTCAACAAAAGAGTCGATAATGGAGAAATAATTCTCGACCGGTTGCGGTGGTTTGTTAATCTGGACAAAGAAGAAATAAAGCGTTTGTCAGGAATTAACGTTGTTGAAATGGACAAGGTCAGATTGTTTTCTCGATATCGAGCACTTGTTGATTATAATAAAACAGTTAAAGAAATGCTCGACCATGTTAAATGTGAACATTTTGAATCTCGTATTTTTTCTTTGTTTCCTGTCGAGGGTGGAGGGGAAAGACATCGCGATTTTGAAATACTGCATTTTAAAAAGCCGATTTCTTTCTTGGAAGTAAAAGAAAAAATAAAAGAAATTGGCCTTGTTGATTCTTCATTGATTGAATTGCTCTCTTTTGTTTATCAGTACCCTTCTTTTCAGGTTGATTTTCCAATTGTAGCTTTGGGTTCTGAAAGAATTATAAATGGTCACAAAATGGCTGTTTTTATTCAAGAAGAAGGCCAAGAGGGTCCTCGATTAGGACTAAAACTTTTGGAAGATGATTGGGATGAATGGTTTCGTGTTTTGGCTGTCAGAAAATGACAATACCAATACGAAACGCAAAGCTCCATACATGCGTGTATGGAGCTTTTTCACATGAGATTTTATTTTCTCTCCTTAATTTCTTCGTTTACTATTTTTGAGAATTCATCGATTGTCATTGTTCCAACGTTTCCTTTTCGACTTTCTACGGTCACCATACCAGAAGTAGCTTCTTTCTCTCCTAAAATAAGCATATACGGAATTTTCTTTTTCTTACTTTCACGAACTTTTTTCCCAAGAGTTTCGTTGCTTGTGTCTAAGTCGACTCGAATGTCTTGATTTTTTAATATTTCAGAGATTGTTTCGGCATACTTAGCTTGTTTTTCCCCAATTGGAATTATTGAAACTTGAGTTGGGGACAGCCAAACAGGGAAGAGCCCGGCATAATGCTCAATAAGGAATCCAATAAATCTTTCATGGGTCCCAAGTGGCGCCCTATGGATACATAATGGTGTTATTTCATTATTTTTCTCATCTTTGTATGTCAGTCCAAATCTTTTGGGAACTGCAAAGTCGACTTGATTTGTTGCTAGTGTAAATTCTCTACCAATAGCACTCCAAACCTGAACATCAATTTTTGGTCCATAAAAAGCTGCTTCGTTTGGAATTTCAACATAAGGAATTTTTGCGTCGATTAAAACCTGTCGAACCATATCCTCAGTTTCTTTCCAAAGGGCGGGTTCGTTTACAAATTTTTCTCCAAGTCTTTTTGGGTCGTGTGTCGAAAACCTCATAACATACTTTTTAATGCCAAAAAGTTCGAAGTATTTAAGATACATATCGTTAACCGCTTTAAATTCACTTTCGAATTGTTCGCGAGTGCAATAAATATGCGCATCGTTCATTTCTAAGACTCGCACTCTCATTAAGCCAAAGAGTTCTCCTGATTTTTCGTGTCTATATACTGTTCCATATTCTGCTAATCTAAGAGGAAGTTCTCTGTAGCTTCTTCCCCGTGCACCAAATATTTTATGATGATGAGGACAGTTCATTGCCTTTAAATAATATTTCCCACCCTCGTATTCCATAGGAGGAAACATTCCGTCTTTGTAGTATGGAAGATGTCCACTTTTTAAATACATTGATTCTTTCGCGATGTGGGGGGTTCTAACTCTTACATATCCGGCCTTTGTTTCTGTCTCTTTGGCTAATTTTTCCAATTCATCTACGATTATGGTCCCATTTGGCATCCATAGAGGGAGTCCTGGACCAACATCATCGTCAAAGGTAAATAATTCCATCTCCTTGCCAATTTTCCTATGGTCTCTTTTTTCTGCTTCGGCAATCATTGTTAGATAAGCATCAAGTTCTTCCTTTGTCTCAAAAGCTAATCCGTAAATTCTAGTTAGCATTTCGTTTTCTTCGCTTCCTTTCCAGTATGCACCGGCAATTCTTGAAAGTTTGAAAGCGTCTGTGTTTATTTCTTTTGTATTGCTCACGTGTGGGCCCTTGCAAAGGTCTGTAAAGTCCCCAGATGTATAAATACTTAAATCAGCTTTCTCGTTTTCAAGATCTTCTATAAGCTCCATCTTAAATGGTTGTTTAGCAAAAAGATCCTCGGCTTCTTCAAATGTTATTTTCTTACTTACGAAGTCAATTTTTCCAGAAATCAACTTTTTCATTGCTTTCTCTATGTCTTTCAAATCTTCGTCCTTAATAGGTTTCGATAGTAAGAAATCATAATAAAATCCATTATCAATGGTTGGGCCAATGCCGATTTTTGCTTCTGGGTCCTTTTTTAGTACAGCCATTGCTAAGATGTGGGCGAGTGAGTGTCTTATGTTGTGAATTTTTTGTTCGTTTTCCATTTGAGATTTATTGTTATAAATAAATGATAATTTAACTTAAATAAATGCTATCACATTAAAATTTTAAATTAAAGCTTTACGTTTTGTTAAATTTCAATTACTTGTTTTTGTTTTTATGGTAGAATTAAAAATTATTAGCGTTTGTTTTTATTAGTTAACATAATTTAAATGAACTTAATAGAATCTAGTTTTCCAAAAGTTAAAAAAGAGTCGGTTGCTGGTAAGGATGTTGAAAAATCAGTTATTAGTAAAGAAGTTTTTGAATCAGCCCGTAAACGTCTTATAGAGCAACTTGGTTATAAAGATGTTGATGATCTTGTTGTTGAGAATTATTTAGCTTTGATTGGTAATGCAGAAAAAGATAAAAAAAATAAGGAATACGAGGATAAGTTAAAAAAATTAAGGGAAGAGAGCGCACAGCAAGAAAAAGATAAGAATAGAGAATTAGCTGCATAATATACAATTTAAATGGACGGAGAAAAACAGATAAAAGATAAAGCAATTTTATTCTTTTCGATAATTTTAGTTTCCGAATTGGTTATTTTTTTTGTAACTAATATATTTGCACTTTTGATATCTGTTGTTGTTACTGCTGTATCTTTTTGGTATTTTTGGCAGGATAGTTTAAAAAGGGAGAAAATAAAAAATCAATTTATAGAAATTGTTACTCATAGATTCCGAACACCAATTTCGATTATTGGTTGGTCTGTGGATGCACTGGAAACAGAAATAGATATTACACAGAGAAGGGAGGAGGTGAAGAGAATTAGAAATTCGCTTGAGAAGATTCAGGAGGTCGTTGGTACTTTGGTCGGTGTCACTCAAGTCAACGAGAGGGTTTTTTATCATTTTGAGCAAGTAAATTTCAGGATATTGATTGAAGAAGTTTTGGCTGGTAATTTCAAAAAGAGAATGGAGGAGAAGGGGATTATTTTTACTCTTAATGTTCCCGTAAGTTTGCCATATATATATGCAGACAATAAACGCATAAAGTTTGTTTTAAAAAATTTAATAGAAAACGCTATTTTATACACACCGCGTGGTGGTTATGTGGAGCTGGGTGTTAAAGAAAATGAAGACTCTATCGTTTTTAGCGTTACTGATACTGGTATCGGAATCGATAAGGACGGTCTTCGGGACGTTTTTTCTGGTTTTTATAGATCAAAAGAGGCGAAGCTTTCTGATACAGAGGGAATGGGTCTCGGGTTATACGTTTCAAAAAAAATAATAGAAAATCACCACGGTAGAATTTGGGCCGAATCAGATGGTGTTGGTAAGGGTTCAACCTTTTTTGTTGAATTTAAGATTGATCAATATAAGCAAATAATTTAATTATTTTGTGTCTTGTGTTGTATTGTAGTAAAATTTAGTAAATGAAAAAAATATTAGAAATTTTTACGAATTCTTTTAAAATTCTATCTTCTGTTTGGGAGGATTGGGGTTATCGTACTATTGTTTATTATTTTCTTGTTTTGCTTGAGGGGCTTGGTCTTTATTTTGTTTCATATCTTTCTGGTCAGATTATAAACCAATTAGGTAACCCTCAATTGATAATGGGTTACAACGGGGCTTATTTTTGGATGGTAGTTTTTATATTAACTATTCTCGCCATCCAGATTTTTTTTGCCGTTTCGTCGTATCTAGATATGGCTTTTTTTCTTTTTCTTCAAGAGAAGTTTGGTATGATGATTGTAGATAAAAAAAGTGAGCTAGATATCGCATCACAAGAAAATCCCAAATATTCTGATTTAATTGGAAGAGTTACCGAGAACAACTGGAGGGTTAATAATTTTACAGATAGAATTTCCTTAATTATTTTTAATAATATACCAGCGGTTTTCGCACAAGGTGCTGTACTTTTGTTTGCGAACCCTTTGATTTTTTTAATCTTCATTGCTCTTTCCATTCCTGAATTTATAGTTCAGACACGGTTTGCAAAAAGGGTTTACAGTATTGAAGCTGATAAATCAGAGGTGAAGAGAAGGTATTGGGAAACAAGAAGTTATTTTGATAACTTAGAATATTTAACTGAATTTAAGATATATCAAAACGCCAAACATTTTTCTGGTTTAGTAAGGAGGCTTTTGAGAGATTTTAGAGACAAGGAACTAAGGAACGATTTAGAAAGGGTTAAGTATGTTCTAGTTTCAAATTTTTTTTCAGTAACTGGTTTAGCTATCGCAGTAGTGTTTTTTGTTAATCAAGTAATGAAAGGCGAAATTCCTATTGGTACTTTTGTATTTTATCTGGGGACGATACAGTGGTTAAGGAGGGATTTAACCAATATGTTAAGAAATTTAGGAAAGCAAATGGAAGATAGTTCTTTTGTTACCGAACTTTTTAATTTTTTATCTATTGCGCCAGACATAGCCAGTTCTGCTAATTCTATAAAAATTAATCACGATAAATCACCTGAAATAATTTTTGAAAATGTAAGTTTTAAATATCCCGGTACAGAAAATTATGTTTTAAATAATCTTAATTTTAAAATAAAAGCAGGAGAAAAGATGGCGCTTGTTGGAGTTAATGGTGCAGGGAAGACAACCCTAGTTAAGCTTATCTGTCGATTTTATGATCCGACCGAGGGTAGGATTTTAATAAATGGAATCGATCTTAAGGAAGTTGATTTACCTTCGTGGTATAAAATGATAGGAATACTTTTTCAGGATTATCCGAGGTACCACTCTTTGGTAAAAGATGCAATTTCTATTTCACGGGCAGGGGACAAAACAGATGTTCAAAAAATCAAGGATTCAGCAAAAGCCGCTGAAGCTGATATTTTTATTGACAAATGGGAGAAAAATTATGATCAGATGTTGGGAAGACAGTTCGAGGGTGGTGTAGAGCCTTCAGTTGGACAGTGGCAGAAATTGGGTTTGGCAAGGACTTTTTACAGAGATCCGAAAGTAATGATACTTGACGAACCAACGTCTTCTATAGATGCGGAATCAGAGGCTAAGATATTCGAAAAAATTGAATCAATTAAAGATGACAGAACCACAATTTTAATTTCACACAGATTTTCAACCGTTAGAAAAGCTGATGGAATAATTGTAATTAAAGATGGTAAAATAATAGAGAATGGCACTCATGATGAATTAATAAAAAAGAAGAAAGTGTATTATAAACTTTTTAATATTCAGGCGAAAGGTTATAAAAAATAAATTAATAATATAAATATGGATTACTTAAATTTAATAGATCAACAGACTCTAGTTGTTTTTATTCAGTTGATCATAGCTACTTTTTTGGGAATGATGTTGGGGGTTGAAAGAACTGTTGCTAACAAAACTGCGGGAATGAGAACATATGCACTAATAAGTATGGGTTCTGCTCTTTTTGTTATAATTTCTAAAATGGCATCCGTCTTGTTAATTAATTTCCCCTCGGTAAATCCTTTGTATATTCCAGCTCAAATTGTAGTTGGGATAGGTTTTATTGGTGCTGGTCTTATTTTTGTACACGGAAATACTGTAAACGGTCTTACGACTGCGGCAGGTTTGTGGGTGGCAGCAGGGATAGGTATGGCTGTGGGTTTTGAATTTTATAGTATTGCTATTTTTGTAACGATATTAACTTTATTTATCTTTTTGGTTTTGTTTCAAGTTGAAGATAAAATTAAACACATTGCTGGTGTTGGTAACAATGAAAATTATCCGGAATCTGTTGGGAAATAATTTTTATTTACTTAGCTCTTTTACTGCATCCGCGATTACGCTTACGGAATCGTTTCTTAAAGATAGGGCGCCCTTGATTGCAACTATTTTGTCTGGTAAAAGAATATCTTTGAACTGAGCTAGTGTTTTTGGGAAAACAACAATTTCCATTGAGTCAGAAAAATCGCTTATTTTAACGAAAGCCATTTGCTCGTTCTTCTTTGTGGTTATGTTTTTGATTTCGTTTATTATTCCGGCCACAACGACAGGTTTTCCATTGCCCAATTTTTTAATATACTGAATGGTGTTTTCTTGTTTCTTGAATTTTTCTTCAAAAGCTTGAAGTGGGTGTCCAGACAAATAGAGACCTAGTAATTCCTTTTCCCAGTCGAGTCTTTCTTTTAGCGTTGCTGGTGGGAAGTCTTTTAATTTAAAATCAGGGGCACTGCTTTTGTCTGTTAAGAGACCAAAGAGGGAAGCTTGTGCACCGTTATCTTTCGAAAGCTCTTTGTTATAAGAAAGAGCGTTGTCCATGTTTTGAAGCAACATACCCCTTTCACCAAAGCTGTCCATTGCGCCCCCCTTAACAAGTGCCTCGAGTGATTTTTTATTTAAGTTTCGATGCTTTACCCTAGAAAGAAAATCGCCATATGTTTTAAACGGTCCATTGTTTTTTCTCTCCTCAATTATAAAGTTACCAATTTCTGTTCCAAGATTTTTAATTGCATTAAGACCAAAGCGAATCATGTCTTTGTTCTTTCCGGTGCCATCTTTTTTTATCACGGTAAAACTGATAAAACTTTCATTTACATTTGGTGGTAGAACAGGTGTTCCCATTCTGTTGCATTCATTTATGATTTCTCCAATTTTCTCAATGTCGTCAGATTCTGCTGTTAAAACCGCCGCCATGTATTCAGCTGGGTAGTTTGCTTTCATGTATGCAGTTTGGTACGCGACTCTTCCGTAGCTTGCGGCGTGGGCTTTGTTGAATCCATAAGCAGCAAATGGTTCAATGAGTGTCCATAGTTCTTGAGATTTAGCCTCACTCAATCCGTTTTTAACAAAACCAGTAAGAAGTTTTTCTTTTTGGGCGGCCATCTCTTCTGGGATTTTTTTACCCATAGCTTTTCTTAACTTGTCAGCTTCAAGCCACGAATATCCAGCAAGTTTTATAGCAATTAACATGACATCGTCCTGGTAGGTAATAACACCGAAAGATTTATCAAGAATGGTTTCTAGTCTCTTGTCCATAAACTTAACCAATTTTGGGTTATGTTTTCTTTCGATATACATCGGAATGGATTCGATAGGGCCTGGACGATAGAGTGCCACCATCGCGTTTATGTCGTGTATGGTGCTTGGTCTGAGCTCTTTGAGGTATTTAGTCATTCCATCGCCGTTCAGTTGAAATAGGCCCATTGTCTCTCCTTTGGCAAGCATTTCAAAAGTCTTCTTGTCATCCATCGGCATGTTGTCTATGTCGACAAAAATTCCCAAATGCTCTTTAACTAATCGGACCGCATCTCCCAGGATTGCCAGGTTTCTTATACCAAGGAAGTCAAACTTAAGAAGTCCCATATCCTCAACGACGTGCATGTCATATTGGGTGATGACTTTATTTCCACGAGGTTCTAGCTGTAATGGCGTCCATTCGATAAGTGGTGTTGGTGCGATGACGACCCCAGCAGCGTGTACGCTGCAGTGTCTTACTGTACCCTCAATTTTCATTGCTAGGTCTAAAATTTCTTTTGCATCTTTTTCTTCGTCATAAATCTTTTTAAGTTCAGGAACTTCAACCATCGCTTTCTTGATTGTCATGGGAAAACCTTGCGCGCCCATCGGAATTAATTTTGAAAGCCTATCTCCGACCTCATAAGGGAAGGCGAGTGCGCGTGCGACGTCTCTTACTGAGCCACGTGCCATCATAGTTCCAAAAGTTCCTATCTGAGCAACTTTGTCTGCGCCATATTTTTGTTTGGCATATTCAATAACCTCGTCGCGTCTATTGTCGGCGTAGTCCATGTCGATGTCGGGAGCTGATGGTCTTTCTGGGTTTAAGAATCTTTCAAATGGTAATCCAAATACAAGCGGATCGACGTTTGTAATAAAGTTTAAATAAGTAACAATAGAACCTGCGACTGAACCTCTAATGTTTGTAAGAATATCTTTACTTCTGGCAAAACGAAGAAGGTCCGCCACTACAAGAAAATATGGAGAATAACCCTTATCTTTAATAATTTTTAATTCATATTCGATTCTATTTGTAATCTCGGTTGTGGGTTCAAGACCTCTTCTTTTAATGCCCTCAAAAGTTAATTTTCTTAATTCTTCATCTGCTGTCAATCCTTCTGTAATTTCAATTTTTGGGAAAACCCAATTACCGAAAGTAAGATTTAAATCAACCATTTCTCCTATTTTAACTGTACTTTCTAGAGCCGAGGTGTTTTCTTTAAAAAGCTCATTCGCTTCTTCTGTACTTACAAAAGAAAAGTCTTCGACTATGTTAGACATACGATCTTCATCTGTGATGTCGGTGTTTGTCTGTATTGCAACAAGAGTGTCGTGCGCCTTGTTATCATCATGTCTTAGGTAGTGTGAGTCTTGGGTTCCCACCAGCGGTATATTTAGTTCCTTTGAAAGTTTTACTAGTTCATCTCTAATTTCCAAAAATCTTTCGAGCTTTGGGTGGTGCATTATTTCTATAAAATAATTTTCCTTTCCAAAGATGTCCTGATATTCAAGAGCAAGAAGTTTTGCTTTTTCATAATCTTTATTCCATAGCGCCTGAGAAAGCTCGCCACCAAGACACCCAGAAAGACAAATTACACCCTTGTGACAGTCGCGTAGTAATTGCTTGTCCATTCTTGGTTTATAGTAATAACCCTCGAGATTTGAGAGCGTTACCATTTTTACAATATTATTGTAACCGTCTTTGTCTTTTGCGAGTAACGTAAGGTGATATCTTTTATTGTCTAAGTTTGGTCTTTTATCAAAGCGTGTATTGTTTGCAATATATGCTTCAACCCCAATTATTGGTTTTATGCCTTCCTTTTTTGCTTTTTGATAGAACTCAATGGCACCATACATGTTTCCGTGATCAGTGATTGCAATTGCTGGCATTTCTTCTTTCTTTGCAAACTTTATAATTTCGCTCGGCTTAGAAAGACCATCAAGTAGGGAGTAATGCGTATGTGTGTGTAGGTGGACAAATTTATTCATGAAAATTTATTATCGTTGCCATTATACCAGGTGAATATATTTATATAAGGGTTGATAAAATAAGTTTTTTGTTTTAAAAAATAAAAATCAATATTTAGTAATATTTAATTAATTTTAATAGCTGGATATATTATTTTTTGCTGGTATAATCGAATTAATGGAAAATAAAGAATGGAGTTTTCGTAAAAAAATTAGAACAGTCTTAATTACAGCTCTTTCGATTTTATCTTTAGATGCTGGCCCTGCTGTTGCGCAAATTAAAGAACGAGCGACCGGTAAAAACAATAAAATTGAGGAAGTATCAGGATTTGATATTGAAAATGGAAAGAAAAATTTAAGAATAATTTTTCAGAGTATTTGTCGTGATCGAATTGATCGAGATGGTGACGATTTACTCGTGCATCTAGGTGGACCAGATGGTTTTTTTAGGCTTAGGCCTGCTTTATTAAAAGAACTTGTTATAATTTGTGATAAAAAAACTGGAGATAATCCTGTTTTGCTAAAAAATCTAAAAATAATTGTTATAGATAAAATACTAACTGTGAGTGAAAAAATAAAAGAAAATGAGTTAACTCAAAAATTTTTAGAAATTAAGAAAAGTGCTGAGCAGGCGACAAGCGATATGAAGCAACCTATTATTCAATAAAACAAATGAAAATTGGAGTTTTTGATTCAGGTCTGGGAGGATTAATTATTTTTAAGGAGCTTATAAAGAAGTTTCCATTACACGATTTTGTGTATTTGGGCGATGTTAAAAGATTGCCTTATGGAAGTCGTTCTGACGAAACTATTTTTGAGTACACAAAGCAGGCTGTCGAATATTTATTTGAAAAAAGAAATTGTAAGTTAATAATTTTGGCTTGTAATACAGCATCGGCACGCGCACTTCGAAGAATTCAGCAAGAATTACTTCCAATTAGGTACCCCGATAGGCGAGTGCTTGGCGTAATTATTCCGACTGTTGAAGATATTGTGGTCTTAAGTCCTTCTGTTGTTGGCGTCTTGGCGACTTCAGCTACAGTGAGATCTGGCGTTTATAAAACGGAGTTAAATAAATTAAATAAAAAAATAAAAGTTTTTGAAAAATCAGCGCCTTCCTTGGTGACATTAATTGAAAATGATGAAATTAATTTTATTGAACCAATTTTAAAAAATTATCTTAGTTTCTTTTTAAATAAAAAAATAGACACTCTTGTTCTTGGGTGTACACACTACCCAGTATTAAAAAAACAAATAAAAAAAATAATAGGAAATAAAATAAAAATTATTTCACAAGAAGAGATTATTCCAAGAAAATTGAAAGATTATTTATTAAGACACCAAGAAATAGAAAAAGAAATAACTAAGAATGGTGATAGGCAGGTTTTGGTTACAGAGATTACCGATGCTTTTGGTAAACTATCAAAAAAATGGTTAAAAAATAATACTATTTTAGAAAAAGTCGTTTTAGAATGATAAATAAAATTGAGCGATTTATTGGTATAGACGAAGTTGGAAGAGGTCCGCTCGCCGGGCCAATTACTTTATGTGCAATGTCTTTTTCTTCAAGAAATTTGGAGATTTTTAATGGAATTAAGGACTCAAAAAAACTTACAGAAAAAAGTAGAAATGAATGGTATGGAAAAATACATGAAGAAAAAAATATTGGTAGAATAAATTTTTCTATTTCTTCTGCAAGTAACTTTGATATTGATAAATTTGGTTTATCAAAAGTAATTAAATTGGCTATTGAAAATATTTTGAAAGAATTAGAATGCGATCCAGCTGGTTCGTTTATTTTATTGGATGGAAGTCTTTATGCTCCTTCGGAATATAAACAGCAAGAGACGATTATAAAAGGTGATGAGAAGGAGCAAGTTATTTCAACCGCATCTGTGGTTGCAAAAGTTTATCGTGATTTATTGATGATTGAATATTCGAAAAAATACCCACAATATGGTTTTGAAAAACACAAAGGTTATGGAACAAAGGCTCACTATGAGGCTATTAAAAAATATGGAATTTGTGAAATCCACCGTAAAAGTTTTCTTAAGGACATTATTTAATGCACGCTTCATGTCTTTTTGGTAGAATATAAAATATATTATAAAGATAAGGAACAATAATGGTAAAACCAAGAGAAAACGCTATATCGTGGGATGAATGTATGATGAGAATCGCAAAGATTATCGCAGAAAGGTCAAAAGACCCGCAAACCCAAGCTGGATCGGTTGTTGTGACTCAAGATAATGTTGTCGTTGGGGTAGGCTATAACGGTCTTCCTAGGGGCCTTAAAAACGAAGATTTTCCATGGGAAAGAGAAGGGGATTTTTTGAATGTAAAATATTCATATATTTGCCATGCGGAGGAAAATGCAATTTATAATTCAAATAGTTCTACAAAAGGTTGTAAAATTTACGCAACACTTTTTCCTTGTAATGAGTGTACAAAAACGATAATTCAGAATGGGATTATAGAGGTTGTTTATGAAAGCGATAAATATCATGACACACCGTCTGTAATTGCTTCTAGAAAAATGCTAGATGCGGCTGGAATAAAATGTAGACAATATATAAGTAAAAACTAAAATTTAAAACATGGCATTAGGAAATAATTTTATGATCAATAAAAAAAGCATTATTCTATTTCTAATATTCTTTTTATTACCATTTTTTTCTAACGCAGAAGAGCGTATAAATAATTTTGATGTTACTGTTGGGGTAAATAATGACTCAACTATCAATGTTATCGAAAATATTAAATATGATTATGATAACCTCCAGAATGGGATTGAGAGACACGGTCTTTATAGGGATATTCCTTATACTTACCAGGCATCGTATGGTACTTTTAATTTTGATTTTTCTGATGTAAAAGTTAACACAGATAATTTTGAATCATATGATTATGGGGATTATTTGAGAATAGACACCAATCCAGACCCAGATATCCATGTTTCAGGTGTCAAAGATTACTCTTTTGAATATAAAGTTGGTGGAGCAGTTGGTTATTTTGAAGATTTTGATGAGATTTATTGGAATTCTACAGGTAATGAATGGAACGTTCCAATCGACATTGCTACTGCTAAAATTATCTTACCAAAGCCACTTCCAAAAGATAAAATTAAGGTATCTTGTTACGAAGGCTATTCAGGTAGCGTAGAAAATTGCACAAGCAATTTTGTTGAAAATAACGGACTTGTAGAAGCGGTGATTTTTTCTGCGACTAGAAATTTGGGCCCACAGGAAGGAATAACTGTTGCAGTTGGTTTTCCAAAGGGAATTGTTTATGAACCAACTGCAATGGAGAGAACCACTAAGGCAATAAAGGATAATTTGATTTTTACTCTTCCTGTTTTTGTATTTCTTATAATGTTTTATCTTTGGTACACAAAGGGGCGTGATCCAAAGGGGAGTGGTGTGATTGTTCCTCAGTATGATGTGCCAGACGGACTTATACCGATGGAGATGTCCGTTATTGTTCATCAGAGAGTAAGGAGTGAGGATATTTCTGCTGAGATAATAAACTTGGCAATAAAAGGTTTGATTAAGATAAATAAGATAGAAACCCAAGGTATTATTTTTAAAAGCACGGATTATGTTTTTGAATTATTAAATAGACCTTCTGGTGTTAAAATTAGCAAAATTCAAGAAAAGTTGCTTGATTCTTTATTTGGTATTAAGACAGAGGTCAAGTTATCTGATTTAACAGAAAAATTTTACAAAAAATCTGAAGTAATAATGGAGGAGGTTATTGATAAGGTCGTTTCCGATGGTTATTATGTTAGTAATCCGCAAGACGCAAGGGCGAAATATGCAATTATTGCGATAATATTGTTTTTTGTATCAATATATTCATCTATTCTTATTGGTTCAGGTTTTATACTTGTATCAATAATTTCTTTTATAATAATCTTTTCTTTTTCTTTTCTTATGTCAAAAAAGACAGAGAAGGGAGTCTTGGTCTACGAGTATATTTTAGGATTAAAAGACTATCTGCAAATCGCAGAGAAGGATAGAATTAATTTCCACAACGCTCCAGATAAAAGACCAGAAATTTTTGAGAAATTATTACCTTACGCAATGGTGCTCGGCGTAGAAAAAGCTTGGGCTAAAGAATTTGAGGATATCTATACAACTCCACCTAATTGGTATCATGACACAAGTGGTGGCAGTTTTAATTCGGTACTTTTTACTAATAGTATGAGTTCATTCAGTTCATATGCCAGCAGTACTCTTACGTCAGCTCCCGGCGGTCATAGCGGTTCAGGAGGAGGTGGATCGTCTGGGGGTGGGGGCGGTGGAGGAGGGGGAGGGAGCCATTAAAATAATTACGAATTTAGACTATACAACAAACCATTGACTTGAAATAATGTCAATGGTTTGTTATATTCATATTAATGAACTTTCATGTAATCACATTATTTCCAGAAATGTTTCAGACTTATTTAAATGAGTCGATTTTAAAGCGTGCAAAAGAAAATGGTTTAATTAATTTTAAAATATACAATCCCCGAGATTATTCTGATGATAAGCACCATAAAGCTGATGACAGGCCTTATGGCGGGGGGCCGGGGATGGTAATGTATGCCGAACCAATATTAAAAGTTGTGGATGAAATTCGTAATCAAGTTAAAAAAAGTAACGTATTTATTATGTCACCTCGTGGTAAGCAGCTCACAAATGAAGTTGCGAAAAATATTGCGAAGGGGAGGGGCGGAATAAAAGATATTATTTTAATATGTGGAAGGTATGAAGGTATTGATTCTCGCGTTAAGAAAATTTTAAAGGCAGAAGAGATTTCAGTTGGCCCATTCGTTGTGACGGGGGGAGAACTTCCTGCAATGATAATAATTGATTCAGTCGCAAGGCAAATAAAAGGCGTGTTGGGTAAATTTGAATCTTTGGAAGAAGAAAGAATCTCAAGCGGGGAGATGTATACTCGTCCAGAAGTCTTAAATTGGAAAGGCAAAAATTATAAAGTTCCGAAAGTTCTTTTGTCTGGAAATCATAAGGATATTGAGGAATACAAGAAGAATTAAAATAATGTTATTTTTGTCTTTGTGGTAAATTAAAGACAAAATTATCTTTATTTGCTAGTATGTTTTTGGTAAAAATCGTACCTTGAAAGGGGAAAGGATGCTTGGAAAACATCGATAAATACGGTATTTGGAGGCCAGGAATATTTGAACGGTTTTCGTTTGTTAAGTACGGGGGGTCAACTCGAATATTCAAGAAGTATTTGGGCTTGGACCCTAATCGACCTGTATTGTCTACTTTTCGAGAGCAAGAAAGGCTCAGCTATCCATTGTGTAAAAAAAGAGTGGCGGCGCGTTTTCTTATTTCGCTTTTGAAAAAGATTGCACCAGGGGCTGATTCTCACCAGGTTATTAAAACAAAACTGGCTCATGGTAATAAAATCCTTGTTGTGGATCATAATTTCTTTAAATTATCCCAACAAGAAAAAATCGAGGCTTCTCTTGGTTTTGATGGAATGGTAACAAGTGTGTCGGACGCAACGTTGTTCTTATCTGGAGCCGACTGTCCTCCTGTTGCCTTCTTTGACCCAATTAATGGAGTAATTGGACTAGTTCATTCCGGCTGGAGAGGAACAGTTGCTCGGATTTCTTCCGAATGTGTCAAGATGATGCAAAGGAATTTTGGCACAGAAGCAAAGCACCTTGTTGTTTCAGTTGGCCCCTCAATTGCCAAAAATGAATTTGAGGTTGGCGGTGATGTTTTTACTGCTTTCAAAAACAACGGGTATGCTGAGGATGATCTAAAAAAATACTTTTGGCCGATTTCTCTCCAGAAGTGGTTGTTAGACCTCCCTTTGGTTATAAAAGATCAAGTAATCGAGGCAGGTGTTTTGGCGAAGAATATTGAGTGTTCTTCTTTTACAACCAGCGGAAACAGTAATGTTTTTGCCTCCGCAAGGGTCTCTGGGGGTGTTGAGAAGATTGATTCTAATTTTTTTCTCCTCTCTCTTGTTTGATCATTGGGCGTGCTGTGGCTTTCCGCAAGCACGCCTTTTTCTTTTCTTAAAAAATATAATTGCTATACTTAAATAATTGGTTTTAATAGTTAATAACACAATATGAAAGTAATTGGTGTAACTGGAACAAATGCATCTGGAAAGGATGCTGTGGCTGAATATTTGAATAAAAAATATGGATATAAGAATTATTCTCTTTCAAACGAAATTAGGTTTGAATTAACAAAATTGGGACTAGAACACTCAAGAGAGAACTTGATTATGAAGGGAAATCAAATAAGGGAGAATTTTGACGCAAATGAGTTGGCTATAAGGGCTATCAATAGAATTATAAGCGACGGTATCAGTGAGGTTATCGTAACAAGTATAAGAAATCCGGCGGAAATTATAGAATTAAAAAATAATTTTAAGGATTTTAGAATGATATTTGTTGATGCGCCAGTTGCCATAAGATATGAGAGGTCTCAGAAGAGGGGAAGAATGGGCGACGGAGAAAGTTTAGAGGAATTTATTGAAAAAGAAAGCAGAGAGTTGGATGCAGGTGAAAAAGGACAAAGATTAATTGCTTGTAGTAAACTTGCTGATTTTAAAATTTCGAACGATAAAGATTTGAAACATCTTGAAGACGAGATAGAAAAAATAATTTCGCAAATATAAAATAATTTAAAACCCACTAAAAATAAAGTGGGTTTTAAATTGGTGGGGAGTGTAAGGTTTAAAATACATATCGTGTCGCACAATATATCTTTTGCGACACAGATACACTAAAAATATGGCTATATTATGATTACGGCACCACCCTACCTAATTCTTAATTTTTATGATGTTCAAGAAAAAGAATAATTTATTTTAGTTTATAACATTCATAAAAATTTTTAATCACAAATACATCTCAATAATAATAAAAAAACTACCCCATTGTTAAGGTGTCCTTTTTTTTGATATTTTTTTATTTTTACTTTTTATTAAAAATTTTTTGTAATTTTTGAATTTTGCAAATATTTAGAGTTTTGCCAATATATAAAGATGACCCATAGTTCATCTTTAAATATTAACTCTTCTTATAAACGATTTTAGGAGCTCGAAAATTGAGCTTGTGATGTTTGGCACATAGCTATCGTAAATATTTCCAAAATATGCTTTTGAGTTTAAAAAATTGTTTTTAACAATATCTGAATCGAGGATTTTTTTAATATCTTTGCCAAAGTAACCTATAAATATTAAAACAACAATAAATAGTAAAATATTTTTTATAAAACCTTTTTGGGGATTATTTTTTGGCAATTGTTTCACGTAAATTTAATTTAAAAAATTAATCAATCTTTAAATTACTTCCAGTTGCTGGTAAATATACTTGTGGGTCAAGATACGCATTTAATGGTGCCAGTGGAAGTCTTAAATATGTACCACATGTTTTACTCTTATATTCAGTTGGTCCTGCTATTCTGACTGCATTTCCCACAAACACTGTAAAATGAAGATGTGGGGCTTCTGAGTACCCTGTATTTCCGCTGTAGCCTATTATATCGCCAGTGTGAATTTCTTGACCGGCCTTAGCCTTTATTAATTCCAAGTGACCATATAGTGTTGCTAGTCCGTTTTTGTGCTTAATTAAGACCCATCTGCCATATGAGGCATCTTTGCATGATATGTCTGTATCTCCAGTGCCCATAACAAACCCATCTGCGGTCGCTCTTAGGGGTGTTCCTTGTCTGGCTCTAAAATCAACACCATTATGCGTGCCTGATGCATAAAGTCTTCTTGAGTCTGCTGTTTTTCCAAATTTTTGGGTTATAAATGGCACATCAACAGGCCAAGAAAGTACTCTACTACCGGCTCTTGGAAAGCTGTTCGGGTCAATCGCAACCTTAAGCTCGGCTTCATAATCAAACATTTCTCTGTCCATGCTTTCCATCTTTTTCTTTCTGTCGGCAAGTATTTTTTTATAGTTAGCTTCCTGGTTTTTTGTCTGGACAAGAAGATTGTTTTTGTACTTTTTATTTTGACTGGCAATATTTTTTTGGTCTAAAAGTTGCGAGTGTAGTTCGTCTAGGTTTTTTTTCTGAATATCAATTTCTTTCTTGTTAATTTGAAGTGTTGTTTTTTTATTTTCTAATCCTCTTATTCTTACATTGACATTTTCTTGAAGTTGTTCGAGCGAATCTATTTCACTCCATGCTTCAGAAAATTTTGTACTAGATAGGATTGTCTCAATTGAATTTTTGTTCCCGCTTTCGTTTATAATTCTTAGCATCTCAGAGACTGATTTTTTATCAGCTGAAATATCATTCTCTTTTTGATTTATGTCAATTATTAAGCTTTGAATGCTCAATTCAGCAGATTTTATCTTGTTTTCAGTAATTTTTACTTGATTGTCTAGTTGCGCCATCGTATTAACGAGTATAGAAAGCTCGTTTTTAAGAGACTTAGCTTGACCTTGAGTTTGAAGGATCGATTTGTCGAGGGCTTCAATTTCTTTTTGTATCTTATCTCGCTCCTCGTTAATATTTTTTATTTGATTTTTAAGCTCGTCGATGGTTGCGCTTTTTGCTCTAAAAATACTTACATTAAAAAAACATAATGTAATAAAAAAAATAATGAAAAATTTATTTATTTTTTTATAATTTATTGGCATAAGACAGACGTTTTAAAGTCTCATCTTTTCCAAGAATTTCAGCCAAAGTGAATGGATCTGGTGATTTTTCTTTTCCTGAAAGCGCTACTCTCATTGGCCACAGTACTTCCCCTCTCCCCGCCTCTGTGGCAAAGTCCCAAAGTGAGCTTTTTATTTTTTCATAGAAAAATTCTGAAGAATCAATGTTTTTTAGTAGTTTGATTACCTTGGATAAGTGAATCGTATTTTTTAGTAAACCGTTTTCGTATTTTGGATCTTCAAAAAAATAATCAAACTCCCCTGAGCTAAATATACCAGTTACATCTGATAGCTTCTCTACCCTGTCTGAAATTAATCCTAATAATTTTGGATATATTTTTATAAAATTTGAATGGGATTTTTTTTCTGTGGGAATATGTTCCAAAAATATTTCCGATATTTTTTCTTTAGGAATTTTTTTAATATATTCCCTGTTCATCCAATTTAGTTTTTTAACATCGAAAACCCCACTTGATTTTTGAACCTTATCAAGAGAAAATTCTTTTATTAATTCGTCTAGTGTAAAAAATTCTCTGTCATCGCCAGGATTCCAGCCAATAAGTGCTAGGAAGTTTATGAGTGTTTCTGGAAGGTATCCATCGTCTCTGTATTGAGTTACAGAAACAGCACCATGTCTTTTTGATAATTTGGTCTTGTCTGGGGCCAGGATGAGTGGAATATGTGCATATTTGGGTCTAGGAGCCCCTATTGCTTCCTGAATGAGTATTTGTCTGGGTGTGTTCGCAATATGCTCCTGCCCTCTGATTACATGGTTTACTGACATTTCAAAATCGTCAACAACAACCGCTAAGTGATATAGGGGTGTATCCATATCTTTGGCAATAACAAAATCCCCAAGGTCTGTTGTGTCAACTTCTATGTCTCCAAGTATTAAATCCTTAAAAATAATTTTTTTATTTGGATTTTTGAATCTTATAACTTCTGTCCTATCGCCTTCTTCTTTTGGAATTTCTTTAGACAAATATGCATTTCCGTTTTTTACTAATTTATCTAGGTATTTTTTATAAATTTCAGTTCTTTCTGATTGTCTTATTATGGGAGGAATTTTTATTCCAACCCACGCTAAAGAATCCAAAATATTTTGTTCATATTCTTTTTTTGATCTTTCTTTGTCTGTGTCCTCAATTCTAAAAAGCATTTCTCCTCCATTGTTTTTGGCAAAAAGATAATTAAATAGTGCAGTTCTAAGTCCTCCTACATGAAGATTACCTGTTGGCGATGGTGGAAATCTTGTGATAACTTTTTCCATTTTAATTTTCGTGTTCTAGGCTTATTTTAATAATTTCTGTGGCTATTTTATCAGCGGCATCTTTCGAAGAAAATTTTAAAGCTCCCTTTTTCATTTCTTCTTGTATGTTTGGGTTATTTATAATTCTATTTAATTCCGAAATTAGTATTGTTGAGTTTAGATTCCTTTCTTCTAGAACGGTGGCTCCGCTGACCCTAGCATAAGCAAATGCATTTTTTCTTTGGTCGCGACTAATTTCTTCTGGTATTGGTATTATTATACTAGGAAGACCCCAGCATGCAATTTCAAATATTGTGGATCCGGCCCTAGATATTACCACAGAAGAACACCCGGCGGCCATTTTAAGGGCTGATTCGTTTAGGTGTGCGATTGGTTTGTATCTATTTTTAAATTCATTTTTTTCAAGAACGAACGATGCTCTGCCAGAGATGTCATTAAAATTATCTTTGCCGGTGTGGTGGATTATTTGATAATTTTTAGTTAATTCTTCTAGTGAGTCCACAATGACATTATTTATGTTCATTGCTCCCTGAGAACCACCTGTTATGAAAATTATAGGCAATTTTTTATCCAATCCAAAATATTCATGCGATCCTTTTGTTATGGGGGTCAGTAATTCTTTCCTGATAGGATTTCCGGTTACAGCTGTTTTATTTTCTGGAAAATAGTTTAAGGCTTCTGGATATGAAACCGCAATTCTTTTTACAACTCCCCATTTGCTGACAATTAAATTAACTCTTCCAGGTATTGAATCTGATTCATGTAAGAAAATTGGAATTCTTAGTATTCTTGCAGCGCAAAGGCCCGGAAAACTAGCATACCCTCCTTTTCCAAAAACAACATCGGGATATATCCAAAAAAGTTTCCAGGTCGCTGTAATTATCCCCCAAAAAGTTTTGAATGGATCAATAAAATAATTTCTAAATGAAAAATATTTTCTTAGTTTTCCTGCCAATGCTTTTTTAAAAGTAATTTTGTTTTCAAAAAGAAGTCTTTCGTCATAAGGAGAGTCAGACATGAAATATAACTCAACTCCAACAAGTTTTTCCTGTTCTGTTATTTTGTTTATGGATTCTGCAACCGCAATGATTGGGTAAAAATGACCCCCAGTCCCCCCTCCACTAAATAAGATTTTCATAAGGAATATTATAGATAATTTTTATGATAAAGTCATTATTTAAGCACTAATTCTTTGAGTCTCGGTGTTTTGATGTTTTATGTGCTTTGATATGTTTAAGATAATACCCATCTCAAAAAGCGTTATAAACAAAGCCGTTCCTCCGTGACTTAAGAATATAAGAGGAACTCCTGTTAGTGGAACTATACCAAGCATTGCACCCATGTTTATAAAAGACTGCCAAATAACAAGCGTCATTAAGCCAACTGTGGTTAACCTCCCATAATTTTCATGTGTTTGGTTTGCAATTCTTAGTCCACGTAGCCCAAAAAATAAAAATAATATTACAATCGCAGAACTACCTATAAAACCAAATTCTTCTCCGGCAACAGCAAAAATAGCATCACTTGTTGCTTCTGGTAAGAAAGTAAATTTCTGAATACTTTGTCCAAAACCTCTTCCTGTTAGCTTACCGGAGCCTATCGCAATTAGCGACTGCCTTAGTTGATAACCAGCCCCCTGTGGATCACGTGATGGATCTAGAAAGGTTTTTATTCTTTCCATTGCGTATGGTTTTATATAAATAACAACGACCACCATTAATACAACTAAGCCAATTAAGGCAATAAAATGTCTCCATCTTCCACCCGCTACAATAAACATAGCTAGGCCCGCAGCAATAATACTGAGCAGTGTTCCTGTGTCGTGTTGTTGGAGAATAATAATAACAGGTAAAAGTAAAATTAAAATTGAAGGAAGTAGTCCGTATTTAAAAGTTTTTATTCTGTCTTTGGTGTAGGCTAAAAAAGAAGCATAAAAAAGAACAAAACCCAGTTTGATAATTTCCGATGGCTGGAAGTTTACGGGTCCAAGGATAATCCATCTTTTGGCTCCGCCAGCTTCTAGTCCCACACCAGGAATAAATACACAAAGAGCCAGTATTAATGAACCAATATATATGTATTTAGAAGCAGAGTTCCAGTTCTTGTAATCAATCCGTGACGAAGTGTATAAAAATATCCAACCTAAAACTAAGCCTTGCATGACCTGCTTTATAATGGTCATTTTAAATTGATTTACGTTTTCTGTAAGTAGGCCCATTGAAGCAGAGGTAAAAATAAAAATTCCCAATACAGAAAGTATTATAAGTAAGGTTAAAAAAATTTTATCAACCCCAAGTTGTTTCATTTATTATATTTAGTAAAAGATTATATTTGATTTGTTATTCCAACAACAGAAATAATCATTCCAATTACAGCAAACACAATACCAATAATCCAGTAGCGCATTGTAACTTTATAAGATGGCCAACCAAGGGCTTCAAAATGATGGTGAAGCGGGGCCACAAGAAAGACTTTTTTGCCACGTATTTTTTTGGATAAAAATTGAATTATAACCGAGGCGGTTGTCGCAATTAATGGAAAGGCTATTATTGGTAAAACAGCAACAGAGTTTGTAAGAAAGGCAACAATTGAAAGTGTTACTGTAAGGCCAAGCATGCCTGTTTCTGACATATAAAATCTTGCTGGTGGAATATTAAACCACAAAAAAGCCAAAATACCACCAATAATAGCAGCGCAAAAAGTTGCTAAGTCTATTTGGTTTTGGAAAAAAGCAATTACCCCATAGGCAGAAAATATAATAGACATAATTCCTCCAGCAAGTCCATCAATTCCGTCGATAACCCCGCCTGAAAAAAGCGCTAGAGTTACTAATATAAAAAATGGAATAAATAAAAAACCAAGTTCGATTGGACCTGCGAATGGTATTGCTACCGTTGACATACCTAATTTAAAATAAAACCAATATGCACCAATTGCTCCAATTCCAATGACAAATAAAATTCTTTTTGATAGTGCAAGGCCCCCTGCCACATAACCACCTCCCCCTTTAACTTGAAGTAGGTCATCTACTAATCCAATAAGCGAAGAGGAAACAAGGGCAAATAAAGGGAGCCATGTTTGGTTTTTACTTAGAAAATTTAATTTTTGAGTTGCAAAAGACGGAAAAATATCAGACAAGAGCGATAATATTAAAATTGTAATAAGTGTACTTGCCCAAATTATAATTCCACCCATTCTTGGTGTTCCAACCTCTTTCTCTTTGTGAAGTTGGTTAAAAATCGGAGTTTCTCCCCCGCCAAGCGCCTCGTTCCTTGCTTTCTTTTTCCACATTTTATTTGCGTAAAGATAGTTGGAAAGAAAAGGGGCAATAAAAATTCCCACGATAAAAGTGAGAGAGAATGAAATAAAAACTTTTACAACACTATTTATCATCTTTTTATTTTAACATAATTAATTCGATAATGATTCTACTGTTGCTTT
This sequence comes from uncultured Candidatus Saccharibacteria bacterium, assembly GCA_964531375.1. Lineage (GTDB taxonomy): Bacteria > Patescibacteriota > Minisyncoccia > Phycocordibacterales > UBA12445 > UBA12445. Next base: position 241,464 of record CAZHDO010000001.1, read on the forward strand.
TGCAAGTGTTTCGACATCTGTAAATCTATCTTCTGGGGTTGACCCTAGTACAGATATTATAATTGGGTGAGATATTCCAGCGTCAAAGGCAATAACTAAGTTTCCACCCGCAAGGTCAGTCGTTCCTGTTTTAGAAGCCATTATTGTCGTCATTTTTGAAACATCAATATTTGTATTTTTGGATGCCTTTACCTCTCCATCCTCCGATGTTATTTTAATTTCTGGGTATTTTGTGGCTTCAAAAACATTAGGATATTTTTTTATTGCATATGCAAACATTTTTGAAGTATCTTCTGCTGAGCCATAAGCTCCAGCTAAGTGTTCGTTTTGATCAAGTCCAGTTTCATTTAAAAAGAACATGGTTTGTAGCCCCAATTCCTTTGCAATATTATTCATTTCCCCAACAAAATTAACATTATTTTGGGAATCATTTTTTGCATCCTCTATCTTCGACATGGCCTCAGCGATGTTGGCAATACCACTATTTGAAGAAGAGACTAACGCAAATTTCATAAGATCAATAAGATCCCACCACTTTCCAGCAAATTTTACACTTTTATTGTTATCTAGACCTTCTGCAATTCTAAGGGCTGAAATACCACTCATTACTTTTGTAATGGATGCCAAAGGAAGTTGAGAAGACCCATTTTTCGTATAAATAAACTTTCCGCTGGTTGTGTCGTATATAGCCACTGCGCTTGCTTTTATTTTAATTTTATCGAAAGTCGATTCTTTTTCTGGTATAGATACCGCAATAGTTTGATTAGATTTATTCTTAAAAAAATACAACATTGGTAATGCCGAAGAAGTGGTCAAAAAACCAAGGACACATAAAAAACCTATTAATTTTTTTGGATCTTTAAAGTAGCTCATTTTTTTCTCCCCCTGTTGGAGTTTCCTCACCTAGTTGCGATTCGTCTTCTGGTGACAGTGTCGCATTAAGTTTGTTTATTACTGTAACATATTCTGGCAAATCTTCAATTCTTTTTATTCCCAAATATTGAAGTAGGTTAATGGTTGGTTTGTATAGAAAAGCCCTTTGGTCGTTTGGGTCGATAATTTTTTCGACAAGACCCCTTATGAGTAAATTTCTTAGTATAAAACTGGAGTTTACTCCCCTTATATTATCAACGTTGTTGCGACTTATTGGCCCCTTGTATGCGACAATCGTAAGTGTTTCAATACCAGCCTTGCCCAAGTCCCTGTCTAATTCCTCTTGCGTAAGTTTTTTAATTATTTCACTGGAGTCAGGAGACGTTCCTAAAGATACACTTTCTTCGTTCTCAATAAGAACAATACCCCTTTCTATTAATTTACCTTTTAGGATCAATAAAGAATTTTTTATGGCTTCCGTATCTGTGTTTAATATCTTTGCTAGTTCCTTTTTTGTAACAGGCTCTCCTTTAAAATATAGTATTGATTCTATTAATACATCTTTTTTCATAATAATATTTAAATAATTTTATTTCATATATTTAATTCTCTCCATATCGAGGTACCCTTGCCTCTCCTTGCTCTAGACTTATTTCTGAAAAATGCTCATTTTGAGTTACTCGAATCATTCCCCTTTTTACGAGCTCCAGCATTGCTAAAAAATTGACAACTACGTTTATTTTATCGTTTTTTATCTCATCTTGCGAATTTAAACCTTTTTTCTTTGCGAATTCACTAAAATTCATTTTTAAACCAGACTGAATTCTTGTGCTCAGGTTTTCGATAGCCTCTTCTAGGCTAATAACTTTTTTTACTTTAATTTCTGGAAGTTTTTCTTTTGTGGGTACGTTGTTAATAACCTCCTTTATAGACGATAGTAAATTACTTAAATTAATTTCATGTGTTGGTAGAAATATTTGTTGATTTTTTTTCTTAAGACCACCAAAGAATATTATTTTTTTACCGAGATTGTCTTTTATAAAAATACTTTTCTCTTTTATATCTTTATATGCCTTTAGTCTTGATTCAAGTTCTTCAACGCTTTCTTTTTCTTCTTGTGTCAGACTCACTCCAGGTAAAAGTGATATTGATTTTATTAGTATTAAAGTAGAGGCTATTATTATAAAATCAGTACCTTCTGTGAGAGGAAATTCTTCAAATTTTTCTAAGTATTCAATATAAGCATCAGTGATTTCTGACAATGCGATATCATTTATACAGAGTTTTCTTTTTTCTATGAGTGAAAGTAAAATATCAAGAGGTCCTTCGAAATCACTTACTTTTATTTTAAAACCAACTTCTTGTTCCATTATTTAATTATACTCTTTTTATTCTGTTTTGTTAGCAGATAAAAGATTGTCTATTCTGTTTAGGTCACGAGGAAACAAAGTTGCTTCTTTTACATTCTCTATTCCAAGTAGCTTTGAGGTCAATCTTTCTAGCCCAAGCCCAAATCCTCCGTGTGGTGGCATTCCGTATTTGAACGCCTGAAGGTAATAGCTAAATTTTTCAGGATCTAATCCTTTTTCGTTCATTGAGGAGATTAGAGAATCGTAATCATGAATACGCTGGGCCCCTGTTGTTATTTCTACCCCCCTAAACAATAAATCAAACCCTTTTGTGTATGTAGGGTCTCTCTCATCTCTGTATGTATAGAATGGCCTTTTTGCTGTTGGGAAATTTGTAATAAAAATGAAATCAGAATTGTATTCCTTTTCCGCATATGAACATAACCATCTTTCGTGTTCTGGTTCGAGATCTGGCTCGTTGGTGCAATCCTTTCCCGTTTCTTTTGTTATTAACTGCTGTGCTTCACGCAGTGTCATTTTAGGAATATTCTCGGGAACATTTGGTATTGTTGCGTTTAGTAAATTAAAATATTCTACGCAGTTATTTTTTAGTTCAGTAGAAAGATATTGAAGAAACTTATTTTCAATATTCATAATATCGTAATGGTCTTTAATGAATCCCATTTCAATATCCATGCTTGTGTATTCGTTGAGATGTCTTGTTGTGCTGTGTCTTTCTGCTCTGTAAACATTTCCAATGGTAAAAACCCTTTCAAGAACACCAACCATTATTTGCTTATAAAGCTGAGGGCTCTGTGCTAGATGTGCGATATGTGAAAAATATTTAACATCAAAAGAATTTGCGCCACCTTCTGCATCGTCGCCGATCAATTTAGGGGCCTGAAATTCGTAAAAACCTTGCTTAGAAAAGAAATCTCTAAAAGCCCTTGTTATGTGTGATTGAATTTTAAAGATTGCTGTACTCTTTTCTTTTCTTAATGTAAGCGGGAGATTATCTAAATAAACATCCATATTTGTATCTGCCTCAACATCAAATGGAAGCTCTTTTGCTTTTCCGAGTATCGAGATACTTAGTACCTCAATTTCTATATCACCATTAAGGGTATCTTTCTTTACCATTTTTTCCGGACGCTTATTGACCATGCCTGTGACCTCAACCACCCATTCAGATCTTAATTCGCTAGCAGTAGCCACAGCCTCTTTGTGATTTGGTAAAGCAACCATCTGCACCTTTCCTGTGATATCTCTTAGGTCTATAAAAATCAATTTTCCCATATCTCGACGCACACTAACCGAGCCGGAAATAGTTACCTCTTTACCAACATGCTCACTTAATTTTTTTATTTGAATTCTTTCCATTTTTTAGTAATTAATTTTCATTGCTTTTTTAACTTCTTCCATTGTCGCGCTTGTTATTTTTCTTGCATTATTACTTCCGCTTTTTAGAATTTCCATAATATAATCGGGATTCTTTGAAAGATATTCCCTTCTTTCTCTGATTGGAGAAATTATATTTTCAAGAACATCTGCCAGTCTATTTTTAATTAAAGTGTCCCCGAGTCCTCCTTTTTTGTAATTATCTTTTAGGTCATTAATTTCGTTTTGGTTAGGATCAAAAATTGTGAGGTAGTCGAACACCACATTACCCTCAACATTTCCAGGGTCGCTCACATGAATATGTTTAGGGTCGGTATACATTTGCATCACTTTTTTCTTTATTGTTTCTCTGTCGTCTGCGAGAAAAATCGCATTGTTTAATGATTTGCTCATCTTCGCCCCTCCATCTATTCCGACAAGTCTTGGTGTTGTTGAAATAATTGGTTCAATTTTTTTGAAAGTTTCTCCGTATAAGGTATTGAATTTATGTGATATTTCGTTTGCTTGTTCAATTACAGGAAGTTGGTCTTCTCCGACAGGGACAACATCTGATTTAAAAGAGAGCATATCTGCGGCCTGACTAATTGGATAGCATAAAAAACCAGCAGGCACATTTGTGGCATATCCTTTTTGTTTCATCTCCCCTTTTACTGTCGGATTTCTTTCGAGCCTTGAGACGGTTACAAGGTTCATGAAAAAAATTGTTAGTTCGGCAATTTCAGGAATAAGTGATTGTATAAAAAAAGTTGTTTTTGCTGGATCCAGTCCAATAGCCAAATTATCCAAAGCCACCTCTATGACATTATTTCTGACTTTGTCTGGATTGTCGGCGTTGTCTGTGAGTGCCTGGACGTCTGCAATCATTACAAATTGAGCATATTCGTCTTGAAGTTTAAGTCTATTTTGAAGTGATCCTATATAGTGGCCCAAATGAAGCTTTCCTGTTGGACGGTCCCCCGTCATTGATATTTTTTTTGATTTTGTATTCATTATCAAATTATCGTATCAAAAATACAGCTTTTTTGAAAGGGAGCGTTTCTTTATTTTATATAAACTATAAAATACCAAAGGAAAGCTGAAAAAATAAGGACTGCTATTTTATCTCTAAGATTATACTTAACAAAAGAAACTACTTTGTTTTCTGTTTCGGTATTTGAGATTTGACAAATACCCATAAAATTACAAATTTCTTCTTTGAGTTTTTCTTTTCCTGATACGATACTCAATTCATTGTTTCTGGCAATTGTTATAGTACCTCTCTCTTCTGACACCACGATGGTCAACGCGTCAGTTCTCTCAGATAAACCTAGACCAGCTCGGTGTCTTGTTCCGATATTTGGATATTTTTTATAATTATCTGCAAGCGGTAAGTGTGCACCAAACCTACTTACAACATCTCCTTCTATTAAAACGGCACCATCGTGACCTGGGGTTTTTGGATTAAAAATACTTATCAATAATGCTTCAGAAATTTTTCCATTAAGCGGTATTCCTCCATCAAGTACTCTTTCGAGATTTTGTGTTCCGGGAAGGACAATAAGCGCGCCGGTTTTTTTCTTTGCTAGTTGAGAGACTACATTTACAATAACATCTATGGAATTTGAGTTAATCGATATATTTTCTTTTGTTTCGGAGTAAATAAAAGATAAGGAAAAATTCTCAAAAAAACGTCTAATTTCTTTTTGAAAAATAACAACAAGAATAATAATAAAGAAAGAAACAAAAGACTGAAAAAGCGATGTTGTGAGTTTAAGGTTTAAAAATACAGCAAGAATATAAAAAACAACTAGCGCAAAAAAGCCTCGTAAAATATATATAGACCTTGTTTTTCTTAGAATTACAAGGGCTGTATATAAGATAAAAGCTGTTGTTAATACGTCGACTATTTCTAAAAAAATTGTTACCATTTTTGTTAAACTTTAATTATGAAATTTAAAAATAAAAATAATAAAAACATCTTATCATAATAAACTATATAACTAAAACGCCCGCAGAATAGTTGCAGGCATTTTGGATTATTAGTATCCCAGGAGTTTTTTGGCCTTGTCGTGTTCTCTTATTTTTTCATGCGCCTTAGCCTCAATTTGTCTGATTCTTTCTCTGGTTACTCCGAATTCTTTTCCGACTTCCTCTAGCGTTCTCATCACACCATCAACCAAGCCGTGTCGCATTTCCAAAATCTTTCTCTCTTTCGGAGTTAGGTCATCAAGTATTTCTTTGATCTGATCAGAGAGTATTCTTCTTGCTGTTTGATTATCAGGTGAAATAATTTTGTCGTCAGGAAGGAAATCTCCCAGTGAGGAATTGTCGTCATCGTTTCCAACAGGTGTTTCAAGCGACACTGTTCCTTGGTCTATTTTTTCTATTATGTGAACTTTTTCTATTTCTATACCCATTTCAGTTGCTATTTCTGACGAGAGAGGTTCTCTTCCTAGATCCTGAGAAAGTCTTCTAACAACCTGTTTATATTTTGCGATGGTTTCAACCATGTGAACAGGTATTCTGATTGTCCTCGATTGGTCTGCTAGTGCTCTTGTTATTGCTTGCCTAATCCACCAGGTCGCATATGTAGAGAATTTATAACCCTTGGTCCAGTCAAATTTTTCAACAGCTTTAAATAAGCCCAAATTTCCTTCTTGAATAAGATCAAGTAAGGTGAGGTCGGAACTTCTTCCGATAAATTTCTTAGCAATGGAGACAACAAGTCTTAGGTTTGCTCGAACAAGGGCGCTAGTTGCTTCCTTATCCCCTGTTTCGATTTTTCTTGCTAGATCTTTTTCGTCGCTAGCTGAGATTAGTTTGTACTGACCAATTTCTCTTAAATACATTTGAACAGAATCGAGAGCAGGATCACCATGTCCTCCTCTTTTTCTTTCGTAAAGGTTTTCCTCACCAGCCTCAAGTAAACCACCACTGTCTAAAATATCAATTCCAAATTGAGAAAGTTTTTCGTATAGGTCCTCAAGAAACAAAACATTGTCTTCGATTTCCGGAAACTCTTTGATTATTTCGTTGTATGTTACGAAGTGTCTTTTTTTGCCAATTTCAATTAGCTTTTCAGCCTTCTTTTCCCAGCTTTCTTCTTTTTTAGGAACTTTTTCTTTTTTTACAAATTTAAAATCCTTATTTGTGTTTGGGGAGGTTTTCTTCTTTATTTCTTTTTTGGGAGTGTGCGCGTTGTTTTTTGGAACAGTTTTTTTCTTCACTTCTTTGGATTTAATATTTTTTTTAATCATATTTCTTAGTGGTGATATTTTAGTTTATTAAATTATATTTTTGAGGATTTGCTTTAATAAAATATTAGTTAAATTTTATAATAAATACTTTAATAACTAAAATAACTACGTGGCCTTTCTTATGTCCTCCAGCTCCTTGCTTAGTCTTTGGAACTCCTTAAGGTAAATTGCTGTCTTATCAATTTCATTATTTTTTTCTGCCTTTTTTATTTTTTGCCACTCAGCGTCTCTTTGTTTTCTTAAAATTTCCTCTTTCAGCGATAAAATTAGATCATTTAACGCCGAGGAAAGATCATTTGAACCCTGGAACGGTATTTCAATTTCCAAAATAAGTGCATCTTTGCTTAAAGAAAATGTGGTATCGATTTTTTTGTATTCATCTTCTCCTATTAGACTTACAAATGTGGTTTTCTTAAGGGCGATATCTTCTATTGGTTTTGGTTCCCTTTCTTGCCAAACGATAAATGACCAAATTCTTTTTTTAAGACTATCTTCTTTAGAAAATTCCTGCAGTATCTTTTGTTTGAGTTCTGGCGTTTTTTCTATATTTTCCTTGCCCAGTTGTGTGTTTATTTTTTTTAATTCATCCCAGATAGCATTTTCTGATATCTTTAAAATTTCTGAAATTTTATTGACAAACTTGGCCTGCTCGATTTTACTTTTTATGTTTGAAACATATGGCAATACTTGAGTTTCAATTTCTTTCGATAGCTTGCTTTCTGAAATATCAGAGTTTTGTAAGGAGTCTAGGAAGAAGTCGACAATATGTTTTGAATTACCAACGGTATTTTTCCAGTCTTCTGGGTTTTTTCGCACAACATCCGCTGGGTCTAACTGGTCTGGTAGGTTGGCGAGTCTAACCTCTATCCCCATAGACAAGGCTAGGTTTATTGCTCTTGCAGAAGCTTTTAGTCCTGCCGAATCGCCATCAAAGGCCATTATCATCTTTTCTGCTAATCTATTTATGATAGAAAGGTGCTCTTCGGTTAAAGCTGTTCCAGATACCGCAACTGCATTTTCTACTCCGGCCTGATGGGACATTACTAGATCGAATTGTCCCTCTACAAGTATGCACTCATTCTTTTGTCTGATTGGAACTTTCGCTTTATCTATCCCAAACAAAGCTTTTGATTTGTCGTAAACTATCGTTTGTGGAGAATTAATGTACTTTGCTGGCGCCGGCTTACTGTCATCTTTTTTTAATTCAAGTATTCTTCCAGAGAATCCAACGGGAGAACCAGATGCACTAAAAATCGGAAACATTAAACGACTTCTGAATCTATCGTAATATCCGCTTTCTGATTTTATAATTAAACCAGCTGTCTCCATTTCCTTTTCTGAATATCCTAATTTTTTAAGGTTATCGTAAAGCAATCTCCAACCCTCGGGAGCAAAACCTATTTTAAATTTAATTACGGTTTCTCCCTTTAATCCTCTTTCTTTTAGATAATCTAGTGCGTGTTTGTTTTTTACAAGCTCCTTTCTGTAGAATTCAATGGCGGAGTTTAATAAAGAAAAAATCCTTCCTTTTTCTGATTTTTCGTATTTCTCTTCACTGTCGATTTTTATGCCAGCTTTTTCTGCGAGTATTTTTAAGGCCCCAATAAAATCAACCCCCTCGATGTCCTCAACAAAGCTTATTATATCCCCGCCTTTATCACACCCAAAGCAGTGATAACTCTCTCTCCCTGGCGATACATAAAAAGAAGGGGTTTTTTCGTTATGGAATGGACACTTTGCTTTGAAGTTTCCTCCTGCTTTTTCAAGTTTCAGGTAAGAGCCAATAACATCAACAACACTCAGTCTTGCTTTGATTTGTTCTACTGCTGAAGACATAATGTTGTTAAGTTAAAACACATTTAAGTAAGCGCTACTGTTTTATAAAAACAGTTACTTATTCTACGACCTCTGCTTCAGTATTTTCGGTTCTTTTTTTGCTCATATTAACAAACCCTGTTCCTGCTGGAATTAGTCTACCGATTATGACGTTTTCTTTTAGGCCCTTAATAACATCAACCTTTCCTTGTGTTGCTGCGTCAATGAGTATTCTTGAGGTATTCTGGAAAGATGCTGCTGATAACCAACTTGTAGTAGTCAAAGAAACTTCTGAGATACCTAGGACCAGCTCTTCTGCCTTGGCTTTTTCTCCGGTTGTTTCGTTGTTTACTTTGTTGAATTCTGAAGATTCAATAACAGATCCCTCAACAAAATCAGTGTCGCCAATGTTTGTAACTCTCTTTCTTGAAAACATCTGTTTTAAAATAACTTCAATGTGTTTTCTTGAGATTGCGTTGGCCTGCATTGCATATATTTTTGAAATTTCATTCAAAATATAGTCTTCAGCCGCTTCTTTTCCACCGAGCTTAAACAGTTCGTTAATATTTACAGAACCATCGGTTAGAATGTTTCCCTTTTTAACCTCTTGACCTACTTTTGCCAAAATTGTTCTTGGGAATGGAACAGCGTGCTCAACTGAAGTTTTTTCGCCATTAACTTCTCCTGCAATAGTGATTGATTTTTCTTTACTATTGTTTTTGATATCAAGAACTTCGCCATCTATTTCTGCAACAACGGCATTGTTCTTCGGTGCTCTTTTTTCAAAGATTTCCTCGACTCTTGGGAGACCCATTGTGATATCTCCTCCAGCTTCAGAAACACCTCCTGAGTGGAACGTTCTCATTGTAAGCTGTGTTCCTGGTTCACCGATAGCTTGGGCTGCAACAATACCCACAGCCTCTCCTAGCTTTACTAGGTGATTTCTACCAAGATCCATTCCATAGCATTTCTGACACACACCGTGAAGTGATCTACAGGTTAATGGTGAGAATACTGTAACTTGACTGAGCTTAGCTTCTTCTATTATTTTAGCGTCTTTCTTTGTTAATAGGTGGTGTTTTTTGAATATAACATTTCCGTCATTGTCTAATAGGTCTTGTGCCAATATTCTACCCCTGACTGCGTTTCCGATGTTTGTTTCAAGAATGTTTTTTGCGTAAAGTATTCTTCCTTTCTCATCTCCACAGTCTTCTTCTGTAACAACAACATCCTGGGAAACATCAACAAGCCTTCTTGTTAGATATCCAGCTTTTGAGGTGTTTAGTGCTGTGTCTGCGAGACCCTTTCTTGAGCCGTGTGTTGTAATGAAGTATTCAATAGGTGACAGTCCTTCTTTGTATGATGGTATAACTGGGAATTCAAGTGTTTGTCCAGATGTATTAACAATAAGACCTTTCATACCGCACATTTGACTAAAAGCCGCGATGTTTCCTCTTGCCTTTGATGCCATCATGTCGTGAACACCTCCATCCTTATCAAATGTTCCTGGAACTAATTTTTGAATATCGTCTTTAAATTTACTCCAAGTGGATATTATCATCTTTCTTCTCTCGTCGCTTGTGATAAGACCCTCATCGAAATTATTTTCAATTTCAGATACAACTTTCTTGGTCTTCTTGACCATTTCAGGTTTTTCGGTTGGAACTCTAAGGTCGCCAATACCCCAAGTAATACCGGACATCGTAATGTATTTGAAACCGAAGTTTTTAATTCTGTCTAGGATATCGGGTACAGCGTCGGTTCCATATATTTCGATTAAATCTTCAATGAGCGCTTGAATTTCTTTTCCTGTTATCTCGTGGTTTAGGTATTTAAAATCTGAAGGAAGAACACTGTTAAAAAGAATTCTACCAACTGAAGTTTCAAATATTTTCCCATCAAATTCTCTATATTTTTTACTTTCCCCACCCATAATCTTGATTTTTGCTCTGAAACCAACCTGTCCATAATCATAAGCTGTAATGGCCGCGTTTGGTGTTGGGAACATTTTTCCCTCACCTTTATCGCCATCGAGTGTTCTTGTCATCCAGTAACATCCAAGCACAATATCAAGTTTTGGTGTAACAATAGGATCTCCTGTTCCCGGTCTAAGGAGGTTCTTTGCAGAGCACATAAGCTCTCTTGCTTCTTCTTGTGCTTCGTCAGAAAGTGGGACGTGAACAGCCATTTGGTCTCCGTCGAAGTCGGCGTTAAAAGCCTGACAAACTAGAGGATGGAGTCTTATTGCATTTCCTTCAATAAGTATAGGCATAAAAGCTTGTATACCTAGTCTGTGTAATGTAGGTGCTCTGTTTAGAAGTACATATTTATTTTTAATAACGTCTTCTAAGATTGCCCAAACTTCTGGTACAGCATCTTCGATAAGTCTACCAGCTCCTCTTATGTTATAAGCAAGTTCTCTTTCAAGGATTTTTGAGATAACAAATGGCCTGAATAGTTCAAGTGCCATGTGTTTAGGAAGACCGCATTGACCAAGTTTAAGTTCTGGTCCAACAACAATAACGCTTCTTCCTGAGTAGTCGACTCTTTTTCCAAGAAGGTTTTGTCTAAATCTTCCTTGCTTTCCCTTAAGAATATCAGCTAAAGATTTTAGTGGTCTTCTTTGAGCAGAGCTCATTGCTCCTGCCGAACCACTTCCGTGTCTGATCGAATTATCTATAAGAGCATCAACCGCCTCTTGTAGAATTCTTTTTTCGTTTCTGAGAATTACCTCAGGCGCACTAATTTCTATGAGTTTTTTTAATCTGTTGTTTCTATTTATAACTCTTCTGTAGAGATCGTTTACGTCTGAGGTTGCGTGTCTTCCTCCCTCAAGAGCCACCATTGGTCTTAATGCTGGAGGGATGATTGGGATGATTTTTAAGAACATCCATTCTGGCCTAATATTGGCCCTAATCATATGCTTCGCAAGATTTAATCTTTTTTGAATTTTAACAACATCTGCTGTTGTTGTTACTTTTAGTTTTTCTGTAAGTTTTACAACCAAATCGTTAAGATCCAATCTTTCAAACATTTTATATACAGCTTCGGCTCCAATATCTGATTCAAAGATTGTCCCGTACTTATAGGTAAATTTAATGTGAGTTGGTTCATCTAATACCAAACCTTCTTTTATTGAGTTTATTTCTCTCTTGACCTCAAGTAAAGAGGTTTTTATTTTTTCCTTTGCTTCTTCGGAGTTTACTGTTTTTATTTTCGTTTTAAATTCCCTATCAAGATCCTTTAGAACCCTATCTTTTTCTTCATTATTCACCTTTGTGATTATATACCCAGCAAAGTAAATAACTTTTTCAAGGTCAGCAATAGATAGGTTAAGTAATAGTCCGATTCTTGAAGGAATACCCCTGAGGAACCATATATGTGCAACTGGTGCAGCAAGTTCAATGTGACCCATTCTGTCTCTTCTTACAATTGACCTTGTTACTTCAACTCCACATTTTTCACAGATAATATCTTTGTATCTAATTCTTCTGTATTTTCCGCAGTAACATTCGTAATCTTTTTCAGGACCAAAAATTCTCTCATCAAATAACCCACCTCTTTCACTTCTTTGGGTTCTGTAGTTTATTGTTTCTGGTCTTGTGATTTCTCCGTGTGACCATTCGAGAATTTTTTCTGGTGAGGCAAGACGTATCAGTATCGAATTAAAATCTAATTGTTGTTCTTCGTTTTTCATTTTATTAGATATGATTAGATGTTTTTAAGTTCCACATCAAGCGCAAGACCTTTTAATTCGTTTACTAACACACTAAATGATGCAGGAATATTTGGCGCCTTAATTTTTTCTCCCTTGACAATAGAGTCGAATGTTGATGATCGACCAACGATGTCGTCTGATTTTATGGTTAACATTTCTCTTAGGATATGGGATGCTCCGTAACCCTCTAGCGCCCACACCTCCATTTCTCCAAATCTCTGTCCTCCACCTTGAGCACGTCCTCCAAGTGGTTGCTGTGTAATCAGTGAGTAAGGTCCAACAGATCTCATGTGAATCTTATCTTCAACCATGTGGTGAAGTTTAAGCATGTACATGTATCCAATAGCTACGTCTTGATCGAACTGAACACCTGTTTGTCCGTCAAATAATTTAACCTTTCCAGTCTCTGGAAAACCTGCTTTTACCAATTCCTCTCGAATTTCTTCTTCTGTTACTCCCAAGAATGGGGGCGAAATCGCTTGATATTTTAAAGCATTAGCAGCTAGTCCTAGGTGTAATTCTAGAATCTGTCCTAGGTTCATACGGCTTGGAACTCCAAGAGGTGTCAATATAACATCGACTGGTGTGCCGTCTTCCATATATGGCATATCCTCTATTGGTAAGATTCTTGCGACAATACCTTTGTTTCCGTGTCTACCTGAAAGCTTATCTCCAACAGAGATGTTTCTTAATTGAGCTACTTCGATACAAATTCTCTTTATTATTCCTGATTCAAGTTTATCGCCTCTTTCTCGTGAGAACACCTTTACGCTTACGATTCTTCCTCTCTTCCCGTGTTCCATTCTTAGTGAAGTGTCTTTAACGTCTCTTGATTTTTCTCCGAAAATAGAGCGAAGCAATCTTTCTTCTGGTGTAAGCTCGGTTTCTCCTTTTGGAGTAATTTTACCAACTAAAATATCGTTTGGGTGAATTTCAGATCCAACTTTTATAATACCGTCTTCGTCTAGGTTTTTTAATTTACCCTCTCCAACGTTTGGTATGTCGTGTGTTGTGATTTCAGGGCCAAGTTTAGTATCACGAACTGCCACCTCAAATTGTTCCATGTGAATACTTGTAAACTTGCTATTTTTTACAAGTCTTTCTGAAAGAATAATTGCGTCTTCGTAGTTGCTTCCACCCCAGCTCATAAATGCGATAAGCGCATTTTGTCCTATTGCTATTTGTCCTCTATCGCTGGTTGACGTATCTGCAAGAAGATCTCCTGCTTTAACTTTTTGTCCTAAGTTTACGACAGGTCTTTGGTGTGAAACTGTAAAGTTATTCGTTCTAGAGAAATTAACCAAAGGATATTCTTTTTTCTCTCCCGCGTTTGTTTTAACTACAATATTTCTGGCATCAACAGAATAAATTTCACCATCGTCTTCGGCAAAAATAAGTCTTCCTGTACTTTTAGCAGCTTCTTCTTCAATTCCTGTTCCAACAAGTGGTGCTTCTGTAATAACACAAGGTGTTGCTTGTTTCTGCATGTTAGAACCCATCAACGCTCTGTTTGCGTCGTCGTGTTCTAGAAAAGGAATCATTGAGGTTGCAATTGAGTAAGCCTGATTTGGTGCAACATCGATATAATCAACTTTATCCTTTTGTATTATTCCTGGGTTTGAGTTTGTTCTTACCTCAATATTTTGTTCTATAAAGTTACCATTTTCGTCGTAAGCAACAGCTGCGTGTGCAATATTATGAGTCTCTTCTTCAAGAGCGTTCATGTAAGTAATCTTGTCTGTAATTCTTCCATTCTCAACTTTAATGTATGGAGTCTCAATAACACCAAGATCGTTTACTTTTGCATAGGAAGACAATTCCAAAATAAGACCAATGTTTGGACCTTCTGGTGTCTGAATAGGACAAACTCTGCCGTAGTGAGAAGAGTGAACGTCGCGGACCTCGAAGCCAGCTCTTTCTCTTGTGAGTCCTCCTTGTCCGAATGCAGATAGTTTTCTTAAATGCTCTAATTCTGAGAGAATATTTTCCTGACCCATAAATTGGGACAATTGGTTTGTTGTGTAAAATTCTTTTATTCTGGCCTGAAGAGGTCTTGGATTGACCAGTTGGATTGGGAGAATTGTTTCGTTGTCTATAGTTGACATTCTATCCTGAATGTTTCTTTTCATTTGAGACATACCAACTCTCATTTTGAGCTGTAACATTTCTCCAATACATCTAACTCTTCGAAGACCAAGGTGGTCAATGTCATCCTCTCTTGCGCCTGGTGTATTGTTTAATTCAATAACATGTTGGACTGCTTTTACTATATCTTCGAAAGAAAGGGTTTTAACCATTAGGTCACCTTCTTCTGTTGGTATACCAAATCTTTTGTTGAATCTAAACCTTCCAACCAAAGAGAGGTCATATTTTTCAGGACTAAAAACGTCGGTTAAAAATTCTTTAGCACTTGCAACAGTGGCGATGTCGCTATCTCGTAACCTCTTGTATATTTCAACATAAGACTCATCAACTGTTTTTGCTGTGTCTTTTGCAAATGAATTTTTTATGTAAGTTATTTCGTCGCCAGTTTTTTCACCAGAAACTACTTCTTCCATAGAGGCCATCTTTTCAAAAATACCAACTATTTCTGCATCTGTTTTTCCTTCGCCCAAAATTCTAAGCAAAGAAGAAACTGGGAATTTTCTTCTTCTGTCTATTCTGACATAAATAACATCATCTGCTTCTGTTTCGATTTCTATCCATGCTCCTCTTGCTGGGATTATTTTAGCACCAAAATATTTTTTACCCTTGTTCTCTTCTTCTGTGAAAAACACCCCATAGCTTCTTGCTAGCTGAGGCACAATAATTCTTTCAACTCCGTTTATTATAAAAGTTCCATGTGGGGTCATGGCTGGGAAATCTGTTAAGAAGATTTCCTGTTCTTTTTCATAGTTAAGGATTTTGTTCTTTAGTTTTACCTTAACTTTTAAATTTGCATTTAAAGTTGCTCTGTTTAGTTTTGCTTCGTGTTCGTTGATTTTTGGGGTACCAAGTTCGTAGCCTGTAAATTCAAGTTCGAATTTCTTACCAGTATAGTCTCGTATTGGAGAGAATTCCTTGAATATCTCAGCAAGACCTTTTTCAACAATCCATTTAAAGGATGTTTTCTGCATCTCAACCAAATCTGGGAGTTGCATCATTGGCTTCTTGTATCGTGAGAAATATTTCTTTTTGATTTCCATAGTCCCTATCTTTATTAACACTAATAAAACTAATTATTAATAAAATATAGATTTTAAATGCGTTAATCTCCCTAAATACAATAAAAACCCAACTTTATACAAGTAGGTTGTAATTTATTTTAAGTGTATTTTTGAGGATTTTATCTGCAAGATAATCTCTATATAGCTTTTAACTCCCCTGCTTTACTATATGTTGTATACTCACGAAAAACTCAATCTTGCAACATTATCGGATTAGTATAGAAAACAGAACGAGAAATGTCAAGCTTGAAATAATTAAAACTGCCCATTTAGTTAAAAAGGAACTTTTGACTTAAAAATAGGGGTTTTGTGTTTTTATATGACAATATTCACAAGTCGATCTTTTACGTAAATAACTTTTTTAATTACGGCTCCAGTTGTGTATTTTTTTATAGCTTCATTTTCAAGTGCAATTTTTTGTGCCTCAGATTCGGTAATTCCTACTGGCACAGATATCGTGCTTCTAACTTTTCCATTTATTTGTAGAACTAAATTAAAATTATTTTTAATAATTTTTGCTGGATCAAATTTTGGCCATATTGATTTGTAGATAAGTTTTTTGTTCCCAAGATTGTTCCAGATCTCATCGGTTACGTGCGGTGCAAATGGTGCAAGCAGTAATAAGATTTGCTCGTAAGTTTTTCTTGAAACGAATTCTCTACTATCAAGCTCGTTTGAAAATATCATCATTGAACTTATTGCTGTGTTGAAACTAAAGTTTTCAATACTGTCAGATACCTTTTTAATTGTTTCGTTTAGTAATGATTCAAGCTCCTCGTCTATTGTTGCATTTTTATTTACCTTAAATTGAATCCTCCAGATTTTTTCTATAAATCTTCTGCACCCGATCATGTTGTCTGTTTTCCAGGCGATAGCTTGGTTGAATGGCCCCATAAACATTTCATACATTCTTAGCGTATCTGCGCCGTAGGTTTTTACCATGTCATCTGGGTTTACTACATTCCCCCATCTTTTGCTCATTTTTTTGCCATCTTCAGCGAGAATTAAACCAACGCTGTGTAAATTCATAAAGGGTTCTCCGTAAGACACGGCTCCAATATCAAAAAGGAATTTGTGCCAAAATCTAGCGTATATAAGATGTCTTGTTGCATGCTCTGCCCCACCAACATACATATCGACTGGCATAAAATATTTTTCTTCTTTTTTATCAACAAGCGCTTTCTTGTTTTTTGGATCTACATATCTTAAATAATACCAACAAGAACCGGCCCATTGTGGCATTGTATTTGTTTCTCTCTTTGCTTTGCCTTTACATTTTGGACATTTTGTATTTACCCATTTGGCGATGTCCGCTAAAGGTGATTCTCCTGTACCAGTTGGTGCATAGCTCTTAACTTTTGGAAGTATAACTGGTAATTCTTTTTCAGGAACTGGAATAATTCCACATTTTTCGCAATGAACGACTGGTATCGGCTCACCCCAGTATCTTTGTCTTGAAAAAACCCAATCTTTTAATTTATACGTTATCTTTTTATCACCAAATTTTTTTGATTTGAGATACTCAGTAATTTTTTCTTTTGCTTCTTGACTTGATAACCCGTTAAATTTTCCCGAATTAAAAAGTTTACCTAATTCGGTCATTGGGGAAAATCCTTCAAAGTTCATGGCTGAAAGCCAAATATCCCACTCACTGCACGTAAAGTTTTTAGGAAGTCCTTTTTTTAGATCAATCCATTGAAGCTCGTGTTTTGCCTTTTCTTCGTCAGTTACTACAACTTGTGTTGAGTCGTCATTAAATTCAAAAAAATATGCTGTTGGATATGCCACACGATTTTGTTGCTTGTGATAGGCTCCATATTCGCTATATGCTGATATCGATTTAAAAAGAAATTTTAAGTTTGAAATACCCGTTTCTTCTTTTATTTCACGGAGAATTGCCTCCATTTCATCTTCTCCTTCTTCAGCTCCACCCAATATGAATGTTGTCCACGGATTACTTTTCCAATTAAGCATCAAATACTCACCGGTTTTTTTATTCTTTATTAACCCGTGAACCATTTTTCTTTCCACAATAGGATACCCCTCACGGTGAGGATTCTTTGTATCAATGCGTATAGGAAGGATCACTTGTTTTATTGGTAAATTATATTTCTTAGCAAAAGCAAAATCTCTTTCATCGTGTGCGGGTACTGCCATCACTGCGCCCGTGCCATAATGCCCAAGAACATAGTCAGCTACGAATATAGGAACTTCTTCTCCATTGGCTGGATTGATAGCAGAGACTCCCTCAAGTTTAATACCAGTCTTTTCTTTCTTTTCCGCAGTTCTTTCTATCTCTGGTTTATTTTTTACTTCATCAATATATTTTTGAACTAATTCGTAATTTGTAATTTGTAATTTGCCTTTTTGTAATAATGGATGCTCTGGCGCTAGAACCACATAAGTACAGCCAAAAATCGTATCAACCCTTGTTGTAAAAACCTTAATTCCTAATTCGTAATTCGTAATTTTAAAATTAATTTCAGTTCCTTCAGATTTTCCTATCCAATTTCTTTGAAGTTCTTTTATTGATTCTGGCCAAGCGAGCTTGTCTAGGTCTTGGAGCATACGATCTGCATATTCTGTAATTTTAAGAACCCACTGTCGCATTGGTTTTTTTTCTACTTTTGAACCGCACCTTTCACAAAGATCACCATCTAGGTCTTCATTTGCAAGTCCCGTTTGGCAAGATGGGCACCAGTTAATTGGTTCATATGATTCGTATGCAAGTCCCTTTTTATACATTTGTAAAAAAGTCCATTGTGTCCATTTGTAATATTCTGGATCGGTGGTATTTATCTCACGAGACCAGTCGTAATTGAAACCGATTTTCGATAGCTGGTTTTTAAATCTTTTTATATTTTTTTTAACAGCTACTTCTGGGTGTATTTTATTTTTAATTGCATAATTTTCAGCAGGAAGACCAAACGCATCCCAACCCATTGGATGAAGAATATTAAAGCCATTCATTTTTTTGTACCTCGAATATATGTCAGTTGCAATATAGCCTTTTGGGTGACCAACATGTAGTCCATCTCCTGATGGATACGGGAACATATCAAGAACATAGCACTTTGGTTTTTTGCTGGATTTTTCTGTCTTAAAAATTTTGGCTTTATCCCACTTTTTCTGCCATTTGGACTCTATTTTTTTGTGATCATATTTCTTGGTTTTCATAGATGCGATAATAACAATTTTTGAATAAAATAACAAAATTTATATTAAATAATATTTTAAATTTTAAGACCAAGCTTAAATAAAAATTCAGCTAGTTTCGCTGTGTTGTGTCTTGACTCCCATTCAATTGAACTTGCTTTTTCGTGAGCTATATTATAATTATCTCCTTTTGACATAAGTTCCCTTTCGTATAGCTCATGGAGTATCACAAAAGCTCTTTCATTTTCTACAAGATCATCGTCGATCCAGATTTCGTTAGTTGGGACATAGTTGTAAACAAGGTCATGTCCACCTTCTGTAAAGTTTACATCAAACAATGTTCTTACTTCTTTTCCTTTTATAAGCCAAATATATAAATTATTAGTAGTTATTCCAAGTAATTTAATCTTTATTTTTTCTGTAAAAACTTGGTTACTTTTATTTTGAGATTTCTTGTGTTTTTCGTGTTTATATCTTTCAGATGATTCTTTATTTTTTGATATAGCTTTAATTGTTTGTGTATCGCAACCGTTATCAATAAGTTTTTTTTCAATAAGCATGCGGTCGACAAAATATTTTCTTTCGTCTTGGCTTGCCTCTGTGTCTATCCAAAATTCATTTTCTGGAATGTATGAATAGAAAAATTTTTGCCCATAATTTGTAAACTCAATATCTAAATTATCCCGAATTGATTTTCCGTTTACAAGCCAAATATTAATAACCCCTTTTGCCGAAATTTTTTCAATATAATATTTATGAAGATCCATGTGTTTAATTATACCATGATGGATGAAAGTTAAATAAGACAAAAAGAAAGCCACCTAATTTTTCTATGAACAATTTTCGTAGATAAATTGGGTGGCTAACTTTCATTTTCTTCAATCATATAGATGAATTAAGAACTTAAATTTTATCAGTGCTTCTTCTTTGTCTTTCTTTCTTTGAGATATAATATGTCCCAAACATAGTGCCAATTGCACAACCAAAGGCATAAACAAAAATTAAATTAAAGTTCCCGATGTCATTTATCACATTCTCAAGTACATAGTACCAAATGAATATGTTGATTATTGTGATTAAGCCGCTTTCAAGGACTCTTGCTTGAGTAACTGTTTCAGTCCATGCGGTAACTATAAGCATCTCAATGATGCCAACAATAAATAACACCAGCATAGTTATTATTTTTTATTAAATTGTTAAATACGACCAAAAATATCTTAACATTTTTATCGTAATATGTAAACTAGGCCCATATTATATAGCCCAAAATATGATTTTTGTCTAATTTGCGCTCTATTTGTGGCCCGTACTCCCAAATCCGCCGCGATCAGAATTTTCCATAGATTCTACCTCGTTCCATTCAGCCTTTGTTATTGGAACAAGAAAGCCTTGGGTTAGCCTGTCTCCTTTCGCTACTTCAATATTTTTATCGGTGAAATTATATAAAGCTGCATGGTATTCATCACCGTCTCCACAGAAGTCTTCATCAAAAACAGCTATGCTATTTGCCATCATTAATCCTCTTTTGTGCAGTGAACTTCTTGATGCCATGAGTAAGGTGTGACCACTTGGTATTTGAATACAAACGTTCAGTGGCATATAAAATATTTCCTTTGGTTTTATGACCGCGTCTACTCTTGCCATAAGATCAAAGGCAGCCGCTCCAACTGTTTTATATTCCGGAAGTGCAATTGTTTTGTCGATTCTTTTTATTTTAATTTTATCCATTTTATTATTCTTATTTTACTGAACTATAAAAGATGCTCTTGCGGTTACCATTATGTCTTTGTCAATACTACTTGTATCATATTGTCCATAGTCAGAGACCTCTATCGAGTTTGGAGCAAGAACCTGCACAACTCCGCTTGCTGCTGATTTCATTGCACCCACCGACCTACCACCACTGCCTGCTAATATTTCAGCTCTTGCTTTTGCATCCTTGATTGCGTCACCAAGTAGGTTTACCCTGAGATCAGAAAGTTTTGAATAATAATATTCTGGTGACTGATTAGAGAAAAATACTCCTTTATCTATTATGTCCTGTGTGTTTTTTGCCATTTCTGTAATTTTAGGAATATCTATCGAGTTTATTGTAATATTTTGCATCAACGTGAATTCTCTTGGACCAGTGTTTCCGTTTGAATTGTATTTATATACCTCATTTGTGAATACTGGAGAGATTGTGATTTCTGAATCTTTTATTCCTTTGCTTGCAAAGAATTTTTTCATTATCGACAAATCAACAGATAATTCTGAGTAGCCATTTTTCATATTTGATTCTGTCACTGTTCTTGAGATTGATGAGCTCCATTTTACTGAATCAGAAGTTACTCTGGTTTTTGTTGATCCTGTGACAGATATTACATTATCCAAACCCCTTATTTTATAGAATGTATCACTCACGACACTTGCAGACATGACAAATCCAATACTTAGGATAATGGCTGGAAACATAAGCTCATTTTTTGTGAATAATTTTGTGTCCATAGTTTTTAAATTATGTTTATAATAAAATAATTATAGCACTAATTTTATAAATATTACTACCTTTTGTTTAGGTAATGTTTACGTTTTGTTTCTGGAAATTTTTCGATTGCATACCGCAACATTGTGCGAGGCATATTTGTGCAGTTCTTATCCAAAAAATCTTCTTCTATTTTTTCTCCGCATTTCTTACCTACCTCTCTTAACATCCAGCCAACAGCTTTATGTATTAAATCTTCTTCATCATTTAGAAGTATTCTTGAGATTGTTAATGTTTCTTTTGGATCCTTTTCTTTTATAAAGGCAAATGTGGAAAGTATTGAAATCCTCCTTTCCCAGAGATTTTTTGAATAAGCCAATTTCATTAAAATTGTTTTATCTTTTTTCTTTAAGTGCTCGCCTATTATGTGTGGTGCTGATAAATCAACCAAGTCCCAATTATTTATCCATTTTGTATTTTTCAAATAAAAATCAAATATTTTTTGTTTCTCTTCTTCTTTTGCTTTTTTAAATTTAGAGATTAAAATCATTAGTGCGGTAAATCTTTCCTCGTGGAATTCGCTTTTAATTAATATCTCTAAATCTCTTATTTTAATTTTAGTAAATTTATTAGCAATTTTTCTTTGTTCTGGCACAACAACCCCAAGGAATCTATCTCCTTCGCCATATTCGCCTTTTCCGGTTTTAAAAAAGCGTCTTAATATATCAGCTTTTTCTAGACTTCCGACCATTCTTAATTCTTTTTTAATCTGAATAATTTCAGGTGGCATTTTAATCCATAATTAATCTTATAAGTCGTATTTCATCGAAAGTAAATTTATCTCCAAGATATGTTTTTACTGGACTTAGTAAATATTTTCCGTTAGTAGTTCCAACAGACATTAGTGCAGCACGGATTTTTATTTGTTTTGTTTTTGAGACTGTTTTTGTTAAATAAGAAAAATTTATTTCTGGGTCTTCTTCTTTTATTTTTTCTAAATGATTAAAAATAGTATTAGCTGTAACTCCGCGAATACTACACATTTCTTTAATGGTTTTTCCCTGTTCAAATAATTTTTTTGTTTCGTCTATTGTGCTAATTTTTTTTGTGATATTTTTTTTAATTTTTCCTTTTAAAACTCCACCGATACTTTTAATATATTTTTCTTGATTATTTGTGATTTCTTTAGTGCTCATATTTCGGAGGTCATCTGCATGTTCGTGAGATGAATCGATAAATTGTTTATCTTGCTCAAAAACCTCCTCGTTTATTTTTAAAGCGATTTCGTTCATTCCAACAAGAGAAAGCCCCGCAAGCGAGCGAACACGAGAAAGGGCTACATATCCCATTCCAGGCTCAAAAGCCCTTGTAAGGTCAATTTTGGCCGTATCCAAGCTCATTCCTTGGCTTTTGTGGACTGTTATTGCCCAGGCAAGACGGAGCGGGTATTGCATTATTTCAGCTTTAATTTTTCCATCTTCCTCTATTGTCCATCTTGCTGGATTAACATTTATTGTTTTTCCAGAAACTGTTCTTACTGTAATTCCAGAATTATCGCATGCAGTAATAATTCCTTGTGTGCCGTTTACGTATCCTTCTTCAAAATTATTTTTTGTAAATATTACTCGAGCATCTTTTTTTAATCGAAGTCTTTCGGGAGATAGACAGCCTTTTTTTAAAGTCTCTGCAAGAAATTCTTGTCCCTTATTTATCATTTCATATTCAAACATTTTTCCTGGAATTTTTTCTAGTTCACGTTCGTTTTCTATGTCGACATTTGCATTGTGAGAATAAATTTTAGTTGGCTCATCTTTGCTGTTTACTTTTCCCTGGCAGGAAGAGTTCAATTTATAAATTATTTCAGGAGTTACATTATTTTTTCTGATTGAATTTAAAATCTCTAAAAAAGCATCGTCATTTTGCCTGTGTTGTTCTTCTAGATAGCAAATTTTTGGAGCCAGATTGTTCCAGCTTTCTGAATGGTATGCAAAAAGTGATTCTTCCTCCCCCTCTCTACTTACTGGTGGAAGTTGAAAGAAGTCTCCACAAAAAATAACCTGTAAACCCCCGAAGGGTAAATTATTTCTTTTAAACGATTGCAGAACTTGGTCGACAAGATTTAGTCTAAAATGGTGAAGCATAGATATCTCGTCAATTATCAAAACCTTTGTCTTTTCAAACCTCTTCCAAAGATATGGTTTTTCTTCCAGGTTTTCTATGTCACAAGGAGAAAGAGAGCTTCTAATACCAAGTCCAGACCATGCATGAATGGTCTGTCCGCCCATGTGAGAAGCTGCTATTCCAGTAGAGGCCGTAACCCCAACTTCGACATCGTTGTCTTTTAAATATTTTATATATTGATTTAAGAGGTAAGTTTTTCCACTTCCCGCCGCCCCAGTAACAAAAGCACTGTGCCCCATTTTTAATATATCGAGTGCCTCTTTTTGTGTCATAGATGGATATTACTATAACAGAAAAAACTAAAGAACAAAGTTTCTTTTTTAAAAATGTATTTATTATTTTTAAGCGGAACTTTTATGTTGTATAATTAAACGACAATGGAAAAATTTGTTGATAATAATTTAAAAGAAGGCAATAAAGAAATGCAGGAAAAAATTCCTAAATTTATTAATTTTGTTTACGGAAAAATTGAAAGAAAATCAACGATTTCTGCTGAACAGGAAATGGCTGCAAAAAATGCTTTTTTTAATGCGATTTTTGAATTAGAAAAAGAATGGCAAGTTGATATTCCAATGAAGATAAGATACTTGATATGGGACAGTGGGGCCTTTAGAGATGTGGATGAGAATAACCCGCGTTCAAAAAAATATTGTTTTGCCGTACGTGATCATAAAAATGACTTTGTTTATATTAATCCAGAAATTTTCTCAGTTTTTCCAAAGGATGCCGAAAGTATAATTAAACATGAAACTGCTCATATGGTTGTCGAAAAACTTGTTGGCGACTTAGGTGTATACAGAAAATCTTATTTTTTTGAAGAAGGTACTGCTGGACTTGACGGCGCAACAGCAAGGCTGATTTCTAAAATAAAAAAGGAGGGAATAAAAGAAATACCAAACCCGCTTTTGTTTCAATCGGTGCTGGATATAAAGAATATGGGAGGTGATAGTAATAAGGAGTCTTTTACTGAACAGGTGGCTTATCTCGTTTTATTCTCATGTGTTGAGTTTTTAAGAGAACGACATGGAGAAAAGAAAATAATAGAAATATATAAAAATATTAAGGAGTCTGGTTCCTTGGAAAATTCATATCAGCAATTATGCAAAGAGTCTCTAAATGGTGCTATCTTAGAGTGGAATGAATTTGTCAAAAATAAAACACAAATATAGTTATTTATTTTTTAACCCACCTTTTATCATCTCTGGAATATAATTTATCCATAACATTTTTCCAGTGCTTATCTAGGTCGATTTTTTGTGAATTTGCTAGACAGACGACAGACCAAATTATATCAGCCATTTCGTCGCCCATGTCATTTTCTTTTGTTCCTTCTCTTTTTTTCTTTGGTCCAAAATTATGGTTTACTTCACGAGCAAGCTCCCCTGTTTCTTCCATTAACCGCGCAAGAATTTCATGCGGTTTCCAGTACCCCTCAATATACTGCCCCATCCAATCGTCAACTTCTTTTTGTAATTTATTTAATGACATTTTTAATTAAATTATTTTTTTAAATTTTCTATAATATCTTTATGTTTCTGGTATTCTTCCCAAGATTTTTTTAAGAAGTCTTCAAAAGATATTTTTCCGTTTTCGTGTTCTTTATAGAGTTCTCCAAAATATTCAGAAAGAATTTTTTCGCCAATTTTTATATCTTGCCACTCTTTGTAAACTTTATGTTCTCTGTTATTTGTAGACCCTTGAATTGTTTTATTATTATTTGCAATAGAAGAAGCCAATATCTCACTTAATCTCCATTCAGAATGTGGAGAATCAAATTTTTTCTTATCGCTATCAGGAAAAACTTCTAACCATTTTTTGAAATAGAGAAAATGGGTTATTTCGTGGATACTAACACTCTTTATTGTATTGTCGTCAAATTTATAAAAAAGACTGAATGACCATTTGTCTAAAAATCTCGGACAGATGGGATTAATGGAAACATAAGCCTTTATTTCTTTAATATTTTCTGGATATTTTGTTTCAAAGTCTTTTGATAAATTAGCTAAATTTTTCTCCGCAATTTCATCCCATTTCTCTTGGAAATTATCTCTAGCTTTTTCTATGTTATCTTTGTTTTCTATTAAATATTTTTTAAAATATTGTTCACATTTATTATAAAAAATATTTTTATCTGTAATTCCACCAACCATCTCTTTTAGTTTTGGATGGGCATCGTAAACTCTATAATTCCAATTAAGTATTTTTGTGTCGTCTGGGTAACAAAAATTGAAAATTAAATCTACTTCCATTTTTGTTGGCGCTAATTCAAATTTCACCTTAGGTATATTTATTTTTTCTATTTTTGAATTTAAGTTATCGAGATTTTTCATCAAGATTTTTTAAAAATCAGCATTACCGGGCGTTCTTGGGAATGTAATTACATCCCTAATATTATCCGAATGCCACTTAAGAGCTATATTGTGAATAAAATATTCGACATCCTCAAACTTTATCCCTAAGGGTTTTAGAAAAGGTTTAATCTTTTTTAGCATGAATGCGTGAGCGTCCCTTTCATCTTTAAGTTTAGCTGCCAGCCATTCTTCAGTATTTTTGTTTTGTTGCTCTTTATTTTTCCTATATTCCGGATCGTCGTGAGATATAAAATGGCCTATTTCATGCAGAATTGTAAGTAGATTTCCTAGTCTAGACATATCACCATCTAAAGTTACTATTTTGTATTTACCATCTTGGGCAAAACCCAAAAAAGATGGCTCATCTACCGAAATATGTTTCTCTGGATATTTTTTTAATAGATACGATTTTATAAAAGAATCTGGAGAAAAAAACACTTCAAAATTTTCAGGATATAATTTTTTCAATTCCAATAAACTATCTCCAGTCTGGAGAGTTAAATTTTCTAATTTTCTAAAATGTCTCGGTTCGTAAAGAATATTTTGCAACAATTCTTTATCTTTTCTATTTAACTGTTCGCAATCTTTTGAGTTTTTAAACGAGGAATACTTATTAAGCGAACTATAAGAAAAAGAAAGTTTAAAGTTTTCGTTACTAATCTCTACGGTATCATCATCTTTGTATTCTATTTTCCCTAAAGATGTACTTAGCCTACTGAGAACTTCTTTCGTTTTCTCATTCGATAAAACATCTGATGGCTTCTCTAACTTACTTCGCAAATAGTTAATAGGATTATTTTCAACTGACATTTATTTTTTACTTAAATTAAAAATCAGCATTACCTGGCGTTCTTGGGAATGGAATTACGTCTCGGATATTTTCCATGCCAGTTAAATACATTATCATTCTTTCGAAGCCGAGACCGAAGCCGGCGTGTTTTGAACCTCCGTATTTTCTAAGGTCTAGATACCATGAATAATCCTCTTCTTTTAGGCCCATTTCTTTTATTCTTGAGATAAGTTTGTCATATCTTTCTTCACGTTGAGAACCTCCAATAATTTCACCGATTCCTGGTACAAGTAGGTCCATGGCGGCAACAGTTTTTCCGTCATCGTTTTGCCTCATGTAAAAAGCTTTGAAATCTTTTGGATAGTCCATAACGAACACTGGGCTCTTGAATATAACTTCTGTTAAATATTTTTCATGTTCAGTTTGTAATTCCTTACCCCAGCCAACAGGATATTCAAATTTACTTTTTTCTTCGACTGATAAATCTTCGAGTAATTTTACAGCTTCTGTGTAGGTTATTCTTTTAAATTCGGAGTTTAAAACATTATTTAATCTTTCTAAAACGTTTGTGTCGATAAATTTATTAAAGAAATTCATTTCTTCTGGTGCATTGTCGAGAACATATTTGATTATGTATTTGATCATTTCTTCTGCCAACTCCGAATCTTCTTTTAGTCCAGCAAAAGCAATCTCAGGCTCGATCATCCAGAATTCTGCGGCATGTCTTTTTGTATTTGAATTTTCTGCGCGAAAAGTCGGTCCGAATGTATATATTTTATTAAACGCAAGCGCAAACGTCTCTCCTTCGAGTTGGCCACTTACAGTAAGGTTTGTTTCTTTTGCAAAAAAATCTTTTGAATAATCTATTTTTCCATCTTTATCTTTAATCGGATTTAATAAATTTTGAGTCGTTACATGGAACATTTCACCTGCACCCTCAGCATCACTACCTGTAATTATCGGTGTGTGTACATACACAAATCCTTTTTCATTAAAGAATTTATGAATAGCAAAAGCCGCAAGTGATCTTACCCTAAATACCGCCGAAAAAGTATTTGACCTAGGTCTTAGGTGAGCAATCGTTCTCAGGTATTCAAATGTGTGTCGTTTCTTTTGAAGCGGGAAACTTTCGTCTGAGTCCGCAAGTATTTCTATTTTTTCTGCTTTTAACTCAAAAGCCTGTTCTTTGGCTGGAGATTTGACTATTTCACCTTCAATAGAGATTGCTGAACCAATTCTTATTTTTTCAATTTCTTTAAAATTAGAAAGCTTGTCATCAAAAACCACCTGTAGGTTTTTAAAGAAAGTCCCATCGTTTAATTCAATAAACCCAAAAGTTCCAGAAGACCTAGCTGTTCTAACCCAGCCATTTACTATCATTTTCTGCCCTATTAATTTCTCTCCTTCCTTAAAAATATTTTTTATTTCCATAATTTTTTAAATATATACTTTTATAGTTTTATTTCAAATAATTTTAATTATACCAAAAACCGCAATATTATATAGTTTTATATAAAAACACCTTATTGTTAAGGTGTTTTTGGGTGTTATTTATTTTAATGGGGTTGTTGAAGCTGGTCTTATTTGTACCATCTCGGCATTCATACTTCCATCTGGGTTTGCTTGTCCTGTTATTGTGACCATCTCACCAGTTTTAAGATCTTCGTTGTTACCTGGAACAGATTTTGTTACTTGTGTTGTTTTAAGTAAAAAAACATTTCTAGAACCACCATCTCTTAATTTAACAGTAATCCCTGTTTCGTCTTTTGATATTACTTCGCCCGATGCCATTCCTCCCAAGGCGCCTCTTTGTCTCGCTGCATTGTTTGAACCATTTTGGCCGCCCACATTGTTCATTTGACCAAACTGACCGCCAGCTCCTCTTGTTGCTATCTTCTTACTTCCAGCATAGCTGTTACCTGCATAAAATGAACCCACTGCAACTAAGACTATTACAACTCCTGTGATAATTTTATTATTCATATTATTTTTTATAATTATTTTATTCATACCTTAGCGCCTGAATTGGATTTAACCTTGCGGCTCTGTAAGCAGGATAATATCCAAAAATTATTCCAATGCCCGCAGATACACCAAATGCCAATAAGACAGAATTTAAAGATACGCTTGCTTGAAGTATTCCTGTGTAAGTAATTCCATATGAGGCGATCCATCCAAGCAGTATTCCCATAAACCCCCCAGTGAAAGTAAGCATTATTGCTTCAATGAGAAACTGAAGTTCAATGTCTCGTCTTTTTGCACCAATAGCTTTTCTTAATCCGATTTCTCTTGTTCTTTCTGTTACTGTTGTAAGCATCATATTCATAATTCCAATACCTCCAACAACTAAAGAAATTCCAGCAATCGCAGATAGTAGATATGTAAGAGTTGTTGTAATTGTTGAGGCAGATGCCACTATGTCAGCCTGGTTCATAATATTAAAATCAAGAACTGTTGGATCTTTGATGTGATGTTCTGTAATAAGTATATCTGTAATCTGGTTTTGAATTTCAGTCATCACATCTGCGCTTTCAGCTGATACATTTATCGAAGTAACATATTCATCGCCCGATAAATATCTTTGTGCTGTGCTTATTGGTATATAAATTACGTCGTCTTGGCTTCCCATACCAGAGCCTCCTTTTGCTTTCATGACTCCGATAACTTTAAAATCCATTTTACTAATACGGACAGTTTGTCCAATTGGATCTGAGTCTACCCCAAAAAGATCATTTCTTGTTGTTGGTCCCAGCACGGCTACTTTCGAGCCACTTTTTACGTTTTGGTCAGTAATAAATGTTCCAGTATCAACTTCAATGTTTCTAACCATAGAATATGGAGGAGTAATTCCATTTATTGTTGTATTTGTATTTGTCCCTTTTGCGGTTACTTGATATCTTTTATTTATCTCAGGTGCAACTCCTTTCGCAAGGGTAACTGCTTTTTCGATAGCAGTTACGTCAGATATTTTTAATGATTTAGCAGTTCCTCTTCCTGCACTCACAGTCATTCCAGGGCCTCTTTGAGCTCCGGGTTGAATTACAAGTAGATTTGAACCAATTGATTGAATACTAGATTGTATAGAATTTTGAGCCCCTTGTCCTATAGCAACCATGGCAATAACAGAACCAATACCAATAACAATTCCCAGCATTGTTAATCCTGATCTAATTTTATTTGCAGAAAGTGCTGAGTACGTTTCTTGAAACAGATCGATTAATTTCATTTTATTTTACATTATTAATTATTCTTCTTTCGTGGCTCTTTGAATCACTTATTATGAGCCCATCTCGAATATGAATTATTCTTTCAGCATGTTCGGCAACGTCGTGTTCGTGGGTAATTAAAATAATTGTCCTCCCTTGTTCTTTGTTTAGTTTTTGAAAAGTACCCAAAACAATTTCTCCTGTTTTTGTATCAAGATTTCCAGTTGGTTCGTCGGCAAGAATTAAGGTTGGATTATTAACAAGCGCTCTTGCAATTGCCACACGTTGTATTTGTCCACCTGAGAGTTGATTTGAAAGATGAAAAAAGTGCTCTTCATCTAAGCCGGCTGCAAAGAGCGCTTTTTTTGCTCTATCTTCTCGCTCTTTGGTGTTAACGCCCGCATATATTAAAGGCAACATCACGTTTCTAAGCACAGTTGTTCTTGGTAGGAGATTAAATGACTGAAAAACAAAACCAATTTTATCTTTTCTTATATCAGCCAGTTCGTCGTCGCTTAATGTAGAAACATCTTTATTGTCAAGAAGATACTTGCCCGAAGTTGGAGTGTCTAATGCCCCAAGAATATGCATTAGTGTAGATTTGCCAGAACCAGAAGGGCCCATAATTGCAACAAATTCCCCATCTTCTATTTCGAAACTAACACCACCAAGGGCCTGAAACGCAACCGTTCCTGTATCGTATATTTTTGTTACATTACTGATGGAAATCATTTGTTTTATCTATATGTGTTATTTTGGTAGAAAAAGAAATTCTATCTTCCTCCTCCACCCATTCCTGGAAGCTTTATTGAACTTGCTGCGGTTGTTGTTTTTGTGGTTGAAGTATTCGTCCTAACAACGATTTGATCCCCTTCATTTAAACCTTCTGTTATTTCTGTATCTGTGTCATTAGACACTCCAACGACTACATTTTGCTTGGTTGGTGGTATGTCGGAAACTGTGCCAGTGTTTCCGTTGTCCTGTATTTTTTTATTAAAGATTTCAATGTAACTTGTTCCAGATTGACTTTTAATTGCGCCATTTGGAACAGTTAAAATATCTTGTTTTATTCCAGTAATAATAGAAGCGCTTGTGCTCATACCTGGCTTAATTCTTTCGTCTTGTGTATCAAAACTAATTTGCACTGCATACGTTACTACACCCTGAGAGACGGTGCCAAGTGTGTCTACTTCAGATACTTTTCCGGTGATACTGAGACCTTCAATTGCATCAAAAACTAAAGTAGCTTTTTGTCCTATTTTTATCTTTGAAATGTCGACTTCATTTAATGTAATTGTTACAATTTTTTGTTTTGTAACGATTGTTGCGACAGCGGAGCCTACTGACGTTGTGTCGTTTATTTTTGCATTAACCTTTGCAATAATGCCCTCAAACGGCGAACGAATCGTATAATCTGCTAATTTACTCTTAAGGTCCACCAAAGATACTTCTTTTTTTGCAATATTATTTTTTGATATTTGTAGGTCGATTGGGGTAATTCCTGTCGGATTGTTAATTTCTAATATTTTAATATCTCGCTCCGTGTTTGTTATTGTTTGTTCAAGATTAACAAGAGAGCTTTTTTGGGACAACAGCGAGGATATGTGATTGTTTGCTGTTCCTAAGTAATTTTTTAAGTTAGATTTAAATGCTGTAGTTGATGAATCTGTTTTTCTGTTTTTAACTCCATTTATATCAATTACTGTATCAAGTAAATTGTTTTCACTTTTAATTGCTTGTGCAATTAATTTAGAGGTCTCTAGCGTTTGTTCTAGCATTTTCTCTAGAGTAGAATTGTCAGAAAATCTTGTGACGGTTCTGAAATCATTAAAATTTTTATCATACGTACTCCTTGCTATTTTGTAGTCTTTCTCTGCGGCATCTGCAAGTAAAAAAATTAAGTCTCGGTCCTCTTTGTCAAACATATTTTTATAAGCACTGATGTTCCAATCCTTTGATTGAGGAGAGAGTTCTTCGCCATAAAGTACATCTTCGATTCCAGTTATAACATTAGGTAAATCTAGAAAAGCATTTGAAATTGCATTAAATGAGTCGTCGTATGCCTTCAGTAGGTCATCTTTGTTTGATTGTAGTGATTCAAGTTTTCTGTCGTAGTCAATTGGGGCCTGGGCCACTTGTTTATCAAAGTTTAATTTTGTTTCAACCAAATCAAGTTCTGCATCAGAAACTGCTTTTTTGGCATCTGTGTTGTCTATTCCAGCAAGAGCTTGGCCCGCAGATACTGTTTGACCTACCTTAAGGTCAATCCAGACAATTTCACCTGAGGCTTTTGGTTTTATGTCTACTTGATTGTATGCAGACACTTGTCCACTGCCAGTTATTGATGAAATAATTGTCCCCTTTTTGGCAAGAGCAACAATATATTTTACCTCAACAACCGTTGGATAAAAATATTTATAACCATAATAACCAGAGAATGAGATGATTATAGTAAGTATTAAGCTAATAATCTTATGGTCAATTATATATTTTTTAAATACAGAAATATTTTTCATATTTATTTTATTTTAGTAGATGTGCTAGTTGTTGTTGTGTAAGATGGCATCACTCTAATAAGTCTGGCTTCGATTTCTGCATTTACGTTTGGTGCTCCGATTATAATTACAGAATCTCCTGTATTAAGATCTTCTGGTTTTAATTCGTTTTTTGATTTTCTAATGAGCGTTTCGTTTCCGATAATTACAATTTTTTCAACATTGTCACGGTCTTCGATTGTTAACGAAGGAAGTTTTATGTCTAATATTTTTCCGCTCAATCCATTGGCACTAGAAAAATTATCTCTTGGGTTAAAACCTCTCATCATTCCCATCCCTCTAAAATCCTCGCCGGGTCCTCTGCCAAAAGTTTTTTCATACCTGTCTCCCCATTGATTAGAAAAAGAAGCTCGATAGTATCCAACAAAAACTCCTGCTTTAAAAATAAGTAAAGAAAAAATAAGTACACCAATAACGAGTATTGTTGTCTTAAACCCTTTTGAGTTTGGTAGATTTTTTAATTCCATATAATTGATTTATTTGATAATTTTAATAATGGTGTTTGTGCGATGTTCTTAATTATTGTTCCAATTGAAATAAGGAGTGCGAGTAGTGCAGATAAAACAATTGTAATTTCTATTACCGGCAAGGATTCTGCAATTGAAATAATAAATTCTTTCCAAAACACCAAAATAGTTCCGCCATCAGAAAAAACAAGTGAAAAGTAATTATAAAAACCCGAGTCTATAAAACCCTGATTCGCATAATTAATACCGAAATAAAGTGTAAAAGAAGAAACAATAGCGCCAATTGTAGAGTAAAATAGGTTCCTTTTGGCTATTTTCGCCTTTTCAGTATCAATTCTTTTTAGAATTAAAGAAAATAGCTTATTAGAAGGTTCTTTTTTGCTGATTGTGTTTAAATAATCTTTAATTCTATACATTCTACTTAATACGTAAATTGTGTTAATTTTGGTGCAACCGATAAATCAATCTTCTGTTTCGATAATTTTTTTAAGTTTCATGATGGCCCGGCGGTGTTGGCTTTTTACAGTTTCCAACGGTTTATCCAAGACAACCCCAATCTCTTCAAAAGTTAAAGATTCAGTATATCTTAGTACCAAGACTTCCTTATAAATATGCGGTAGTTTATCTAATAATATGTCAATTGATTTTTTTTCTTCTAGACGCATCATTTTTTCTTCCGGAAGTGCTTCGTTGTCTGTTATTGTGTCGATGATGTAATTATCACCCTCTTCGTTTTCAAAGTCAGAAAAAACAAATTCTTTCTTTTTTCTAAGCCAGTCTATGGTTGTATTTCTGGCTATTTTAAAGATCCAGGCTTTAAAACTTTGATTAGGATCATATTGTTTTAGATTCTTCCATATTTTCAAAAAAACCTCTTGCGTTATGTCCTCAGATTCAGAATTGTTTCCGCATAACTTGTGTACAAAATTGTAAATTTGTTTAAAATACCGCTCAATTAAAATTTTAAGTGAATTTTCATCGCCTTTTAAATAGTTTATTACGTCATTGGTATCTTCATTTTTACTATCTTGTCTGAGCATTTTTAAATTTTATCTATTGTTCGTTTAATCATTTACAAATATTTTTTTATATTCGATTTGTGTTCTTCGTAGGTTTCAGCGCAGTGTATATTTTTGGAATTGTCGTGAATATAATATAAACAATTTGTTTTTTCTGGATATAGTACTGCCTCAATGGCCTTGATCCCAGGATTAGAAATTGGAGTCGGTGGTAGACCACTATTCATATAAGTATTATATGGTGAATTTATTTTTTTATCTTCAATTTTAATTGGGGCCCACCATCCGTTTGGTGTATTTCCTCTTGCGTATTGCAGTGTGCAGTCAACCTCCAGTCGCATGTTTTTTGATAATCTATTCCATAAAATACCTGAGATTAATTTCATGTCACTTTCTCCCCCAGCCTCTCTTTGTATTATAGAGGCAAGTTTAATGACCGTTGTCCACTTAATATTTTGCCTGCTTGCTTCTTTTGAATATTGCGTAAATTTTTCTTCAAATTTCGCTTGAAATCTCTTTGCAACTTGTTCTGTTGATTCTTCTTTTGGTATTAGGTATGTGTCGGGAAAATAGACCCCTTCAAAATAATTCAATTTAGTCGTGGTATCTTTTTTGATCCACTGTTTTTTGTTTTCTTCCCTCCAGCCTAATCGATCTGCAAGAATTTCAGCAATTTCCTCTTTGCGTAAACCTTCTGGGATGGTAACCCATTTCAAGTATGGTTCTTTTGTTAAAATTTTTGCTATTTCCCAGGTGTTCGTTGACCTCGAAAGTTTGTAACCTCCTTCTTGTATTTTGCCATTGAACTTCGAC
Organism: uncultured Candidatus Saccharibacteria bacterium; assembly: GCA_964531375.1. Taxonomy (GTDB): domain Bacteria; phylum Patescibacteriota; class Minisyncoccia; order Phycocordibacterales; family UBA12445; genus UBA12445. The sequence goes on from CAZHDO010000001.1 coordinate 276,061, forward strand.
CAATTAAGAGCAAAATTAAGCGCCCATGTGCTTTTTATAAAATTCTCAGAATTTAATTTCTCGGTAATGTGGTCATTGTCTAGGCCAGCAGGAACAATAAATCTTTCTGAGGTTCGGTCATTGTTTACAGAACCAAAATCGTTAAAATAAAACATGGTTATAAATACCACCAATAGTGATGCGGGTAAGAGTAATTTTATTGTTAGCATGTTTCTCATTTTTATTCATACTATCAAAGTTGTATAAATCCTGATAGTGCTTAATTTGTGTTTGATTTATAGCGTAAACAATATAAACTATTTTTATTATGAAAAATAATAAAGTTAAAATTGGCACCGAAAAAGTAAGATGGGATTTAAGTTTTTTGTATTTAGGAATAACCGATCCTGAGATTGAAAAAGATGCTGAAAAATTTGCACAGTTGGCAAAGAAATTTTATTTAAAACACAACAATAATCTTGCAAATACTCTCGGAGGTGCAATTTCTGACTATTCAGAAATAACAATGCTTTTAAATAAAATAGGTATGTATTTGCATTGTGTTTCTTCGGTTAATTCTTCGGATTCTGTGATTAAGGCTAAAAAAGCCAGCATTGAAAGGGTTATTGAGAAGAATTCTGGTAATTATCTCGAATTTTTTAATCTGCAAATAATTAAGCTTACTGATTCTGAGCTTCAAAAATTATACTCTGAAAATTCTATAGTTTTAAAACATAAACCATGGATAGAGCAAATTCGATTATTTAAAGAAAATATCCTTTCAGAAGAAGTGGAATCTGCGCTTACAAAAAGATCTTCTTTCGGGCCGAGTGCGTGGGGTGAATTTTTTGAGGAAGTTGAAACTGACTTGTTGTTTATCTATAAAAAGAAAAAACTGAATCTGACGGAAATGATTCATATTGTGTCCGAATCCAAAAGCGCCAAAGAACGATTTTTAGCAATGACCGTCATAAATGATGGGCTTGGAGGATATTTTGCTAAATTTTCTGCTCAAAATCTCTACATGGTATCTGGTGCTAATGAAGTTGAAAGAGAGGAAAGAAAATATAAACATCCGATGGAGTATAGAAATAGGTCCAATAGGGTTTCTGATGATGTTGTGCGAGCACTGCACAGTGCAATTTTAGAAGTTGGTGGTCCTATTGCCAAAAGATATTACAAATTGAAAGCTAAACATCTTGGTTTGAAAAAATTAAATTGGAGTGACAGAAACGCGCCAATACCCTTCGCCGATACCACCGTGATTCCTTTCAACGAGGCGACTAAAATTGTTGTTTCTGCTTACGAAAGTTTTAGTCCAAAGATTGCTGAAATAGTAAAGAAAATTATTGAGCAGAAAAGAATTGATGCTCCTGTTGAAAGAAATAAAAAAGGCGGAGCTTATAATATTTCAGTTGTTTTGCCTGGAAATAAAACTGTTTCTGTTAATTTTCTAAATTATTTAGGCGGAAATAGAGATGTAATGACTTATGCCCACGAGCTTGGTCATGCAGTGCACGGAATTCTCGCTGGAGAAGCGCAAGGTGTGCTAATGGAAAATACGCCTATAATTTATGCCGAAACCGCATCTGTGTTTGGGGAAATGACCACTTTTAATTTTCTAAAGAAAAAACTGATTGAGTCTGGTGATAGAAAATCTCTCTTGGTTCTTATTATGGGGAAAATTGATGATATGTTAAATACTGCGGTTAGACAAATAAGTTTTTCAAATTTTGAGAGACGACTTCACGGAATGGATAAAGAATTTAAAAACTGGAATAAGATAGAAAAATTATCAGCTGAAAAGTTAAGTTCTGTTTGGCTTGATGTAACAAAAGATTTTTACGGAAAAGAAGGAGAAATTTTCAAGTACAATAATATGGAAAACATGTGGACATATATCTCACATTTCCATAGGCCATTTTACGTTTATGGGTATGCCTTTGGTGAATTACTTACACAAAGCCTGTATGCACTTCAAGATAAATTTGGCGATAAATTTGAGCCTCTATATTTAGAACTCTTGCGAGCTGGAGGCACAAAAGATGCTATTGAATTACTAAAACCATTTGGTCTCGACCCATCTAACGAAAAATTTTGGATAGATGGAATTTCTCACGGTCTAGATAGTTTAATTAATGAAGCAGAAAAGCTAACAAAGGAAATAGCGAGAAAAAATAAAAAATAAATTTATTACAGATTAATATTTTGCTTTTTAAGATTGAAATATTTGCACTAAGCAAATATTTTTATCCTTTTTAGTTTATATAATAATATTGGTCTTTTTAGGTATTTCTCAATGTTTTCTGAAAAAGATCTGACAAAAGTTCCGCTCGATACTTTAATTTTAAAGGAAATAGTTTGGAATTTAGTAAGTTGGGTTTTGTCAAAAAAATCTAGCCAACTTTGTTTTGTTTTTTCTTGTCTAAAATCGCCATTAACCTTATTTATTCTATTTAAAATTTCTTTTTGAAGTATTTTTTTATTGACAGCCCCAATTTTAATATCAGAAATTTTTTTAATTTCGATTTTATTAACAGGTCTTTTTAGGCCTTCAATTCTTCCAGACTTATAAATATCGAACATTTTAACTCCATTGATAGTTTTTCCAGAAAACCACGGATATTTTTGTGACTTTATTTTTTTAATTTGTTTGCAAATTTCTTTAATTTTTTGAAGTTTAACTTCGGTTTTTTGGGCTATTGATTTGTTTATTAATCCAAGTATGTCCAGTGAGTCGGTTGATATACCGATTATAAATTCTGCAACATATTCCTTGTCGCAATTTAAATATTTTTCTCTATTTTTGTTTTCTTTTTCACCAATAAGTATTATCATCTTCCCTTCCGCCATGGGGTCAAGTCTTCCAATGTATGAAAGTTTTTCTGAGGCAAGTTTAGTGTTTTTATTGCGAAAAAACTGGAGAGCTTCCAGTGGTGTCTGGCCTGCTTTTTTATTAATTAAGCGCATCTTAATCTTTTAAAGAATCTTTGTGATTCTTACTCCATTCATAAAAGGTGACTGATGCAGACACTGCCACATTTAAAGATTCACATCTTTTGTTCATTGGTATGGCAATTTTTTTTGTACATAACTCTTCAATATCTTTATCTAGACCTCTTGACTCGTTGCCCATTACAAAAACAGTTGGTGTATTGAACACCTCTTTGTCTAGGTAATTATTACTTGTGCCCTCAAGTCCATAAATGGAGAATTCCCTGTTTTTTAAGTCTTTAATTGTTTCTATGGAGTTTTTTACTTCAATTATCGGTATTCTAAACAACATACCAGCTGAAACCTTAGCGACAGCTCCTGTTATTGGCGCCTGTTCTTTTTTTGGTATTAATACTCCAGAGATTCCAAAAGCCGCCGCTGATCTGATTATGGCACCTACGTTGTGTGGGTCGTGTAGTCCACCAAGAAAGACGAAAGAAATCTTCGAACTAATTTGTGTTGTTTTAATAAAATCTTCATATTTTATTAATAATTTATCTAAATTGATTTTTGCAATTACACCTTGGTGTACTGCGTCTTTTTCAACTTCCGCGGAGTTTAATGTGCCAATAGCGATATTTTTGTCTTTAATTATTTTCTCTAATTCCAAATCCCCTCTTAATGATAAAAAGACTTTATCTATAGCTTGCGGGCAATTAAGCAGAGCTTCCATTAGCGCATGCTTACCATAAATGTAGATTTTTTCTTTTTTCATATAAATAAGTTATATCATTATTTACCAAAACAACAAGATTATTTAAATAATTTTAGTTTTTCATTTCTTGATAATTTTTTAAGCTCACGCTCGCGTTTTAGGGCTTTAATCTTATCATCAAATTTTTCTGAATACCTTAAAATTACAGGACGTCTAATTTTTGTATAGTGTGCTCCTGATTTTAGATTGTTGTGTGCGTGTAGTCTTTTCTCTAAATCACTGGTCGAGCCAACATACAATGTTTCATCTTTGCACTCAAGAATGTAGATAAAATAATTCATCGTTAATTACGCAAACCCAGGAAAATAATCAGTTACTATTTTGCTATTTTTAACTCCAATATTATTCAATATTTTTTTGAAAGAAATTACCATATTGTGTGGTCCAGATATATAGAAAGTTCTTTCTGAAAAATCGGGTATTTTCTTGATAATCACATCTTCGTTTAAGCGACCATTTATTGTATCTAAATCAGATGGCTTCTTTTCTCCCTCTGTTAGATTGTAGAAAGTTTTTATTTCAAGTTCTTTTTGCGCTTGATCAAATACTTCTTTATATGCAATATCTTCCTGATTTTTGTTTGAATACAGAATGGTAATAGTGCGTTTTTCTTTTTTATCTATTAAATATTTTATCATACTTCTAAATGGCGTAATTCCAATTCCACCCGCAATAAAAACAAGTTTTTCCTTTTTATCTTCGGGAAGAATGAAGTCGCCAGCACATTGCGAGGCAATTATTTCGTTATTGGTTTTTAGAGAATTTAATTTAATTTTAAAACTACTAGGCTCTGGATAAAATTTCACTCCGAGATGAACATCTTTTTCTGTGGGAGACGAGGCTATCGTAAAAAAACGACGGTTGCCTCGTGAGTCAGGATTATCTACTCCAAGTGTCCATTCCATATACTGACCAGGCATAAAATTTAGATCTTGGTCTTTCGAAAAAATAAAATCAAAAGTATCTTTTGCGGCATTAATTTTTTCTTTAAGTTTTAAAATTAATTTTTCTCTTGGACTAACGATATAAGAAAAAATGTTGCCAATTACGATTGCGAATTCTGGAGTTGTATAGAAATCACCTATATGCAAATTTGGTACAAATAAAAATCCAACTAGGGCACCGTAACCAAGTCTTAGCCATTTTGTAGGGGGCGTTGTTAGAGGCTCTGTAAACATAATAAAGACAAAAAATAGAAAAGCTGAATTGGCAAATATTTGATAAATAGACATTGCTGGACTATTTCCCTTAATTAGTGAAATAAGAATTGTGGTTGTTGTGGTTGTAAAAAGAAGGCTATAAATCATATCTGACCTCTTTATTTTTCTTACAATAAGTAATCCTCCAAAGAGTGTAAAAGGAAGTAGTAATTTCGTTCCCACCCACCAGCTTGCTGATTCATTTATGGTAACCGAAGTGAGCAGTACAGCAAAGGCAGCGGGGTTAAAAATATGGTTATTATTGATTGTAATAATAAATTTTGAAGCCATTGCCCAAACAGATGACCATGTTGCTAACCAGATAAATTGAGAGTAGTCGCCATTTTGAGGTGGTGTTATTATGAAAAATAATATAAACGCAGTTATATAGACTGACTCAATATTTACGGGTATCTCATATACAGATGCAAAAATACGGTTAGTAAGATACGAAGTTATTTTGATTATTAAAAAGGAAACAATAATGTCTAGTGGCGAATAAGGCAGTAAACCCATTAACGACATTCCTAGCGAGATAAAAAATAAAAAAACAAGAACGTACAAAACAAGTCTGTACATTGTTATCTTGTTTAAAAAGTTGTCTATAAAATCCATTATTTTATTCTAATAAATATTTATTAAATCCACTAGTCATCGTGGCGATACCATCTTTATCAATTTGATATCCCTCAAACCCCTCAAGTTTTTCTATAAAATTAATTCCATTTAATCCCATAGCAAATCCTGCTGTGGCGAAACGGTCAGCTTCAAAAACATTGGGGCCTATTACTGTTAGACTTACGACGTCGTTCAGCTCCATACTTTTATTTAGTGGATTGTATATATGTTGTCCACGAATATATGTGCCTGACGTCGCAATACCCATATTTGTTATATGTAAATTTTTTACTGATTCTCTTTTTGTGCTGAATGGATTTTGAATTCCAATTCGCCATTTTTTATTTTCTGAATTTAGACCACTAACTTCAATATCACCACCGACTTCAACATAGAAATTGTTGAAATTTTTCTTTCTCAAAATATTTGCACAATTCCAGATAGCCGACCCTTTTACAATACCTGATGGGTTGTATTTATTATTACAGTCAACAATATCAAAATAACCACCTGTTATCTTTTTTGTTTCTTCGCTAAGTTTAAAAATTTCCCTCATCTCTAAACTTCTTTCGCTTTCTTTAACCTCGCCACGGTTTATTGCACTTATTTCACTAGTGTACTTAAAAACACTGAATCTCTCTTCTGTTTTATTTAAATAGGCAAAAATATCATCAAAATCTATGTGAGTGGCCTTTTTTTCATTAATTTCGACCACTACGGGCATATTCATAATGATCCTGGTCTCTTTCACGTTATTTTTTTGCCTGCGCAATAGCAGACGAAATTGACTTAAAAAAGGCCTGGCTAGTAGCCGATGCTCCAGAAACAGCATCTACTTTGTCGCTTTGAGCCTGGATAACCTCTTGGGCTAGGATTGGTTTTGCTATTGAATTAATTCTAACTGAGTTACCTCGATTTTTGGGGTAATCTAAAAATTGCACATCTGTTATTTTTCCACCAGCTACCGATATTTTTACTTGAATATTTCCATAATATGCGTCCGCGGAAATACCGGTGAATTCTCCATCTTTATACAAACCAGAAGTTGTTTCTGTCTTTGTGTTTAATATTGATGTGCTCGTGGCATTTTTTACATTGCCAGGATCCCCTGGCGCCACTGTTATTATTTTTCCCTCTGATCCCGGTAGGTGCTTGTATAAAACAAACAGAATGAAGGATAGAACAAGGGTAGTGGACAACAATATTCTTTTCTTCATGAGGCTTTAATAATTTAGCTTGTATGCTTTGTCTGCCCCTGGTGGCGCATCTTTCATTTCTTCGAATGTTCCGAGTTTAAAGTCGTTTGCTAGCTCTTTAACAGAAGATGTCACTAGAATTTCTCCGGCCTTAGCTGTATCTTCCCCAAGCTTACTAGCTGCATTTACCTCTGCGCCGAATACGTCCTGGTCGCCGATTCGAAGCATTTTTCCGTACCCAAGGCCAACACAAAGTAAAACTTTTTCTTCGGCTGTTCTGTCTTCGTTATATTTTTTTAATACCTTTTGCATTTCGATTGAGCATTGTAATGCTTTTTTTGTGTTTCTGAATATAACCAAATAGCTATCCCCCTCTATTTTTAAAAGTATTCCATCGTTTTGTTCAATAACTGGAATTAATAATCTCTGTGATTCGTAGATAGTCTGAAGAAAATGTATTATTCCAAACTTAGCGACATTTCTTGAAAATCCAGATAGATCTGTAAACATTACAGCCCATTCTTCTCCAAAAAGATCCCAGATCCTTTTGTCAATCATTTCTTTGTCTGCCCCCGCTTCCAATCTTTCTTCAATAAGTTTTTCTAGACGATCTTCTGACGCATTATTTAAAATGGTTTTTTTAAATGACATTTTATTTTTTTATGATTATTGTTTTTTCTTGTCTAATTTATCTAGTCCTATTATTTTCACTCCAACATAGACGACTAAAGCAATAACAGTAAAATCGATTAAAACGCTAATGAAATCTCCGTACATTATTTGAGCTGAGCCGATTTCTATTGTTGCTGCTTTTAGGTTACCAGCTATTCCGAGTGCTATTCCTAAAACTGGATTTATAATATCGGTAATTAGTGCCGTTACTACTTTTGATACAGCCCCTCCAAGAATGAAACCCACTGCTAGGCCAATAACCCCCTGCTCCCTTATAAAATCAAAAAAATTAGTCATAGTCTTATGATTTAAGCTATTTATTATGATTAAATTACTTAATTTCTAATACAATTTTTTCTTTAGGATATCTGACTTTTTTATATTTAGAATATTCATCATCTGTTGCGCGGAAACCTATTGCGGCGGCAATTTTTGACTCAAGGCCTAATTTGTCTAGGCCAAGTATTTCGTCAAATTTTTTAGGATCAAATCCTTCCATCGGACAGACATCGATACCTTCAATTGCTGCTGATGTGATCAATACACCTAATGCGATATAGGCTTGTTTTGCGGCCCACTCTATTTTTTGCCCTGTGTTTAGTCCCGATATAAAACCCTTCATCATTTCTTCATATTCTTTTAGTTTTTCAACAGGAACTTTTCTTGTTTCTGATACAGATTTTATGTAAGCGTCGATTAGGGCATTATCAATGTTTTTTTCAACAGTAAATACAACAAAGTGAGATGCTTCTGTAATGACACCCTGGTCGTAGCCAGCTAACTGTAGTTTTGTTCTTAAATCGGAGTTTTTTACAACGATAAGTCTCCATGGCTGTAATCCTAAAGAAGAAGGAGCTAGGATCATTGTTTCTAAAAGATCTGAAAATTGTTCTTCAGTCAATTTTTTATTAGAGTCAAATTTTTTTGTTGCATATCTCCACCTCATTGCCTCAATTATATTTTTCATTTTTTAATCATTATTAATAATGAGATCATTATATCTATTTATCTAAATCAAGAACAGTGTCAATTCTAATTTTTTTAATAAAGTCTGGTACATGACTAACAATAATCATTGCGCCGTCGTATTTATTTAGCGCTTCTGCAATCACGGGAATGTGACGGAAGTTAATATGGTTTGTCGGTTCGTCTAGAATTAAGAGACCTGGCTTTTGTAAAACAAGTCTAGCGAATGCAACTAACCCTTTTTGCCCTTCTGATAAATTTCCTATTTTTGTACCCATTACTTCACTTGTAATAAGAAAACCTGCGGCAACACTTCGCATATTTTCCTCTGTAATTTTTTGAGATACTTCTGAAAGGGATTTATGAACTGTGTCATCGAAATTCAATGTTGAAAAATCTTGACGATAGTAACCAATTCTAATCTCGGGCGCTATTTTTGTTCCTTCTGCTTCATTTTTTGCAATCGCCTCCAAAAGGGTGCTTTTTCCTATGCCGTTTGGTCCTTGAAGCAGGAGGTGTTGGTTTCTTCTTAGCCTTAACTCAGTTTTCCGCTGATGGACTTTGTGGTTTTTAATTGTTTTAAATTTCGTAATATGAACAATTTCGCCAATAATTTCTGGTTGTGAGGGAATAATAAAGGGTCGAATTGTTTTATCCTCTTTTCTTGTCTCAACTATTTCATCCTCTAGGTCTTCTGCTAGCTCCCTCATTCTTTTTGCCAATAACCTCATTTGTCCTCCTTTGTTTCCAAAAAAGTTAGCCTTATCTTTTTTATCTTGAATAGTTTTTTCAAGTTGAGCATTTTTTCTGTTTTCTCTTTCTTGACGAGCTGTTATTTGCTCCCTAACATCAAAATAATTTCCTATATATTGTTCAACTTTTTTTGTATAAATATCAAGATATAAAACTCCGCCAGTGAAGCTATTCAAGAACGAGGCATCGTGGGAAATTACCAAACAAGTTTTTTCATATCCTTTCAAGAATTTTGTTAGATGTTCTATTCCTTCTTTATCAAGGTTGTTTGTCGGCTCATCCAACAGAAGTAGATCTGGATCCTGTATAAGTGCTGAAGCAAGAAGAAGTCTGGCTTGTTGACCACCCGAAAACGAACGAATAATTCTATCGTGGGGAGTTTTGAAATTAACCGCTTCTAGTATTTCATCAATTTTTGGATCAATATCATAAACCTTTTGTAAAAAAACCTTCTGGAAGAAATCCCGCACCGTTAAATCCAACTCGTCTCTTGGAATCACCTGTCTGGATATGGCGACAGAAACACCATTTACAACATTAACCATTCCGTCTAGTGGTTGGAGGTTTTTTGTAATTAGTCCCAATATAGTACTTTTTCCAGCCCCGTTTTGTCCCATTATCGTTGTTTTTGTTCCCCTGCGAACAGAAAAATCAACCTCCTGTAGTAGAGGTTTATTTTCGTGATATCCGAAGGTCACTTTTTCGAATCTTAAAATTGACTCATCTTTTGCCATGGTGTGTTATACATTAACCTTTTTAAGTTAAAAAAGATAGTTAAAAAAAGAAAACCCAATATTGTGTATATTGGGTTCTGATAATTTAACAAAAGCGGCTAGGTTTTTGACGGAAAGGAGATTCTGATCGTTGTTCCTTTTCCAGGAGAGCTGTCCACAAAGATATCTCCTCCATGGTCTTGAATTGTATTTTTAACACTACTCATTCCCAGGCCCCTTTCACCACAGGAAGAAGGTTTTGTTGTAAAGAATGGTTCGAACATCTTTTCCTTTGTTTCTTCACTCATTCCTATTCCTGTATCTGTGATTTGAACATAAGTATTACCGCTGAACTTTCCCGTTATTATGATCAAACTTCCGCCCATGGGCATTGCTTCCACTGCATTTTTAAAAATATTGAGAAAGGCTGATTCAAATTCGCCAATATCTCCGTCGACAAGGTTTATTTCTGAACTTTTAAAAACGATACCCAACTCAAGATCTTTCCAGACTGGTTTTAATTGCTCAATGACCCCTTCAATCAACACATTGAGGTCTATTGCAGTAATTCTGGCATAATTTTTCTTTTGATTGAGGTATTAAACGACGAATTCTTGAAACAGCGCTCAGTGCTGCCTTTCTAATATTTTCGACATATTTAACTGCTTCGTCGCTTGCGTCCTGTGCAAGTAGGATGAAATCTAAATTTGCGACGATAATTTGCAGTGTGTTATTAAGATCGTGAATCAAAACAAGAGACATCTTCGCAACTTCAACCATGTGTGACGACTCGGAATGCATTTTTTGTAGTGAATCAATCTTTAAGCTGGCATTATTCAACTCTTCTTCTTGCTTGAGGCAGACACTCTGTATTTCTGATAGTAGCTGTTGGGTTTCTTCGATCGACATCCTTTTCTCCTCCTTCGTGAGGTCTCTTTTCATAAAAATCCTCCGTTTTTGTATTTTTTAAAAAACTAACTGCAAATAATTATGCATCAAAATAATTGATTTGCAAGGGGTTTTTATAAGAAAAGTAGGTCGCTATTTAATATATCAGAGTTATTTTTATCTTCTAATGCTTTATGTGTTGAAGCTAGATAAACAACATGTTTTCCGAGTTTTTCTTCTAGGGAGTCAATTCTCTTGTGAATTAATTCAAATTTATCAGCTTTCTTGGTGCTACCAAATAAATCTCCTTGTGATATTGAATCTGGGATTAGGTCGATTAAGGTTACACCCGTTGTTCTGTATATAACACCGCGCTCGTGCATTTCTTTAAAGTTATTGTGTGCTAAAGAAATTAAAATTTCTGGTGCGTTTGTTGGTGAGGAAAGTGGAATTATTTTTTCTACATATCTGAATTTTTGGGTCTTAAGAAAAATAGAAATTTTCTTGGGAGCTAGCTTGTAGTATCTTGCCTTAGCGCAAGCTTCTTCAATGTTTTTTGAAAGCTGGGACAAGAGGAACGTTTTGTCGTTTGTGGGCGGATTAAATGTTCTTGTTTTTTGGATTGATGAATATGTAGTTTTTGATTCAGTATCTACTCCCATAACAGAAACTCCTCTTAGTTCTTGCCAGATAGCTTCGTATGGTTTAGAGAGGTTTTGTCTTACCCAGTTAATATCTTTTTCTATGAAGTCTTGAGCTGTTTGTATGTTTTTGTTTTTTAAAATTTCAGAGGTTCTCGGTCCTATCCCCCAAATTTTTTCTATTGGGGTTTTTTCAAGAAAACTCGAAATTGTTTCTTTTTGAATTATAGTAAGACCATTTGGTTTTACCCATTTCGATGCCACTTTTGCAAGGACTTTTGTTGGTGCAAGACCTATCGATATACTGAGTAATAATTCATCATTTATCTCTTTTTTTATATGTTCCGCTATTTGCAGATAAGACATTTTGAGTGGAATATCGAGTCCTGTTAAATCAGCGAAACATTCATCAATACTATATTCCTCTACGTCATACGCATATCTGCGGACAATTTCAAACATCATATTCGAATATCGAGCGTACGAAGCATAATCTCCAGGAAGAATTGTGACAGTAGGAAATTCTCTTTTAACTTTTGAAATAGGCATTCCGCGAATAATACCAATAGCCTTCGCCTCATAAGACAGTGCGGAGACAATTCCCCTTTCTTCCCCTGTAACCACAGGCAACCCTTTCAGTTTCTGATTCTTAGCCACCTCAACGCCAACAAAAAAAGCATCTCCATCCATATGGAAAATAACCTTTTCTGGTTTTCCTTTATCGCAGGTATTCACTGCTCAGATTATAACAGAAAAGATTATTTTTGAGTCGGAAAGGAAAAAAGAAAAATTTTCTCCCATCCGTATATTGTTGAGATGGTAAAAATAGTGACAAAAGATATTAAAATGATTATCAAGAGTGCTTTTCTCGAAATATTGTCTTTATTATTTGTTGTATAAAAGGAACCTCCAATAAGAAGAGAAGTTATGATGGATATTGTTAAAGACATTAAAATATTTGAGATTGTAAACATAAATATTATAGACCAAAAATTATTTTCAATTCTGGAAAAAAATAATTAAAAGCGTCTTTGCCTACAAACATAGATAGAGAGAAACTTAATATAAATACAACAATCGCAAAGATATTAAAAAACATAATAGCCTTTTCTTGTAATTTTGTTTTTTTATTGCTTTCGGTGGGAAAGAATACTGAAACAGCGCCTAGTGATAATGTTGCAAAAAGCAAAGATATAAAGATGTTTGAAATCGTAAACATTTTTATTTTATATCACAAAATGTTATTTACGTAAAGAGACCCCGTAATATCTCAATAGCTTGGAATCACCTTAATATTCAGAACCAATGCAATAATTTAGAAATTTCTCTGCAGTTCCTTGGTCTTTACAAGAGGCCATATAACCGCTAGGGCTACAATAAAACATTTTATCTATGAAATCTAATATTTCATCGTATTTTGCAATATTTTCAGATTTAAATTTCTCGTTGTTTTTTATACTAAGAAAATTTTTACCAACCCTGAGTTCTTTCGGAATCATGTTTGGATTTCTATACTCCCTTCCCCCTTTTTCAATTGGCGCTGGATATATACCAAACCCATATTCCTTGTTTGGCACTGCATAAAATTCTACATCCTTAAATTTTTCATTATCATTAATAACAGAATAGACAACGGCCGTAGGTAAATACTCTTTAAAAATAAGGGTTTTCCCTTTATTTGAAAATTCGCATTTTGAAATATCAAATTTTTTAAATCCTTCGATGGTGTCAACAAATTTATTAAACATTGAAAGTGCTAAGGTTCTAAACACTTCCACCGCACTATTAAATTTTTCATCAAGACTTTTTCCATCACGATTGTCAACGCAAAATAAATTTGCAATAGCTGAAAGGGAAAATTGTCCAGCCTTTACTTCTCTTCCGTCTTTTGTTTTATATGCAACATCCCGAAGTTGGCCCGAATCGTTGCCATCAATAAACTGCACGTAATTTTTATCCATCATATTCCATATCTGATGAATATCATTATCAGACAATTGAGCGTGTCTTAAGTGTGTGTTAGTATAACGTATCCATTCTTTTCCGTAATGTTTCCAAATCAAGCCCGCCGAAGCATAAAATATTCCATTTTCGCGAGCACCAGCGGAAATTGAATTTTGATGATGGTCGAAATTAAAATACTCAGGATCATAATCAGCCCCTACATCAACCAAGATAGATTCATCGGACTCAAGAGCCTCTGATAATATTTTTTCGTCTCGAGTCCTTAAGTATTTAATATAACTAGCAGTAGTGCCATCTTTAAGTTCCATTGTTTCGGGAAAAAGATCCTTAAGAATAGCAATTGCAAATATTTCGTCTGTATGAAAACGACCCTCATGTGTAATAACCCTTTCTATTTGTTTGGTTTTATCAATATTGCTATCTTTTTTCGAACCAGAATTACTATTGTTTTTACTGGTTAATTTTGAAAATTTATTTTCTTTCATCGTTGTTTTTTTACACACTGGTTTGTAACATATTTTTCTTAAACTCTTGTGACCTCTCTATTATCTTATCACCTATTGCACCCCAATTAAAATATTTTTTGTAATCTTTTGGGTTGATTTCTAAAACTTTAGTGACAGTTCCTGCAGGGTCCGAAATAAAGGGTCCATATGGCTCAACGATGCAAAAGTATCTCAACTGCAAAAAGGGTTCTTGGATTCCTCTGGTATCTGTGATTCTCTGATAACCGATTGGTCTATGGTAGATTACTTTCATATTAGATTCCTCTTGAATTTCCCTTTTTAAAGTTTCCTCTAGAGATTCCCCTTTTTCAGTAGATCCACCAACTAATCCATAAGTACCTTTTTGTGAATTATTTACAATTACAATTTTATCCCCATGAAATGCAACAGCATAACATTGTTTACAGTCATTAATAGACAAATGGTTAAAAGAATCGCATTCAAAATATTCAATCAAATATTTCACCTTAGAAAAACCAACATATTCTTCAGTTAATAGTGGTTTATTGTTCATAAATTATTATAATTTAAATATTACAATATTTTTTAGGTCCATACGTTCTTCTATCGTCGCATTGTTCAGTATTGGCATTGCTAGACTTTCAATCTCACCTTCACACACAAAATCAGCAGGAAAATATTTCATCATCTCTTCTTTTTTCTGTACATTAAAATCTCTGGCGACTGTAATATGTGGTGTAAAATTATCTTCGTAATTTTTTGTTATGGGGTTTAGGTAATTATTGTATTTACATAAAGCAATTTTTAATTCTTCTTGTATGTTTGTTACAAATTTATTTTCTGCAGAATTTATCATGAAAATATCATCAGATTTTGTGCCACTATCAGCTGCTAATTCATTAAAAATAATTTTTCTGTCGCCTTCTTCTATTTTTACCCTACTTAAGGCCTCCGCAACCGCTGATTTTAATTCATTCACCTTACCTTCCTCAACATATCGCCCTGATATCAGTGTAACATGCAGAAAATCAGGTTGATCATATTTCGTCCTAAATTCGGTAATCCATTTAGAATTTTTATATGGCTTTATCATCAAATATAATGCAAATATTTTCATAGTTTATTTTTTAATTAATAGTACACCTTTTCATATCTTCGTCATTGCGAGGGTGAAGCCCGTGGCAATCCAGACTGAATCTAATTTAACACGATTAAATCTGGATTGCTTCGCCCAAAGCTCGCAATGACGGCAATATGGAATAATTACTTTATAATTTAAATGCAGTTTTATTATTTAAATTAGTCCTTTCTTCAATACTTTGATCTTTTACAACAGCTAATATTAATTCATCAAAATAACCAATGCAGGTATAGTCGGAATTAAAATATTTTTCTGCCTCATCTTTTCTTTTGTCATCAAGATTCACTGCAATTGTTATGTGAGGTTTAAAATTGTTTTCATATCCAATTGTTATTTTGTCGACATAGTTATTAAATTCAGTAAGTTTGGTTTGTAATTCTTTCTGGAAGTTATACAGGAAATCGTTTTTTGTACAGCCAACCATAAAAATATATTTTCCATCATCTCCTTTGGTTCGAGGAGCTAATTTATCAAAGATTAATTTTTTATCATCTTCGCTTATTTTTTGTCTATTTAAGACTTCGGTAACTTTTGATTTCATTGCGTCTACTTGTCCTTCTTTGATATATTTCGGCTGAATAAGCGTGACGTGTAGATCATGTGGTTCATCATATTCCTTCCTAAAACCATCAAACCATTCTGGTTTTTGGATTAATTTTACTTTAAAATATAACGCAAATATTTTCATAATTTTTATCTTACCACTACACCTTTATATAGGTGTTCTTGAAATGCAACCTGTTTTATTATCTCTTCATCTGTAAGTTGTGTGCCTTCTGGAACAACGATCAATTTATCGTCATCGTCTTCTAATCTGTGAATTATCGCAATACAAACGCCTTCTGCTTCTTTGAGTGGTACAAAAACATTCAGTAAGTATGCGTCTAAGTCGTCCCTATCTGGTGCTAAGACCCCAGGTACATATCCATAATTTATTGGATAACTATCAATGCCGTGTGGTGCATAAGAAGATCCCACTTGTTGATCAAACTCGAGCTTAACTTTCTTTCCTAAAAATGTACGCGCGAGTTTTAAAGATTCAGATTCCATAAAATTATTTTTTAAAATCCAAGATAATACTTTGCTGGCGGTATGTTCTTGATTGTCTTCGGTGGTGTCTATTACGTCTCCACTAATCGCTTTGGTATCTTCGCGTAATTTTTCCATAAAAAGTTTATTTTCCTGAATAAACTCTTCAGGTGTCTTGCCGGTACCCTGTTTTAGTCCTGCTATTTTGTAATCGTTTGAAAATCTATTTCCCATTAATCTTTCTTTGATTTTTTCATCAGAAGCGTCTAGCAGGCATAAACTATATGGAATTTGAATATCGAGTTGTTTAATTTCGTTCGGATGGACGAGACCGATAATTACAGTGTTTTTATTTGATTTTAAGTTTTCTTCAGCAAGATTAATCCAGTACTTTGTGGTTTCTAAACGCCAATTATTTAATAGATTGCCATTCATAGCGACTTCCATCGTAAGTTTTTCGTCAAAGTCGTGTACATCAAAATAATTAGATAAATGTTCTTTTAGAAAAGGTAAAATTGTACTTTTCCCCACCCCACTTGAGCCGGTTATAAGAAATAATTTCATTTGTTAATTATACTAAAAATGTAATAAAAAGAAAATACTTTCTATATATTCGATTTGAGTTTTTAACGCTTTAATGTTATAAATTATAATGTTTTTGTAGTACAGAAGGTAGCGCAAAAAGTTGTCTTTTTATAATTAAATATTGCGAGATCGTCTAATGGTAGGACAGCGGCCTTTGAAGCCGTTTATCCTGGTTCGAATCCAGGCCTCGCAGTTAGTAGCGCAGCTAATGTCTGCGAGGAAAAAGCAACTTCTTTGCTTTTGAGTTGAATTCGAACTGCGGAGCTATAATTTTATGAGCATTTGGCGAATAAAATAGCGAGCCGGTGATCGACTTATTTTTATTCATAAAAATAGAAGTCCTCTTGTGGGGCAGACAAATTTTTTGGAAGAAAAATTTAGCCGAGGGAGAAATTCCAGACCTCGCAGTTTTGCATGTAAAATCAGCAATAGAAAAAGGAACCTGAAGAGGATGTTGTTAAAAATGCAAGGACAGTCCTTGTGTAATAGTAAAGGAATTCAAAAGTGTGAATCTTAATATGATTTGTTAAAAAAGACTCCATTTTGGTATAATTTTAAACATGGAAAGAGAACTGGTAAAAAATGGAGATGAGATACTTAGTCCGTTCGCGGTTATGATAAAAAATGGTAAGGTTCTTTGTGGATATCGCAATTATACCAAAGATACATATAAAGATATTTCTGTGTGGACTCTGCCGGGAGGAAGATCTCAAATAGGCGAAACGGTAGAGCAAGCGTTAAGGCGAGAAATAATGGAAGAAGTCGATATAACAGAATTTGAAATAGTAGACTTTATTGGAGAATTACCTGGTATGAAGGCAAATACTACGATGCTTGTTTTTCATACAACCACCAAA
This sequence comes from uncultured Candidatus Saccharibacteria bacterium, assembly GCA_964531375.1. Taxonomy (GTDB): domain Bacteria; phylum Patescibacteriota; class Minisyncoccia; order Phycocordibacterales; family UBA12445; genus UBA12445. Next base: position 293,439 of record CAZHDO010000001.1, read on the forward strand.
CAAGAAACAAAACTAATGGAACCACATAAATTCTCTAAATGGCAGTGGGTTTCGATAAAAAATTATATCTCTGAGGAAAAATACGGGCACCTTAATCCGGAAGTTCAAAAAATGATTATAAATTATCTTAAGAAAATTTAACCCTTTTTTTTGGTAAAAAGGTTCCAGTGTCGTACTAGACAGCTAGCACTGAATTTTAGCCTTATTTGCCAATGTATAAAAACATACCTGTCTGGTACTCTCGAACTTTGATATACTTAATGTTATGAAAAAATATGAAAGTGAAATAAGAAAATATCTCGAAGAGCGAAGTTGGGACAATTTACGTCCAGTCGATCTTGCGAAGTCGATATCCATTGAATCAGCAGAGTTGCTGGAACTCTTTCAGTGGACAAACCAGAGTCTTGATGAAGTGAAAAAAGATTCAGTGAAAATGGAACAAATTAAAAAAGAATTAGCTGATGTATTAACATATTGTTTTGATATGAGTGTTCTTTTGGGATTCGATACAGGTAAAATTTTGTTAGACAAATTAGAAAAAGTGAAGCAAAAATATCCCGCACACTTATTTAAAAATAGAGATAAAAAAGTTGACGCAGGTTCGGAAGAAATTTATTGGAAGATTAAAAAGGAACACAGGAAGAAAGGGTAATAAATAAAAGATATATTAAATATTAATAAGTAAAAACGTTCGGATACTATCTCAGATGGCCAATTATTTTATGCTTGTCTTTTTATTTTTACATGCTATCTTTGAAAAGTAATATCGTTTTTTGAAAAATAATAATAAATCAAGGAGAATCGCATGAAAGTTGATTTGCTTGTACGTATTGTATTCAACATGGAAGATCCTGCTAAGACTGTGATTAAGACGAATGCAACTCACGAAGGGGTTGAAGAGTTTTTGGATGCTTTTATCCGTGGTCAGCTCGGAGCTGGGGCTGATGAGAGTATTGCCAATGACAAAGTTGAATATCATGTTGATATCGCTTTGGATTTATCAGATGACAGTATTGTTGTAAAAAGCGATACAGGCAATAAAGGCCTTGTGTGTGGAATTGTAATGCAAGTCTTGAGAGATTTAGGTTCAATAAAAATAGAAAGTTTATAAAAGGAGGGTTTTTGTGATTTATAGACCGTTTTTCATTTAACTGTGCCGGGGGCATGTCCTCGGCACTTTTTTATTGTCCCAAAAGCCTTATTAGTGCCAATTCGATCGGAAGCTCTGGGATGTTGGCATGACCAACGTCGTTATTGGCAACAAGGAGTTCTTTAAGCGACTGAGGTATGATTGCTATATTTACATGTGACTTAAATGTTTTAAAGATAGTGGCTTCATCGTCGGACATTTCTGATAATATTTCTTTTTCTAGTTCCGGTGCAAATTTTAGCAACATGACCAGGCGAATATCCCGAAGTAGCATTTTTAAGAAAACTTTCATGTCAATATTTGCTGTTGATATTTTTCTAACCAAGACAATGCTTTGATCTAGATTTTTATCGAGAATTGCTTTGATTAAGGAATGAATTATCTCCCCTCTTGGCGAGCCAGTAATTGATTCAACGTCTTCTATTTTTATTTTTTTTGAATTGGCTATATTTGAAACTTGTTCAAGAATTCCGATAGTATCCCTAAACGAACCATCTCCTAATAGTGCGATAAGTTCTGCTGAGCTTTTGTCTATTTCAAATCCTTCGGATTTTGCTATTTTTTCAATTGAATTTTTTAAGATTTCATTTGTTGGTTTTTTGAACTTGAAAGACTGACACCTTGAAATAACTGTTTCTGGTAATTTGTGTAATTCGGTTGTTGCTAATATAAATACAACATGTTTTGGTGGTTCTTCCAGTGTCTTTAGAAAGGCGTTAAAAGCACTTTTTGAAAGCATGTGTACTTCATCAATAATATAAACTTTTCTTTCCGATTCAAAGGGCAGAGTTCTTGCACCATCTGTAATTTCTCGTATATCTTCAACACTTGTATTTGATGCCGCATCTAGCTCATAAATATCCTTTTCCGAAGTCCCTATTTCCCTCGCAAAAATTCTTGCGATACTTGTCTTCCCTGTCCCTCTTGAGCCAACAAAAAGATAAGCATGAAATATTTTTTTATCTCTTATTGCACCAGAAAGTATAGAAACAATCTCGTCTTGTCCTAAAACATCTTTGAAAGTTTGTGGTCTGTATTTACGATAAAATGCTAAATGGGACATAAGATAGTTATAAGGTTAAAATGTTATAAAGTTATAATGTTTAAACTACAAAACTTTGATGAATCCGGAAATTAATTTTGAAATATCAATTGATAATTTGGTTAAGTCCTCGTTTTCCTTTGCAGAAATGTATTTTAATTCTAAAGCCAAACCAAGCATAGATCTTACTTCTCCGCACGAACCTTTTGCAATATAAAGGAAATTTACGAATTCTTTATTTGTTTGTCTTTCAAATCCTTCTGCAATATTATTCATCACAGATATCGAAGCTCTCTGAATTTGATCTCGAAAACTATAATCCCGACAATCTTTTAAAATTTTATATATAGCAATTACTAGTTCTTTAGATTTTTGCCACGCAATGATGTCCTTAAATTTTTCTATCTTCATTTAAACTTTACAACATTATAACATGATAACTTTAAACTATCTTATATCCGTTCAGGTGCTTCAGCGTGGCAGAGTTTTAGGCCATTCGATAAAGTTACCGCCACTGCATGGGTGATGAATAAACGGTGGGGGTATTCTAATTTTCCCGCAAGGAGTACATCTGCGTTTTCGTAATAGCTGTTGTATTCGTTTGCGAGATTTAGTAGATATTCGGCTAGTGTGGCTGGATTATCTGTTTCGCTTGCTTTTAGAATCACTTTTGGTAAGTCGGCAATTTTTTTCAGAAGATTAATTTCTGTTGGTTCAAGTATGGAAAGGTCTAATTTGTAAATATCTAAATCAGTAATTTTCTTATCTGATTTTCTTAAGATGCTTTTTGCGCGAGCTATTGAGTACATAACATATGCACCACCTGATTCTTCGAATGCTTGAATATTTTTTATTAACTCTTTGTGAAATGGAATTGGAAATCTTTTGTCTTGTTTTATGTCGTTGAAAGCAATAGAGCCGACGGCCAGCTTCTTTGCGTTGTCGTTTTTTTCTTCATCACTAAAATCTATTTTCTCATCATACTTATTTCTAAAATATTTTATTGATTCTTCTATGAGCGAAATAACATTCTGGGCGCCTTCTCTGCTCGAGAGTTTCTGTTTTGTATCGGCATCTATATAAAAACCATGAGAAAGGTGTTTTAGGTCTATATTTGCTCCATTGCTTAAATTCATGGTCGTTGCAGCCTCAAAAATGTGCTTAAAATGCTCTGACTGCTCCTGACCCACTACATAGAGCAACCTTGATGGAGAAAATGATTCTATACGGTGTTTTATGCTTACAAGGTCTCTCGTAGCGTATATTGTGGCACCATCCGCCCTCATAATTACCAAGCGAGCGCTAGAAGGAAGCATTACCACATAAGCGCCGATATCGTTATTAATTTCTTCCAAAAGCTTTTCTAATACTGGAAGCTCTATCGTGTTGGATTCAAATTTAAGTTGTGCTTTTTTGGTTTCAATATCAGCAAGTTCTTTTGTAAAAATGACAACTTCCCCTGTTTTCAGTTTTTCTTTTACAAAGTCAACGCCTTTTTTACCGTAAAAACTTTCTCCAAGAAGATAGTCGTGTTTAATATTTAAAAGTTCATAAAACTTATTGAACTCTACAAGGCTCCACCCTCTCATCAGTTGCCAAAGTTCATATTCTTCTTTTTCTCCATTTTCTAGGTTTTGAAAACGCTCAATTGATTTGTTCTTAAATTCTGAATATTTATTTTTATAGCTTTCAATATCTGTAAAATCACCAACGAGGTTTGTGAGTTCGATTTTGTTGTCTTCGAGAAGTTTTTCGAAACTATGTGCCTCGTTGGACTTTTCGGCTTTTCTTACAAGTTGATAGACATAATCAAGAATACTATTATCTGAGTCTAGTTTTGGAATAACATTCTTCGTTTTAAGTTTTGAGTATGCTTCGATAAGAGCGCCCATACCACCCCAATCGTTTAGGTAGTTTAAACGATGTACTGTGAATCCAGTAGATTCATATATTTCAGCCAAAACCTCTCCAATGATCGTTGAATGTATGTGACCGGTATGAAGGTGTTTGGCTATGTTTGGGCTTGAATAATCAAGAACAATTTTCTTGCTTTTATTTACATCAGAAAAACCGTAATCGCCACTCAGTTTTAGTGTGTCATTAATTATTTCTTTAAATATTTGATGACCAAGAGTAATGTTTAGATAAATCCCCTTTGCTTCAAGTTTAATAATTTCCTTATTAAATAAAGTTGATTTTTCAATATTAGCGATTATTTGTGGGATTGTTTCTTTTGTGTATTTAGGAATACCATAACCTTTCATTAATGATGGTATTTTAATTGCGATGTCAGCATTGAACTGTTTTCGGTCAATAAATTCAATTTGAATGTCGTCAATATTCTCGATATCGTTGTTTGCGTTAACTATCGATTTTCTAAGTTTTTCTATTGAATAATCACAAAAAGAAACATAACCAGAGGATTCTCTTTTTTGGCTTACAATGTTTATTTTATTTAATATTTCCGATTGTATTTCGGAATTTTTTTTATCTAAAAGATTCATGAGTGCAGTATATCAAAAAACAATATATTTTTATCTTGACAAAAGACCTAAATAAGTTATTTTTATAATCGAATTACACGCACTCTTTTTAAAAGGATATAATATATGAAGAAAAAAGATTGTTTTGTTCTTTGTTATTGTTCTTATATTAATTTTTCCTAGGATTGTTTTGGGAGGTTTATTAATCTCTAATGGTTACAAAAAAGAAGATTTAGCTGATAATCTTAAAAAAGAGAGAAATAATTATCTTGTCGGTTTTGGTGTTATAATGATTGTAATCTCTATAATTAGTCTAGTATGTTTTTATCCTTTTCGTTTGATAAATTTGATCTAGATGGAGGTGTTGTTTTGTCCAGTAAAAAAGAAACAAAGGAGCAGTCTGACCATAAAAAGATCTTGATTCTTCGAAAATTAATAAAGACCATGCCCATGTCCTATTTTTACTGTTGAGGATTTTTTTATTATTCTAACCTTGTTTGATTTTAAGATAAAGAAGTTTTCAACAGAGTTTAAAAGATTAGTTCAAATTGGAATCGAATGGGACAAAAGTGAAAAGACATGAATTGTACATGTCTAAGCGCCACGCACAGTGGCGTTTTTTTTATAAATACTGTTTAACTATATTTTCTACGTCTTTGGCGCTTTCTGTTTTCATTAGCTTTATTCTTAATTCTCTTGCTCCGGGAAAACCGCCTATATATGAGCCAAAATGCTTTCTCATTACAAGAAAACTTTTCTTTCCACCGAGAAGTTCTTCAAAAAGTGTGGAATGCTCGAGCATTACCTTCAGTATTTCGCTTAAAGGAAGGTCTTCTTTTTTAATTTTATTATTAAAGAGCCATGGATTACCGAAGATTCCACGACCAATCATTATTCCGTCGACACCAGATTCTTGTGCTCTATTTATTCCCTCTTCTGTGTTTTTTACATCTCCATTTCCAATTACAAAAACACCGCTACCTTGTGCAATTTCAGCGCCTCTTTTTATAATATCCCAATGTGTTGGAACCTTGGACATTTCTTTTCTTGTTCTGCCGTGGATGGTTATCGCTACTGGTTTTGTTTCTAGCAGGTCGGGCAACCAGGTTTCAATTTCATTTTTTGAGTATCCGATGCGAGTTTTTACTGATACCGGCATTTTTCCTGCACCCTCTTTTGTTGCCAAAATAACTTCCTTGGCCAGCGTTGGCGTCCTTATAATTCCTGCGCCTGCACCTTGTTTATTTATGTTTTTGTCTGGGCACCCCATATTTATATCAATACCATCAAATCCAAGTTCACTGATTATTTTAGCTGTTTTTCGACAATTATCTGGATTTGAACCAAATATTTGAGCAATTATCGGGCGTTCCTCTTCCGAATACACAAGGTCCTTTAAAAATTTATGTTTAGCTTCTTCGTGCACCATTCCATCGCAAGATACCATTTCGGTCCACATAATGTCTGGTTTGCCATATTTTGCGATAATTCTTCGGTATGCGGGGTCGGTAACGTCAGCCATTGGTGCAAGGCAAAAAAACGGTTTATTATCCGATTTTGAACTTTTTGCTATTTTTGTCCAAAAATTATAGTTTTCCATTGACAGTTGTTATATTTCATCTATATTAATAGAGTCTTTGTACTTTTACAAATATCCCACAAAAGAAAGAGGTGGTCAATTGAAAAATGATCAAAAGAAATCGTTTGTGGTTGTAGTCTTCGTTTAGTTTTTGTTTTAAAAATCTGAGAACGATTAAGGAGTTGTCCTATTTCTCGACAAAAGAAGCAAAAAAAGAAAAAGACAGATACTGGTGTAAATGCGCCAATCGTGCCTCGCAAGGGTATCCTAAACCAAGTAGAAAAGTACGTGCTTTTCCATTTTACAACTGGAAATGAGGTTGACGCCGCCCCTGTGGTAGAGGCTATTAGAAGAAGGCGTTACCTGAAAGACATCGATGAAATGGATCAGCATGATAAAGTGGCATATTTGTTAGTTTCTTTACATGAACTAAACGTGCCACTCCGAAAGCTCTATCCGGAGATTGAAAAAATCCTCGGACGGAAGTTTTTCACCTCTGAGCTCACCTACAAAAGAATTAAGTTTTTGGTGAGAGAGTTACTTGAGGTTTATCATATTTCTACGACGACGCACAAAAAGCGCACAAAGGAATTGCTCCCATGGCTTGTTATGACGACAGATGAGCAACCCCAACAGGTTGAACTGTCGGCCTCAAACTAGCTTTGCGGCTCATTCCCGATTCCCCTTCCTTAAGGGGAATTTTTTTATTTATCTATAAAATAAAAACCCTCGCGCTTTGCAAGGGTTTTTAAAAATTAACGTTTTGACCACTGAGGAGACTTTCTTGCTTTCTTTAATCCGAACTTTCTTCTTTCTTTAATTCTAGCGTCTCTACTCAAGAATCCTTCTTTCTTTAATGGTTTTCTGAGTTCTTGACTGAATTCTGTCAAAGCTCTAGCAATACCAAGAATGATAGCATCTACTTGTGAGCTCATACCACCACCAACAACTTTAATTGTTATGTTGAACTTTTCCTTAACTTCTGGATTTCGTAAAATTTCAGTTAATTTATGTCTAGAATCTGCAGTATTAAGATATTCTTTAATATCTTTATCGTTTATGGTTATGCCATTTTTTGTTCCATCTGATACAAAAAGCCTAACTCTAGCAATAGAGGTTTTTCTTCTTCCAACAGCCTCGAAATATTTTTCAGTTTGAGCTTTCATATTATTCGCTAATACTTAAATTTCTTATCATTATTGACCTTAGTTTGTTTTTTGGAAGCATTCCATAAACAGCATTTTCAAAAACTCTACCATAACCAAATCTTGCAATTAATCTTTCCATGGTCTCAGTCTTTCCTCCGCCTGGATACTGAGAGTGTCTAAAATATTCTTTTTCTTTTTGTTTTTTTGCTGTAATTTTGGCCTTTGAAGCGTTTATTATGCTAACTTTTACGTCAGGAGCAATGTTAGGCTGGTAGTCAGCTTTATTTTTACCCATGAGCTTAAAAGCAACCTCGGTTGCTACTCGACCAACGGACTTATTTAATGCATCTATTGTGTATTGGGTCTTTGCCATATATTTATACAAATTCTATTATTGCCATTTTACTACCGTCACCCCCTCTCATTCCCATTTTAACTATTCTAGTATAACCACCTTTTCTTTCAAGATATTTAGGGGCTATTTCTTTAACCAAACGGCTAACATATTTTGGAACAACCAAGTATTCTGTAAGTATTCTTCTTGTCGCCACAGAATTATCTCGTGCTTTTGTTACAAGTTTCTCAATAAAAGATCTAAGCTCTCTAGCTTTTGCATCTGTTGTGACTATTTTGTCGTGGGTTATTAAGTTTCCAGCCAACGACCTTAATAATGCAGTTCGCTGATCTTTTTCTCTTCCGAATTTTCTATTGGCGTTTTGGTGTCTCATGAAATTTAATTATTTTAAAGTAATTCCAAGATTGCCGAGAACTTTTTTGATCTCATTAATACCTTTGTCGCCCAAACCAGCGATCTCTAGCAAATCTTCTTCCTTCTTCCTAGCAAGGCCACCGACTGTTCTAATACTAGCCTCAGCAAGCGCTTTCATTGTTCTTCCTGATAATTTCAAATCTTCGATTCTCATCTTGAGAGCATCTTCTTGGTTTTCCGTTTTTTTGTCATCAACAACCTCTTCTTCTTTTTCTAGAATAATGTCCTTTTTAATTTCTTTAACAACTGGTGCTGGCTCAATTATTTCTTCTCTTTCTTTAAAGCCGATGATTGATTTCAACTGGAAAATCATAATTTCAATTGATCTCTCAAGGGCCTGTCTTGGGGTTAAGGTACCATCAGTCTCGATGAAAATTCTTAGTCTATTGTAATCTGTCCTATCTCCGACTCTCATATTTTCTACTTCGTAATTTACTCTCCTTATTGGAGAAAAAGCAGCATCTACTGCAATAGCTCCTATTTCAACTTTTTCTTTATGTAAAACTTCCTTTGGTACATAACCAAGGCCTTTTTCTATTGTAAATTCGATATTAAGCTTTGTGTCTTTTGATGTAATATTTGCAATATACTGTTCTGGATTAAGAACCGTAATTCCCTTTATTTCTTCAATTTGTCCAGCTGTAACTTCGCCAATACCAGAAGCTTTAAGATAAACCCTCTGTGGCTCATCTTGATCCATTTTAAATCTAATCTTCTTTAGGTGTAAAATAATAGCAATAGCGTCTTCTTTAACACCTTCAATTGTTGAAAATTCATGACTAACACCATCTATTTTTATAGATGTTATTGAAGCACCAGGTAAAGAAGAAAGTATTATTCTTCTTAGCGAGTTGCCAAGTGTGTGTCCATATCCAGGATAAAAGCCGTCTATTTCATAAACGCCTTTTAACTCTGTCTCGGAAGATACTCTCGGTTTTGATGGTAGAACAATGTTTAAATCCAACATATGTTTTTTAAAATTAATTAATTTCCTAAAAAATTATGTTCTACTATAGAACTCTGTGACCATATTTAGATTTAAGGTCAGGTCTCCATCAGCGAGCTCTGGGAGGTGTAATACTTCTGCTACCAAATCATCTGCGTTAAATCTTATCCACTTAGGAAATTTGAATGTTTTAAGTTTTTCTTTAAGATCTTTAAAAAGAACACTTTCCATACTACCTTTCTTAATTGAAATTTTATCTCCAAGACCTACTTGGTGAGAAGGTGTGTTTATCTTTGAGCCATTTATTAAAATGTGGCAATGCGAAACAAGTTGTCTTGCAAAAGCCCTAGATGAAGCAAAACCAATTCTGTAAATAACATTATCCAATCTTCTTTCTAGAATCTGACACAAGGCATTGGCTGGATTAGATTTCTTCGCACCTAATGCTTTGTTTACATAGTTTAAAAACTGACTCTCTGTCATACCATAAGTAAACTTGGCTTTTTGTTTTTCTAGGAACTGAGTTCCGTATTCTGACCTAGGTTTTGGTCTTTTTTTACCCTTACCGCCCTCTTTCGTTAAAGAAGCGTTAAACTTTGGGGTTTGGCACTGTGGAAAAACAGCTCCACCGACTCTTTTGCAAATTTTGTATTTAGGTCCTCTTAGCATTAAATTAAAAGTTAATTATACTCTTCTTGGTTTCTTAGGCTTTGGTCCATTGTGTGGCACAGGTGTCTTGTCTGTAATTGACAATATTCCAATCCCCTTTGATGAAAAAGCTCTAATTGAAGACTCACGACCAGCGCCAACTCCACTAACGACAACGTCAACGTCGCTGACGCCCATCAGTTTAGCTCTATCTCCGATTAATTCCCCAACCTTAGCAGCAGCAAAAGGGGTACCCTTTTTGGCTCCCTTAAATCCCAATGCACCAGCAGAAGAAGCGGCAACAGCATTTCCTTTTATATCTGTAAGCAAAACCTTGGTATTATTGTATGTAGCTTGGACAGAAAGAATGCCAGTTGACATCTTAAATCTGGATGCTTTTAAAACCGGAGCTTTTGTTTCCGTTGCAATTTCTTCTTGTCCTTCTTTTTTAACCAATTTTGTTTCTGCCATTTTTGTTTATTGTATGATGTAGAAAGTTAAAATTTTAACTACATATCACTCTACATTCTAATAATTTTACTTCTTTTCAACCTTCTTTCTTCCGGAACCCATCGTCTTTCTCATATTTCCTCTTCTTGTTCTGGAATTGGTTTTTGTCCTTTGTCCTCTTGATGGCAAGCTCTTCATGTGTCTTGTGCCTCTGTAAGATTTAATATCTTTTAGTCTTTTTATGTTAGAAGCAACGTCTCTCTTGAGCTCTCCTTCTATTTTTTTGCTTTCAACCTCTTTACGTAAAGCATTTTCTTTCTCTTCTGTAAGGTCTTTTGGTTTAGCACCATAATCTACTCCCACTTTATCTAAAATTTTCTGAGCGAGTGGTCTACCGATTCCATAAAGAACCGTTAATCCAACTTCTAATCTTTTATTGTCTGGGATTGTTAACCCTGAAATTCTCATAGTTTTGTTTATATAAGCTAAATATTAACCTTGTCTTTGTTTGTGTTTGGCAATTTCACAGACAACATAAACTCGGCCCTTTCTTTTGACCGTTTTGCACTTTGCACACATTTTTTTTATAGAGGATCTTACTTTCATATTTTTACATTCTTCTAATTATTCTCCCTCTTTCTCCATAAGGATCTAACTGTACCCTTACTTTATCGCCAATTAATATCTTTATTCTGTTAATTCGCATTTTACCAGCTAAATATGTCAAAATTATCTTACTATTGCCTATATCAACCCTAAACATCGTATTTGGCAAAGACTCAGTTACAACGCCTTCAACTTGTTCGCCAATCGATTGGTTATTTTTGATGTTTGTATCCATTTTTAAACGTTTCCGTATGATAGCAGAAAATATAATATAAAGTCAACCCTATACAAGAGAATCCCCCTGTGTATAAGTTATATCTATCCAAAATAAGGAAAATTAAGGTTACTTATAATAATCATTTATTCAATAATTCTATTGAAATCTTATCTACATTTGATGGGAAATAGCTAGACCAGGACGGCGTAAATACAGTTTCAGCTTTTTCTATCATTGGATATTTTTTGAATATTTCTTGGTATTTGTCTTTTGGAAGGCCAACTAAGTTCTGTTTAAAATCTTTTTCGCTAAAATCCCAGATTAAAGTAGGACTTCCGACCAGTTTAAAGGAAAAGTTTTTGTTGCTACTTAGGTCAAGATTATCCTTGGAGATTATTTTAAAATCTAAAATACCCGGATTTTTAAGGTGAACTGAATAATCTTTAATATCTTGTACTTTTTGTTTTGCTATAAATTGAGCCAGCTCCACACTATTAAAAATAGCACCATTAAGGCTTCCAGTCACCGTCACAGCAAGCTTATCGCCTTCGGACTTACTTTTGCCAACTTCCTCACTGTTGTCTTTAAAATCAAAGAGAACAGCATCGTCAAATAAGATATATCCATCTGGTACCTGATTCTTGGCTTTTGATAACAAATTCTGCCTTAGTGATTCTTCTAGTTTCTTTTTTGCTGAAGAAACATCAATTGCGGAAAGTATCTTGCGCTCTCCTAAGAAACCACCCTTCATCTCTGTCTTCCCTCTACCATATACCGTCTTAAATTTAGGACTATCTTTAAGTCCTGGTAAGGTGAAATCAGTTACTGCTATATTATATTCTTCACCTGGTTCGCTCGCATAAACCGTCACCGCGAGTGATCCAGGGATAACCTTACCGTCAATTTTTTTACTACCAGGAATTGAAATAGCTTTATCAATTTTGTAAATTTTACCGTCGGTTGATTCAAATCTGGTTCCTGTTACTAATTTTTGAGGGGTTTCACTCTGTTCATTGTAAACAATTATTTCGCCACTAGCTTTTGTCGAAACTTTTTCTGATCCGCTTGCGCTAATAGGTGCAGATTCGCTTTGCTCAATTTTCATCACCTTGTATCTAATACTATCTGGATCGGTTGAACCGTTGGCTATTGCTGTATATACCTCATCAAGGACAATATTTTCTGAGACAGGAGTAACCTTTATAACAACACTTGAAAACATGTCAGATAGCTGGAAAAAACCAATTAAAAAAACAATACCTAGTATTATCAAAATTGAAAGATTCTTAAATGAAAAAAAAGATTTATTTTTGTGTTTGTCTGTGTAGTCTCTTTCAATTTGATTTTCGTAACGCTCTAGATTCTGTCTTTCAGGTTGACTTGTTTGATTTGTTTTTTTTGAAATGAAGTCCCTAAAGATTTGTTTAGACATATTATATTAGCTTTAAAAATTTACTAAAATATTTACTTAAATTTTGCATCTTTAGCCTGTTAAAGTCAAACCATCTTTGTGAAAAATTTTATTTATATAAAATAGTTCAAACAAGAGATTGACGTTATCGGGGTATTTATTATTATTTTTATAATATTCTTTGAAAATATCACAATTTATAAAGTTTAATATGGGAGTTCTGTTTAATTTAAAAAATTCTGGAATATTAGCCTTTGTGATAAATTCAGTAAAAATATCCTGATATTTTATTTCAGAAGTTATGTAAAGATTACTTGGAAGCAGGTATTTTTTTGAAATTTTCTTAACTGTTTTATTAAACACATCGTCCCAGACTTCTTTAGTACTATTGAGTATCTCTTTTATTTTACTGATGGTTTTCGGGTCCCCTGTTTTTGTGTTATACATTTCAAGATAGGAGTAAGCTTCTTCGTTTATTGTTCCAAAATTATGCCCCAACATTCTTAAGATGAAATTTTGGCCCAAGGGAAAAGAAAATGTTTCTTCTAAAATATTAGACTTAATTATTGATATTTCTGTTACCTCATCTTCCGTATTGATTAAAATAAAATCTTTTTCTTTGGTAACTCTTTCCGTAATTGTATCAAAAGCAACAAAAACAGATGAGTGGAAGGTAACATTGTTGTTGTGAAAATGTTTTGAAATTTGCTCTTTCAATTCTTTAATTACTGACGCCGGGGAAATACTAACAAAGACAGATATATCAACCTCAGAAGCTTTTTTATTGAGAGGGTCTAGAACTTCGTAGCCATTTAATTTTATCTGCATTATATTGTGTTCCAGTATTGAATTATGATGTTCTGTATTTTCTGTTGATTCCGGTAAGTGCTTTTGTTCGAAGGCCCTAACATCGTCCAGAATAATCTTGTTTATCAAATCGTTTGTTACTGTTGTCGGATTATCATATTTAACCTTTATTGTTCTTGTTTGCGAAGCATAGAGGTGTGGTCCTAAAACACAAAATATTTTTGTTGGGTTTCCGTTTCTTGAACCCTGCAGAGATTTCATAACATTCAGCAAGGCCTTTTTTGTGTCAAAGAAAAGTCGTTTGTGGTCAAAATTTTTCTGAAACATAACCACTCTTCTTGTGCTAAATAGTTTTTCTGGAATTGAACCTGTTTTTTTATCCAAAGAAAAAAGCATACCACTAACGCCTCCGTCGCGGATATCAATTACAGCCACTATTTCTTTTGTGGTATGGTTAAAAAAACTTATCACACTAAAATTATACCACTTACAAATTAAAGTGTGTAACAAGAAGCTGTGGAAAAGATTTTTTTATTCGAGTATTGCTTTTATTCTTCTTGTTCCAGCTGCAACAGCCTCCTCTTTTGCTATTTTAAAATGCCCTAATTCTGATGTATTTTTTACATGAGGTCCTCCGCAAATTTCCTTACTAAAATAATCATCTTTGGAATTTCCAACTGTATAGACGGTTACAAGATCGGGATATTTTTCTCCAAAAACACCTGTCGCTCCCTCCTTCTTGGCATCCTCTAATGTTAATTCTTCAGCGGTTATGGGCAGGTTTAATTTTATTTGTTCATTAATTAAATCTTCAACTTTTTTCTTTTCTTCATCTGTCATTTTTTGAGCATTTGGAAAATCAAATCTTAATCTTTCTGGAGTAATATTACTGCCTTTTTGAAAAACGTGTTCTCCAAGAATTTTTCTGAGTGCTGCATTAAGTAAGTGGGTCGCTGTATGGTACTTTGTTTCCATCTCAGAATGACCACCAAGCCCCCCTTTGAATTTCTTTTCAGAGCCTGATCTCGAGAGATCTTGATGTTTCTTGAATTCAATCTCAAACGCCTTCTTGTCTACTGATAGACCTTTTTCTTTTGCCAACTCCTGTGTTATCTCAAATGGAAAACCATAAGTAGAAAATAGTATAAAAGCTTCGTGTCCACTAATTTCTTTTGAACCAATTCTTTCAAATATTTTCATCCCGTTTTTTAGTGTCTCTCTGAACTTTAATTCCTCACCTTGAATCTCTCTTGCAATAGAAACTAGATTTGTGTTTATGTTATCGTAAACTCCCTTATATTTATCCGCGATCAAAGAAGCAAAAGAAGAAAGAGAACCTTCTCTCATTCCAAGCTTATCAGCGTGTCTTACAGCCCTCCTTAAAAGTCTTCTTAAAATATAACCTCTTTCTGAATTTGAAGGCACGACTCCGTCAGCAATCATAAAGACAGAGGATCTAATATGATCTGCCACAATTCTCATTGAAATTTTATCTTCGCCTTCGTAATTTTTACAAGAAATTATTTTAATTCCCTGAATTAAATCAAAAAATAAATCTATCTCAAATATATCGGGATTATCATTTGATGCTGCAACTATTCTTTCTAGGCCACCTCCAAAATCAACATTTCTTTGTGGGAGTCTCTTGAAGGTTCCGTCATCCTTTTTTTGAAATTCCATAAATACAGAATTTCCTATTTCCATAAATCTTCCACAATCACAATTTGGATGACAATATTTTCCAAATTTTGAGTCGTGCTCGATATGTGTAAATTCGTAAAAAATTTCAGAGTCTGGTCCGCCCGGTTCTCCTGCTGGCATATTTACAGGTAGCCCAGAACGGCTCCACCAATTTTTTCTTGAACCATAATAAAAAATTCTTCCGCCTTGCATTCCAAGCTCACTGCCTTTTTCTTCTGTAATTAATTCTATATCTTTTGCCTCAATATTTTTTTCTGCAAAAAGTTTTTTCCAAATAGTGACGGAGTCATTATCAACTTTTGCATTTGCCTCTTTGTCGCCTGCAAAAACTGTAACATAAAGTTTTTCTGGATTTAAGCCAATTTGATTCGTTAAGAAATCAAATACCCAAGGAAGTTGTTCTTTTTTAAAATAATCACCAAGTGACCAATTTCCAAGCATTTCAAAAAAGGTTGTATGTCTGTTGTCTCCAATATCGTCTATGTCTTCTGCACGAAAAGATTTTTGTGAATTAGAAAGTCGAACACCCATTGAATGTTTTTCTCCAAGAAGATATGGTACAAGAGGTTGCATTCCTGAGCTTGTAAAAAGTGTTGTTGGGTCATTTTCTGGTACCAAAGATGCAGAAGAAATTATTGCATGTTCTTTGCTTTTAAAATATTCTAAATATTTTTTTCTAACTTCATTTGTTGTCATAAAGGATTTAATTAATTTTTTAAAAGTATGATAATACTTTCAATACACAATACTGACCAAAATATAGTTTTATGTCAATTTTATAATTGATAATTTACGCTGTTATTTTGAGTGTCACTTGCGTGCTCTTTGATATGCATTACACCGTCAGCAAGCGTTTTTAGTATAAGAAAGATTGGCAAAGCGCCACCTAAAATAGAACCAAAAATTATTGTAAAGTGCATTGGGATTATTCTTAGGTACGGAAATGTCATCAATGTTTCAAGACTTTGCTTTTCGACGTCTTTTTTCCTGTTATAAAAATAAGAAAAAAGATGATTGATTAAAAAAATAAAAGCAGATAAAAGAATATAATTAAATTCAGCTGGCATTGAAATAGTCCCAACTTCATTTGTGAAAATTCCACTCGATAAAAACATCGCGTATACGAAGTGAAAAAACCCATAATGAAACAGAAAGAAAAACGCCATAAAGAAACCCAACCCTCTGTCTAATATTCTTGATAAATTATCCTCTTGATTTTTTGTACCCCCTGTTTCTTTTAATTGAAGTAATTTAATAAAACTAAAAATACCGATGATTACACTCTGAAACCAATAAACCCACATAATCGTCACCGGATTCCATCCGTCTTTTATCGCAAAGAAAATTGTTTGAAAATTTGATAGCAATAATAGCCATAAAGATCGGTCATTAAGCAAACTATTTTTAACTTGGTCCTTAAATGTCATTAGTCAAAAGTATATCTTAAAATAAAATAAATTTCGAGCTTACGGCTTGTTTGTTTCTAAAAGAATAGTATTATGTGTATCGTAATTTTGGGCCTATAGTCTAGTGGTACGACGTGGCATTCGCATTGCCAAGGCGTGGATTCGATTCCCACTAGGTCCACAAAAAACAATAATCTCGTCTTAAAATTGACTGTGAAGTTTTATCGTGCTAATAATTATGTTGTTATTTGAACTTTTACAAAATAATACAATAACGAGGAGGTGAAAAAAATGCCAGACATGATGAAAGAAAAAAATCAACATACTTGTATTACCGTTAAAGAAATTCAAGAGGTCAATAAAGATAAAGATAAAAGATTGTCTCTTTTAAAAAGGGTCTTAGCTGAGAAGTGTTCTTTCTGTATTAGGATGTTTCAAAATGTTTTCCCATGACCTCTCGCGTTCCAATTCCCCAGCCTCAGTCCTGGGGAATTTTTATAATTTTCTTAGAGACCTGTGATAAGCTATCGCAAACCTATGTGACTCACTATTTGATAACAAAATTTCACTCTCATGTTTTTTTATCAGTTCACTATCGCCTATTATCTTAATTGGCTTATGAAATTCATTCTTGGTAACAGCTACTACTGGTATTTTCAGCGCAAGCGCGTTAATTACCCCCTCTGCGGTGTTTTTTTGAGCCATAGACCCATCTACTACAATAATATTAGGTAAACGCCATTCTTCGTGAAAAAAGCGTCTATCGAGCACTTGTTTTAAGTCTGCAGTATCTCCTATTTTTTCTTTAGTTTTCTTTATTTTAAATTTTCGGTAATCCTGCTTCTTAATTTCACCATTTTCAACGACAGTCATAACCCCCACCCTATCTACATGAGCCAAATGTGAAATATCATATGCTTCGATTCTAAAAATACCCCCATACTCATCTATGTTTTCTTTCCTCCTTCTAATTAAGGCAATATCTTCTATGTGCTTTAGAGCAAAAATTCTTCTCTTTATAATATTTGCTTCTTCAAACCTTAATTCAGAAGCTAGGCTGTCCATTTCGCTATTTAGATTTTCTAAAATTTTAGCTTTTTTACCTTCAAAAAATAATTTAATATTTTTAAGATTTGTTAAATAATCTTTTCGTGAAATCGTATTATTACAAATACCAGGACATAATCCTATCTGCGCCTGAAAACATAATTTTCCTGAATTCGACTGACACTTATCTCTAAACGGAAATATTTTTCTTATAACATTCAATGCTTCTTTTAATTCAGATCCGTGCGGAAAAGGACCAAAAGTTTCTTTCGCAAAATTTATATCTTTATTGATTAAATCTTTACCACGTATTGCAAGCACACGAGGATATTCTTCTCTCGTTATAGTTACATAAAAATAACTTCTATCATCTTTTTCTCTTGTATTATATTTCGGTTGATGTTTTTTAATAAGTGCCGACTCAAGAATAAGTGCTTCCAAAACTGAATCTGTTTTTTCAAAACTAATACTTGTTGCCAACTCAACCATATTCACAATTGCCTGCCCCCTAGTATCAATCACATCCGCACCAAAATAACTCCTCACACGATCCCGCAAAGATGTAGCTTTCCCAATATACAGAATTTCGCTCCCTCTCTTAAAGAAATACACCCCAGGAGAATCCGGTAATTTTGTGTCTAATTTATCCATTACTGTCAATTAATACAAATAAATGCATATTGTGCAATATTATCTCACTGTACCCACTTTTCCCTTTGTCATTCCGGGCCTGACCCGGAATCCATAATACCTGAGAGTTAGGTGAGATGAATCCACCGGATCCAGGATCTACCACAAGGGCACTTCTTGTTTACCAATTCGCTTCGCTCGCAAGTAAACAAAGTCGAATCCGGGATGACAAACACAGGAGTTAATGGAAAAACCCTATATTTATTGGTTATTTTGTCGTATTTGGGGTTTTAAAAGTAGAATACTTGACAAATAGGTTATATTGTGCTAGACTAAAAAAGTAATAAGTTCCCTCTCGCTACCCCCGAAGTAGGACACCCTCTGTTAATAATCTATAATACTCTGT
>CAZHDO010000002.1:0-118759 GCA_964531375.1 uncultured Candidatus Saccharibacteria bacterium
CAGAGTATTATAGATTATTAACAGAGGGTGTCCTACTTCGGGGGTAGCGAGAGGTTCTTAATTCTTAAACTATTATATACCAAACAAATGAATTTGTCAAGTACAAAATCACCCCTAATATTATCGTGGGTGATTTTGTTAAGAATGGTATTATTTTACTTGGTCAATTGGCGGAGTTGTCGGATTTGTCGGCGCTACTGGTGAGACGGCTGGGGGTGGCGTCATTGATGGTTTTTGTACGGGTGCTAGAGGTTTGAACATATCGGGCTTAATTCTCTTTGTGGATAAGCTTATTCTGTCGCCATCTTTTTCTTTAATAACTACGGGGACTTTCATTCCAATCTTTAGATAATCAGCGACTCTATCTACTCTAAAAGGTGCAATTTCTGAAATATGTAGCAAACCGTCTACATCAGCAGCGATTCTTACGAAAG
This sequence comes from uncultured Candidatus Saccharibacteria bacterium, assembly GCA_964531375.1. Taxonomy (GTDB): domain Bacteria; phylum Patescibacteriota; class Minisyncoccia; order Phycocordibacterales; family UBA12445; genus UBA12445. The sequence continues at coordinate 435 of CAZHDO010000002.1, forward strand.
CGCCAAAATCTGCAATTTTAACAACTTCACCGATAAACTGATCCCCTGTTTTATATTCCCTTGTTAAATCTTCAATTGTTTTCTTGGCAACAGCCACACCGTCTTTCTTTCCGACAATGAACACAGTTCCATCCTGCTCAACGTTTATCTGAGCGCCCGTTGTGTCTGAAATATGATGAATCATTTTACCACCAGGACCAATAACAGCACCGATTTTCTCGGGATTAATCTTAATTTTAACAATCCTTGGGGCGTTTAGTGCCAAATCTTCTCTTGGTTTACTTATGGCCGTCTCCATAACATCAAGAATTGCTAATCTAGCTTTTTTTGCTTGTTCCATGGCCTCTATAAGTATATTTACAGGAACACCATCAACCTTTATATCAAGCTGAATAGCTGTTATTCCCTCTCTCGTACCAGCAACCTTGAAGTCCATATCACCATGATGATCTTCTGGTCCTTGAATATCTGTCATTATTTTATATCTGCCATCAGGAAGCAACATAAGCCCCATAGCAATACCTGCAGTTGGTCTTGTAATTGGAACGCCTCCGTCCATAAGAGCGAGCGACGAAGCGCAAATAGAAGCCTGAGAAGTCGATCCATTGGAGGACATTGTCTCAGAAACAAGTCTTATTGTATAAGGGAAAGTTTCACGGCTTGGAAGTGTCGCTCTTAAAGCCTTCTCAGCCAAGGCACCGTGCCCAGTCGATCTTCTATTTGTATTCCCCACCTTACCTGTTTCACCAGAAGAATATGGGGGGAAATTATAATGATGCATAAAGAATTTCTCGCCAGCAGTCTCCGCACCGTCTATCTGAAGAGCATCTTTTGGTCCACCAAGCGTAAGCATTGCTAAAATATGTGTACCACCTCGATAAAACAACCCAGAACCATGAACGATACTAGAGATACCCCCGACGGACGCTTCAATTTTTCTTAACTCGTCCATCTTTCTTCCATCGCATCTGGCATTATTTTCTATCGCCTTTAGATGTAAAAGGTCATTTACTTTATCATTAAAATAAGCGGCTGCAATGTTTTTATCTCCATCCGGAAACTTTTCGGAATAAATATGTAGCCAATCGTGCTCTAAATCGTGCATTACACCACTTCCAAGAGACGGAAACATCGCTGGCTCTATTTTTCCGGCCATTACTTCATTGAAAAAAGCAATTTCTTCTGTACTAAGAGACTTAATTTCAATATTTTGTTTAACTTTTCCAATCTCAGCAATAACCTTCTTCTGAAATTCTTCAATTTTAGTTATTTCTGACATTGCGAGAGCAAAAACCTCCCCTGCCTTACCCTCAGGAATCTCTTTAGATTCCGTTTCAATCATATTTATGGTATTTGCCCTACCGCAAATATAACTATCAAGCAAAGCCTCTTTTCTTTCACTATATGACGGATTTACAGACAAAGTTCCGTCTTTGTTTACAATTACTCGAACAGACCCCACAGGACCACCCCAAGGAATATCCGAAGTAGCAAGAGCAAGAGAAGCACCAAGTACAGAAATTGTATCAGGGTCGTTAATACCGTCCATAGAAAGCGTCATAATAATAACCTGCAGATCATTTCTAATTTGCTGATTAAATAATGGTCTGATCGTCCTATCAACGATTCTGCCAGAAAGTATCGCTTCTTCCGAAGCCTTTCCCTCCCTTCTCACATATTGCCCACCAGGAAGTCTTCCACTGGCATAGTATCTTTCTTCGTAATCAACAGTAAGTGGTAAATAATCAGAACCCTCTTTTATATTCTTACCCATGACAGCTGTTGCAAGAATACTTGTTTCCCCTATCTTCACAATGACCGAACCATTAGCCTGTTCAACCATATCAGAAAAAACAGCGGTAATAGTCTTACCCCCAACAACCAAAGAATATTCTTTTCTTTGCATATTATTTATTTGAGCTTGACCAATAGATTCTAGTATTGAAATTTGTGCTTTTGGCAATCTATTTCAATGCTATCTCTAAAGACCAAACTCGATATTAAATTATTAAAAATACACAAACTAAACACCCACCTCGGTTTGATTATGATTTGGATGTTGTTGATTTTTAACCTCTTTTGAATTATCTGCCTTATTCTGGGATCTTTTTGGCTGTTTTGTATACATAAGATATCTCTTTGGATTTGCGCCGAGGTCAATAAAGTCATCCACAACCTCCTGAAGTTTCGAGGAACAGCTTTTACCAAAAGCAACAAGCTCTACCTGTGTAGTAGCCTTTAAATACTCTACGAGTGGGATATAATCACCATCACCAGAAACCAAAACAATAGCATCAAGTTTTGGGGCTAATTTAATAGCATCAACGGCAATTCCAACGTCCCAGTCCCCTTTCTTTGCCCCTCCAAAGAATATTTGAAGATCCTTTGTCTTTGTTTCAATACCGAGTTTTTCGAGTGCTTCAAAAAAACCGCGCTCTTCTCCTCCTTCAGTGGTTATAAGATAAGCTATAGATCGAACAAGATTTCTTCCACCAACAGCATCTTCCAAAATAGCGCCAAAATTAACCTTTGAACCGTATAAATTTCGCGCACTATGATAAAGGTTCTGAGTATCTATGAAGACCCCGACCCTTTGACTTTTTTGTTTAATTATAGCCATTTTTTAGAGAAAGCTATTTATTTTGTTTTACTTGCGGTTTTGCTTGTCTTCTTGACAACAGCTTTCTTAGCAACAACCTCTGTGGCTTTTTTACCTTTTTTCTCGAGGTATTTCATATGAGACCTTCTATCAGCAACCATCTGCAATAAACCTTGTCTTGAGTGAAAATCCTTTCTATTATCCTTTAGATGTTCAGCCAACTTAGCAATCTTTTCAGTTAATAATGCAACTTGAACTTCTGAAGAGCCAGTATCTGTGTCGTGTTTCTTGGCCTTATTTATGATTTTTATTTTATTTTCTTTCTTAAGCATGCAATGACATTATCACAAATCTATTTTTTTTGCAAGGTCTATATATTATGGGCACATAACGCTATTTTAACCTAAATTTTGATAAATAGCCCAATGTCTAGTATAATATATTGACAAATAAACTAATTTTAATCATATGGAGCAAATAACAAACTATATTGTAATCTTTTTTTATTTATTTTCACTTGCATTCTATTTACTTTACTCCTTCTTTATCGTTTACCACCTTGCTCGTTTTGGTGTAGGTGTACAACCCAAAATACTCGCCTTATTTTTCTTTATAGGTGCGCTGGTTCTTATTATTCCAAGCTTTATCCTATTTTCAAGTTTAAATCCAACATTAGCAATCAACGCTTTTCTCGAAAAAACAAGTACCCTCCAAATGCCTTTTAACACTATTAAATAAAAATATGGATTTTACAAAATTAGTTCAAATATTTATAAAGACCAACAATTCTTTTGAAAACAAGCTCTCTTACGAGAAAGTTATTGTTGTTTTAAGAAAACACTGGTTTATAATAACAATTCAGGTTATCTTACATCTTTTCCTCTTGCTTGGCTCGGCAGCAATTACCCTAATCGGAATTTCATACTTTAATAACTGGGATATTACCATTACCATACTGTTTTTATTCTCTCTGTTTACGATGTTTTGGTGGCTCGGTCTGTTTTACGCAATAACAATGTATATGCTCGACGTTTGGATAATAACAGATCATCGTGTTGTAGACAGCGAACAGCATGGTTTTTTTAGCAGACAAACGGCAGAATTAAACTTATCTAGGGTTCAAGACACTTCCGTTGAAATGAAGGGCCTTATTCCTACGTTTTTCAATTACGGAAATCTTGATATTCAAACAGCAGGAGTCGAACAGAAATTTAGATTCAAAGAAATCCCAAACCCAGAAGCGATTAAAGACCTACTAACCCACTATACCTCAGAATACATGAAAGCCCATATAAATGGCGCCGAGGTGCACGAAAGGGCCAGTGGAATGTAAAAAACGTATCCACATATAACAAAAAGACCCACTCGGGTCTTTTTGTTTAATATGGAGATGGGATTCTTCCTCTACGAGGACAGTATCCCCGATGGATTTTTTATACGCACAAAAGTGCTATAAAAAATGCTCATCGGGGCTTCGAATCCCTAAAAGAGCCATTTAGTATGGCTCTTTTGCATCCTTCGGAGTGCCGGGATTCGAACCCGGAGTCATCTGCTCCCAAAGCAGACATGTTAGCCGTTACACCACACTCCGTTATTTATTTATAGTATATTAGCAGAAACATATTAAATTACAACATAGGCTGAATAATGAGATTGTGTGGGCTTTTTATAGCTCTATATCTTCCATATAATCGACCTTGGCTTTTCTTGTTACTAGGTTTAAATACACAAGAGCTAGGTCGATCTGCCATTTTTCGGTAATCCCCTTCTTTGATAAATATATTTCTATTATACGCGCAAACTTGTCCCTTTTTTCTTTAGTCATATTATCACAGGGACCGATGCTTTTGTTTTCATATGAAACACTTTTTACTTCAACAAAATGAAGAACATCATCTTTTTTAGCGACGATATCAATTTCACCATATTTTTTCCAATAATTTCTTTCAATAATTGTATAACCCTTATTTATTAAATATTTAGAAATTACATCTTCTCCGGCCTTACCAATCTGTTGATTATGTGTTTTATTTCCAGTTTCCATCTTATTTTTTAACAAAAGGTTACATGTGTAACAAATATTTTGGTTTCACGTGAAACAATAAGTAGTTTTTAACCATATTTAAGCATTTTAAGACGATAAAGCTATAATATCCTTTATTTACAAAGCAGAATGGAAAAAAGGAGTAAGTTTGGTGCAAATAACAAGAATGTATTTGGAAATAAAGTCCTTTTTTATTGTCCTTTATGCACTCCGTCCACATGGTTATCCACAGTTTTCCAAAATATTCTTATTATTAAAGCTAAATATTAAAGACAAAAATATTTTATAAACAAATAGGATGTTTATAATTATACCACCAAGAATGTTATTCATGAAACACAAAACCACCTGAAATATCAGATGGTTTTGTAAAGATGGTGCGGATAGGGAGACATCTCTCCTTACAGGAGCAGTACCCGCCGATGGATTTTTTATACGTCCTTCGGACTTTAAAAAATGCTCATCGGGGTTCCGATTCACCCTCGGAAGCCATTTAGTATGGCTTCCTTATCCTTCTTCGTTTCACTCTGTGCGGATAGGGAGAATCGGACTCCCGTCTCAACCTTGGCAAGGTCGTGTTCTACCACTAAACCATATCCGCTTATATTTATTTCAAGTAAAAACCGAAACTCAACGTTAAACAGTATATATTATAGAGATAAAAAATCAAATTTTAAAATATATTGAAACTTAAGGGTAATTATAGTATTCTTAACAAGGTTCCTTTTAAACCTGCTCTCGTAGTGAAATGGATATCACATCGGTCTTCGAAACCGCTGTTGGGGGTTCGAGTCCCTCCGAGAGCATTAAAAACGAGCAAAACGAGTTTTTAATGCTCTCGAGTAAAGCATACTAAATGCTTTACGAGAGGGACTCGAAGCCCGATTGAGCATTTTTTATAGTCCACGGGACGTATAAAAAATCCAATCGGGGTACTGAACCTGTAAGGTTCGAGCCTTCATGGATAAACTGCTTTGCTTGCGAGAGGGCTTCTCCCTTATTCCTTAGACAGCAAAGCTGTCTAAGTCATGAAAAAGCTATACCGCCCCCATAAGGGGAGAATCCCTTCTTTAACTACGTTACACATGTAACGTTTCCGTTGTGTTTTTGCAGTCTTTGTATTTTATTAATTCACCGCTGGAATGGTGAAACTGGTAGACACGCACGCTTCAGAGGCGTGTGGGAGCAATCTCGTGGGAGTTCAAATCTCCCTTCCAGCACATAATTGTTTCATGAATAACATCAATAAGATAAACTTAAAAATTCCAAAAGAAGTTTCACAAGTAACGAAAACCCTGCAGAAGGCTGGTTTTGAAGCGTATTTGATTGGTGGCTGTGTGCGCGATCTTATTCTTGGGCGAGAACCTAAGGATTGGGATGTAACAACAAACGCGATTCCAGAACAAATCCAGGCGTTATTCGCGAAATCTTTTTATGAAAACAAGTACGGAACAGTTGGTGTGGTCAATGAAGACGTTGCACGTGAAACAGAAGAGGGGAATGTTACACGCGAAACATTAAAAGTTATTGAAGTAACACCATATAGAATAGAATCTGAATACTCAGATTTTAGACACCCAGACACCGTTTCATTTAGCAAAAACATAGAAGACGATCTTAAGAGAAGGGATTTCACAATAAATGCGATTGCATACGATCCAAGCAAAAATATACTTATTGATAACTATAAAGGACAAGAAGATATAAAGGACAAAATTATAAAAACCGTTGATTTACCTAGCGATAGGTTCAAAGAAGACGCATTACGAATGCTTAGGGCTGTAAGATTTTCGGTTCAACTCGATTTCACTATTTCACATGAAACAGGGAAGGCAATCATTGAAAATTCTGATTTACTTGAAAAAATATCAAAGGAGAGAGTTAGGGATGAATTTTCCAAAATCGTAATGTCAGACAACCCAATGATTGGCGTTATTATGACTCAAAGATTTGGACTACTTAAGAATATTGTTCCCGAAATAGAAGAGGGAATTGGTGTTAAACAAAACAGTGATCACATATATGAAGTATGGGAACACTGTTTAAGGGCACTTAATCATGCAGCCAATAAGAAATGGCCACTGGAGGTAAGACTTGCTGCACTGTTACACGACGTAGGCAAGCCAAGAACAAAAGGTTGGAATGAAGAGAAAAAAGACGCTACGTTCTATGGCCACGACGTTATAGGAGAAAGAATGACAAAAAAAATACTTACACGCCTTAAATTCCCAGGTGAAGTAATAGACAAGGTTGTGAAACTAGTTAGAAATCATATGTTTTTCAGCGATATAGAAAAAATTACCCTTTCAGCTGTTAGAAGAATTGTAAGAAACGTCGGAAAAGAAAACGTTTGGGACCTTATGAATGTTCGAGCCTGCGACAGAATCGGAATGGGTAGGCCAGTAGAGACCCCATATCGCCTTAGAAAGTACGAATCAATGATAGAAGAGGCAATGCGAGCACCTGTTACCGTACAAATGCTTAAAATAGATGGGCTTAAGATAATAGAGGTTACACGAATAACGCCAGGCCCTAAAATTGGTTATATCTTGCACGCACTGCTTGAAGAGGTGCTCGATAACCCAGAATTAAACACCGACGACTATCTAAGCGGTAGGGCGATCGAGCTTTCTAAACTATCCGACGAGGAACTGAAAAAAATAGGGGAGGCGGGAAAAGAAAAAAAAGAAGAGGCAGAAGAAGTTGAACTTAAACAAATACGCAAGAAATATGGGGTAAGGTAGGTTAATCGACTTACGATCTTCTTTGTTTATCCTGACAACACACCATAAATCCATAAATTAGCAATAAAAACCTTGACAAAACCTAATAAAAACTACACAGTGGTGTGGTTCTTTAAAAAATCAAAGGAGAATTCGCATGAAGAAAGCAATGTTTATCTTGGTCCTTTTTATCGTAGTTCTTTCAGTTGGCTGTGGCAACGACAGTGGCAGCTGTGTTTCAGAAATTACGGGGCCAAACATTATTAACCCCAATAACACAGAGGGGGTTTTACCTCTTATTGACGCAAAAGAAACAAATATTTCTTTTGGCGCTCGACGTGTATACGAAGGAAAAGGGAAAGATGACTATAATAACATAGTGTTTACCAGTAACGGTAAATCTGAAATTGGGCGTAGAAAATTTAGAGTTCAAGGAAAGGAGCAGGTCGAGGTGTCTTGGTTTTTTTTAAGACCTCAGATTATAAGTGCCGTAAAAATTGATCTTTCTGGAAGCGGTGTTGATTCAGTGGAACTCAAATATGTTGGGGAGACCAACGAAAAGGTTTTCAAAACATACAAGATTTCCGGTGAAATTGTGTCTAGCCAAACAAAGAGGATATTTGCAGAGGATGTCATAAAGAGCATTTGGAAGGTTACACTTTTTCTCAAGGGGAGTGACATTGATGTTACGTTCGAATCAAACTATGCTGATTGCTTTTTCGACGGCTCAAAAGAAACAAAATACAGCTATGATTTGATGAACTATCAACAAATCTTCAGAAACGAAACCTTCCTGAAGGAAACTGCTAATTTTGGTGAAGCTAAGAGGTTCTCGACAGCTGAATCAATAAATTTAACATTGAAGCGTTTCTGTGCCGAGGCCTCTAAAGAAAATATCGAAACCGTTCTTCGCTTTTCGTTGGAAACGAGAAGCAAATACAGAAATTATCCCATTATTAATAGGGAGACTTCGATAATTTGCTTCGAGGGGACTTCGAACTACAGCATCGACTACGCTGAATACTGCCGGGGTCTTGGAGTCGTCAATGTTAAATCAATAAAGGGGAACAACGATCCAAATGCTAAAAATAATTTTTTAGTGGCAATTGCAGAAAGTAAGGGAAAAACCACAGTCGTTATTGACTCCCACGGAAAGAAAGACAATTTCGAAGTAAACTCAAAAGGGGAGTTATGTAGTGCCTTTGACCTCTCTATGGCCATAAAAAAGAGGGAGTCTTTGTATAAGTTCGGGGAGTTGTGTTTTATTAGCAATACATGTTATTCAGGAGACATGTTTGAACAAACCCTGAATTATTTGTATTACAATAACGAACAAGCAAAAACCCCGATTATTGCCGTCATGCAGGCAAACCGAGATCAACTATCGTGGAATGGTGGCGGCTCTTTCCTCTTCTTTCCAGGTCAAGAAGCATTGATAAACCCAGAAATACTTACGGCGGAAGATCTAATGAACAAAGAGGAACAAGAATTCTATCCCAATGATTTTGCGTTTTTCGTTCCTGCTGAGGTGGGAAAATTGGGACTCACTGTAAGTGAAAGAAGATACGAGTACGGGGAGGGTGGTATTTATAAAAGATTGCCTATCCTGGACCTAAGTAAGAAGTAGTATTCAATAACCCAAAACCGTTCTGATGAATTTCAGAACGGTTTTTCAAATATCTAAACAAAAACAGTCCGCGCGTAGTTCACGGACTGTTTTTAAATTAAACTGAAAGTTATTTTACTGTTTCTTTCAAAGCCTTTGCTGCTCTGAACTTAGGAACTTTCATTGCTGGAACTGTTACAGATTCACCTGTTCTTGGGTTTCTAGCTGTTCTTGCTGCTCTTGCTTTTACAGCGAAAATTCCAAAACCTGCAATAGATACATCATCTCCTTTCTTTAAGCTTGCTGTGATTGTATCAAAGATAGAATCTACAATTGCCTCAGCTGCTACTTTTGTTCCTCCAAGATTTGCATGGACGACATCTACTAATCCTTGTTTATTCATATATTTTTTTAAAAAATAAAATAAGTAAAACTTAAAAATGATTCGACCATCTGAATATAATTATACAGCAAGCCATTTTTTAGGCAATGTAGTAAAAAATATCCAAATATTTCAAAACGAATTTAAACTTTAGTAAAATTATCAATAATTTTATTTTGCAAATAAAAAATACGATTTTATTAATCGTATTTTTTTATTCTAATATTTTTATTTATTTTGCGTATTCTACAGTCCTCGATTCTCTTATTACATTTACCTTTATTTCTCCTGGGTATTTCAACTCCTGCTCAATCCTCCTTGCAATATCTTGAGCCATTTTTTTAGCCTCCAAATCAGATACTTTTTCTGGAAAAACAAAAACTCTAATCTCCCTTCCAGCTTGTATTGCATAGCTTTTTTCGACTCCAGCGAAAGAATTTGAGATAGCTTCGAGATCACCCAATCTCTTTAAATAATTCTCGATACTATCCCTTCTTGCGCCTGGTCTACCACCAGATATTGCATCTGCTGTTTGTACGATGATAGACTCTATTGTTTCGTATTCGTATTCGTTATGGTGTGACTGCATTGCTTTAATAATCTTCACATCAGCACCAAATTTCTCAAGTATTCGCTTGCCTATTTCAACATGAGTTCCGGCAACCTCGTGATCAACGGCTTTTCCAATATCATGAAGAAGTGCTCCCGCTTTAGCGATTGCAACATCAGCACCAAGTTCTTCTGCAAGCATTCCTGCAATATGAGCCATCTCAATTGAGTGCTGGAGTACGTTTTGACCATAGCTAGTTCTGAAATGAAGCCTACCCAAAATTGCAACAATTCTAGAATCTAAGTTTAGAACGCCTGTTTCATAAACAGCCTGTTCTCCTTTTTCTTTGATCATTTTATTGATCTCTTGTCTGGCATTCTCGACAGTCTCTTCTATTTTGGCCGGCTGAATTCTTCCATCCAAAATAAGATTCTCGATAGCCAATTTTGCAACCTGGCGTCTTATTGGATCAAAACTTGAAACTGTAATAGTTCCAGGGGCGTCGTCAATTATAATCTCAACGCCAGAACTTCTTTCAAAAGCTCTTATATTTCGTCCTTCTTTCCCAATAATCTTACCTTTTATATCGTCAGATGGAATTGGAACAGTAGTCGTCATCATATCCGATGCGGTAGAAGAGGCGAGTCTCTGTACTGTAATAGCCAAAATGTCTTTAGCCTTTCTATCAAGTCTCTCGTAACCATCTCTTTCTAACTTCTGCATCTTTGCCACAAAATCACCCTCATACTTCTTCTCAATAGTATCAAAAAGTTGTTTCCTGGCCTCTTCTGTTGTGAGTTTAGAAACCCTCTCTATTTCAATTTCTGCCATCAATTGCTTTTCTTCAACCTTAGACTTAAGATCCTTAACTTCCGTTATCTTTGTTTTAAGATTTTCAACTTCCTTGTCTATATCAACCTGCCTTTTATCCAAAAGCTCGTCTTTTTTAATAAGGCGCTCTTCTGTTCTCTTCAAATCAGACAAGCGCTTCTTTTCCTCTTCTTTAGCGTCATCGATTATCTTTTCTGACTTTTTTTCTGCTTCCTCTATTATCTTTTGAGCACCAGACTTAGCATCAAGCAAAGTTTGCTTAATAGTAAGCTCGATGGAACCCTTTTTACCAAGAAGGATTAACCATCTCAAGAGGTATCCAACCACGATACCGAGAATGCCTGCAACACATCCAAGGAGAATCACCGCTGTTAAACTCATACTTTTTTGAAATTCTGCCCACAAAGACAGGTCACAACTCCTGAATAGTTATTTACCTCATCAAAAAGACCAAATAACCTATATTTTAGCACCTTTTTTGATGTGTAATAATTAAAATCCCTTTTTTCACTTGATATATTTGATTTTTTATACAGAAGCAAAACATAATAACCTATACAATTTCCGGCGGAATCTATTTATTTATTAAATGCACTAAGATAATATCATTATTTGACAATAAAGTCTATGTTGTTGTTTATAATAGAATGGCTTATTCTTGTCATTGGATTGTTCTTAAATAAACTAAATAAAAAAAGGAGGTATCAGTGAAAATCCTAATCAGCTGGAAGCAATACCAAGACCTAGACAAAGAGGTTGAAGAAGAAACAAAAAAGTTAGGCCTCGAAGTTCTTAATGGGCGAGAGAGGAGGGGTGAAATTCCAACTTCCATCGCTGGTAAAATCGGTGATTTTGTTTTTGAGCGACAAAGAGGTCACTGGTGGGTAAAGGGCGACCTATCTATCGAAATAGCGAATTCACTCCACAAAAGTCAACTTGGGAACAATTTCAAATTCACCCCACAAGACGCGACACCAGACAAAGTCGCCAAATGGAAAACGAAAGAGGGTGGTAAGGTGGTCCTTTCTGCGGAAAAAAGGAAACTGATTGAAGGTATTTGCAAAAACGCAGAAGAATTGTTTATTTTCTCAAACAACCCGAGCGAAATTGCGACCCAGGTTGTTGACAATTTTCAAATACACTCAGAAGAAGCCGTGGGTCTTTTTATTGAAACCCTCAAAAAACACAATTTGGCCTGACCTGGTACCTCCTCTTTTTACAAACCCGCCCAAAAGCGGGTTTTCTCTTTTTTACAAAATCTACACTTCGACAAAAATCTCCTTAAAAAAGTGCTCTTTCCGGTAATTATCAATAAGTCCAAGAATTTCCTTTGTTCCTGGAACATAATTTCTAAAATCAATTTTACACACCTTTTCCCAAAAACAGCCCTCTTTTAAATCTATTCCCTTAATAAAAGCCTCTTTACCCATTTTTACTCTAAAAACATGACAAAGCATATGAGTAAGCACTTCATTTTGTTCATAAATCGCTATATAAGCGTCTCCACAATGTTCGACTTCGCTAATTGATAAACTGGTTTTTTCTGAAATCTCTCGAATAGCAGCATCTTGAATTCGCTCTCCAAGGTGCAATTTTCCATAAGGCAACGAAAAAAGACCGATAAATGGCTGTTTCTCACGTTTTACAAACAAAACTTCATTTTTATTATTCTCAACAATGACCATAGTGACAATCTTTGGCTGGGCTCTTTTAACGAAGGTCTTTAAGCTAATACCATCGGCAAATCTTTCGCCGTCTGAAGTTAAAGAATAATAAATACCATCTTTTTTAACCAAACCTTGATCAACCACTTCTTTAAGATGATAAGCAAACTGATTGCCGCCTATCTTTGGAGGTTTAATGGCTGAATATCTAGATTTTTCAGAAACAGTAAGTTGTTTTAAAATTTTTTTCTGTATCTCATGCATAAACTATTTATATTCGTAATTGTAATTTAGTCAAATTAATTAGACTAGAATTACTTTTTTTAAAATATAGAATAAACGAAAATGAACCTTAAAAATTAAATACAAATGGAGGCTACTATGGTACGTACAAAAGTAGAATTATTACTGACTGCAAGTGAGGTGTTTAATTTGCTCTGGAATAAAATCAAAGGAGAACGAGAGGAAAATAAAATCGATGATTTGAAAATTATCCTCAGTAAATGGGCTGACAGTAATGAATCTGGAACATCAGGAATTAGATTTAATGGTTATATAATCACAAGAAAACAAAGTAAAATAATCTGTTTCCTTAGCGCGGAAGGATTTTGTAGTGGAAGAGAAGAGAAACCATGTGGAAGTGTAATTTACGGAATTAAAACACACTGCAAAAATGAAACTGAGCTTCTGGGGTATATCAAAGAAAAAATCTCTAACAACGGCCGAAAATTTCTATACGAAGCTTTTGAGGTTATCAAGCTACGCTCCTTAGACGAGAGAATTAATCTTGAATCTCTTGCCGGTATTCAGAAATTTACCACCCTAAAAGATGGGAAAACCTTATATAAAAAGGAAATCATTGAATACCTGTTCGGGATGACAAAGCTTTTTTTGAGTCCAGCCAAAAAAAACAAAAGAACATCACGAAGAAACACAAACACATATCGCACCCGACAATCGAGACTAGAGCCTCCCCAAAAAACACAAAAGCGCTTTGATTACCATCGGAGCGCTTTCTTTTTTATTTGTGACCTTTTCTTAACATCAACGTTATATATAGTATGAAGAAAATAAATAAAATAAAAAATAGACTCCGGTGAAAGAAGTATGGCTACGTAGATAATTCAATGAAAAACAAAAAAGACTCCTGTACTAATATAGGAGTCTTTTTTGTTGTATTGAATAAAAAAGCTATCTTCCTTTTGGTTTCAAAACGTCATCGATGATTCCATATTTTTTCGCCTCGTCTGAATCAAGGAAAAAATCGCGATCAACATCCTTTTCTATCTTGGAAAGCGTTTGGCCTGTTTGTTTTGCGAGAATTTTGTTAAGAATTTCTCTGTTCTTCAGAATCCTTTTTGCGCTTATTTCGATATCAGAAGCTTGCCCTTCAGCACCACCATGGGGTTGATGAATCATTATTTCGGAATTTGGCAAAGCATATCTCTTACCCTTAGCTCCAGAAGAGAGTATTACCGCACCCATAGAAGCGGCGAGACCCACACAGACAGTAGAAACGTCACATTTTAGATGATTCATTGTGTCTATAATGGCGAGTCCTGCTGTAACCATTCCCCCTGGGGAATTAACGTATAAAATAACATCCTTTTTTGGATCCTCTGATTCAAGAAACAACAGCTGTGCAATCACGATATTGGCAACCTCGTCATCTATTGCACCACCCAAAAATATAATTCTATCTTTGAGTAGGCGAGAGTATATGTCATAAGCCCTTTCTCCTGAGTGAGTTTTCTCAATAACGGTTGGAATTAACATATTATTTTTGATTATCTAATAATTCAAAAACCTTATCGTTGGTCATTGTATCTTCTACATACATCTTAGCAGAAGTAAAATCTGCTCCTTCGTAGTATTTAAGTAAATTTTCAACTTCTTTCATAACCTCATCTTCAGGAACCTTTATTTCCTCGGTCTTTGCAATTGACTTCAAAATAAGCTTAAATTTAACCCTCTTTTCTGCCGGCTCTTCGGCCTCTTTCTTAATATCAGCCTCTGTCTTCTTTATTTGTTCCAGATATTTATCAAATTCTAAGCCAATTTGTTCAACCCGGCCTTTCATTTCGCTAAGAATCTGCTTTACTTCGTTATCAACCAAAACCTTAGGTATTTTAACCTTAATGTCTTCTGCAATTTTCTCGAGAATCTTTGTCCTACCACTCTCCCTCTTGGCATTTTCCTTCTCTAACTCAAGATTTTTCTTAATTTTATCCTTAAAATCGGCCACATCTTTAAAATTTCCTATCGTTTTTACAAAATCATCAGTAACCTCTGGAAGCTCTACTTCTTTTTTATCACCTTTGTGGTCTTCTTTACATTTTTCGTCTACACAAGTATGTTCGTCTTTCTTTACACGAGATTTTCTTATTTCGTCAATCACAGTTTCAACTTCTTTTTCCGTTGCTTCTGTTTTTTCTTTGCTTAATTCAGTCCAAACTTTTTTTGCGATCTTTTTGTAATCTGCAACTTCGAACTTAGGCATAACGGCTGTCTTTATTACAACCTCTAGCGGATTACCTTTTGCAATCTTAGTTATTGAAATTTCTGGCCTTCCGATAGCATCAATATTATTTTCGATAACAAACTTAGGGTAAAGCTCGCGTAAAGCAATCTCTGCAGCCTCTTCAAGTATTCCAATTTCGCCTAGTTTTTGAATAATCATCTCCTCTGGAATATGGCCAGCCCTAAAACCATCCATAGCAATATCTTTATTTAAGGCCTTGAGAGCCTTGTCTCGATAAGAAGCAAACAATAATGCATCAATTTCAGCTGTAATTTCAATCTCAGAATTCTCAAGCTCCTTTATTTTTCCTTTCATATTATTATTTCTTTATTAAAAATTATAAAAACAACACAAAACAACAAAACGTTTGACTAATATTATTATCATATTTTACAAGATAAGGCAAGGTTGTCTTATGGAAGGATTGGTATTAAAAAACCGCTTATTTAAGCGGTTTTTTGTTAAATAACCTCAAAGATTACAGCTCAGAGTCAACTGAATTAATATCAGAATTCAAATCATTTAAATTGGTTTCGTTAAGATCTTTTTCAATGTCATATATTTCTGTAGAGGTTCCTTGTGTAGACAAAGCCTCAATTTCGGAATCAACAACTGGGGTTTCTACTTTTAGTGGTCTTTCTTTCATGGCATATATACCACTTACAAGCAAAACTAAAATTATAATTATTGAAGCAATTAAGGGACCTGTATTTCCTTTATTGTATATGTTTTTCATTTTCAAAAATTTTATTAATTATAATTTAATTTGACTGAACAGTTGTTGTGGCTGAAGAAGTTGTGGTTGGCTGACCGTCAACAATTGCCGCCTTGATCATAGATACCGCATCTACGATAGAGTAGTGTGCTGATTTAACCTTATCCTCAATGCTTTTGGCCTGAGAAGCAACATCTTTAAAGGCAGTTTTCGAATCTTCTGTTGCGAGTGCTTTTTGAGCAGAATCAGCCAAAGTACCAAGAACAGACCTTGCTTCCGCAATAACACTTCTTGCTTCTGCTAGTTTAGTTTCGACATTCGACTTAAGGTTTAGATTAATCTTATTATTCGTGGCTAAAATATTTAGCCTATCTGCTATTCTATTCGCCATTATCTCCTCTCTTCCTAAAGCAGCATCAAGTTTCTTGGCAGACCTTAGAGCTAAGTCCATTATTTTCTTATCATCCCTATTTTTTCTCTGCTCTATTCTTTTTTCTGTAGTAGAAGCCCTGTTTTCCAATCTTTCTTTAAGATTATCAGCTCTTTCTTCAATTCTTTTTACCGTACTTGAAGCTCTCTCATCCAGCTTGGCTTTTATATTAGAAACTTTTATCTCCATTTTCTCCTTATTTTCAATAGCCCTTGCCTCTACTTTTTTAATTCTAGCCTCAATACCCTTTACAGGCTCAGCACTAGCTAGGGCAGGCAACAATAAAACCGTGAGAAGCAAAGCAGAAACCTTTTTTATATTTTTCATATTATGACAATAATTAACCCATTAAACGAGATGGGGATTATTAATAAATTCTACTAACAAATAGTACTCCTTTTTGTAAATTATGGAAAGGGTAATTTATACACACCCCTAAATTCTCTGTTTTTCATAATATGTTATAATTTAAATATGTTTACTGAACCAAAAATTTTAAAAGATTTTATATTAGACTCTGGTCTTGTCTCAAAAACAGAACTTGATGTTGCCGAAATCGAGGCCGGCAAAAAAGGCGAAGATCTTGGAGAATATTTGATATCATGTGGCAAAATTACAGAAGCAGACTATAACCTTATAAAAGGACATATTTTAGGAATACCTGTTGTTAGTTTAAAAGATCAAAAAATAGACTTTTCTGTATTATCTGCAATACCAGAACCAATTGCCAGAAAACACAACATTGTTGCTTTCAAAAGAAACGATAAGGAACTTGAAGTGGCGATGATTGATCCAAATGACCTTAGGGCAATAGAATTCATTAAAAAAAGGGTTAACTTAAAAATACTGCCAAGACTAACAGACAAAGAATCAATAAGATCGGCACTTCTAAATTATCAAAAAAGTCTTAAAGCTGAGTTTGGAGATATAATTACTCAAGAAACCAAGGCTATTGGCGTTTCATATGGAGAAAACGATCAATCATCAGCAGAACAAAACGAGGGGGATCTCAAAAAATTAGCCGAAGATTTACCTGTCGTCAGGATCGTTGATTCTCTTCTTTCTCACGCATACACACAACAGGCCTCCGATATACATATCGAGCCTTTTGAAGAGGACTTGCTTATCCGTTATCGAATCGACGGTATTCTGCATGACGCGATGACTTTACCTAAAAAAGTCGCTTCTGGTATTACGGCCAGAATAAAGGTTTTATCGAACCTTCGACTTGACGAAAAAAGACTTCCTCAAGATGGCAGATTTAAGGTTGAATCTTTTGGTGGCACAGAATCTAAGGTCTCTTTTAGAGTTTCAGTCTTACCAACAACGTTTGGTGAAAAAATCGTTATTCGCCTATTACCTGAAAGTAATAAGGGTTTTACCCTTGAAATACTTGGGTTTCATGGAGAAGGTCTGGAAAAAGTACACAACGCAATGAAACAAACCACAGGAATGATGCTTGTAACCGGCCCAACCGGTTCTGGTAAAACAACAACTCTCTATACAATCATAGACATTTTAAACACGCCCGAAGTAAATATCTCAACAGTAGAGGACCCAGTTGAATACCAAATGCAAAGGGTTAATCAAACTCAAGTAAAACCAGAAATTGGCCTAACCTTCGCCTCAGGACTTCGCGCACTACTTAGACAAGACCCAAATATAATAATGGTCGGGGAAATCAGAGACAAAGAAACAGCGGGTCTCGCAATAAATGCAGCATTAACTGGTCACCTTGTACTCTCAACGCTTCACACAAACTCGGCAGCAGGGGCGATACCCCGCTTTATCGATATGGGAGGGGAGCCGTTTTTACTTGTTTCAACGTTAAACTTAATAATTGCACAGAGGTTAGTCAGAAAATTAGCTACTGGAGCAGAAAAATACTTACTTTCACCCGCCGAAATAAGCTCTTTGGAAAAAAAGGTGGATATGAAAAAAATATTAACGGTTTTAAAGGACGAGAACTTTGTTGAAAAAAACGCAACTTGGCCTGAAATTCAATTTTTCAGGCCAAAGTCTACCGATGAATTCCCTAGTGGATATAGCGGTAGGGTTGCAATCCACGAGATTCTAACCGTTTCACCGGCAATCAAAAATCTTATTGTTAAACAAACAACTTCTGACGAAATTGAAACACAGGCAAGAAAAGAAGGCATGTTAACCTTAATCGAAGACGGTATTCTAAAAGCAGCACAAGGTCACACAAGCCTGGAAGAAGTACTAAGAGTGGCAAATGAATAAAAAGGCCCCAAGACAACCAAGATTATCATTGTCTTTGTACAAAATAAAAACAAATTTTATATATAAATTCTAAATTAACATTATAAAATAATGCTTAAACAAAAGAGTCGCTGTTGTTGACTTTTTTTACCTCACGTGTTAATTTCAAACAAGACCTTTGTTTTTTGAAATTAACCTCAAGGGAGGATTAGATAGTGAAAAAGAAGGATGCTACACAAGACTACGAGCCCCAAAGGGCTATTGTTGCCAACACAGTGTACACACGTTTGATGGAAAATGTTCTGTTTCGAGAGTTGGTGAATCTCGAGAATCCAGTGCGTGGCGAAATTAAAATTGCTGAGTTTTTCGGGATTACATTGTACAACCTAGCGAAAGAAGGAGAAACGGAAATTGGTTCGCCACGCGAAGGTAAGGTATCCCACTCTTTGGCCATATTAACCCGCGAAGCCCAAGAGCTGGAAATGGGGAGAATATCCAGGAAATCTTTCCTGGAAAAATTGAAATTCCATGGAATTTACCCAACAAGTTGATTCTTCGTATTCAACAACCCACAGACCTCTGTGGGTTTACTTTTTAACGACAAAAACTTGACACAACTGAAATAATATTATATTTTAATAGTGAAAATCTGTTATTTTACAACAAAATCAAAGGAGGGAACAATAAATGTTCTCTAAAACAATCGAATTGTGGCAAAAGGCAGTTGAGCTGGCTTCTGAAATTAAGAAAACAATCTCAGAAGTAAACAAGATTATGCTGGAAATTGACCCAACACTTGTTAAGTGGGTGTGGATTTCAGCAATTTGGTCAGGAATCTCCGGTCTTGGATACTTCGCCATCACAGGGGTTGTTATCCAAAAAACAATGGAGAAGTATCTGTCTTCAGGTGCTTTTACATGGCATGCCGTTTTGGCAATTGTGGTGGGCTTATCGGTCTACGACATTGTCTCCAGGTGTGTTGACAGGTACCGCAGATGGAGAGAATTAACTCTCAAACAAAAACTAGACGATCTTCTAGAAAAAAAGCTACTCCTCCACCTAACAGAGCTCGACCTTGGAAGAATTACTGATCCGTCTTTTATTCTTCTTAAGGATAATGCAGAAAGAAAGGGAATTAGAACCATTAGTCGACTGTGGGAACAGCAAAACGGAATGCTTTCAGGGATTGTTCGTTTTTTTGTTTCTTTAACAGCAATTGCTGTTATTAAGCCGTCACTAATCCTTCTTTCAATACTTCCATCCTTACCCAGAGTTATAAGAGCCGTCTTGGTTGACCAAAAAAAGCGCGTACTTTGGGAGGAACAGCATTTAACAAGAAGGAGAAAAGGGGAGCATGAGAGATGCCTATCAAGTCAGTATGTAGGTCTCCAGATGAGACTCTTAAATTTTACAGAATACGTCTGGCGTCGCTACAATAACTTGATGGACAAATTGTTTCTGGAAAATGGCAGATTGGAAATTTTTAACCTCAAGACAAATATTGGACTTATTTGGATTGAGGTTATCTGCTCTGCAATTGTCCTATTTATCATCGGAAACGATGTTATAGGTGGCACAGTCGCATTTGCCAGGTTGTTTTTTCTGCTCGGGTGTGTTGGCACATTCTCTGGTTCGCTATATAATATTTTGGATTCGATCGTCGAAATTCGTGGAAATTGCATAGACTTTAAATATTTCACGGATTACTTCTCTACAAAACCTCTCACCGACGAGAGCAAAACCGAGAATATCGAACTCGGTGCAACGCCGATTATAAGCATTAGAAATGTTTCCTTTCGCTATCCAAACCAAGATAGGGAGGTCATCCACAACTGTTCTCTTGAAATAAAACCAGGAGAAAAAGTTGCGATCATTGGTCGAAATGGGTCTGGAAAAACAACGCTAACAAAGTTGTTGGCGAAAGTGTACCTACCAGAATCAGGAGAAATTTTTATTGACGGTAAGCCAATAAAAGAAATTTCTCAAAAGTCGTGGGGCAAGGCACTGATGTATATTACCCAGATATCCTCAACCCCAGACTTTGAGCTAGAGCAGACAATTACTGGCTGCGACAGCGAAGATGTCGACCAAAAAAGGTTCGGCGAGGCCACCCGTATTGCTGGTACCGATGAATTTGTGACCTGTCTCAAAGATGGTTACAAATCTCAAATTGGCAGTGAGTGGCCAGATGGGATTGGCTTCTCCGGTGGACAGCTTAAGCGCATCGCGCTTGCTGCCACGCTGTACAAGTTCCTCAAAAATGAAGTGCTTGTCGGTATTTTTGATGAACCGATGTCGAGTTGTGATGTCGAGACGAAAAACCGGTTTTATTCTTCTTTGCGAGAAATAAAAGATAAAACCATTATTGTTATCGCACACGACCCAATGCACTTAAAATTCTTTGATCGGGTTGTCCTAATAGAAGGTGGGCGAATAACCCAAGATATCCAAACCCGTCAGGGAATTACTGAAAAGCGAGAAGAAATTGAAAGGAGCTTCTTTTCAGTCGAAGCCGCGTAACGCAAACCCCGTTGATCTATATGATCAACGGGGTTTATTAACACTAAAATTTATTTATTGCTCTTATTTCATTCCTTCTAAAGCCTTTTTAACCTCAATATCAACAAACTCTCTATTCGCATTTGGATTATTATTAACAATCCCATCTATTAGTTTATTGACCATTCCGATTTTCTTACCTTCAGTTATACCCATTTTAGACCTGTATTCATTTAAACCTTCAGGGAAAATATCTTTGATTTTAACATCGTAAGCTTCCTTTTTCTCGGCCTCCTTTCTTTTTTCCTCCTTTATTCCAGAATACACACTCCATACCTCATCAAAATTTATAGATGTTTTCTTTTCATTTTTTGACTGTTTCAATTCGTCACCTATCAACTCAAGATGTCCGGTTGCATTACCATCAACGTCTAAAATTTTAAACAAGGAACTTACTATTTTTATTCTTTCCTCGTCACTAGTAGCAAGTTTATCAATATACTTAAAAATGTTTTCCCTTTTGTTTTGTTTGTCTTTAATATTTTTTAGACTCTCCTTGCTCTTATCTTCCACCTCCTCTTTTGTAATTTCAAGATTTTTAAAATCATTCGCGTCTTTCATATGCGCATTAACAACCTTCATAAAAATTTTTACTTCATCCTTATCAATACCATTTGCAATAAAACCTTCCTTAACCTTTTTACCAACATCGTAAGTCTCTTCTGTGCTGTCTTTTTTATAAACTTCAGCATGACCCCTCATCGTCTTTATTATTTTACCCTTTTTAGACTCTTCTTCTGTTCCTTTTTTGTTTGCATCATAGTTAGTAACAATATTTTTACCCAAATCATGATACAAGAACAATATTTTCATTTTCTTCTTCTCGTCAGAAGGAATATCCATTTCTTCAATATTATTTAAACCGGTTTTAACATGATCCCAAACTGTAATACCCTCAGAGTGGGCCACAGAAATAGTCTTTAGCTCGTCTTTGGTCTTATTTGGTTTTTTTCCCTCCTTCTTGTTTTTTTCGTTTTCTAAGGCAATTTTCTCGTTTTCTGTTTTGATATCCTTATTTAATTCAGCAAGCCTATTCTTTAAAACTTTTTTTAATTCTTCAGGATTATTAAGATTATCAGCAATCTCCTTGTCTTTAATCTGCAAAGTCTTCATATAAGATTGCACCAATTCCAAATTTTCCTTTATTTCCTCAATACCAAATCTTTTTAATTCATTCTTTGACTCAGCTTCAATTCTTTCTGCTTCTTTTTTATTTTCTAATTCTTGTTTTTCTCCAGAAACGCTGCTATTTTCTCTCATAGCACCTCCCATTTTTTCTGCATTAAATCTCATGAGTTTTAAAAATATTATTTATAATGAAGAAATTATATCACGTTCTTTAAAAAATAATAAAAGCGCCATCATTTACGACTGGCGCTTACATACAAAGATAAATAAGGAGTTATGAAGCGAGAAACCTTACCATTCCAATCACTTCGGAGATTTTGCCAACAATACCCCGATTACCATTGATAACAAAATGACGATGATGTTTTTCCCATACTTTTTTAACAGAGGCTTCAATTTCAATAGCTTTTTCCAGTGGCTCAAAACGATGAGAATTACCAGCCTTGCCATATTTATCAGGATCAACAACCGAAAGCGATTCAAGGTGGACAATGGCATCGTACCCATTAAGACAATCATCCTGGTTCAAATTGAATTTCTTACAAAACTCGTCAGACCCGCCTGGCGTATATGCAGCACCGTCAAGAATGCCACGGTCACAAATCAAAATTTTTTTCCCTTCTTTTTTGGCTTTAATGACAATGACACGCTCCACTGATTTTTGAAGTGGTAAAATAACATTTTGAAATGCCTCTTGCCACTCCTCGGACCACTCGACATCTCTGCCCGGGGTAGGAAAACCACCCTCTAGAAGCATTGTTGCGACCTCAGGAACGACAGCAACTTCTTTTTCAAATTCTACACCAAGTGCCGAAATAACCGTTGTTTTACCACCACAAGGGCCGCCCGTAATAACAATCTTTTTCATAAATACTCCTTTTTTTCTTGTTAAATTTTAATGTACAAATTTGCTGTAAAGTAGAATAACATTTTTAATCTCCTAGTAAAAAGATTGACATGAACACCCAAAAGAATGGTTGTTATTCTTAAAATTGACCTTAATTGCATTCTTTCTGTATAGTTAGGCGAGAAAAAACAAATGAGCTCGTTGAAAAAACCAAAAAAAGAAAGGAAATTACATGGATAGCTATATTACGCCAAACCAGATGATTGATTTATTGCGACTGCTTGAGAGAAAGGGGATGACTCCGGAAAAATTCAAAAAAATCATAGATTCAAACCTCCTGGAAGATTTTTTTGAACTCGATACTAATTCCATAAACGAAATCGACAAGGACGAATTCAGGAGGATCATGGATATTGGACCAAAAGAAAAAAAAATCACCATCAACCAGAGGCTGACCTTAACCCAAATGATTACCGCTGGAGACTACAATTTTGTCGACCCCTTGTTTACTAAGAACATTAGCAGTTTCAGATTTTCTGCAGGGGTAAAGAAAGAAGAAATAGTCTGTGAGTATATGCAATTCGAGAATAAGATAACTCCACGAGATGCCGACAAAGAAATAAGGGCAAAAAACTACAGGTCGACAACAATTGAGGAAATTCTCACTTTCGGGATCGCATTCCCAAAAGAGCAAACCAAGGGCCCGATTGTGACCGTGGGAACATCACCAAGAATCGATAACATACAAAAGTTCCCAGGATTAAACATGATTCAGGGAAGAAGCTTGGTTCTTTACAACTGGTTTTGCAGTCTTGATATCCGTTTTCGATTCCTCGTGGTCAAACGACCGCTGATCGTTAAGTAGCCCCACGCTGTTTGTGGGGTTTTTTTATCCACAGAATATTTTTAGATTGATGTGGTATAATAAATGCATAGATGAAATTTGAGTTCAAGGCAAAAAAGCCAGATGGTAGTTTTATTGAAGGAACAAGAGAAAGTCTTGACCGTTTTCGACTTTCACACGAAATTGTTTCTGAAGGCCTAATCCCTGTTTTAATAAAACCTGTTTCAGAGGGTAGAAAATTTAATTTCGAATACTTTAACCAATTTTTTATAAGAATAAGCCTCCAGGAGAAGATTACTTTTTCACGCAACTTGGGCGCAATGCTTGCAGCTGGGCTTTCTTTATCACGATCACTCAGTGTCCTAGAAAAACAAACAGAAAACCCGAAGTTTAAAAAAATAATAAAATCATTACTAGACGATATTGAGGCTGGTAAAAGTTTAAGCCAAGCCCTTGTCCGTTTTCCTAATGTTTTCTCGTCTCTTTTTGTTGCGATGGCCTCTGCGGGAGAGGAGTCAGGAAGTCTACATGAGTCATTAAAAATTGTCAGCGATCAACTAGACAAAAT
Source organism: uncultured Candidatus Saccharibacteria bacterium (assembly GCA_964531375.1). Taxonomy (GTDB): domain Bacteria; phylum Patescibacteriota; class Minisyncoccia; order Phycocordibacterales; family UBA12445; genus UBA12445. The sequence continues at coordinate 24,669 of CAZHDO010000002.1, forward strand.
ATACGCACTAAGGAAAAAGGTTAAAAGTGCACTTATATACCCAATAGTCATCTTAATCGCAATGGTTATAATTGGCTCTTTGATGCTTATTTATGTTGTTCCAACGATAATCGGGACATTTAAGGATTTTGATGCGACACTACCACTTTCTACAAAAATTGTTATAAATTCAAGTAACTTCCTGGTAAATAACTTTTTGCTTGTACTGTTTTCTTCCATATTTTTAGGATTCTTGTCGTATACAGCTGTAAATTCAGCAAAAGGACACAGGGTTACGGATTATATTTTACTAAAACTCCCCGTAATCTCCGAAATCGTTAAACAAATCAACACAGCCACAACAGCAAGAACAATTTCTTCTCTAGTTTCTTCTGGGGTAACACTAACAAAATCCCTAGAAATAACTGCCGATGTTATACAAAATTATTACTATCGAAACGCCATTTTAAGGGCCGCTATTGGTATCCAAAATGGCGAATCCCTATCAAACCTATTTAAAAAAGAGGGTAATTTATTCCCAATTTTGATTACCGAAATGACTGAAGTGGGGGAAGAAACTGGCGGTCTTCCAAAAATGCTCATGAGTGTGGCAATTTTTTACGAGGGTGAAGTTGATTCGTTAACAAAAGATATCTCTACAATTATTGAACCGGCTTTAATGCTTATTATTGGCGCTGCTGTCGGTTTTTTCGCCCTTGCGATGATCCAACCTATATATGCACTAAGCGGAGGCGCTGGAATTTAAGGTATTTGGTTTTTTGAGATAATAAATAAACACGAACTTCCACAACACAAGAATTGTTATGCATAAAAACAAAAAAACAGGTTTTACACTAATAGAAACACTTGTTGGAGTTGCTATTTTTGTGATGATAGCAAGTAGTGTATACGAGGCGTATTCTTTGTTAATAAAATCAGCAAGGCTTTCCAGACTCAAAATAGCAGCAACGATGATCGCAAACGAACAAATAGAAATTGCTAGAAATCTTCCATATTCACAAGTTGGAACAGCTGGTGGTGTACCAAGTGGAGTAATGATTGCAGACAGAGTAATAGAAAGAGATAACGCAAAATTTAACGTAAAAGCAACAATTAGAAACATTGATGATCCTTTTGACGGAACACTTGGAGGTTCGCCAGGGGACACAGCTCCTGCAGACTACAAAAAAGTAGAGGTAGACGTTTCTTGTCCAGGGTGCGGAGGTGGATTTACAGATCTTAACCTAAACACAATAGTGGCCCCGAAAAATCTCGAAACAACATCAAGCAATGGTGCTTTATTTATAAATGTCTACGACGCGCTAGGACAACCAATCCCCAGTGCAGATGTAAAAGTAATAAATAGCACAGTAAGTCCAAACATCAACCTAACCGACATAACTGGTAATAATGGCTCACTACAACTTGTCGATGTCCCTCCCTCAAGCCAAAGCTATCAGGTACAAGTTTCAAAAAAGGGTTATTCTAGTGAGATGACATATGCTCCAAACGGCACAATCAAAAATCCTGTTAAACCAAATTCAACAATAGCAGCACAAAAAGTTACGCAAATAAGTTTTTCTATCGATAAATTAAGCACAATTAATTTTTCAACACTTTCTTCTAATTGCACACCAAGTCCAAGTGTTGGTTTCCAACTAACAGGAAATAAAACACTAGGCACCACACCTACTGTTTTAAAGTACAATAAATATTTGACTACCGATCAGAGTGGAAACAAAAACCTAAGTGATATTGAATGGGACACCTACAACATAGCGGTACCAGTAACATCGACAAGTACCTACTACATGACCGGATCGCTGCCAACGTCTCCTACACTAACTTTACCAAATTCAACACAAAATTTTTATATAGTAACAAAACCAAAATTACCAAACGCCATATTAATATCTGTTAAAGATCAAGGAACAAAATTGCCAATAACAGGGGCTACTGTAACCTGGCTCAAAGGAACAACAGCTTCTTCTACGCTCGTAACAGGGAGAACTTCACAAACCCAAACCGACTGGTCTGGTGGTGAGGGACAGGACTATGTTATAAATCAAACAAAATTTTACAGCTCATCAAACATTAATTTCAATAATCCAATAGGGGATATTCATCTTTCAGGTGCGCTTAATAACTATGAAAGCAGTGGTTTTCTAGAATCTTCGACGTTTGACATCGGCTCGGCGGGAAATTTCTACAGCCTGATATGGAACCCAAAGGACCAACCCTCAAAAACAGGCTCAAATAGTGTCAAATTCCAGATTGCCACAAATAATGACAAAAATACTTGGAATTATTTAGGTCCAGATGGTACCTCAAATAGTTATTATGTTGTTTCTGGCACAAACATTAACGCATTACATAACGGAAATAGATACCTTAGATACAAAGCATTACTAAACACAGCTTCAACCTCAACAACCCCCACAATTTCAGATGTTTCTTTCGGGTTTACCGGCGCATGCGTTCCTGTTGGACAAGTTTTTTTTGATGGCCTGGCAACGGGAAACTATACTCTAAATATCTCACGAAACAGCTATAATAGTATAACCAACCAGGCTTTTTCCGTTACAAATGGTTGGCAAGAGTTAATTGTTTATATGACACAGAAATAAAATGTTGAAAAATAACAGAAAAAATCTATTTAAAAATGGTTTTACTACTGCTGAATTACTGGTTGGCATAGCAATTTTTGTTTTTATAGGGATGGCTGTTAACAAGTTTCAATCTAGTATCTTTTCATCTAGTTCTTATTTACAAGCAAGTCTCAGGACAGAAGATGACGCAAGAAGAATACTTAGAACTATTATTTCTGAAATAAGGTCAATGAATTATTCAGCTGTTGGTGGATATCCAATAACCTCCGCAACTGGCAATTCATTTATTTTTTATAGCGACACAAACAATGACAATAATACGGAAAGGTTGAGATATTTTATAGAAGGAACGAATCTAAAACGTGGAATTGTGTACCCAACAGGTTCTCCATTTTCCTATGACCTAAATAATGAAAAAATATCTATAATTACTTCAAATATAGTAGCCACATCCAGTATTTTTTCTTATTTTAGTGACAGCTATGTTGGTACAGGAATGCCATTACCTGAACCCGTAAATCTACCGGATGTAAGATTGATTAAAGTGAGTATTCCGGCCACTATTAAAACAGCCGACGGAAAAATATCGACTTCTTATGAAATTTCAAGTCAAGTTTCGATTAGAAATCTAAAAGATAATATGTAATGCTAGGTTTCAATAATAAAACACAAGATAAAAGCAAGAAACCAAAAAAGAAAGGTGCAATTTTGGTACAGATAATCGTTTTAACCTCTCTTGCTTCAATGCTAATAACCGCCCTTGCGAACTGGAGCGCGATATCTCTAAAAACCAGTAGAAAAGAATATTACAGAGAAATAGCGATACAAATTGCCGAGGCTGGAATAGATTATTACAGATGGCATTTAGCACACGCGCCAACCGACTACAAAGACGGAACACAGACAAATGGCCCATATGTTCACAATTACTACGATAAAAATGGAAATATACTTGGAACATTCTCTTTAGATATAACAGCGCCAACAACCGGCTCAACAAATGTAAAAATAAGATCAACAGGAAAGGTTTCGGCAGACGCAACTATTTCAAGAAAAATTGAAGTCGCGGTGGCAAAACCATCATTGGCCAAGTATGCAGTTATAACCGAAAAAGACGTAAGATTTGGTGAGGGGACAGAGATATATGGACCAGTACATTCTAACGGTGGCATTCGCTTCGATGGACTTGCACACAACATTGTCTCTTCTGCACTATCCAATTACAACGACCCAGACCACTCTGGAAATGTTGAATATGCAGTGCACACACACCTAAATTCAGTCGACCCATACCCGCCAGCGACACTACCGAGCAGGGGTGATGTATTCCAGACAGGGAGATCCTTCCCAGTACCAGCTGTTGATTTTGCAAAATTCACAAACGATCTTTCTACTCTAAAAACAATAGCGCAATCTTCTGGAGTCTATCTTTCAAGTTCGGGAAAATTAGGCTATCACCTTGTGCTAAAAACCAACGGAACTTTTGATATTTACAAAGTTACACAGCTCGTTCCTGTACCACAAAATTGTAATAGCAATAGCGGTCAGTTCGGATGGGGGACATGGAGTATTCAAACTGAAACTTTTGTACAAAATAGAGCATTCCCAACCAATGGAATAATTTTTGCCGAGGATGATATTTGGGTTGATGGACAAATAAATAACGCGCGGCTAACGGTTGCCTGTGGACACTTCCCGGAAAACAAGGGTCAGGAAACTTCAATAACTGTAAACAATAATTTACTTTATACTTACTATGACGGAAGAGATAGCATCGGATTAATTTCTCAAGGTAATATAAACGCAGGTTTGATGAGCGCCGATGTCCTTAGGATAGACGCTGCTCTTATTGCAAAAAACGATAGGGTAGGAAGATATTACTATCAACCTTCTTCCGGCAACAAAACCAATTGCTCTCCCTATGACACGAGAGACACAATTACTCTTTATGGGATGATAGCAACAAATGAGAGGTACGGTTTTGCCTACACAGACGACACCGGATATCAAATAAGAAATATTATTTACGACGCGAATTTATTATTTTCACCCCCACCAAATTTCCCACTAACGACAGACCAATATCAAATAATTTCTTGGAAAGAAATAAAATAAAAACTGCTCACAAAAAGCAGTTTTTATTTTTACAAAAAATTTGAAATTTCGTTCTCGTTTTTTTTATAAAATATAGTCCTCATTGAAAATATATTTACTAAAAATAAAAAATTCAAAACGCGAGAGACGCAGGTAGTATCGGTCACAAAAATAATAAAAATTTTGATGTCATTTTTTTGAGTGATTTTAATTAAAAATAAATTACTAAATAATCATAAATAAAATAAAAATAATTTTTAAAAAATATTTTACCTTTCGTTAATTATAAAAATATTTTTAATTAAATAAATTTTAATTTAATTAATACCAGAATGTGCTATCATTTTGTTATTAAAAAATATTACCAAAACGAACAAAAAATGCTTAAGAAAAAAATCATTATTGCCAACTGGAAAATGGGTCCAGACAGTATTAAAGAGGCGACTGGGTTTGTTTCACAAATTTTTAAAAAAATTTATTTTTTAAAAAATAAACCAAAAATTGTAATTTGTCCGCCACTTCCATACATCTCAGAAATCAAAAAAAACGTTTCATCAAACAAAAATAATGATTTAAATATTGGAGCGCAAGATTGTTTCTATGAAGACAAAGGACCTTTTACAGGAGAGATATCTTCTCTGTCACTTAAGTCACTAGGAGTTAAGTACATCACAATCGGTCATCACGAAAGGAGATTGCGTGGTGAAACAAATGAAATAGTAAACAAAAAATTAAAAAATTTACTAAAAAATGGTTTCACGGGAATTCTTTGTGTGGGAGAAATAGAAAAAGATGAAACCGGGAATTATTTAAAATTTATCGAAGAAGAAATTAGGGAGTGTCTAAAATCTATACAAAAAAATTATTTAAAAAATATTATTGTCGCGTACCAACCTATCTCAAACCTACTAAATGAAAATAAAAACTTACTACACACACACGAAATAAAACAAATTTCTATTTTTATAAAAAAAATTCTTGTTGAAATTTGTGGCAGAGAAATTGGTCTCGAAATTCCGATAGTTTATGGAGGAAATTTTGATAAGAAAAACTTTGAATTTTTTTTTCTTGAATCTGGAACTGACGGTTTGTTAACAGAAAAAGATGTTTTCAAAAAAGATAAATTTTTGGAGTTAATTAAATTGTTTGATAATGTAAAATAATGAACATAAAAACGATAAAAAATTTAAAGGATTTTGGTGGTAAAAAATTTCTACTTCGATTAGATCTAAATGTACCGATGATTGACGGAATAATTCAAGATGACTACAGAATTAAAAGATCACTTGCGACAATAAATTATTTAAAAAATGGTGGAGCTAAAATTATAATAATTAGTCACACAGAAAGCGACCCAAACAACTCCTTAAGAAGTGTTGCAAATTTTTTAAATTACAAATTTCTTGATTTAGATTTTAATACGCTCGAAGATAAAATTAGAAAAATAGAAAATGGCGAAATTGTAGTTTTAGAGAACTTAAGAACCAACCCAGGCGAGAAAAAAAATGATGAAGCTTTTACCAAAGAGCTCTCCTCGCTTGCCGATTTTTTTGTGAATGAAGCATTCTCTGTTTCTCATCGAGAACATGCCTCTATTGTAGGTATTCCGAAATATTTGCCAAGCTATTTTGGTTTCCTTTTTGAGGAGGAAATTGATAACCTCTCCCTTGCATTCAACCCAGAGCATCCGTTTACTTTTATTCTCGGAGGTGCAAAATTTGAAACCAAACTACCTCTTGTGGAAAAATTCCTAAACATAGCTGATCAAATTTTTATCGGCGGCGCACTCGCAAATAGTTTCTATAAAGAGCTTGGATATCAGACAGGAAAATCGTTGGTAGATAACTCAGATTTAAATCTAAAAAAACTTTCTAAAAATAGTAAAATATTTCTACCAGAAGATGTCGTTGTAAATACCCCCAATGGAGACAAAATTAAAAATGCGAATGACGTTTTTAAAGAAGAAACAATTGTGGATAACGGACCTTTGTTTATAGCCAAATTAGAGAAGGCCATTTCTTCCTCAAAATTCATACTATGGAATGGCCCTCTTGGCTTAGCCGAAAAAGGTTATTCAGAAGCGACAAACAGAACCTCTGGGGCCATAGCAAATTCAAAAGCCAAATCAATTATTGGTGGAGGAGATACGATTGCTGCAATAAATAAATTAGACATTATGAATAAGTTCAGCTTTGTTTCTACCGGAGGAGGTGCTATGCTCGATTTCTTATCGAATGGCACATTGCCCGGAATTGAAGCAATAAAATAAATACAGTGAAAAATAAAATAAAAATAATCTTTGAGGACGCTGATATTGTGGTTATTGATAAGCCAACAGGTATTTCTGTACACAAAGATGGCAAAAACGCCACAGAATACACAACAGCCGACTGGGTTTTAGAAAATTACCCTGAAATTAAAGGAATTGGCGAGAACATCGAGCTAGATGAGGATGGGGAAATAGACCGTCCAGGAATCGTACATCGACTAGACAAAGACACAAGTGGGATAATGGTAATAGCCAAAACAGTTGGTAGCTATAATTTCCTTAAAAGGCAATTTTTACAAAAAAACATCAAAAAAGTATATAGAGCAATTGTTTTTGGAGAATTCAAAGACAACAATGGTATGATAGATAAGCCGATTGGAAGAAGCTCTGGAGATTTCCGAGCTAAAGCAGTCGGCAGTAATGCAAGAGGAGAAATGCGAGAGGCGCTTACTTATTACAAGGTTATTGAAAGATTTCCAGGATATTCACTGTTAGAACTTCGACCTAAAACAGGCAGAACTCATCAATTAAGAGTTCACCTCAAGTCAATAAGCAAACCGATTGTCTGCGACCCAATTTACGCAAAAGGGAAGGAATGTCCAGAATGGATGAGACGTCTCGCCCTACACGCCGTTTCAATTGAAATACCCCTACAGGGAGAAGATACTACTGGCAGCCGTACATTTACATCCGAATTACCAAAAGATTTCCAAAATGCAATTTCCACACTAGAAAAAACAAAAAAGGCTTAAATTTAAAAGAAAAGACTGTTTTTTGCCATTTTAAAGAATAAAACCAGGCCACTCTTGATAAAATAAAAGCTTTATGATAGATTTCAGTAACTATGAATTTAGGAAATATTAAAATTTCACCTATAGATATCGAGGAGAGGAAGAAATTCAACGGCAGAGCCGGCGATACTGTTAGAGTTTCTGTTAAAATTAAAGAAGGAGATAAGGTAAGAACCCAGGATTTTGAGGGTATTATCCTTGCCAGAAAGCACGGAACAGAGCCAGGAGCCACATTTTCAGTAAGAAAGGTAGCTAGTGGAGTCGGAGTCGAGAGAATCTTCCCATTATACTCCCCAAGTATCGAAAAAATCGAAATCAAAAAGAGAGGAGGGGTTAGAAGATCAAAACTTTATTACATCAGAGACAAAGCTTCTAAAGAAATAAGAAGAAAAATGAGAAGCGAAGTTGTTCACGAAGAAGCCCCATCAAAGAAAGAAACAGCAGCAGTAACAGAATAATTTTTAAAAAGACGGCGCAAGTCGTCTTTTTTGCTACCGATTCTGAAAAGGGCTATAATTACAACGATGGACCCAAATAAACCACAAATAAAAAAAATTATAAACACATCGAACATAGATAAGTTTTCCTTAACACCTACAAATAGGCCAGTACCTGTTTTTGAAAAAGAAAAAACTTTAGCAGAAAAATTTATGGATCTCCGAGGCTTTACTGGTAAAAACTTAAACGACATAAATTTTAGTAATTTTTCCACAGAAGATCTAGAAACTTGCAGTTTTGACACACAAACTGTTTGGCCAAATAAATTACCTGACAGTATCAAACCTAAAGATATTATAGAAAAAGGAAAAAATCCCGGACTTGGAATAAGAGAATTGCACGAGAGGGGTATTACTGGAAAGGGTGTAAATGTTGCCATCATTGACCAAAAACTTCTCACAGACCATGAGGAGTATAAAGACAATTTGGTATTTTACGAAGAAAATAAGAGTATGGAAAACATAAGGCCAGAATTTCATGGAGTTGCAATGTCTAGTCTTCTTATTGGGAAAAATTGTGGTGTTGCGCCTGGTTCAAAACTTCATTATTTTGCAGCCGAAAACAGGCAAGGTGTAGGAAATTATTTAGAAAATTCCAGATTAGCTTTAGAAAAAATCATTAGCAAAAATGAAACCCTTCCAAAAAGAGAGAAGGTTAGGCTCGTAAGCATTTCAACTGCGTTACTTCAGAGACAAGATAAAGGTCAAAATTTGGAAGAAGAAAAGATTATGAAAGAGAGTATTATGAGGGCAGAAAATGCAGGAATAAATGTCATTTTTATGGGACATATAAAGGAAACGGACGGAGATTTTTATTTTGGCAAAGTAGGCAATAACACAGAGGACAAAAACGATACCGATTGCTATGAAATCGACCTGTATTCAAAAGAAACAGGAGAAGAACCGACGACTGAACAAAAAGAACGAAACGTGTACATACCAACAGAATACAGAACAAAAGCATCTTTTACAGGAAAAAATGAGTATTGTTATAGCGGAAAGGGTGGAGGAAGTAGTGCTGCACCATACTTAGTTGGGGTTATGGCCCTAGCACTTCAGATTAATCCCGATTTAAAGAAGAAAGAGATTCTTGAGAAAATTAAATTGACTAGTGTGACCAACAAAGCAGGCCTTAGGATAATTAATCCAAAAGGGTTAATTGAACTTCTTGAAGCAGAGAAAGGACAAAAGCAAACCAAGTAATTTTTAAAAAAGACGGCGCAAATCATCTTTTTAATTATCCAGATTGGTATTCGCTACAACCCTGAGGTACAATATACAAATAAGACCGCTGGGAAGAGTAGAAATCAAACGGTCTATAGAAGTTATTAGCCTGTCTAGAAAACGCTTGAAAAATGAAAGGATATTGAGTATTATGGGGCATAAGTCGTAAATATGCGCGGGTGGCGAAACTGGTAGACGCACTACCTTGAGGTGGTAGCGCCCTTACGGGTATGGAAGTTCAAATCTTCTCCCGCGCACAAAATAACCATCCAGAAGCGAAAGCTTTTGGTGGTTTTATTTTATAGACGCCGGGAAGATTTGAAAGACGGAAGTGGGCCCCTTTCTGCAAAAAAGGGAGCTGAGTCGCGATAGCAAACGGCGAAGAACCTTCTTGAGAATTTTTCAGAGCAAGGTGAATGAAAAAGTCAAAGGTGTACTGAACCTGTAAGGTTTGAGAGTACTTAGTGCTCGCAAATTGCGAAGCAATTGAGAACACTTAGTAACTCGTGACCAAATCTTCTCCCGCGCACAACATAAAAACACATCAACTGATATTTTGATGTGTTTTTGCATTTTAACAAACATTTTACCGTGCTATTATAGAAATATGCTTTATACAGGAAATGGGGACAATGGTTACTCAAAACTATTTGGATGCGAACAAGAGATTGGAAAGGATTCTGAAATTTTTGAAATTTTGGGGATTTTTGACGAATTAAATTCTTTTTTGGGTATATGCAAGGTAAAAGCTAATAACCATAAAATTAGCAAAGAACAAACATTTAGCGAAATATTAGAAGAAATACAGCAAAATCTTTTTATTATTCAAGCCAACTTAGCTGGTGCAAATAAAGTATTTGGTTTAGAAAAAACCATTAAAACAGAAGAGATAATAAATGAAATAGAAAAAGAACTACCAAAAATAAGGAGTTTTTGTGTTTCGGGAGGAAATGAGCTTTCAACCTACCTAGATTTCGCAAGGACAATCGCCAGAAAAGCTGAAAGGGGATTTGTAAAAATACAAACAATCAAAGCCGTATTTAATAATGAAAATATTGCCCCATTTTTAAACCGACTTTCCAGCCTCTTGTATGCTTTGTCAAGATTTGCTAATCTCAAGTCTGGGTTTAAAGAGATAAACCCAACATATAAATAGATGGTGGCCATGGTGTAGTGGTAACACAACAGTCTGTGGATCTGTTATCGCCGGTTCGAATCCGGCTGGTCACCCAAATAAAAAATCCTTATATGCGGACTTTTTGATTAGGTGGCCAAAAAAGCAAACTTCTTTGCTTTCGCGCCGAGTTCGAAGCCGTTCTCCCATAAGATTTATATAACAAAATTGTGTTAAATCTACGACACACTGGTCACTCCAACGGGAATTGAACAAAACAATTAGACAATGAATCTAAAATGATAAATAATCATACTTAATATATAATTTGGTTTATGCTTAAAATAAATAACTTACCCACACCAAAACTGTCTCAAGAGGAAATAATTCATAAAAAAATATCTGTAATCGAAAAAATTCCCACCGGGGTTGGTCCAAGGGCTAATGCCATTTTAGTTTTACTTGGCGAAAAACCTGCCGTTGAAATGTATATCCCAGACAAAGAACACGCAGAAAAAGCTGTTAAAGACTTAAAAGATATTGGACTTTTTGCTGAAATCAGTAAAAAGCCAAGAGTGGGGTTTGACCCGGAAAGCGCAGATGTGCTTATCGCGCGCACTCAAGAAATTTTGGATGAGTTAAAACAGATTCATCCAAATAAACACCACAGAAGATATGGTGAGTTAATGGGGTATCCACAAACAGCAATCGATGCTTTTCTCGGAGAGAATGGTGCCGAGATATTACCTGCGGAGGAGCAGGATAAAATGCTAGGTGACATTCCGACTATCTTTAATGGGACTTTTGTTTTTTCCAAAGACCACAAAGATGAAGAGTTGGCAGTGGTAAAACACAGAACCAAGCTAATAGCACAAAAAGCCCCAGAACTTTTTTACGACTCGTTCGGAAAAGAGGGTGCTGATAAACTTTTAAGTTATATTTTGAATTATTATTAAATTTGTTTATGAAAATTTTAGGAATAATCAGAGAAACTGATATTTTTCCGGGCCAGCCTCCTACTCCGGAAGAACAATTGGGAAAATTAAGACAAACAGTAAGAATTGTTTTGTTTGATAAATATGGGAAAATTGCTATGGGTTGTTATCCTCCGTCACCTCACAATGAAATGAAAGGTTCCCATGGCTTGCCAGGCGGAGGGGTAGAGGAGGGGGAATCTATAATAAAGGCTCTTTTTCGAGAAAGTTCTGAAGAAACTGGCTGTCTTGTAAAAAATGTTAGAGAGTTGGGAATAATTAAGGAATTTGGCGTTGGGAAAAAAATAAAACATAATCAAGATACGCATTGTTTTATGGCTGAAGTTGATGGAGAGAAGGGTATTCCGAAATTTACGGAAAGAGAAACTGAAGACGGTCTTGAAATACGCTGGGTAACGATTGAAGATGCTTTGAAATTTATAAATGATAAAAATTTGTGTGTTGAAAAAATTAGGGAGTTGATTTGTTTAAAAGAGGTAGAAAATTAAAAAAAATGACAAATAAAAGAATTACACTCAAGCCACTTTCAGTAGACGATGCGAGGCTAATTTATGACAATAGAGAATATATAGTCTCTTATTACAATGGTGGCATAAGTAAAAAAGAATTCGATAATTGGAATTACGAAAACGAACTAGAATCTATTAAAAATGATATTGAGGAAATAAAAGCGGGAAAGATGGCTAGTTTTACAATATTTAATGAAAACAAAGAATATATTGGTAAGTGTATGTTAAACAAAATTAAAAAAAGAAACGAAAACGCGAGTATTTCAGTTTCCATAAAAGAGCGCTTCTGGGGAAAGGGTTATGCGACAGAAGTCGTTCAGGCACTAATGAAATTAGCCTTTGAAGAATACAAGCTACACAGACTTGAATATACTTATTACTCAATAAACGAAAGATCAAAAAAACTTGCAGAAAAGCTTGGTTTTAAATTTGAAGGCATAAAGAGAGAATCAAAGAAAATTGGCGATAATTTTACGATATCATATTTCACAGTATGCTGGCCCAAGAATACCAACAAAATAGTATTGACAAATAGGGTTATTTAAGTCAAAGTGGCAGACAAATAGTAAATTTACAAACAAAGGAGATTTACTTATGAAAGGTGTTATCAAGGCGATGGTTAATGGTCAATGTGAGCTTTTTGTTCAACCAGACAATGGAGGAGATCCAGTAATCGTCCGTTGGGACGTTACAATAGAGGAGGAAGATGATTCTGAGGTGGATTTTATTTTTGACTCCGAAACGACCGACCCAGAAATAAAGAAAAACATCCTTTTTCCTCCCGACGATTGCGTTATTTGCTTTAAGGAAGACCGCATTCGTTACGAAAAAACGAACACTGGCGAGTATGCCCTAACCAGACTTCTCGTAAAAGAAGGCGACCCGCGCTCCGGTCTCGACAAGGTTGAAACAGAACCCTGACCTTCTTAACAGAGGACACACGCACCCCGCTTACTGGGGTGCTTTTTTATTTTCCAAGTGTTCTAAAAATAAACAAAACGACTACCCAAAAAGTATCAGCTAAGTATGGTATAATTTTCCAATGAAACTCGAAACAATCAATGTCGACTACCATTTTCACCCCAACCTTCCCAAGAACGATAAAAAAGCAATTAAAAAGATCAAAAAAATCTATGATAAATTTCAAAGAGCCAATATCAATGCAGTAATTGTAACAGAACATATATACAAAGATTACGTGCGTTCTTGGAATTTAATGAAAGAGCATAAACCAGAAAATTTCTTTATATTTCCTGGAATAGAATATGTCACCAGTGAGAACCTCGATATTATTATATTTTCAAAAGACGAAGAGATATTTAATCTAAACCTCAAGCCCTTTAAAATTAGTTATGAAGAAACCGTAAAACTCATTAAAAATAACGATAAACTATTTGGCTTTATTACACACCCACTCACACTTGGCTGGACGAGTATAATTAATAAAAAAGGTCTACCTTTCGAAAAAAAGATGGCCAACGAGTTAAAATCCATAGAAAAAAAATATATTGTGTATTCGAAATTAAAAAAATTCTTAAATATTCCAATATTAAAAAACATTTTCCACAATACCTTATTAAAAATCAAAAGAGGAGAGAATCTTCCTTCGGCGTATTATCCCACAGATGTAAGATTTTTTGCAACAGGCTCTGATGCCCACAATACATGGGAAATTGGCAATTATGCAGAAGTAAAAATACAAAAAGGAGATATTTTTTATTCTATTATTAATAATGAATATCTGAAAACACATTACAAACCCGACAGAACTAACATAATTCAAGACATTAAAAGCCTATCTACTGTATTTTTCGAGTGGTGCGCAAAGAGATACTACCTTTTTACTAACAAATAAAAGAGTTTATTTTTTCTGCCAGTAATGAAGTGAATAATAAAGGAGGGGCACTGTGACCACCGTCTAATACAATTAACTGCTTTTCAGTCGCAGGAACGGCGTCTATAAAACCATCTATCGTCTTACGACTCACACGTTCGTCTCTGTGACCATAAAAAACAAGAAGTGGGTGGTTTATTCCCTTTGCAACTTTCAAGTGGTCAAAATTACTCACAATATCATCAATAACTGATGTTTTAACCTTGAAATATAGCGGTTTTATCGGAGAATAAACCGGCATAAAAAAGTACATATATTCTTTTTTCATTAAGTCAGACAAAGAAACATCTCCAAAATATGAAGATAGAGTTTCTTTAATTTCCAATACAGGGGAAGACAGAGCAATACCATCAACAAACCGCTTATCCACCGATAAAGAAACAACCCCTCCAAAAGACTGGCTAAATAATATTATTTTCTTATTTGGGTATTTATTTTTGATTATATAAAGAATGGATTCTAGTTCTTTTTTCCCTTTAGACAGAGACATTTCTTGAAAATTCTTTTTAGCGAACCATCTAAATGAAAAATCCAAAGTCACTACGTGTAATCCAAGGTTGATTAACTTACGCCTAAGAATAAAATACTGAAAAGAGCCGCCCTTAAAAGAGGGAACACACACAACTATCTTATTACAGCTAGCTGGATAATCGTTTATCCTAAAATCTTCATTCATATCTTAAAGAAAAAGGTTTAAATATTTTCATAAAACAAAACATGGTAATACAAAACTTATTTCATGAAAATAATTTTACCATTTTATCTTTCTTGACCAAAGTTATATAATACAAAAATTAATAGTATTAACCAAACAACAATATGTCAGAATTAGATGATGCAAGGCAGCGAGAGTTAGATGCTGAAAAAAAGCTTGAGGAAGCAAGAGAAGAAGCAAAAAGACCTGAACAAGAAGAAAAACAAAAAGCAGAAGAGGCGAGGATAAAAACAGAAAGACTTGCACAAGAAGCAGAGCAAGTGCGTATCGCAAAAGAAGCAGAAGACGCCCGCATTGCTGCAGAAAAAGCGACTGAAACCGCAAGGCTAGCGACAGAGCAGGCAGAAACACGCATAGCAAAAGAAGCAGAAGAGGCACGTGTAACAGCTGAAGAAGCAGAAAGGGCTCGTCTTGCGGCAGAACAAGCTGCTTCGGCGTAATAAACGCTGAAAAACAAAAATAAAACCTTCACATTAATTTGTGGGGTTTTTATTTTGATAAAGATTCCGTTCTATAATTAACTGAAATTCGACCCACTATTTTCTCTATGTTATATTATCTAACATGAACAAAGCTGATGAATTAAATGATAAACAAAAAGAGGCGGTGGCGCATAAAGATGGGCCACTTTTAATTGTAGCGGGGGCGGGGGCGGGAAAAACAAAAACAGTAACACACAGAATCGCTCATCTTATAAAATCAGGTATTGAACCAAAGAGAATTCTTGCTGTTACATTCACAAACAAGGCCGCAAAAGAGATGAATGACAGAGTAAGACTTCTTATCCAAGCTAATCCTTTTTCAACTCCAGCAGGTTTTCCTTTTATAAGCACGTTTCACTCGCTTGGGGTTCACATTCTTAAAGAAAATGCTGAAGCGCTTGGGCGAAGCAAATATTTTTCGATCTTAGATAGTGACGAATCGTTCTCTTTTGTAAAAAAAGCAGCAAGAGACATTGGACTTGACCCAAAAACGGTGAATATTAAGGGTATTCGCAATACGATATCTTCAAACAAGAACAAAATGATTTCGATTTCCGAATACCAAGACCAACCTTCAAATTTCTTCAAAGATACAACACTCAAGGTTTGGAGGAAATATGAAGACTTACTTAAAGACAGCGAGGCCTACGACTTCGACGATCTTATCTTAAAAACAGTCCTGCTTTTTAAAAGCAATAAAGAAATTTTAAATTATTACCAGACACTCTGGCAGTATATTCACATTGACGAGTATCAGGACACAAATATTGTACAGTACGAGCTTTCACGGTTACTCGCTGAAAAACACATGAACATTTGTGTTGTAGGAGACAGCGACCAAGCCATTTACAGCTGGAGGTCTGCTGATTTCAGAAATATCCTTAATTTTGAAGATAATTTCCCTGGCGCAAAGACGGTTTTACTGGAAGAAAACTACCGCTCTACCAAGAACATACTCGAGCTGGCAAACAAGGTTATTCAAAAAAACAAGCTTCGAAAGGAGAAAAACCTTTTCACAATGAATAAAGATGGCGAGAAAGCGGTTCTTTACGAAGCGATAGATGAGGGTGACGAAGCGAACTTTGTCATCAAAAAAGTTAAAGACCTTGTGAACACACAAAAGGTTGATCCGTCTCAAATAGCATTACTTTATCGTGCGAACTTCCAATCACGTGTTCTTGAAGAACATTTCATTAGAGCAGGACTTCCTTACCAAATACTCGGAACAAGATTCTATGAACGCAAGGAAATTAAGGACATAATTGCTTTTATAAAATTTGCGCTTAATCAGAAAGACAAAGAGGCCTTTGTTCGAATAATAAACGTACCACCAAGGGGAATAGGTAAGGTTACTCTTGAAAAGATTCTCGCAAACAAAGAATCCGAGATACCACAGGGCACACGGGACAAAATCGCCGAATTTAAAAGAAAAATAGACAAAATCAAAGACGTTCTTTTTAAGGAAAAACTTTCTGAAGCTATTAAATTCATAGTTAAAGAAACAGGAATGGACGTTGCTTTTATGGAAGAAGGCAAGGAAGAGGGGGTTGATAGAATGGAAAACATCCGAGAATTGGCCAACATTACGACCAAATACGATATACTTTCAAAAGAAGAAGCGCTCGATAAGTTCCTTACCGACACCTCACTTATGTCTGACCAAGACGCAATAATGGATAAACAAGCAAAAAACGGAGTGCGATTAATGACAGTTCACGCCTCAAAAGGCCTTGAATTCAAATACGTTTTCATTGTTGGCCTAGAACAAGACCTGTTTCCACACAAAAGCTTTGGTGATGAGGAAGTCAGCGACCCAGAAGAGGAGAGACGCTTATTCTATGTTGCGATCACAAGAGCCCGAGAAAAACTATTCCTTTCTTATGCGGTATCAAGAATGATTTTTGGCACCAGGCAAATGAATATGCCATCAGAATTTCTATCTGACATAGATGAATCTCTCGTAAATGTCGAACAAAATCAGTCATTTTCTTCCGGATACAATGGCGGCAAATCAAAAAGCTATTACAAAGAAGAAGACGCCATAATTTGGGACTGTTTGGGGTAAGTAGCAATATTAAATCATTAATTTTTATGAAATTAGAAAGTTTTGGAGAACAAAAAGGGAAAATTAGGGAAATAGACACGAAGAATCCTGAATCTCAAAAAAATATTGAGGTTATGAAAATCCCAGAAATTGTTTTTGAAGAAGACTGCGGGGCGCAAATATTCTCTTTGATTAGAAAAGCAAGAGAGCCAGAGTGGGGCGAGACAAAAACGGAAATTGCAAGAGAAACCGTTGAATATTTTAAAGAAAATCCACTTGGAAAAGAACTTAAGGACTACCTTAATTACCTAAAAGAAAATGGTTTTGATGAAGAAACCCTATACAACATGGCTTTAATTTACAAACACGCAGAAAGACAAGAGGCGATGTTTGATATAGCCAAAAGATATAAACCACATATTAAAATTCCAAGTTCCGAATGGTCAAAAATAACTGAAAATTTTATAGATGAACTTGAAGAGTTTGATAAATCATTTTTCAGCTCAGATTTGGGTAAAAAATTCAAATCCCAAACGGAAAATGATATACAAGAAAGAATCAAGAAATCGGAGGAAACAAAAAAATTAGTTCGGGATTTAATAGCGTTTTTCAAGCCAGATGCCAAAACAACCACAACAAAGAAATTAAATTATATGCCGACAGATTTTCTTTACAAAAAGAACTCCGGACGAAATTTTCGTTTTGGAAATGAACAGCTGATTACTTCACACATAGAAAATGTCGATAATCAAAAACATGAATTTTTACACGGGGTGATTAACCCTATCGTTGATAAATTAAAAGATGTTTTAACAATAGAGCAAAAAGAAAAAATATCAAAACTGGCGCGTGAGGGCTTAAAGAAAGATTATGGGGAAAATTATTATAGTCTGCTTTGCGAAGAGCTTATTAGAACTTTTAATGATGTCGTTGAAAAAGAGGAAACACCTTATTTTGAAAATTTTAAGATAAAAGTTGAAAATCTTAAAGAAAATCAATTTCAAGAACACTTACAGAAAGATAACAAATTCAAAGAGGGGTGCAGAGGACTTAGTATAGAAAACCCTGAACAACTTAAAGAAAAAGTACAATTATTTTTTGATAATTTTGTAAAAAACCCTTTGCGTGAAATAATTTTTGAGATATATCAAAAATATTCTAGAGTTAAAGATGAACCAAGTATTAATTTCGAAAATTTCTTTTTAAGTAATTTTGTTGAATTTTTAAATAAAAAAATAAAATGAGAATGCTTTTTGTTTGTAAGGGAAATATGTTTAGAAGCGTAATGGCAGAAGCCATCTATCGAAAAATAACAGGCAGTCGGGGTGTCATTTCGGCTGGCACGTATGTTGGGGCACCAGACGAACCAGAAGGCCGTATTTTGTCCGATTTATATGCCGAAGATTCCAAATTTTTTAAAATTATGGACGAGCATGGTATAAATATTCGAGACAAAAGAACAAAAAGACTAACACCTAAAATGGTAAACGATGCCGACATAGTAGTCTCGATGGCACAAGAGCCATTTATTCCCGATTTCCTTAAAAATAATAAAAAAGTAATCTGGTGGCAAATTGCCGACCCAGATAGCCATACCATAGATTTTCTTGAAGAAACTTATAGAAAACTAGAGACACTTATAACCGAACTCGTTAAAAAAAATAATCAAACCTCATAAACCATGCTAAAATTGAATTTTTAATGTATTTTTAAAATAAGATGAAAAATAATCCAGAAAATCCAAATATAAAACAAAACAGTAAAGAAGAGGAAAAACTAGAATATGACAAGAAGTTTTGGATTAAAATGTCTTTGGTTTTGAGTTTGCTTTTTCCTGAAGTAAGCGGGGGGGGGTGCGAGAAATGCTCATAAAAACAGAAAAGGTTAAGATTATAAAATCGCACGAGGCCACAAAAGAAGACCGAGAAAGCAACAAGTACTCAAAAGAAATACAAAAAGAAGCGGTCTTGGAAATATTTATGAGAGGGAGGTCTTATGGCAAAACTCGTGCGGAAAACATAAAACTCAACCCAGAAAATAACCCGAAAAAAGAACCAAAAATTGAAGTTCCTGATGATTTCATAATCCCAGGGGCCAAAGAAATGATCACCTCGGCCATAAACAAGCTTCCACAGACAATAACGACAAACATAAGAAGTATTACCTGTACTAATGAAAAAAGAGAACTGCCAGATGATCTAGGTATAAAAGGTTTTGAGCTTGCACATGCAGATTTTAACGGAAATATTTTCATTACAGGCGGCATTTCTCAAGAAAAAAACTTAGTGCTAGATAAAATAATTTTTCATGAATGCGGGCACTTTTGTTTCGAATACAACGCGCTACTATCCGACGAAGAAAAATTTAGCCTTATTAATAAAATAAAAAATAGGGTTATTTCGAGCGATAATTTTTGGAGCAATTATGTGTCACAGATTAAAAATAAAGATAAAAAAACAGAACTTTTAAGAAAAACAGTGGAATATTTTTCCGAAATTATTTCCGCATACTATATGAATAACCCATCGTTGCCTGAAGAAGATGTCGCCATACTAAAAGAATTTCGAATTATCACAGAAGAAACTGAAAACTACAAAAAAGCAATAATAAAATTAGCTTCTATTGAAACATATGTTCGTATTTATTATCAAAAGTTCAACCCACAAAACCGTGACTCTATTACCAAAATACTAAAAGCAAGACGACTAGAGGTTGATAATATTAAAGAAGAAGCTACTTCTCTTTTTAATAAAAAAGAAGAAGATTACGCTGGCGACCTGAACAAACTAGAAATGGAAATTATAAAAACAATAAATGACGTCAATGTGGAGATTGAAAAAGAAATAGAAAAAGACAAAAACCAACACAAAAAAGTTAAATAAAATGAAAAAAATAATTATTGTATTTGATAAATTTTTATTTCTGCGCATGTTTGTTTTTTTAAATGATGGAATGTTTTATGCCGAATATTACTCTGTAGGGACCGAGAGAAAAGAAGATGAAAATAAAATAGAAAATTTAAATAGATTAGTGACCGAAAATAAAGTAAAGATAATCGGATTAGAACCAGAGATAGGGGACAAGAAATCCGTTTTTTACACAAAAGACGTTAATTTAACTGACCCAAATTTCATAAATGCAGTTGAACAATATCTAACCGACGGAGAGTTATTTTCCAAGATAATTCCTGAAGAAACAAAAAAGATGTTTCTTTTCCTAGAAGAAAGAAAGCTTACCTTGGAAATTAAAAAGGAACTATATTCAAAAATACTAAATTCCAACGACGATTTCATATTAAATATGTCCAATCTAGTCAACAAGGCCGAAGAGACATTTAAAAAATAAAGAAACGGGTTGTGTTTATTGTATGATGTGATAATATGATGACGTAATATATAAATTACTAAATAATACAAAAAAAATGACCACAATATCTGTTCCCTTACCACAAGACTTGATTGCATATATAGAATCCGTAATCGACATGAACGAGGCAGAGACAAAAGCTGAAGTAGTAAGAAAAGCACTAAGAAAAATGAGGGAAGACGACTTAGTCGACAATCTACTAAAGGCAGAGCAGGAATATAAAAATGGGAAAACTCTAAAAGGTGACCTCCGAAAGCTACTAGGAGAAAATAATAAATAAATGAAAATCCATTATTCCTCTACTTTTTTCAAGAAAGTAAAAAGACTGGAAATTGACCTCCAAGAGGAAGTTTTAGAAAAAATAGAACTCATAAAAAACGGGAATAGCGCCAAACGTCTTAAAATCCACAAACTCCACGGGCGACTCGGTAAAAGCTATGGTCTTTCAATAAATTATAAAATTAGGGCCATTTTTTACCACGAAAAGAATGGGGATATTGTATTTTTTGACGTAGGCGAACATGATCAAGTCTATAGATAACACTATATATAAATGGACGAATATTTTTCACCAAAAAAATCGCTGGGGCAAAACTTTCTGACGTCAGAAGGTGCACTCCAAAAAATAGTTGAGACTGCGGAAATCAATGAAAATGATGTGATTTTGGAAGTCGGACCAGGGAAGGGCGCTTTGACACTTGAACTTCTACATAAAAAACCCAAAAAAATACTAGCAATAGAAAAGGACAAGGAACTTACACCACTTCTAGAAGAAAATTTTAAAAAATATACAGACGAAGGAATTTTAGACATACAAAATGGTGATATTCTCGATTTTGAACCAGAAGATAACCCAACCTTAAAAGATGGCTATAAAATAGTCGCAAATATTCCTTATTACATTACCGGTCATTTTATTAGAAAATTTCTAACAACACAGAATAAACCCTCAAAGATGGTGATTCTTGTGCAAAAAGAAGTAGCAGAAAGAATTGTAGCAAGAGACGACAAAGAAAGCCTGCTTTCTATAAGCGTGAAGGTGTTTGGCGAGCCAAAATACATAACGACCGTTAAAAAGGGCTCATTCTTCCCAGTGCCGAATGTTGATTCTGCAGTCCTACTTATAGATAAAATCAAAAGAGACTCCGATATTAAAGATGGTGATAGATTTTTTCAAATACTACACGCGGGGTTTGCCCAAAAAAGAAAAATGCTATTAGGAAACCTAGCCGACACGTTCGGAGGAAGGGAGCAGGCCGAGCAAAAACTTAACATTTGTAAAATAGACACAAAGAAAAGAGCAGAGGATATAAAACTAGAAGACTGGCTCTGTTTAGCGAATAAATAACAACCCGACTTGTCTATATTTTTACCTTTTGGAAACGACGTTTCCAAAAGGCAAAATGGTTTATTTTTTATTTATTTTGTGGTAAATTTAACATGTGAAAAAGTTAAATCTTAAAAACATAATCTGGAAAGAAGGCAAACACTACGTTGGTCAGTGTCTTAACGTTGATGTTTCAAGCTTTGGGAATACAAAAAAGGAGGCACTAAAAAATCTTGACGAGGCAATTGAGCTTTATTTTGAGGGTACTGATAAAATTGATTTCACCAAAGTTGTCCGTCCGGAAATTATTGCACTCTCAGTAAAATATGCCTAAATTTTACTCTTCTAACCACATCATTAAAACCCTTGAAAGAAAGTGTTTTTGCTTTATTTCACAAAAAGGTAGCCACGCTAAATATTATTCTGAAGCCTTTAAAAATACCGTTATTATTCCGACCGAAAGAAAACAAATTCCATTTGGAACATTTAAATCGATACTTAGACAATCTGGACTTAAAAAAGAGGACTTCGAAAAATAGCACGCGGGAATAACTCAACCGAAAAGTAACATTTTACCTTAAAATTATCCACAGTTTTGGCTTTTGGAAACGACGTTTCCAAAAGGGGATTAAGTTATCCACATCTTTATCCGGAATTCGTACTTGCTTTTCAAAAGAAGTGTTATAATAAATTGGGGATTATTGTTTCCCATTTTATAATATTATGGATATTCTTCCTGGCGAAAATTTCTTTAAACGAGTGCTTATTTTAACGCTAATAACAGGCGGTTACTTTTATTTTTCTTCTGGCACAAGAGCTAATATTACAAATACAGAAAATGGTACCATTCAAAAAATTGGAAATGCTGTGGTTTTTTCAAGAAACAAAGATTCTGGTTCACCAAAGATGAACGAAATTAATGATTTGAATATCGTTAGCCAAAACCCAGAAACAAGCACCGCCAGTGTTTCAAACGCAATAAACCCAAACAACCTTACTCAACTAAAGCTTTCTGATTTAAATATTGATAATAACAACACCACAAAAGACCTACAAACATACGCCAAAAACCTTTCTCTTGCTTTGAAGCCTTATTCTACTGATGGAATTCCAAACGAACTTGACCTTATGCTTCAGGTCGCAAAAAACCTGGACAATACCGCACTAAATAAAATAAGACTTTTATCACAATTCCACGCTTTAATAGCCAAAGATCTCTCAAATATACAAGTTCCAAGCAGTGCTGGATGGAGACATTTAAATCTCACAAACAATTGCCTTAAAATTTCCTATTTAGATAGCCAAATCGCAAACAATATCAACGACCCAAAGAAATTACCCTTATTATTAAACGATTTTCAAACTGAGACAAAATTATTCATTTCTACGATAAACGACCTTAATCAGTTTTTCCTAGATAAAAAAATTATCTTTAACGACAACAACGCAATTTCAATAAAGCTAAAATTTTAAATGATCAATATTTTTGGGCACAAACCAATAAAATTACAACAAAAAGGTAAAACCCCTTATTCTTCGTCATTGCGAGCTGTGGGCGAAGCAATCCAGGATCCAGCACAATTAAATCTGGATTGCCGCGGGCTACGCCCTCGCAATGACATATGGATAAAGTCTGTCTTTTATTCAACACTCGTTTTTACCGTCATAAGTGCGTCCATCTTTTCTTATTCCGCAAATAATTCCTTTGCCTCGACACTACCAATGGGGAACACCCCTGCAAATACGGCTGAAATTACTCAGATTGCGGCACTAGAAATAGGCAAACTTGTTCCAATTTTCCAGAAAATTAGAGAAATGGGAATAGAAGGAACCTTAGCAAATGGCAATCCAGAGACAATTAGAAAATTTAAAGAACTACAACCAATACTCGACAGGCTTGCACCAGGCACAATGGACTCATTGAGCCAACTGCAAAACAACGTAAACGGTTATGCAAAACTTACTTTCTTAACAAAGGATCTGGCAAAAAATCCTGAAATTGAAAAAATTAATCAAATATATGCGCTAACCCAATCGGTCAAAAACCTTGGCCAGGCGCAAGATATCAACGGTTTTATGAGTGCTGCTCAAGGACTCGCCGGAGTTCTACCAGGTCTAAGCCAAACACTTCCACAGATCCAACAAGGAATGAGCCTGATAAATCAATTCGCTGGGGCGCTCGGTGGCAACCAAACTCAAATCGCCATAAGTAAAATAGAATCGATGTCGAAACCTGGGGGCGCTCTTACCACTGCTCTATCCGGAGCTGGTACAGTTGGTCTTGGTGGGCAATCACAATCCCTTTCGCAAATTTTAGGCGAACTTGATGAAGTCGACAAAATACTCAATGAAACTTTGCTAGCAGCAGATTATGACCTTTTTGCGGGTATGGACCCCCTCATTTCAAACCCAGAAGATATCGTCGGAGCAATGACCAGTGCACAAAAAGAGGCAATGAGTAAAAATAATCCTACCGGTCAAGGTGGTTGTCAGGGGGTACCAGCGGGACAAAATTCTCAAACAGGACAATACACAGGAAGTGGAAGTGGTGCCACAACAGCTTATCTTAAGGGCGCGGCTACACAATTCATACAAAATGGCGGAGTAAATGGAATTGTTCAACAAGGTTTAAGCGCGGTTTCTAATGCAGGCGTTAGTGGAATAGGCAATACCATAAGCGGTATCACTGGCGGGCTAACTCAGGCCACTGGACTACTTGGATCCACAGGAAGCCAATCAAATTCCTACATTAGTGCAATGACAAAAGGAATTACAGGTTTTACCGATGCATATGGCTCCGTATCAAGCGCACTTGGACTATCTGGCGGAGGGAGCAATGGTGTGCCTGTCATAGAACAACCAGGTCAGCTCATCAACTGGACAGGCGAAATCAAAGACACAAACCAAAAAATCTGCGAAATCACACAGGCTATTCTTTCGGTTGAATTAAATATGTGGAACAAATTGACAAAGACTGACCCAGAACAGGCCAAAAAATCCGAAGATGCTTTTATTGCAACGAAAAAGGTAATAGAAAGGCAAAACAACGAGGACCGCAAGCCTCTCGACAACATTACAGGGCAAGGCCAAAATTTCTATTCACCCGACACCTATCTATCACAAGCAATAAATGTTGGGCGAGCAATATACGAAAACGCTCTAAAGGGACTCTCTAGTCTAAATTATATAAGTCCGACAGCCAAGGACGACATGGTTCTAAAATTTAAACAGCAATCCGCGATAGAGCAGGGTGGGGCGAGAGCTAAGTACTTAGCAGCGACAACACCAACTTTTGATACATACAAATGGGTTACCGAAAGAACTACCAACCCTTTAACATTCCTCAATGGATTAATAAAAGTAGCTGAACCAAGAAACAACGTCATTGGAAACCTTATGCTTCAAAACGAAGCCAGACAAGTAATGTTGGCTGACTATGAAAAGGAAGCTGAACTAAAATTAAAATACAGCTGGTTACCAGAAGAAACTTGCGACGTACCAGTTACAACTGACGACGGAAGAGTCGTTTGCGAAAAATCACACATTACAGTACCTGCAAGTATAAAGTCTGGAACAGCTCAAAAACTAAAAGACGGCTTAATTGAAAATACGCTTAACTCAAAACTTGCTGGACAAGACACACTAACCTTAATAAACCAGCTTCCGGCAGAAAACAAAATTGGCCAAGATGCTGAATATGCAAACTGGGAAGAATATAATTTAGCAAACACCGAAGCAAGCCCAGCAGACAACCCAGGCAACATAGGAGCCGGTGGTGGAGGTGGGGGTGGAAGTGGTGGTGGAAATGCAAACACTTCAAAACCATTAACACTAACCGAAATCAACACTATTCTTAATCAATTGCAAGGAATAACTGGAAGCGACACACACGACCAAGGAGGAGATTCTTCTGAGCTATCGGAAGCTCCTGCTATAAATATCTCGATGTCTAAAGAAGACCTTGGCGATTCTGTGAGAATTTCCTGGAATGCAGATGGCGCTGAATCATGCAAAGCAGGCAAT
This sequence comes from uncultured Candidatus Saccharibacteria bacterium, assembly GCA_964531375.1. Lineage (GTDB taxonomy): Bacteria > Patescibacteriota > Minisyncoccia > Phycocordibacterales > UBA12445 > UBA12445. Next base: position 50,601 of record CAZHDO010000002.1, read on the forward strand.
GATTGGCCAAACTATCTCGAAAACAACATTAACGGAAGCATAACAACCCCAATAAACTCAGATTTGGTCACGATGGATGAAATGGTAATCACCAAGCCAACCTTATTTACTTTTAAACCATACATTTCTGGCACAGACGATAGACAAATAAACGCACCACAGCCTTTTAATAAAACTTACTCAAAGGAAGGGGACTATCTAATAGAAACAGTTACCTATAAGCCAAACATAACCGGACTTATATCTGCTGACATTGTATTCTTAAACTTAAACGGCAAGGCTGTCTACATTACAGCAGGAGGTGAAGACGACTATATTTCTGCGTCGGACATTGTTAAGAGATTAATAACAACCTTAAATGACAAAGGTCTCTCCACAGACAAAGTAAGCGAATTTGCTCAATATACAATAAAACAAACGTATGACAGCCTTGTTATTTCAAAGAAAACAAAAATTTCCTCGACAGCAATCGCTAGCATAAAAGGCGACCCACAATCGACAGCCCCAATCGGACTCCAGACAAGTTATGACTACAAAATTACCTGCAGTAACGCAATAGGCGACACAGCTGAAAGTAAAATAACAGTTGATTTTTTCAAATAAAAAATGAATTTTTGGAACAAAAATAAAATATTTAAACTTTTCCTAATTACATTAGTTGTTTTTTCTACGTTATTTTTAGCTGGTAAAGCACGGGCTAAAGATACAACTTTCCAGAATCAACAAATAATAAAAGAAGAACAAACGGAGACCACCGCAGCCATAGAAAACGCGAAAAATAGTATAGGAGCAGCTCCTTTAATAACAGATAAGAATAAAATTAAGGAAATAGGAGATAACTTGGCTATTGCAATTCCCTATATCGACAAGAAGATTGATGAGCAATCAAAATTAATTACTGATTTTAAAAAACAACAAGATGAAGTGAAGAAAAAAATGTCGAGAACAGGTTTGTTTGATAACGCAGAAGAAGCACAGGCTAAAATTGATTATTATAAAATAGAAAATCAACTCAAGACAGAAAACTATGTTTTATACGACCTAAAAGAAAAAAAGGCTGTATTAGATCTTGAAAAAGCTAGAATTAGTGGGGATCAAAAACAAGTAAATGACGCAATAACAAAACTTGCTGAGGCACGTGTTAATCTAGGTTCAAATGACCACAGGAATGACGTGGACACAAGTTTCTCTGGTATTATGACAACTGCGGTTTCAAGTCTGGTTGGTGATAAATGTACATGGGCAACACCAGGCATGCATTGTTTGTTTGATTTGATGTCGTGGGCCCTAACAGCTGTACGATATTTCCTTACAACCCTACTTAGTTATACTGCAGCAGCCTTTAATATCTCAATTGATATTTCAATAAATAATCTTTCCGGTTTCCTGTTCTCTATAAAGTCGATTGATATTGCCTGGAAAGTCTTAAGGGATTTGTGCAATATGTTTTTTCTCCTTGTAATGATGTATATATCAATTGGAACTGTACTTCAACTTGATGGGGTGAATTGGAAAAAACAAATCGTTACACTGATATTTTCTGCACTTTTGATAAATTTTAGCATGACGATAACTAGGGTTGTAATTGATACATCAAATATTTTTGCTGTTTATTTTTACGAACAAGCGGGCGGAGAAATGGTTGGTGTCAATTTAATAAAAAAGGTAGAAATAGATACCAATCTTGCTGGACTCAAAGAAACCGAAGGAACATCAAGTCTCGAAGGCTTAGTAAGCATGATTGGGACCTTGATACTATTAGTGTCAACAATCTTTGTACTTCTTGCTGGTGCCATTTTAATCATCATAAGGATGGTGAGTCTCGTTTTTTTGTTAATTTTTTCACCACTACCTTGGCTAGGGGACGCAATCCCAAAATTTGGAGGTAAAATTACTGGCAGTTATTGGAATGAACTAATGGACCAGTCTTTATTTGCTCCTGCGTATATGTTTTGTTTATATTTTGCAATGACAGTAATCAAATGCACAAATGTTTCACTACTAGGAACATTTAGTCAGGATAAATTCTCTTACAAGGTCCCTGGCGTTTCAATAATAATGTACAATGCGATTGTAATAAGCCTTATGCTTGGAGCAATAGCCGCCGCAAAAAAAATGAGTGCAGCCGGAGCTTCATTTGCAACATCAACTGCGGGCGGAATAGTGGGGGGTCTGACTGCTGGAGCAGCAGGATTTGCAGGCAGACAAACAATTGGCCGCATAGCTGGTTCTGATACTGTTACCGATTGGTTGAAAGATCAAAAGAAAAAAGGTGGCGCAACTGGCTATCTTGCTGAGACAGCAAGTGATTACATAGTAGACCCTATGGCAAAAGGCACGTACGACATTCGAGGAACAAAAGCAGCCGAGTCTTTTGAAAAAGCCTCTGATGCTAATTTTGGTAAAGCTGGTTCTGGAATGATCTTCGGAGAAGGTTGGGTCGGCGGATCTAAGGGTTATGCTGGTGGCTTAGCAGCAGCAAAAAAGGCCGAGAGACAGGCCGAAATTGACGAAAGAAAGGAGGCTACTGAGACAAACATAGAGGACGCTAAAAAAGAAATAGTTAGATTGGCATCCACCCCAGGCGCTAACCCCGACGATATTAGAAAGAACCTTGGTTATCTAAACAAAGATAATTTCCTAGCAACTGTTGAGAAAAACCCAACCTTACTAATAAACAACGACATTACAAAATGGCTATCGGAAGATCAGATAAAAACATTAACAGATCCATCTAATAAAAAATCTTACGATGCTTTAGAAAAACAATTATTACCAAAAACGCAAAATCCAAACGATAACAATAATCCATATACCAAGCTATCAGATTATCTAGAAGATCAAATGGGTGGCAACACAAAAAACAAATCTGGGCGTTCTTATGCAGAGGTCAAGAGAGCAAAAAGAGCCCTTGATTCTGCAGTAAACAGCGGATTAACAACTGGTAATTTCGGTGGTGTAACGAGTATAATAACAGGTCTAGCTGCTGGAAAAATTACAGACATAGCCGATGATTTATTTGACAGTACAGGCGCACTAAAAGGAGGAGTGGTAGAAGCACTAGGACCTAAAGAGCTGGGAGAACTAATTATCGGAAAATCGCTAAACAACACACAAACAACGGAACTAGGTTCAAAAGTTAGAGCCAGACTAGATACAATAAGAAATGGAACGACAACGGAAGAAGACGATATTAGTAAAGACAGAATTCCTGATCCAGCAGGCGGAACCATGGATGACCCAGGTGGGGCAATGGAACCACATCCAATCACAAGACAGCCTAGAATTAAGCAAGTTCCAAAGACCATCTCTGTTAAAATAAGAGTCCCAGCTGAAATGAAGCAAGACCCAAAGAAAACAGGAGATTTGCTGTTTAAAGACAAACAATTACAGAAACTTAGTGAATACCTGGATGGTCAAAAGATTTTCTAATCATAAAACATGGAACATACAAAAGAACAAGTAAATAATATTTTTCAATCACTACCGGTTGAAATAAAAACTGCAATTTTATCAGTTGAAACCTTTGATTCTATTGTAGAAATATCTCAAAAACACCAACTACACCTAGACCAACAATCTACACTTGGTCAGGAAACAGGGAATATTTTACTTGGAATCTCTGACCCACTAGATTTCGTGTCAACAATAAGTACAAAACTAGGAATTGATAAAAACATAGCCAATCAAATTGTTGGCGAAATAAATGAGAAAATATTTAGTAAAGTTAAAGATTCACTAAGAAATATTCACAACGCTGCAAATAAGAAAGAGGTTCCAGTAAGTCCTGTGCCAGTTGCACCAAACCTTATTAAAAATACCGAAACACAAAATTTGAATGTTCCACAAAAAACATTAGATGTATTACAAGGGAAGGGGGTTGTCACAGAACAAAAACACGACACAAGTATTCTCGGATTTTCAGTAGAGAAAATTGCCGACAAACCAACTAACATTCTAAGCCAGAAAATGAACGGAAGCTTCAATATGCCAAAAAACGAAACAGAAAATGGAACACAGAAAATAACAGATCCGTACTTAGAAAGTATATAGTATTGCGTATAAGTATTTAGCATAAACACGAAAAGTATTAAGTATGGGTATATAGTGTTTAGTATAAATACACAAAGAGAAAAAAGACAAAATAAATAAAAAAAATGAGATATAAAATGCCAAATACCAGATACTACATACTTAATACAAAATACATAATACTGAAATTGCATATTTTTATTAATAATTCTTATTAATAAAAAAAATGCAATTTCAAGTTCCACAATTTATTGAAATAGAGGATAAAATAATAGGGCCTTTTACATTTTTCCAATTTATGTATCTTCTTGGTGGTTTTGGAGGTGGATATGCCTTATATAGACTACTAGAACCATATTTAGGTAGTTTGGTTTATGTCGTAGTGGTACCTTTGATTATCTTTTCACTTGCATTGGCATTCTATAAAGTAAACGAAAGGCCATTTATAAATATCGTTGAGTCTTGGATAAAGTTTAAATTTAGCGGGAAAAGATATTTGTGGAAAAAGGAAGAAATAGTTATTAAAAAACAGGCTGACGATATCGATATTTTAATCAGAAATGCCGGCACACAAAAAGCAGTCGTCCCAAAACTTACATCAGGAAGATTAAAAGACATTGCTTGGAGTTTAGATATACAGGAGAAGATAAAGTAAGTATTGGGTATAAAGTATTTAGTATTTAGTATAAAGAGAAAAAGTATTAAGTATCGGGTATATAGTATTTAGTATAAATACAAAACAAGACAAAATAAACAAAAAAATTATGTATCGTGTATAATATATTAGAGCATGGAAAAAATAAAGAGTTTTACTGATTTAAATACATGGAAAGAAGGGCATTCATTAGCTTTATCTGTTTATGAAATAACAAAATCATTTCCAAAAGAAGAAATATTTAGCCTTACCAACCAAATGAGACGATGCGCAGTGTCAATTACATCAAATATAGCCGAAGGATTTAGTAGAAGGTCAAAAAAAGAAAAAATACAATTTTATTCAATATCACTGGGATCTATAACAGAACTACAAAATCAGTTAATCATATCAAAAGACATAAAATACTTGATGCAGGAAAAATTTACCACAATGTTTGACCAAGCCACGAAGACTCAAAGAATGATATATGGATTAATAAAAAGTGCAAAAGATGTTGTTTATACATAATACGTAATACAAAATACTAAATACATATAAATATGGCGAATAAAAGTACACAAGATTTCGTTCCGGTAGACAAAATACATGATGGAATAGTTGTTCTGAAAGATGGGACAATGCTTGTTGTTTTTATGTGCTCGTCTTTAAATTTCGCGTTAAAATCAGCCGACGAACAGCAGGCTGTAATAATGCAATATCAAAATTTCTTAAACTCGCTAGATTTCACTGTTCAAATACTTGTTCAATCAAGAAGGCTTGATATTAAGCCATATTTAAACTCTCTCAACGACAGAATGAGCTTGCAATCAAACGACCTACTTAAAATACAACTAAAAGAATATATTAACTTCATAAGAAATTTCACAGAGGGGGTTAATATTATGGAAAAATCTTTTTATGTTGTGGTTCCATATCAGCCAATGACTTTTATACAGCCAGGTAGTACAAGTAGCGGAATACTGTCTTCGATAACTGGGTTTTTTGGTAAAAGCGAAAACAAAATGGCTGAAAAGAAACAAGAATTACTTACCTTTGAAGAGAATAGAAGCCAGCTGGAACAAAGAGCAGGAGTGGTATCACAAGGCCTCAGTAGGACAGGTGTTAGGACAGTCGCGCTAGGTACCGAAGAATTAATCGAACTTTTTTACAGAATATTTAACCCAGAAGACCAAGGTGGTGTGCCGAAGGTGTAGGAAGGGGGTGGAGGGGAAGTATTAAGTATTTGGTATTATGTATTGTGTATATTAAATTTTATACAAAACACGAAACACCAAATACTAGATACTAAATACAAAATACTTAATACTTTGTAAAATATATGAGCTTTTTTGGAAAACAAAACGACGAAAATAAAATAGAGACAATTCTACCGCAGGATATATATTCTGGTGGGGTTTTGGAGCTCAAGGATATTATTTCTCCTTCAGCGCTAGAAATTGGATCAAATAGCATTAAACTAGGGGAGAAGATAGCGAGGACGTTTTTCGTCATTTCTTATCCTAGGTTTTTGTCTGAAAACTGGTTTTCTCCAATAATAAATCTCGACAAAATATTCGATGTTTCTCTTGTAATACACCCGATAGACACATCCACAGTCCTTCATCAACTTCAAAAGAAACTAGCTGAAGTACAAAGCCAAATACACTCCAACGAAACAAAAGGAATGGTCCGAGATCCTATGCTCGACACAGCTTTTCAAGACATAGAGACATTAAGAGACCAATTATCCCAAGCCAGAGAGAAAATTTTTGACGTCGGACTTTATCTCACAATGTACGCCAACAGTGAAGAGGAACTAAATAAGGTTGAAGCTGAAATTAAAACGATAATGGAATCAAGGCTGGTGTATATAAAACCTGCTCTTTTTCAACAAGAAGAAGGGTTTAATAGTATTATGCCAATCGCATCAGACGCGCTAGCCGTGAACACTAAACTTAACTCGGCTCCGCTTTCTAGTATTTTCCCCTTTATCTCTTTTGACCTTACTTCAAACAAAGGAATTTTATATGGAATAAATAGACACAACTCCAGCCTTATAATCTTCGACAGATTTTCACTTGAAAACTACAACTCTGTTATCTTTGCCAAAGCTGGCTCTGGTAAATCTTATTTTACAAAACTGGAAATTTTAAGGTCTTTAATGTTCGATGTAGATGTAATTGTAATTGACCCTGAAAAAGAATATGAATTCCTAGCAGAAGCTGTCGGGGGTAGGTATTTTAATATTTCCCTCTCGTCAGAACACCACATAAATCCTTTTGACCTTCCACCAGTAAGAGAAGATGAATCTCCATCTGATGTTTTGAGATCTCACATTATTAGTCTCGTGGGGTTGTTTAGAATAATGCTTGGAGGAATGTCGCCAGAAGAAAGCTCTGTTATGGATAATGCGATAATGGAGACATACGCCCTTAAAGATATAACAGCGGATAATGATTTCACAAACGCAAATCCTCCGCTTATGTCTGACCTTGAACTCGTGCTCGCGGGTATGGACGGGGGGGCATCGCTTGCACAAAGGCTTCTTAAATACACACAAGGAACTTGGTCCGGATTCTTAAACAGACCAACAAACATCGACATCAATAAAAAATTCATAGTATTTTCTGTTCGCGATATGGAAGACGAACTCAAGCCTATCGCAATGCACATAATAATGAATAATATTTGGGGCTCAATCAGAAGAGACCTGAAAAAGAGAATGCTTATTATCGACGAGGCGTGGTGGATGATGAAATCGCCAGATACCGCTTCATTCTTATACAGCCTCGCAAAAAGAGGTAGAAAATATTATCTCGGTGTGACAACAATTACACAAGACGTCGCCGATTTTTTAAACTCGCCATACGGTATTCCTATCATTACGAACTCTTCAATGCAGATAATATTAAAACAATCTCCAGCCTCGATAGGCCTTGTTCAAAAAACGTTCAACCTGACCGACGAAGAGAAGTTTTTGCTTTTAGAGTCGAATGTGGGGGAGGGAATCTTCTTTGCTGGCTTGAAGCACGTTGCAATTAAAGTAATCGCTTCATACACCGAAGATCAAATAATAACATCAGATCCATCACAGATATTAGCGATTAAAAAAGCAAAAGAAGATTTAAGAGCGACGGAGTAGGAGGGGTAAGTATTTAGTATTAGGTATTTGGTATTTAGTATAAAAATACACAATACAAATAAAAAAATGCCAGAAGAAAATACGCCGACATTAGACAAAGCAGACTGGTTAAGCCTTTATCTCGTGGCCATTTTTTTTGATGTTATGGGCTGGTTGATGGCTTTTGTGGATATTTTTTTGTTAGGGTGGGGAGGGTTCTTTTTAAATCTTTCTGGGGGGGCCACTTTCTCACTTTGGTTAGCAATCTGGAAAGACAAATTCGGTGGTTTTGGTAAAATATCAACGACGTTTATAATTGTTTTTCTTTTAGAAGCAACCCCTATTGTGGGCGATGTTTTACCACTTTGGACTGGCATGATTTACAGGTTACAAAAAAATCACGAAAAAAACCTAATGGGTACAATAACAGGCACCATCAAAGACAAAGCAACAAAAAAGAAAGAGCAGGACGAGAGAAGAAAAAAAGAGGAGGACGAAAAAAAGAAAAAAACAGAAGAAGATGGAAGAAGGGAAGAAGAAAGAAGAGAACAACAAAGACAAAAGGAAATGGATGAGAAGAAAGCAGAAAGACTGGAAAATGGAAAAAGTAGCCAAAATGAAAAGGAGGTAGGTGAAAATAAAAATGAGGGTCTGGAAGAAGCCCAACCTGCACAACAAGTAGAATAAACAAAAATATGAAAAAATATCTAGCTCAAATAATTTTAATATCAACAATACTCCTACCACTTAGCGTTGGGGCCGTTGCGACAACTCCGACCATTGGGGGTAATTTATCCATAGAGCTCGAACCAAAAAATCCAGGAAGTATGACTTTTGTAAAGGCAACAGCAGTGAGCTTCGAGGCTGAGCTAGGAAGCGCAACAATATCTTGGTATTTAAATGGAAAACTGGAAAGGGAAGGGGTTGGTCAAAATAATTTTACTTTTCAAACAGACAAACCAGGCCAAATTTCAATAATCAAAACCGTAATAAAAACTGATAAAAAACAAATAGAAAAAACAATTTTAATAAATCCCGCTGATGTTGATATTGTTTGGGAAGCGAATACATACACAACTCCTTTTTATAAAGGAAAGGCCCTAGCTTCTCCAAGCAGTACTATAAAAATAACAGCTATTCCAAGTATAATTTCTAACCAAGGAACTGCTCTTTCTCCAGCAAATCTAACATATAAATGGAAATATAATTACGAAAACTTATTATCTGGAATTGGAAAACAAAACGCAGAAATAAAGACTGGATCTCCTTTTACAGATAACGTTATTTCTGTGGTTGTATCAGACAATACTGGTAGTATCGTCGCCGAAAAAACGATAAAAATCAGACCTGAAAACCCTAATATTGTTTTTTATGAAGACAAATCAATAGAAGGAACAAACTACAACATGGCTTTAGATAATACTTATAATTTAAGTGAAAAAGAAAGCACTGTTAGAGCAGAGCCATATTTCTTTTCTTACCCGAAATCTGCAACCGAGAATAATCTGTTATTTAGTTGGGCATTAAATAGCAACGGCATTGCACCAAACGACGGCAGTCCTAAGATAATTACCCTCAGAAATGAAACTGGCAAAAATATCACATCGGAACTTTCTCTTTCAATAGAAAATACAATGCAAGTATTTCAGTCTGCAATTAACAAACTAACAATAAAAGCAACATCTGGCCTTGGTTTTTAATCGAAAAAAATGAAAAATAAAACTTTTAAAAATGTAATAAGAAAAATGTTGGCGGTTCTTTGTTTTTTTATGCCAATAATTTCATTTGCAGCCACAACTGGCTATATACCACTGGAACCACTGCCTGGGTTAAAATCCACGGACGGAGTTGTAAGTCCTGGTGATTATATTAAGTCTGCATATTGGTATGTTCTCGGAATGACGATTGCACTTTCTGTTTTAATGATGGTTGTCGGCGGCCTACAATACACACTCACTTGGGCAGATCCCGGCCAAGCAGGGGAAGGAAAGAAAAGGATCGAAAGTGCCGTTATTGGACTAATTCTTGCCTTACTATCTTGGCTTATTCTTTATACAATTAACCCACGGTTAGTTGATTTAAGCATGCCGACAGCAAAAGAGTGTGAAAAGGCACCAACCGCATCAACAAACACAACAGTTATACCAGTATCTGGAAACGCAAGTGGTAGTGGAGCAGTAGGTCCAACAATCGAGGCACAAAAAGAACTGGAGGCTTTAAAGAAAAAAATAAAAGAAATTCCTGATATGAATAAACCAACAGAGACATCAGGATGGGATCCCCTTTTGCAAATTCAACCACCAACACAAAACCCTAATCCAACCACAATAACAACACCTCCAGCCCCAACACCAACTCCGACTCCAGCGCCTACTCCAACACCAGCACAAGAAAAACCAACAACATCAACACAAGCACCCTTTACCACAAACAATGGTTGGACATTTCACGAGGTTCCGATAGAACAACCTAATAATAATCAAGGAGATTAAGCATTATTTAGCAATGAACAAAAATAAAATTATATTTATAATAATCGTCTCTCTGGTTGTGGTTTTGGGTATTGGGGGGACTGTTTGGTATTTAAACAATCAAATACAACCTCAAACCAATACACCGGTCACAAACCCTGTCACCACAACAGATAATGGAACTGGTGCTTTTCCTAGCTCTGACAAAATAATTCCTGTAAGCACTCCCACCAACCAACAAAACACTATCGATAACACCGCGGGAGCTGATACAGTAGAAAGGGTTCCTGGGGAAATTACAAGAAAAGCAGATGTTGGTGTTGCTGGTGTTGCTTTTATAGATAATTCTTTTAATGGCGCTGGGCCTCTTTTAAGATACATAGAAAAGGGGACAGGGCACATAAGCGACATTTCTTATGACGAAAAAATACCTACAAAAATTTCAAACACGACAATGACTGGCGTTTTTGATACCGTTTGGAACAAAGACGCTTCTTCTTTAATAATCAGAAGACTAGATGGCGTAGGAAATAATATTCAAACGATTTACGGTAATTTAGAAAGAGGTTTCGCTTCGACAACAATTGATGGGGAAGTGGGAAGCATTGTTGGTACAATTCTACCAAGTAGCGTAAAAGAAATAGCAGTTTCGCCGTTAAAAGATAAAATATTTTTCCTAAGTAAAAATGGAAACTCTACTATTGGTTCAATTTCAGACTTTAACAGAGTTGGGGCAAGCAACAAAAAGAATCAAATATTTTCATCTGCTTTTTCTGACTGGTCTGTGTCTTGGCCCACAACAAATTCAATATCTTTAGTCACAAAACCTGGATATAACGTAAGTGGTTATTTTTATTCTCTAGGGGTTTCAAACAATAAGCTCGAAAAGGTTATTGGGGATATTTCTGGTTTAACAACACTAATGAGCCCAAGTGGAGATAAAACAATTTATTCTGAGACAACAGGTGCTGGTTTTATGACATATTACACAAACAAAAGCACAGATTATCCAAACATAATGCCAATAACAACACTCCCAGAAAAATGCGTTTGGAGTAAAATAAACGAAAACGTGGTTTATTGTGGCGTGCCTAAAACAACCCCACTAGCGAAATATCCTGACTCTTGGTATCAAGGAGTAACTTCATTCTCCGACAACATATACGAGATCAATTTAGACACAAATTCAGCCAGAGTAATGATCGACGACCAAAAACTTGGAGGCATCGAGATTGACGTCACAAACCCAATCCTAAGCACAAAAGAAGACTATCTAGCCTTCATAAACAAAAAAGACAACACACCATTTATGGTTAAGATAAGATAGGAGGGGTGGTGTTTAGTATTTAGTATTATGTATATAGTATTTAGTATAAGCACTAACACAAACAATAAACCACTTTTTTAAGTAGTTGTAAGTTTAGTAGCATACTAAATACAAAATACTAGATACAATATACTTTTTGTTTTATTTATACTAAATACAAAATACAATATACATAATACCAAATACTAAATACTCTTCGCCTTTTGTTTTACGTATAACTCGTGGGCGATACCGAAGAGGTTACTTGTTATCCAGAACACAGAGACGGCTGCATTTAGTTTTGAGGCGATATAAACAATAAAAACGGGCAAGAAATACTTAACCTGCCAATTCATACTTTGTGCAAAATCATCGGCAAAAGAAGACTCTTTTCCTTGGCTCTTTGGAAGGTCAGGAACGGAGAGTTTGGTTTGAAAAAACTGTGTAATCCCAACCAAAACCGCTAAATAAAAATTGCTTGTAGCCATTTCTATAAATCCCAAAAACATAGTGTTTACTGTGGATGGAATTATATTAAATGAGAATATTACAGAAGAGGTAAGGTCTATTTTTTCGCTAAAAATATAATAAAGAGCTATAAACATCGGCAATTGAATAAATAAAAGCAAAATAGTAGAAAATGGATTTATTCCATGTTCCTTATATAGATTCATTGTTCTGATGGCCTGCTCTTCTTGATTATCCTTAAATTTTTCTTTTATGTTCTTTATATGTGGCTCAATTTCTTTCATTTTCTTCTGAGTCTCAAGTGATTTGTGAGAAAGGGGGAGTATTACGATCTTTGAAAATATCGTTAAAAGAACAATTGCGATACCAATATCGTTGTTTGGGACAATTGCACTCAAAAATATAATAAGATTATATAGGGGGTAATAAAAGATGTTAAAAATAAATGAAAACATAAGTTATGTATTTAGTATTAAGTATTTAGTATACAGTATTGGGTATTTAGTATACAAGAAGTATTAAGTATTATGTATATAGTATACAAAATACTTAATACCCAATACCTAATACTTATTACTAAATACCAGAAGCCTCCTAAGCAAAAGGGTAATCTCATTCTCCAATTCTGCAAATGACAACTTAGTAACACCCGGCTTGGCAAAAAAAGACAACGTTAAACCATCCTTAATAAGAGGCAGGTTCTTTTTTATTATATGTCGACACCTTCTTTTAAAAAGGTTCCTTTCTGTGGCTTTTTTGGCTACTTTACTAGATATAACAAAACCAAAGATACTTTTTCCTTGTCTATTGCTTAGGTATTTAACAGAAAGAAGGGGGGAAAAGGCCGATTTTCCCTTTTTTAGAAGCTCCTCGAAGTATTCTTTCTTAATTCTTCTTGTTTTATCTAACATATCTTAAGAGTATTATATTTATGGCTCATTGCCAAACGTTTTCAGCTAAACACCCTAACTATACTTATTAAATAAAAATTACGAATTTTTGAGTTCGTAATTTTTATTTTTTTATTATTTTAAACTGTTAGCTTTGCTCTTCCTTTTCTTCTTCTCCTTTGAATGGTTTTTTTACCTCCAGGAGTAGCTTGTCGGACTAAAAATCCGTGTGTTTTATTCCTTTTTCCTTTTTTTGGTTTATATGTCTTTGACATTCCGCTACATTATCACAAGAGGCCTAAAGTGTAAAGTGTCAAAAACACAGTTAGGAAAATCTCATAAAATAAAAGCTGGTTTATGTTTTTTCCCTTTACATTTTTATTTTAAATAGTTATCCACACCTAAACCACCTATTATATTTGAAACAGTCTAGTTTCTTTTTCAAAAGCAAAGAATATAATTATCTTATAAAAATTCAAAAAATAATTTACGTACCGAGCCACAGCATAAAAAAATAAAAAGAAACACCTATAAACAAGAAAAGATAATTTGGTCGAGAAGGATATATTATAAATTTTTATTTGATACGGTAAATGTCTGACAACAAAAAAATCTGGGACAGCGCTTTAGGGGAGATAGAGATGGACGTCTCCAGAGCAAATTTTAGCACTTGGTTTAAAAATACATTTATCGCGAGAGAAGAAGATGGCAATATATATCTTTCTGTACCAAACGCTTTCGTAAAAGATTGGCTTTCAAATAAATATCACAAATTTATACTAAAGGCATTAAGAAATGTTTCCCCAAACACAAGAAATGTTGAATACATTATCCAAAAAGAAGGAACAGTTGTAAAAGAACCATACAGCAATCTAACAACTGAGCAAAAAACGACAGTAAGTCAGCTTAAACTAAACGAACCTTACGTAAATAGAGAGGATAATCTTAATCCAAAATACATTTTTGAAAACTTCATCGTTGGACCTTTCAACGAACTAGCTTTTGCTGCCTCTCAATCGGTCATAAAGAGGCCTGGCGTGGATTATAATCCTCTTTATATATACGGAGGAACTGGACTCGGTAAAACTCACCTTATACAAGCAATCGGCAATTCACTAAAGAAGGCTGGCGCTAGGGTTTTCTACTTAACATCCGAAAGATACACTGTCGAACTTGTAAGCGCAATGCAAAACAATACGATTAATTCCTTTAAAGAGAAATATAAAAAATACGACACGCTTATAATAGACGACGTTCAGTTCTTTGGAGGTAAAGACAAAACTCAAGAAGAAATCTTCCACCTCTTTAATGATTTTTACAACAACAATAAACAAATTGTTTTCTCATCAGACAAGCCACCGAAGTTCATACCAAATCTTGAAGAAAGACTTAGGTCGCGCTTCGAAGGTGGAATGACTGTGGATATCTCTAGACCAGAATATGAATCTAAGATCGCTATTCTTCAAACAAAACTAAAAGTTATGAATTATGCTTTGTCTGATGAAGCTCTTCAATTCATAGCATCTAATGTTCAAGAAAGCATTCGAGAACTTGAAGGTGTTTTAAACTCTGTAATATGCCAGTCTCAACTTAAGAACAGAGAAATAAATATTCAAGAAATAAAAGCTCTCATAAAAAATAATACCAGACAGCAAAAAACAATTTCCTTTAAAGATATATTAAGAATAATTGCTGACTACTATAATATTGAGGAAAAATTCCTATACGAAAAGACCAGAAGGAGGGAAGTGGTAAAACCAAGGCAAATTGCTATGTACATCTTAAGAGAAGATCTTAATTCTTCTTATCCATATATAGGACAAAAATTCGGTGGCAGAGACCACACCACAGTTATACACGCCTGTGAAAAAATAAAAGCTGATTTAAAGGAAAATGAAGCCTTACTACGAGAGATAGAAGAAATTAAAACCTTATTATTCGGGTCTGAAAACAAATCCCCAATTCTAGCTGGAAGTTGTTAATTAACTGTGGATAAAAACAAGTTTAAGTTGTGGGTAAACCGTGGAGAAAAGAGGTGATAAAAAAGGGGTACAATTAACCACAGATGGACAGCAAAATTACAGTACGATAATCCACAGAGAAAAAAATAGATTACCTTTAAAATAAAAGATATAATTAAGTTATACACTTATCAACAGTCCTAATAGTAATAATAAACTTTTATATATAATTATTTAAATAAATAAAATCCTATGAAAGCAGAATGTTTAAAAAACAAACTTAAAGAAGCAGTCTTCCAAGTAGGAAAAATATCTGGTAAGAATTTATCATTACCAATTCTTGAAGCAATACTTATTGAAGCTAAAGAAAATGAAATTATTTTAAAGGCAACAAATCTAGATATCGGTTTGGAAGTTAGAATTTCTGCTAAAGTTGAGAGGGAAGGGGCTGTTGCTGTTCCAGGATATTTGATAGCTGGTTTTATACAGATGCTAGAGGGAGATACTGTCGTTAAATTAGAATCGGTTAATAATAACCTTTCTGTTTCTAGTAAGAAAAATTCTACATTAATTAAAAGTTATCCTGCGGATGAATTTCCTTTGATTCCAAGAGTTGAAAAAGAGGAGTCGTTTTTTATTGAGGCATCTAAGATAATTAACGGTATAAAATCAGTTTCTTTTGCAGCTCTTGCTTCTGATATAAAGCCTGAGATTTCAAGTGTGTATATGTATTTTGATAATGGTTATTTATATTTTGTTTCAACAGACTCCTCTAGGCTGGCAGAAAAGAAGTTTGAGATAAACAAAGATGCTAATTTTTCTTCTTCTATAATTCCAATAAAAAATGCTAACGAGCTGGTTAGAATATTAGAAAGTACAGAAGGGGATGTGGAACTTATTTTTAATAAAAACCAGATGTCTGTAATTTCATCTTCAGTTTATTTTACATCAAGAGTTGTGGGTGGAATTTTTCCTGATTACAGACAAATAATTCCAAAAGATAAAAAAACAGAAGTCATTGTGCAAAAACAAGAGTTGGCAGATTCTATAAAAATGTCGACTATTTTTTCTGATAAATTTAATCAAATAAATTTTAAAATAATTCCAGCAGATGGTTTTTTTGAGATAAGCTCTAGAAATCAAGACAAGGGGGAAAGTGTTACGAGAATAGATTCGACTTTAAAAGGGGAGGATATTGATATGAGTTTTAATGCTAAATTTATTTTAGATTCCATTGCTTCTGTTCAGGATAATAATATAACCATAGATTTTAATGGACACCAAAGACCAGTTATAATAAAAGGTGTTGGTGATAATTCATTTACATATCTGTTAATGCCGATGATAAAGTAGTTTATATGCTTCAAATAGGAACTTTACTAGAAAGATTTAAAAGGTTTTCTAAACCAGATATTTTAGTACGCGAAAAAACTTGTCAGATAATAGAGGAAGAACTTGGTATTAAATTAGATGACAAAAAAATATCTTTTAAAAACGGCACTATTTGTGTGAGTACTTATAATCACGTTCTTAAGAGCGAGATTTTTATAAAAAAAGGAAGGATTTTAAGAAGAATTCAAGACTCTATGGCTGATAAGAATATTTTAGATATCAGGTAGAGGGGAGGAAAGTATTAAGTATTTTGTATATAGTATTTAGTATAAAAATTTCATACAAAATACATTATACTTAATACTAAATACTCTATATGGCTACTTTGAATGGAATAGTCATTTCTTCTGAGTTTCTTATGCTGTCGTAAATAATAACTTTGATTTCATTATTGTAATCTATTTGTGGAATCTCTTTTGGTAAGAAATTAAAATTAAAAGGAGGGTTTTTTGAGGAACCAATAAAAGTGTTGTTTATGAAGAAGTCAGCTTGTACGACAGGGTAGGTGGTTTGTGTTACTTGTAAATTTATATTTACTGTCTCGATTAAGCCGTATGTCCTATTTCTATCTGGTAATAGTATATTTAATTTTGGTGCAAGACTTGGTCCGTGTACATTATCTAGACCAGTGGGTGCTGTCGTTGTTCCACTGCTTTGTAATCCTTGTATTTCCGCCCATTTTTTAATTGAGGTTTCCCAGTTGTTAAATTGTGGGTCACTCCAAGGGTCTGTCGGCGCTGGTCCAAGTGGGTCTTTCTTGTCTACCCAATATAAAATTGAATGTACATCGGTTAAAACCTTCTTTTCTTTAAGTTCTTCTGGTGTGTAAGGTGTTGCTAAATTTCCAGAGGCTTTGTCGATTGTGTATTCAACACCTCCACGCCATTCTCCACGAAGAACTGGTTTAATATCTTCTGGGATTGGGTCAGGTTTTTTGAAATTTTCAACAGGCAGTGTCTTGAGAACCTTGTCGAAGAAGTTTCTCCATAGCGGTGCTGTTATCATTCCTGCTACTTTTTTAACCATAGGTGAGTTGTCATTGTTTCCTACCCAAACTCCCATTGCGAAATTTGGTGTGAATCCTATAACCCAAGCGTCTTTTGTGTCGTTTGTTGTACCTGTCTTTGACGCAACTTGCCTGTCGTCGAACCTGAGAGGGGAGTTTTCTCCATATGCAGGAAGTTTTGCATGGTAATCAGAAAGTACATCAGAAATTTCTCGTGCAACATTTGTTTCCAGGACTTTTATTCCATTGTTAGAATATTCTTCAAGAGTTTTTCCTGTCGAATCTGTAATTTTAAGAATAGGAGTATATGGATTTCTTATACCATCATTCGCAAACACAGAATAAGCGTTCGTCATATCTAGTAAAGTAACCTCTCCGCCTCCTAATACAAGCGTCAGTCCATATTGGGTGGCATTTGTGAGTCCTGTTATTCCAAGGTCTCTTGCTGTTCTTATAGCGTCGTTTATGCCGACTAGATAAAGAAGTTTTATGGCGGGTATGTTTATTGACTGAGCTAATGCGTTTCGAAGCGACATTGGCCCCCTAAAACTATCATCATAGTTTTGTGGCATGTAGCAGACGTTGGGATTATTGTTTGGTGGAATTGGATTTCCGTCTGGGTCACAGTTTGCTTGAAATTCTGTTTCTAAATCAAAAAGAACTGTGTCTGGTGTATATCCTTTTTTAAAAGCTGTCGCATAAACAAAGGGTTTAAAAGAAGATCCTGGTTGCCTATGTGCAAGAGTAACGTTAAAGTTGCCTTCATTTTTTGTATTGAAGTAGTCCCTTGAACCAACCATCACTAATATTTGTCCTGTCTTTGGATCTGTTGCTATTAATCCAGCATTTTTAGCCTTAAAATCTTTCTCATTTTTATCGCCGAATTCTTTTATTGTTTCTTCAGCTTTTTGTTGAAGGTCGTAGTCAAGGGTTGTTATTATGTTTAAACCTCCAGTTTCAACTTCCTCTCTTCCGTATCTGCTTTCAAGGTAACTTCTTACAAACTCCACAAAGTGGGGTGCTTTAATACCACTATCATCTTTATTTTTATTAAACACAACGACTTCTTTTTTTGCGCTATCAAGTTCGTCTTTCGATATAAGCTTCAGTTCATACATTCTATTGAGAACTGTGTTTTTTCTTTCGTCTAGTTTTGTTTTGTTCTGTCCATAAGGGGAGTACAGGGTTGGTGCTTGTGGAATCGCAGCTATGTAAGCCGCCTCCGCCAAAGTAACATCGCTTGCTTTCTTATTGAAAAATCTCTGTGTCGCTTCTTCAACTCCATAGACTGTTCCTCCGTATGGTGACTCGTTTAAATAAATAGAAAGTATCTGTTGTTTACTTAAAACTTTGTCTAGTTTTAAAGCTAATATCCATTCTGTTATTTTTCTTGTTACACTTTTTTCTTGAGTTAGAAGCGTGTTTTTTATAACCTGTTGGGTTATTGTAGAGCCACCTTGGACAGCTCCGCCTTTCGTTAAATTCACCCAAACCGCTCTTATTATTGACTCTATTTTTATACCATTATGAGTGTAGAAATCAGAATCTTCTATCGCGATTGTTGCTTTTTGAATATATGTTGAGATGTTTTCAAGAGGAACAACGCGTCTTTTGATGTCTTGGTGAATATCATATAGGAGAATTTTTCCTGTACGGTCGTATATTTTTGTGGATTGGGAAATTTTCCTCTTATCAAAAGAACCAAAATCAGGGATTTTTAAGTTGGCCATCCAAATAAGGATAATTCCCGCAAAAAAGAAAAAAAATATGGCCAAAACCATAATTATCCTTATAGATTCATGTTTTATTGTCTTAAAAATCTTCCTTTTCACTGCTAAAATTATACTATAAAAATAGTAAAAAGTATATGAAAGTATTTAGTATTGTGTATATAGTATATGGTATACAAAATACAACATACAAGAAATATTTGGTGAAAATACAATAACTATGGCTAGTAAATTTAAATTTTGATAGTATCTATATATTATTAAAATTTCACTAAAAACCACCAAGATGAGCGACGATAAAAACAAAGATCAAAAAATAAGCGATTTATTAAGTAGGGGGGTTGAGAATATTTACCCATCAGTTGGTTTTTTGAAATCAAAACTAGAAAAAGAAGAAGAAATAAAAATATATCTCGGAATAGATCCAACAGGACCGACACTTCATCTTGGACATGCAATTGCGCTAAAGAAATTGGCAGAATTTCAAAAACTTGGTTGCAAGATAATACTTTTAATCGGTGATTTCACAGCGATGATTGGTGACCCGACAGATAAAAAAGCCACCAGAAAACAACTTACACGAGACGAAGTTTTAAATAACGCAAAACTTTACAAAGAACAAGCGTCAGTTTTTTTGGATTTTAGTGGAGCCAATTCTGCAGAGTTAAAATACAACTCAGAATGGTTAGAAAAAATGAATTTTGCTGATGTTTTAGGTCTTGCTTCTAAGATGACGGTGAGTCAGATGCTTGAAAGAGATATGTTTGAAAACCGAATTAAAGAAAATAAACCAATATTCCTTCATGAATTTTTGTATCCACTTATGCAGGGTTATGACAGTGTGGCTATGGATGTAGATGGGGAAGTGGGCGGAAATGATCAGACTTTCAATATGCTTGTTGGTAGAAACCTCCAAAAGGAAATAAATAATAAAGAGAAGTTTGTTTTAACGATGAAACTTCTTGCCGACAATTCTGGAACAAAGATGGGTAAAACAGAAGGAAATATGGTTGCGTTAAACGATGACGCCCCAATGATGTTTGGAAAAATTATGAGTTGGGAAGATAGCATGATTTTTTCTGGTTTTGAATTATGTACAAATGTTTCTATGGAAGAAATAGATGGTTTAAGGAAAGAAATGAATGACGGCAAAAACCCAAGAGATATTAAAATGAGACTAGGGAGAGAGATTGTATCTATTTATTACGGAAATGATGAGGCCGTAAAAGCAGAAGAAAATTTTATAAAGACATTTCAGAAAAAAGAAACACCAGACGACTTGGAAGAGATAACTGGTGCTGTTGGAGAAGTCATGTCAGATTTTCTTCTTTCAAAAGGTCAAATAAAATCAAAGTCAGACTTTAGGAGGTTGGTAGAAGAAGGGGCTGTTTCTATAGACGGCATAAAAATCGACGACTTTCTAATAAAAATAGAAAAACTCCCAGTTGTGGTAAAACTAGGTAAGAAAAAGTTCATAAAACTTATATAAACAGTTATTTTTGAGTACTGTTGACATAATTTATATTATGTGCTAAATTATTGACTTATTTAGTACATTTCTAATTAAAATAGGGAGTTTTTTATGGAACATTTTCAAAATGCTCTTGTTGCTATTCTCGGTCTTTTGTCTCTTTATTGCATGATGAGGGTTTTTTTTGATTTATTTTGGGATGGAAGCATTGAAGAGATTTCCAAAGAAAAAGAGGAAGAGCTTCTCCGAATTGAAAAGGAGATGCAGAAGAAAAAGTAGGTTTATCCTTCTTTTAATAGGACCGCCAGAAAAGGCGGTTTTTTCATTTTTGTCTATTATTTGGTAATAAAAAACCGCTTGTTTTAGAAAGCGGTTTTTTCTTTGATTTATTAAAAAGGATCTTTGTCGTCGAAGCTGTCCATGTCTTTATCGATTCCAAGGGTTCTGTTGAAATCGATGTCGTCTGACTCTGTTGTTATTGCTTCAAGCACAGCATCTCCATCTAATTCTCCTTCTAGTTCAGCATCACCTTTGTATTCCTCACCTAACTCATCGGCATCGTTTACTTTTTTTATTGGTTTTGGCATGTTTTTATGCAAAAAAATTTATAAAAATTTACCTTATAATTTATATAATAATTAAAGATATTTATTTTTAGCAAAGTCGTGGTTATTTTGCAAGCCCCCTGTATGTTGCAAGACCTGTTAGTGCCATCCCAATGGCATCGAATTCATCATCTTCAACCTTTTTCTTGTCGATTGTCTTCCAATTTTTGATTAAAAACGGGATCATCTTAGAAACCTGGCTTTTTTCAGCCTTACCGTAACCAACAATAGCCATTTTCATTTGGAGTGGGGTAAATTCAAAAACCTTTAGGCCATTTGCCATTGCAATATATGTCGCCATTCCCTTGGCTTCTGATACTCCCATGGCAGTTTTCTGATTAGTCGTAAAAAAAAGCTTTTCTATAGCCAGAGCTTGGGGTTTAAATTTATCGATTAGGGTTTGAAATTCTTTTCCTATTGAAAGAAGCCTTTCACTAAATGTGGTTTTTGCCGAAGTTCTAATACACCCAGAATAAAGTAATTCATCACCACCGCTTTGGTTGTCGACAACAGCGACACCAAACTTGTCATATCCAGGATCAACTCCGATAATTATCATAAAAAATGATTTAAGATTTATTTTGTCATCCCGGACTCGATCCGGGATCCAGGATTTATTTAGTTTATATTTAAAATACAATGGATTCCGAGTCGAGCCCGGAATGACAGGTGGAGTTATTATTCAGCTGACTCTTCTTCGGATGATAGGTTTGAAATATTTGTGAAAATATTTTCCACATCTTCGTGGTCGTCAATTATGCCAAGTAAGGTTTCTAGTGCTTCCTTGTCTGTAGGGGAGACTTCCATTGGCATTGTTGGTACCCACTCATCGTCCTTTTTTTCAAAAGCCCAAGTTACAGAACCTTCTCCGCCAAGTGTTCCTCCATGGTCAGATAAAATGTGTTTTATTTCAGGAGTCATTCTGTTTTTGTTGTCTGTAATTCCTTCAATAATAATAGCAGCTCCGCCTGGCCCATAAGCTTCATATTTTACATTCTGCATTTCTGAGCCGCCAACACCAAGTCCTTTTGCGATTGCCCCATCAATTTTATCGTTTGGCATATTAACCTCTCGCGCCTTCTCGATCATTTTTCTTAGTGAAGGAGAATTTCTATCTCCCTTTGCCGTTCGAGATTCCACGATTAATTTCTTGGCTAAAATAGCAAAAGCCTTACTTTTCTTCGCATCATTAATACCTTTTTTAACTTTTATTTTTGAAAATTTATTATGTCCTGACATATTTTTTGCAAATTAAAATTATTAATTAGAAGTTATCTATTAATTTAGACGTTTCTCTTATTATATTATAAATAATACCAAATTAGTCAACGATAGAAACTTTACCCATCTGATGTATAATACAAAGTATGCAAAACATGGAAAATTTTAAACCAAAACCAAAAGAAGAATTAAAAGCACAATTAGGGCAAGTTGCAGAAAAAGTAGGAAATCGTCTTACTCCAGAATCGCAAAATGGTGGATTGCTGAGTATGACTATTGATGAGATTAAGAATAAATTTCCTTTAAGATATGATATATATCGAAAACTTTTGATTTCTCAAAAAAATAAAACAGAAATTGACGAGAAAGAAATTTCAGAAATGAAAACATGGCTTACTGCATTAAATAATCTAGATAAATATATAGAAAATCACAAAGACAATGAAGCTGGTCGTACTTTAAGAGAAAGACAATTTACAGTGTTCGAAGCGATTCGTGATTTCTTAGAAAGGGGCGAGAAAGAGGGATATATAAAACTACCAACAGGGGCGGGAAAAACAGTTATTTTCTCAGAATTAATCGAATCTCTTCGATTAAAGACGCTGGTTGTTGTTCCGACGCAAATACTTGTTGAACAAACAGGCAAGGAGATCGAGAAATTTACAGAAGATCTTGATATTGGAAAGATATATACTTATGCGAAGAATCATGGCGATGATGTGACAATTACAACCTATTCATCTTTAATAAATAAAATCAAAGATGGTTCGATAAACCCAAAAGACTATAAATGCCTTATTCTCGACGAGGCCCACAAGGCACTTAGCGAAAAAAGAATAGAATCAATTAGTGGTTTTGATGATGCTATTAAATTGGGTTTTACAGCAACTCCAGAATATTCAGAAGATAAAAATGTAGCTAAATTATTAAGTAAAGAAATATGTTCTCTTTCGATTAAAGAAGCCGTTAAAGAGAAAGTTTTAAGTGGTTTTTCGGTTTATCTTGTCCAAACAAATATTGATTTGAGTGAAGTGAAAGTCACCTCAACAGGAGAATATAATCAAGAGGACCTCGAGAGAGCGATTAATAAGGAGGCGAGAAATAAGGCAGGTGTGGATGTCTACCGAAAGATGTTTGATGGTGAAAGAGCAGTTGTTTATTGTTGCGGTGTGGCCCATGCAGAAAATATGGCACGGCTATATAACGAGCAAGGTATTTCTGCTAATTTTGTTTCTGGAAAACAAGGTAAGACAGAAAGAGAGCAAATTTTAAATGATTTCAAGGAGGGAAAGATTAAGGTTCTGTGTAATTCTGATATTTTAATTGAAGGTTTTGATGAGAAGAAAGCGAGTGTCTGTATTAATTTAAAACCAACATTATCAAAAATAGTTGCAGAACAAAGAGCCGGGCGAGTATTAAGGATAGACGAAACTAATCTAGACAAAATAGGCAGAATTGTTGATTTTGTTGATGTTTATGATCAAGGCCGTGGTGGTATTTCATTTGCAGATATCGTAGGTGAGGCCGAGGTTTATCAAGAAGAAAAAGAAAAGAGTGGTGCTGATAATGGTAACGAAACAGAACAAAGCCGAAATATTAAAATTAGGGAAGATATTAAGCTTGAGTTTAAAATTATAACTGAGGCTAAAGAGGTAGTGCGGATTTTGAGTGAAACTGGCTTGTTGATAGATAAAGAAAAAATAGAACATTTGCCTTTTGAAGAGTTAAAAAAAGAGGTTCAGGTTTTAAAAATAAAAGATTTTATTGAATATGAAAAAAAGAGAAAAGAAAACCATCCAAATTGGATGAGTTCCGGTAATTTACGTAGACAAAAAGGATGGAAAAATGCAGATGATTTTTTTGGTAGAGAAGTTGTAGAATTCCTATCTTTTGAGGATACTAAAAAAGAAGTTCAAAGTTTGGGAATTAAAACAAGAATCGAATATAAAAAAGAGAAAAAAGAAAACCATCCAAAATGGAGATGTTTTTCTGATTTAAAACATGAAAAAGGATGGAAAGGTGCGGATGATTTTTTCGACAGAGAAGCTGTAAAATTCTTATCTTTTGAGGATACTAAAAAAGAAGTTCGGGGTTTGGGAATTAAAACAAAAAAAGAATATGAAAAAAAGAGAAAAGAAAACCATCCAAACTGGAGATGTTTTTCTGATTTAAAACATGAAAAAGGATGGAAAGGTGCGGATGATTTTTTCGACAGAGAAGCTGTAAAATTCTTATCTTTTGAGGATACTAAAAAAGAAGTTCGGGGTTTGGGAATTAAAACAAAAAAAGAATATGAAAAAAAGAGAAAAGAAAACCATCCAAACTGGAGATGTTTTTCTGATTTAAGCAAAGAAGAAGGGTGGAAAAGTTCATATGATTTTTTTAATAAGGAACGAAAAGAATTCTTATCTTTTGGGGATACTAAAAAAGAAGTTCGGGATTTGGGAATTAAAACAATTACTGAATATGAAGAAGAAAGAAAAAAACATCCAAATTTGAGGAGCTATATATCATTAGTTGATCAAAAAGAATGGAAAGGTTGGGATGATTTTTTAGGAAGAGGTAAAAAAGAATTCTAATTTTTTAGAGTAAGCTATCTTTAGGTGGTTCAATATTTAGGTGTTCGTAAGCTTTTGTTGTAGCGGATCGGCCTCTTGGGGTTCTTTCGATGAAGCCAAGTTGTATTAAATATGGTTCGTTTACTTCTTCTACGGTGCCGACTTCTTCGGATATTGCAGCGCCGATTGTGCCGAGGCCGACTGGTCCACCTCCGAACTTGTTGATTATCGTGTCGATTATTTTCCTATCGACGATGTTTAGGCCTGCGTGATCTATGCCAAGGAGGTCCAAAGCCTTACCAACTGTCTTTCTGTTCAATACAACCTCTTTTACCTGAGCGAAATCCCGACATCTTTTTAGTAGGTGATTCGCGATTCTCGGGGTAAATCTACTTCTTCTTGAAATTTCTTCGGAGGCTTCTTTTTCTATTTCAACGCTGAGTATCTTTGACGAACGTTCGATAATTTTTTCAATTTCTTTTTCTGTATAAAATTCTAGTCTGAAAGTTCCACCCGAAAATCTTGAACGGAGGGGGGAAGAGAGGAGTGCTATTTTGGTAGTGGCGGCGATAAGTGTGAATGGTGGGAGTTCAAGTTGAATTGTTCTCGCTGACGGACCTTTGCCGATTATGATATTTAAAATTCCCGACTCCATTGCAGGATAAAGAACCTCTTCGATCATCTTGTTGAGGCGATGAATTTCGTCGATAAATAAAATATCTCCCGGTGAAAGGTTTGTGAGGAGGGAAGCGAGGTCGCCAACTTTCTCTATCGCAGGACCTGATGTGATTTTAATCTGAGAATTGTTTTCTTTGGCAATTAAATGTGCCAAAGTTGTCTTTCCAAGTCCAGGAGGCCCATAAAAAAGCAGGTGTTCTGGTGGTTGTTTTCTGGACTTGGCAGCATCGAGTAAAATCTTCAAATTTTCCTTAATTACCTCCTGTCCAATATACTCTTCCCATCGCTCTGGTCTGAGCGTACTGTCAAGAAATACCTCGTTTTTTTGAGGGTTTTGGTCATTCTCTTGTACTTCATTTTCTGGTGGTATACTTGACATTTATTTTCTTTTATGATAGCCTATTGGGTAATCGATTAAAATGTTTACAAATAGGCGATTCTGTGTTGTTAGGTTGATTCGAAAAGATTTCCTTAATAATTTAATAGAATAGATATAGAGGTCTTGATTCTCTAAGCAATAAAACTTTCGGGTTTAAATGGTCTTTTGAGGAGGACGCCTTGGTACTCACCTTTGAGTGAAATTACTGAGACTATCCTACAAAAAAAATCTAACTTATAATGTTACATTAAAAGAATTGCTTAGAGAATCAAATTCTCTATATAGGACCGCTTAGTTTTTTAAACTTGGCGGTCCTTTGTTTTTAAATGAACTTACCGCTATTTGCGACTCGGGATCTATAATTTAAGAAATTAACTATTATTTTTTTATTCATGAATTATAGATCTCGAGCCACAAACTATCAGTATCCTTCGTCTGCAACTACCAACTCAACAACTCTCGCTAACTCTTCCATTGATGTTATTCCTTGTAAAACCTTCAAAATTCCATGTTCCCTCATGTCTAGTATTCCTTGTTTCTTGGAAGCACTTTTAATATCTAAAGCATTTACTCTATCTGTAATAACCTTATTTACTTCTGAATCAACCATTATTGCCTCAAATACACCAGTTCTGCCTTTGTATCCAACCCCGTGACAAGCAGGGCATCCATCACCAGCCATCCATATTTTACCTCCATCTGGCAGATTAATATCTGGTCTTTTTTCGTTAATTAATTTTGAAACAATATTAATTATTTTTGTTTCATCTTCTTTTGGTGTTGTTTCTTTTTTGCATTGCTGACAAAGCTGTCTTACAAGTCTTTGTGCGATGGTGAGGGTAAGGGCTGAACCAATAATTTTTGGATTTACTCCAAGGTCTACGAGTCTTGGAATTGCGCCCGCTGCGTCGTTTGTGTGTAGGGTAGAGAAGACAAGGTGTCCTGTAAGAGCAGAGTTAATAGCAATCTTGGCTGTCTCTGTGTCTCTTATTTCTCCAACCATTATAATGTCTGGGTCTTGTCTGAGCGCAGAGCGAAGGCCTTCAAGGAATGTGTATCCTGAGTCTTCGTTGGTTTGTGTTTGGGACAAACCTTTCATGTGGTATTCGACAGGGTCTTCGATTGTGATTATTTTTGTTTCGTTGTCGTTTACCTTTCTGAGAAAAGCATAAAGTGTGGTTGTTTTACCGGAACCCGTTGGACCTGTGGTCAAAATAAGGCCATTTGGTTTTTTAATCTCGTCGTTAAAAATCTTTAAGAGTTTTTCTTCAATACCCATATCTTCAAGGTTTATAGATATTGAATCTGGGTCGAGAAGTCTCATTACGATTGTTTCTCCGTATACTCCAGGTAGCACAGAAGTTCTTACTTCGATTTCTTTTTGATTTGTCGCAATTGTGAATCTTCCGTCTTGCGCGCCTTTCTTCATGTTTAATTTAAGAGCAGAAATGAGTTTGATTCTGGAAACGATTAGTTTGTATACATTATTACTTAAGAAATCTATGTCATGCAAAATACCGTCTAATCTATAGCGAAGTCTTACCGACTCTTCCTGTGGTTCCATATGAATGTCTGATGCAGATGTTGCAAGGGCTCCACCTAAGACTATTTCTAATATTCTAGAAACACCTTGTGTTTTGTTATTTTCAGTGAGTTCTTTTATTTGAACTTGAACATCTTTTACATCTTTTGTTCTTGAGAGAATTTCTGTTAAAAGTTCTTTTGAGATATCAACTAATCCAGCTTTTGTTTCTACTGATTTTGATATTTCCGCATATCTGGCCCAGGATTTTTCAAGACCTCTTTCTGATCCTATGTTAAGAGTAATTGTATAACCTCTTTCTTTTAGGTCATTTAAGACTTGGTCTAATTTAGGATTAGATGGCGTAAGTATTACAACGCTTAATTTTTTGCCCGTGAGCTGGAAGCCAGCAATCTTTGCTTCTTTTGCAACTGATTCATCGATAAGTTTAAGAGCATCTGTATTGATAGAGATATTCATCATATCAACATAGGGAATCGAGTATCTCGAAGAGAGTATTCTGGCAAGATCTTCTGCTTCCTGTATCTTCAGGTCGTCGATCTTTTTTTGATTTTGTGTGTCGTCGAATGTCGTCATTTACCCTCATACTACTGTTTTTTATTTTATAGACAAATAAGTTATCAACAGCCTATATTTTTTTCTTTTGCGCAAATATGTTTTTTGATGTTATTATGATTTTTTAACTAGACAAATGAAAAAAATAACAAAAAATTTAGAAGAGACACAGAAGCTTGCAAAAGAATTTGTGGATTCTTTGAATGCGATGAAAGAGAAGGGACAAATAAATAAAGAAGCTATTGTGATCGCTCTCTTTGGTGATCTTGGTTCTGGCAAGACATCTTTTGTTCAAGCAATCGCTAAGAATTTTAATATAAAAGAGGGTGTCATTAGTCCAACTTTTGTTATTCAAAAAAACTATCCAATTAAAAACAATAAAAATTTTAAAAACCTTATTCATATAGATGCGTATCGACTAGATAACCCCGAAGAAATTTTAACACTAGGTTGGCATGAATTAGTTAAAAACGAAAATAATCTTATTTTCGTTGAGTGGCCAGAAAAAATAGGGGACCATATACCAAAAGGCCACAAAAAAATATATTTTGAATTTTTAGATCCAGAGACAAGGAGTATAGATGTTGTGTAAATAAGATTTGGTTTGTTTTTTCTTTCCATTTAACTACAATTAACTCTATGATTGAGAAAAAACACAAAAGACGCTTAGTTCTTCTTGATGTGCATGCGATATTACATCGTGCTTATCATGCTTTGCCTGATTTTACTAGTTCAAAGGGGGAGCCGACTGGGGGGCTTTATGGGCTTTGTTTAATGATTATAAAAATAGTTAGTGATTTAAAGCCAGATTATGTTGTGGCTTGTTTTGATTTGCCTGAGCCAACTTTTCGAAAACAGATGTATGATGAGTATAAGGCTGGGAGAAAGAAAACAGATGAAGCTTTGGTTAAGCAAATAATTCGTTCTAGGGAGGTATTTGAGGCTTTTAATATTCCAATGTATGAAAAGGCGGGTTTTGAGGCGGACGATATGATTGGGACGATCGCAGAGGTCGCTAAGAAGGAAGAAGATTTGCAGGTGGTTATTGCTTCTGGTGATTTGGATACCACCCAGCTTATTGAAGATGATAAGGTCGTGGTCTATACACTTCATAAAGGAATTAAAGATACAGTTATTTATAATGAAAAAGGGATAGAGGAAAGATATGGTTTTGCACCTAAATTTATGGTGGACTTCAAGGGACTTCGTGGTGACCCTTCAGATAATATAATGGGAATAAAAGGAATTGGGGAAAAGACTGCTGAAATTTTAATAAAAAGTTTTGGAACAATCGAAGGAATTTATGAAGCGCTTCGAAAAGATGAAAATCTTTTGCTTGAGGCTGGTGTAAAACAGAGAATGATCGAGCTTTTGAAGGAAGGGGAAGAAGAGGCTATGTTTTCAAAGAAGCTTGCGACAATAAGGAGAGACGCACCAATAGACTTTTCTTTATCAGAAAAAAGATGGGAAGATGGATTGGAGTTAGAAAAGGTTAAAAAATTATTTGCAGAGCTTGAGTTTCGAACACTCGGCCCAAGACTCGAGCAATACTTGGGTAAAGGAAATGGAGATTTAGGTTTTATTGGTTCAAATAAGGAAACAGAGAGTGTTGCTATGGAAGAAATTGAGCCAGTCAGATTAAAGAAGGCGTTTATCGCTCTTTGGCTTATTAATTCTGAATTTACAAATCCGTCGGTAGAGGATTTATATGCTTTTGCAGATACAAGGAACTTTGATGAAGTAGAGAAAAAACTCACAGAAAGGTTAAAAAAGGATAATTTGGAAAGGGTCTATTTTGAGATAGAGTTGCCTATTATTTCAATAATTGACGATGCAGAAAAAAGAGGAATTCTTCTTGATGTCGGTTATTTAAAGAAGTTGTCAGAAGATTATCATAAAAAATTAACGATATTAGAAAAAAATATTTGGGAACTTTCTGGCTCTGAGTTTAATATCAATTCCCCAAAGCAAATGTCGAAAATTCTATTCGAAAAACTCGCTTTATCAAAAAAGGGGATAAAGAAAACAGCAGGTGGTGCTATCTCCACAAAAGAATCAGAATTAGAAAAATTAAAAGAATTACATCCAATAATTGTGCCAATTCTTGAATATAGGGGAATGCAGAAACTTCTTTCTACTTATATAGATAATTTGCCGTTGCTTGTTGATAAAGAAGGCCGACTTCACACTCATTTAAATCAGACAGGCACAACAACAGGTAGAATGTCGTCTACTGAGCCTAATTTGCAGAACATTCCAGCGAGGGGTGAATTTGGGTCTGAAGTTAGAAGGGCAATGCTTGCAACTCCAGGATATAAGTTGGCGACATTTGATTATTCACAAATCGAGATGAGAGTGCTCGCTTGGCTTACAGGAGACGAGACGCTTATTCAGACATTTAGGGATGGAAAAGACATTCACTCTTCAGTTGCCTCAAAAGTTTTTGGCGTACCAGAGTCAGAGGTTACAAAAGAAATGCGCCGTCAGGCTAAAGTGATTAATTTTGGAATAATTTATGGAATGGGGGTGAAGGCACTTAAGAAAAATTTAGGAAGCACTATGGAAGAGGCCGAAAAATTCCACAATAATTATTTTGAAAAATTTCCAAAAGTTAAAGAATATTTTGATAAGACAAAAGAGGACGCACATAAAAATGGTTATACTGAAACTTTTTTTGGAAGACGTCGATATTTTCCAGATATAAATTCTTCACTTCCTTACATAAGGAGTGAGGCGGAAAGAATGGCTATGAATGCGCCAATACAGGGGAGTGCGACGGCGGATATAATAAAAATAGCAATGTCCCATGTCGCAAAAAAGATAGAGGAAAATAAGTTGGGAGATAGTGTGCATATTCTTCTACAAGTACACGACGAGCTTCTTTTTGAAATAAAAGATGATGAACATTTGTTAAACACGGTCACCATTATTAAGCATGCGATGGAAAATGCGGTCTCAATAAATCTTCCTCTTTTGGTAAATGCTTCGATTGGTGACAATTGGAGCGAATTAACAAGTATTTAGTATCTAGTATTTTGTATCATGTATTACTTATTTATCGGTAAAGATACTCAAAAAAGCAGAACAAAGATGGGCGAAACCATCTCGGCTTTTTATTCTAAAAATCCAAACTCAAATGTTTTTAGGGTTTCTTCAGACGATTTTAACGAGAGCGCTTTTTTGGAATATATTGGGGGGCAGAGTTTATTTTCAAATAAGTTTTTAATTTCCGCGGATGGAATATTTAAAAATGAAGAAGCAAAGAAATTTATTTTAAAGAATATTAAGGAGATAGTTTCGTCGCATAACGTTTTCGTTTTTTTGGAAGAAAGCTTGAAAAAAGATGAATTAACACCTATGAAAGAAAATGCAGAAAAGGTTTTTGACTTTGAATTGTCTTTAGATAAAGAAGGAAAGAAAAGCGATTTCAACCCTTTTGCTGTATCAGATGCTTTTGGTGAAAAAGATAAAAAGAAGATTTGGGTTGTTTATCAAAAAGCGCTTAGAGAGGGAATGGCTTCAGAAGAGGTTTTTTGGAAATTTACTTGGCAGGTTAAAAATTTACTTCTTGCAAAAATAGCAGAGAAAAAGGGCGATGCGAGTATTGAGGGATTAAAAATAAGCCCATTTGTTATAAAGAAAGCCAAGAACTATACAAAAAAATTTACTGAAATAGAATTGCTAAATTTTTATAGTCAGTTAATTTCTTTGTATCATGATGCTAGGAGGGGTGTTATGGATTTTGATACAGCAACAGAGGCATTTATTTTGAATTTGAGGTAGGGAGAATTGGGGGGTGGTCTCTATGAGACCAGCAGGATTCTTCCATTACATGGACGGTATAGCTTTCCCATTTTCTGGGATTTTAAAATCCCAGAAAATAAGGGAGAAGCTTTTCGAATCCTGCGCGAAAGCAAAGCAGTTTGCTTTCTTGGGCGCAAAATTAAAACACCTTTCGGTGTTTGAATTTGTGCGCCCAGCAGGATTCGAACCTGCGACCATTCGCTTAAGAGGCGACTGCTCTACCAACTGAGCTATGGGCGCGTTTGTGTAAAAACAATAACAAAAAAGACGTTAATTGTCCACGTTTGACTCTGTTTGGTTGTATATTTCTCTAAATATGTTAAAAACACACTATTGTGAATAAGGCAAAAATTACGGGAAATGAGGTGTTTTTAATTCTAGATAATATTAGAAGTAACTTTAATGTTGGTTCTATTTTTCGAATAGCGGATTGCGCTGGAATAAAGAAGGTCTTTTTGGTTGGCGTAACACCCTCGCCGATTGATCGTTTTGGTAGGGATAACAAGGAACTTAAAAAGGTTTCTCTTGGAGGGGAGAATTCTGTGTCCTGGGAAAAGGTTTCTTCCGTTTCTCGACTTATTGGAAAATTAAAGAAAGATGGTTTTGAAATCGTTTCACTTGAGCAGGGTGCTAATTCGATTGATTATAAAAAATTTAAAATAAAGTCTCCTACTGTAATTATTCTTGGTAACGAAGTTAATGGAATCCCAAAAAATATTTTAGATAAATCAGACAAAACAATTGAGATAAAGATGGAAGGTAAAAAAGAGTCGTTAAATGTGGCGGTCGCAACAGCCGTGGTGTTGTTTAGGATATTGGAAATTTAGTTATTTAGTTTCTGATGAGTTTCACAAAAATGTGCACTTCTTCCTCCTACTTTTATTCTGTTTATGAACCCGCCACATCCTCTTTTGGGGCAAATTTCACCTTTTCTTCTGTAGGCTTTGTGGCATTCTTGAAAGCCGCCTTTCTCGCCGTTTATATTTCTAAAGTCAGACATTGAATCACCCCCCATTTCTATTGATTTTTTTAGTATTGCTTTTGTCGATTCAAAAATTTTTTTTAATTTATTTTCTGGAATATTTTTAACTTTTTCCATAGGGTGAACTTCAGCTTCCCACAGAACTTCATCTGAATAAATGTTTCCAATTCCTGAAATAATTTCTTGATCCATTAAAACTTGTTTTATCTTCCCATTTTCTTTTTTGTTTATTGACTCTTTGAATTTTTTATAGATAAAATCTTTTGACATTGGGTCTGGTCCAAGATCTTTTAGATCCTTTGAGCTCAGTTCCTCTCCTTCATTAAATAAAACAACTTTACCAAATTTTCTGACATCACTCATCGCAAGTTGTTTACCATTTGAAAGATTGAACATTAGGTGGATGAACCTGTTGTATGGGTCGGATAGGGGGCCGGGAACTTCTGTTTTCCATGGAAATTTACCACTATTTTCTTTGTTCCATTTTCCATATAGAAGATGGCCTGTCATTTTCATGTGGAAAAGAATAGTTTTTTCATCGGACAGGTGCATTAAAATATTTTTACCAACTCTTTCTGAGTTTAATATTTTTTTACCAATAACTTCATTTCGAAAAATATCAAATTTTGGATTTTTGATTATTTTTGGCCAGTCGGTCCAAACATCTTCTATTGTTAGGTTCTTGAGATTGTCGTTTAGACCAAAGACAATATTTGTCACTTCAGGAAGTTCGGGCATAAGTTAGTTGTAAGGTTAATTTAGAAATTTTTCTTTTGCAAATTTTGTAAGTTCTTCTTCTGCTACTTTTTTGTCGCTCCATTTAATATTTAAGCCATTTTTGCCCATTATAAAAGGATCAGTTCCTTTGCCTGTGATTATTATGATATCTCCTTTTTTGGCAGACCTTATTGCCTCAGCGATAGCCTCTTTTCTGTCGATGATTATTTTTGGGGTGTGTTCTTTAACCCCTTCGGCTACGCAAGTAATAATTTCTTCAGGATTGTCATCGTATGGGTCTTCGTTTGTTAAGATTATCTCTTGGCAATTATCATCTGCAACTTTGCCCATAAGAGGTCTTTTCCATTTGTCGCGACCACCGCCGCAGCTTCCAAGAACGCAAATCTTTTTTTCATTCTTGAATATTTTGTAAACTTTTTCCAAAGAATCAGCGGTGTGTGCATAGTCTACAATCACCGAAAAATCAGGAAAGAGTCCCTGTCCAATTGCTTTTCCATTTTTATCTTTTATTTCAGATAAGTCTATTTGCACCTTTTCCAGTCTTCCGGGAATACTAGAAATTTTCTCAACAGCATCTCTTATTTTTGCAGGGGAGACACCCTGACTCTTGGCGAAGGTTGCAGCTGCTAAGATATTGTAAACATTAAACTCACCAGGAAGTTTTGTGTGGAACCTTTCTTCGTATATTTTTATATCAGATCCATCTTTCTCTAGGGTGAACGGTTTTGCTTCGTTTATTGAATAGGTAAGTTTATTTGGTACGCTTGTGGCCAAAAACTTATTAGCTTCTTTGTCGTCCATGTTTACGATAACCTCTTTGCTTATTTTACTTGATTTTTCCAGCTGTCTAAGGATTTCCAGCTTTGCAGAGAGATAATTTTCATAAGAACCGTGTGACTCTATGTGTTCAGGAGAAATATTTGTAAAGATAAAAGCATTAAGGTCAATGAATTTGTGGCGGAAGTTTTTTGCTCCCTCTGAGGTCATTTCAATTATTGCATAATCACATTTTGCTTCCACGGCCTCGCGAAGGAATTTTTGAATAAAAAATCTACCAGGCATTGTCATCTTCATGAGGTTTGGTTGTGTGTTATTTCCGACCTTAAACCTTACCGTCGACGCAATCGCGGTTTTGTACCCAGCTTCTTCAAGGATTGCACTTACTATTTCCGCAGTTGTTGATTTTCCTTTTGTTCCCGTAATGCCAACAACAAAAATTTCTTTAGAGGGGGAGGAGTAGATAATATTTCCCATCCACGAAAGGGAGAAGTGGTAAAGTGGTAGGAACTTATTGATAACATCCTTCGGAATTATATTTTTGATTTTTCTTAATATTATATCCATTGAAGATTTTATTTATTTTTAATCTTAAATACTATTTTCCCAACTCTTTTAATGCCCACTTTATTTTATCTGAAACACCTGTAATTTCTTTTGGAATTTTCTTTAATACGTTTCTTGCGTCGTTTGCTGTGTATCCAAGAGATTTGATCGCCATAATGATATCTGATTCTTCTTTCATTCCGCCATGGTCTATTTCTCCTTCAATTGGGCCCATTTTATCTTTAAGTTCAAGTACGATTTTTTCTGCATTTTTACTTCCAATTCCCGATACTTGAGTTAAGTACGATATATCTCTAGAGGAAATAGCCTTTCGTAGTGTCTCTACGGGAGCGATTGACAGTATCCCAAGAGCTTTTTTGGGCCCAATGCCTGAAACTGATATTATTTTTTCAAAAAAGTCTAATTCTGTTTTTTCTTGAAAACCGTAAAGATCTAGTGCATCTTCTTTTACCGACAAGTAGGTCCACAGTGTAATTGTTTTTGCTGGATCATTATCGATATTTAGCAGGATATCGCTTGTAGTAAAAACCTTGTAACCAACTCCACCAACATCAATTATTACAAATCGGTCTCCGGCGTAAGTTATTTTCCCTTTAAGCTGGCTGATCATTATTATATGTTTTTTAAATCACCTAGATATGTTAAGTTTCGCATAATTTCGGGCTTTTATCCATATTTATATATTTTAGCTCGTCATGTTGCTTTTTTTGTCAATATAATGTAGTGTACAAGGATTATTAATTGTTTGAGTTCGCTGTTTGGCGGATACTAAATAATTTATTTTTTACTTTTAATTTATAGCTCACAAAAATGGCAATAACTAAATCAGCAAAAAAAGCAGCAAAGTCATCTCTAAGAAAGAGGGTTTTTAATCTAAGAAGAATGGGTGTGATGAAATCAGCTGTAAAAACTGTTAAGAACCTCGTTACTTCTAAGAAAGTTGAGGACGCAAAGAAATCACTTTCAGAAGCATATCAGGCTATCGATAAGGCATTAAAGAGGGGGATAATAAAGAAAAATACAGCAGCAAGAAAGAAATCAAGACTTGTGAAGATGATAAAGAAGGCCTCTGTTAAATAAAATTTTAAAAAACCACCTGATAATCGGGTGGTTTTTTACTTGATGTGTGAGTAAAAACGAGGTAGAATTAAAAGATGTTAAGACATCACCCAAAAAAGAACTTAGTAGTATTTTTCCTATTATTGTTTTTGATGTTTGTTGCTGTTGTTGCTATCTTATCAATCTCGATAATCAACTCTCGTAAGCTTAGGTCGGATGATTTACAAGTTATCGCACCAGTTTTGCCCATTGAGATGACAATAGAAGATAAGCTAGTGGTTTTAAATAAGCTTCAAGCTAATTCTACTGTAACACCAAAAGAGATTGCTGATAGGAAACTTGCTTTGGGTAAACTTTCTAAAAAGATAAAAGATACGCCAGAAGAAATTAAAGCAAGACTAGAGAGGTTAAATTCATTAAATAGAAATTAATTATTAATAAAATGAAAAATTTAAAATATATTTTAGCCGTTTTTGCTCTAGTTCCTCTCGGTTTTGTCTTCGCTGACTGGACAGCACCGACGGCCGTGCCGCCAGGGAACAATACCCAACCCCCAATAAATATTGGAAATGTTTTGCAGTATAAACGAGGAACGATTGGAGCTTATAAGTTTTGTATTTACGATACTTCTGGTAGAGAGGTAAGTTGTCTTGGTGGCGGAGCGCCTAATCCGAGTGTTTTTGGTGATGTGCTTGCTGGAAATCAAAATATAAATCATCTTACAAAATGGATGGATGGCTCTAATAAAAAAATAACGGAATCTGCTTTTTATGAATCGGACGATGGTAAGAAGTTGTGCACTGTTTCTGGAGCTGGTGAGGTTTGTTTTGGAAGGGGCGAACCTGGTCAAAGTGGTACGCCAGGTGTTCCTGGTATTCCAGGTATAGCTGGTTCAGACGGAACTGTTCTTACCTGTGGAGTAAGCGAAAAAGGCAAATTACTGCAGTGGGATGGAAAAGGTTGGATTTGTGGTGATGTTGGGGGTGGCGTTGCTGGAGTAGATACTTTTGATGATGTTGTTAAAAGGGGGGCGGTAGCCGCAGGAGACCCTAATGGGTATGCGCTTACTGGTCATGGAATTGGAGTTGGTGGTATAAATATTGTTGGGAAAATGCTACTTCAAGACGGAACTCAAGGGAATGGCAAGATTTTGGCTTCTGACGCAAGTGGTAACGCGAGTTGGAAAACAAAAGAGGAGCTAGGTTTGGGTGGAGGGTCTGGTTGTCCTGCCGGTCAGTATTTAAGTGGTGGATCATGTAAACCAGTTTGGAGTTATGTAACGAGTTGCAAGGGTGCAAACTGGGATAGTACTATTCTGTGTCATCGTTGTGGTCAGGCGGTTTCTGGCGCTACTTGTATAGATACAAATGATTATGCAGGTTTACCGAATAATGGTCCCGCGATTGTTAATTACTGTAGAAATACTTATGCTGGTAATTTTTCAAATCCAGATAGTTGTGATGGTGGGACTACTGGTGGCGGGGTCGCAGGTGTTTCTAGAATAATCGCAGGGTCTGGTATTTCTGTAAGTAATGGTGGGACGGGTGAAGTAACAGTCACAAATACGTCGAGTGGTGGTGTGGTTGTTTCAAGCTATAATAATTTGCCAAGTGGAGCGACTGCGGGGTCTTGTGCAACAGGGAATACTCTTGTCACTGGATCCTTGCCAAGGGTTGTAAGGCCGGCCATTGCTGCTGTCGGTGGGGGGTTAGGGCAAGGAAGCTCAATTAATGGTTGTTCGTGTGAATCTGGTTGGAGTTCCCTTTTGATGGGGGCGAGTGGTAGTGGTCAGCAGTCTAGTTTACATTGGACCTGTATTAAAGATTAATAAGTAAAATAAAAAATCGCCTTTAAAAGGGCGATTTTTTATTTTACTTATTTTTTTAATTATTCTATAGTTGGCTGTAATACCTCTCGTCGTTCAATGGATAGGACGCAAGATTGCGGATCTTGCAATGTAGGTTCGATTCCTACCGAGAGGACAATTAAAAAGAACGCTTTTAGGGCGTTCTTTTTAATTGTCCTCTCGATCAAGGCATACTAAATGCCTTGCGAGTAGAAATCGAAGCCCCGATGAGCATTTTTTGTAGTGCAAAGCACGTACAAAAAACCCATCGGGGGGCTACTGTTCATGTAATGAAAGATTCCTACCGAGAGGATAAGTAATAAGGTGAGATTCGGTCACACATAAATTTGCTGAAGCAAATTTTGTGCGACCCCGACTCGGCTTCCAAGCTTTCAGCTTGGATCCTGCCTCTGTCTTTCGAATCTCGCCTCCTCGCGAAATGGCAAACCGCCCAAATGTTTTCACATTTGAGCGGGCCATTTACGGAGGAGGCGAGATTCGAACTCGCGATGCCTTGCGGCATACCTGTTTTCAAGACAGGCGCACTAGACCAACTATGCGACTCCTCCAATTAGAGATACTAGCAGAATATAAATAAAAAATGAAGGGGGGCGGGTGTTGTTAAAATTAGTGAATAACTGTGGTTTAATTTTTTTTGAATATGTTATAATTTAAAATATGAATGATGAAGTACAAATAATGAAAACAATTCCCAAGACGACAGAGTTATCTTGGGAGACGATGGAATATGAGCACCGTCCTGTAAATAAAGATTGGTATTGGACGGTTGCTTTTGTTTCTGTGTTTGCCGCTGTGATTTCTCTTTATTTAGGGAATTTCTTGTTTGCTATATTTGCAATGATTGCTGGCTTTACTGTTATAATGCACAAGGTTAAGGGTCCAGATAGAATCTTAGTGAGATTAACTCCGAGGGGGATTATTGTAAAAAATACTCTTTATCCTTATGGAAGAATTGAATCTTTTTGGATTCATGATTTTGGTGGTGACTATTTATTTAATGAACTTTCTATTCGTTCAGATAGAGCTTTTTTACCACAAATAATTATTCCACTAGGGGAGGCGGATGTCGAATTGGTTAGAGATTATCTCGCTAAGTTTTTGGTAGAGGAATATCACGAGAAAACTATTTCTGACGTAATTACGGATTATTTAGGGTTTTAGTTTTAATTCGCTTTTATTTTGTTCTTAATATAGATTGTTCGATATGAGGATTCTTGGAATTGATTATGGCTCAAAAAGGGTTGGGATAGCTTTGTCAGATGAGGCTGGGCATTTTGCTTATCCGTATTCTGTTATTAAAAATACGAATAGCCTCCTGCGCGAAATTAAAGAAATATGCAATAAAGAAGGTGTCAAAAAAATAATACTAGGTGAGTCTTTGGATTATAAAGGCAAAGACAATGTGAT
Source organism: uncultured Candidatus Saccharibacteria bacterium (assembly GCA_964531375.1). Taxonomy (GTDB): domain Bacteria; phylum Patescibacteriota; class Minisyncoccia; order Phycocordibacterales; family UBA12445; genus UBA12445. The sequence continues at coordinate 89,826 of CAZHDO010000002.1, forward strand.
TATGGCAGATATTAAGATATTTAAAGAAGCTCTCGAGAGGGAAGTTGAAATTTCTGTTATTTATGAAAGCGAGATGATGAGTACTGCAGAGGCGACTAGACTCCAAGGATATATTGATAAAATTGACGCATCAGCTGCTGCAATTATTCTGAAGAGTTATATAGATAAAAACAAGGCTTAAAATAATTTTCGGCCTGTGTATTTTTATATTCGCTTTGTAATTATGTCGTGGTATAATATTTGGAATGACAAAATCTTTTTTTGATTTTTTTCCTGTTCCTGATTATTTAACTTTCCCTGCAATAGGGATTGATATTGGAGCTGACTCAATAAAGTTTGTGGAGTTGGTTAAAAACAAGAACGGTATTTCTTTGGGTAAGCATGGAAAAAAAATAATTCCCAATAATTCGGTGGGTGAATTCGATGGTTCAAATGTATCTAAAATTCTTGCTAGCGTGGGTAAAGAATTTAAGATAAATTACGCACATTTTTCTTTACCAGAGGAGCAATCTTATTTTGTAAAATTAAGCTTACCCTCGATGGATATGAAGGATCTAAGGGGGAGTATAGAACTCCAGTTAGAGGAAAATGTTCCTTATACTTTATCAGAAATGGTTTTTGATTATGAAATTACAGGTATCTCAAAAAATGGAGATTTTGAGATTAATGTTTCTGTTTTACCACTCGTTGTGGTGAATAAATATTTAAATGTTTTAAAAAATACAGAGATTACACCTCTGTCTTTTGAGATAGAGGCTGAGTCAATTGCCAGAGCGGTTGTCCCTAAGGATTCTAGTGATACAGTAATGGTTATCAATGTTGGCGATACTGAAACAGTTCTTGCAATCGTAAACTGCGGGATAGTTTGGCTTAGTTACACAATAAAAATGGGTGGTGATTTTTTCTCTAAATCAATCTCTGAAGGTTTGTCGATTGATATAAAAGAAGCAGAAAGGCTTAAGTTTTCAAAAGGTTTTATAAGGAATGTTGAAAATCAAGAATTATTATTTACAGTGGCCCCAGCAATTTCAAGCCTTCGAGATGAGATTTTAAAACATTATTGGTATTGGAATGAGCATAAAGATAAGCCTACTCAAGCAAATATCGATAAAATATTGCTTTGCGGAAGTCAGGCTGGGATAAAAGGTTTTTCTGATTATTTATCTGCAAGTTTAAATTTGTCTGTGTCGCTGGCTAATCCTTGGAGTAATGTTTTTGCTTCTGGCGAAGTTATTCCGGAAATTAGTTTTAACGATTCTCTTGAGTTTTCGACTGCTATCGGATTGGCCTTGAGGGGGATTGGTGATTTTGATAATAAATAAAATGATAAATTTATTACCGACGACAGAAAAAAATAATTTAAAGTTCGAATATCGAATACGCTTTTTTACTGTATTAAGTGTGGTTTTATCTTTTTTTATTATTTGTATATCCATCCCTTTGGTTATTTCTTATGTTTATATAGGAAACCAGGTTTTATTTATTGATGATGTTGCCGGCAAGATTGCAAAAGATGAAAGTTTTAAAGAAACCAGCAACGCCTTAATGACAATCAAGGATGTTAATAGAAAGACAACTATTTTAAACACCCCGCTTGGAGTAACTTCAAGGTCAGATTTAATGAGCGTGTTTTCTTTTATTTTTGATATTGCGGATAAAGAGCCTGTTAAAGGAGTTTCTAATATAAAAATAAATGAGATAAATTACGAAAAAACAACAAAAAAGTTTGTTCCGGGTTCTGTTGAGAATGCTTCTTCTACTGAGTCTGGTTTGCACAAAATTTACGTAAAAGGAAAAGCCACAGATAGAGAAAGTTTCTTGTCTTTTGTTAAAAAATTAGAAGTTGAGAATAATTTTGCTAGCCTAGATTCACCCGTTTCAAATTTAGTAAACAGTAAAGATATTAATTTTTATTTGACGATTACTTTAAAAGATAAATCAGTAAAGGATGGAATATAACAAAAAAACAAAGTTATATAATAATTTAAAAATAGCAATTGCTATAAATATTTTGGTGTTATTATTGTATTTTGGTTTGTTTTATTTGGTTAAAAGCAAGAACGACAGTGAACTAGCTGTAAGTATCTCTAATTTAAATAATCTACAGAGTATACAAGACAGTTATTCTGGTTATCATACGGCCCTTACTGAGACCGTTGGTGAGCGTGAAAAATTGAATTCTCTTATGGTGAACAAAAGAACAGCCGCGGTTTTTATTGAAGATTTAGAAAAGTTGGCAAAACATTCTGGGGTGGAGGTGACAAAGACTGTCTCTGTCGAAAAGCAGGTTCCTCAGGCAAACGAAAATATGCTTGTCTTTAATGTGCGAGCAAAAGGTTCTTTAAGAGATGTTTTTTATTTTACTCTTCTTGAAGAAAGTATGCCTTATAAAACAAGGTTTAAGAAAATCGTGCTGTCTTCTGGTGATATTTCCACAAACTCAGATTTACTTTCTATTGCTGGTGGAAAAGGAACGTCACAAACAAAAGAATCACCGTGGGTGGGGGAAGCAAGTTTTGAGCTTTTAAGTTACATAAACGAATAAAATGAAAAAAGATATTTTACTTAAAAAAAGAAAATGGTTTGACGTTGATTCTGAAAAGATTGAATTCAATCCCAAGCAACAGTGGGATATGTTGGTTTTTACTTTTTTATTTTTAGCGATTGCGTTTCTATTCGTTTATGGATTTTTATTTTTTCATGATAATTCGGATATCGTAAGCGCCTCTTCTTTAGAAAATAATTCCCAAATTAGTATTGAAAATTTAAGTAAAAGTAAGATATCCGCAACGCTTTCACCCTGGCAAGACAAAGAGAAAAAGTTTAACGAGTACCTCCTAAACAGACCAGCTTTTGACTTTCTTAGGTAATTTAGGTATTGTTTCTTCTGTTGAGGAACACAACCTCTCGTAGTTCAATGGATACCCGCCCGACTGAATGATTTCAGTCATTCGGGCGGGGAACAGGAGACTTCGTTAGGGAATAGGTATTTTGAGAAAGTAATATAAAGTTTACCTCTCGTAGTTCAATGGATAGAACAGGAGACTTCTAATCTCCTGATGTAGGTTCGATTCCTACCGAGAGGACAATTAAAAAGAACGCTCTTAAGGCGTTCTTTTTAATTGTCCTCTCGAGCAAGGCATACTAAATGCCTTGTGAGTAGGAATCGAAGACCTTTTGAGCATATTTTAAAGTTCGCCTTATGTGAACGTATAAAATATCCAAAAGGTGTACCGTTCGTGTAACGAAAGATTCCTACCGAGAGTTGTCTATTCGTATTGAAAAGATTTCTTTTCTTGTGCTGTCCAAATATTAAAACATTCAGGTTGTTTTTTAAAAAATAATTAAAATGTTAAAATACGCAAATGTCAGAAGAAAAACAAAAAAATAACCACAGTCTTCGCGGGTTTACAGACTTATCTATTTTGTTAGGGAATTTAAAAAAGGCATTGGGTTTTGCTTTTAAGTTTAGTCCAAGTAATATTATAACCTTAAGTTTTCTTGCTATTGCAACCGCGCTTGTTCCATATTTTCAGAATGGTCTTTTTGGTAAACTTATTGACTCAACGATACAGTATCAAAATAACCAGCTTGCCTTAAATGATATTTTGACTACCGTAATTCTATTAATTGCGATGACAGCAATACCGAATTTAATTTCGCTTCTTCGTAATTTAGTATATACAACATTTCGTTTTGGTTTAACACAAAAACTAGAATTACATTTTTGGGAAAAAATAAGCACACTTGATATTGCGACGATAGAACGTACTGAATATCAAGAACTATATCAAAAAGCAAACGAAAGAGGTTTTATGAGTATTTATAACTTTATTGGTTACACTATTGATAATTTATCTAATATTACAGGGGTTGTCGCATCTTTTGTAATTTTAAATTTTATTGATAAAACACTACTTGTCTATGCATTTTTAGGAGCTGTTCCAGTTTTGTATATTCAGATAAAATACGGGAAAAATATTTTTTCTTTTTGGGATTTAAATTCAAACAACAGAAGGGTGTATTTAAATAGAATTTACCACTTTAGGAACTTGATCGAACTTACTGAAATTAAGCTTTATCAATTATCAAAAAAATTCCTCAGTGAAATAAAAAAACATATAAGTCTATTCAATGAGGAGTTAAAGGATATCGAAAAGGGAAAATTTGGTTTAGAAATATTTTCATTGGGTATTTTTTCTGTTTTTCTGGGTATGGGGGTCTGGAGAATTGTAAATCTAACCCTAAGTGGTGTTATGCCAATAGGTCAAATGCTTTTTGCGTATACAACATTTAAGGGTTTTACTGGGGAACTCAGTGAGTTTTTTAGAAAATTCGGTTGGATCATAGAATTCTCTAATTATTCAGGATATTGGTTTAAAATTGATGAGATGAAACCAAGGATAGAAAATAACTTATCGCTAAAGACAGTTGATTTCTCCGGAAAGCCACCAAGAATAGAATTTAAGAATGTTTCTTTTAGATACGACAATCAGGTAGAAAATTATGCCATAAAAAACTTATCATTTACAATAGAAACCGGTGAAAAAATTGCAATTGTTGGTCTTAGTGGCGCGGGTAAAACAACTCTTATAAAATTACTCTGTCGTGTATATGATCCAGAAACTGGATATATTTTAATAGATGGAAAAGACCTAAGAGACATTAATCTTGAATCATGGCAAGAACAACTCGGTGTTCTTTTTCAAGATTATGCAGATTATAAATTTACAGTAAAAGAAGCAATTCAAATGGGTAATCTTAAAAAAGAGTATGATGAAAATAAAATTATAAAGGCAGCAAAAGAAGCACAGGCGAATAGATTTATTGAAAATTTACCCAAAAAGTATAATCAACTTTTATGGAGGGGTTTTGAAGACGGGGCAGACTTATCAAAAGGTGAAAAACAACGAATGGCACTTGCTAGGGTTCTGTATCGTGAATCTCCAATAACTATCCTTGATGAGCCAACGGCTTCTGTAGATGCTCTTGCGGAACAAGAAATTTTCGAGACACTTGAGAATTTACCAAAAGACAGAACCGTTGTTTTGATTTCTCATCGTTTTAGTACTGTTAAAAATGCTGATAAAATTTTAGTTATTGAACATGGTAAATTAATCGAACAGGGGACACACCAGGAGCTCGTGAGCGAGAATAAGAAGTACGCTGAACTCTATAGGGTGCAAGCGGAAAGTTATAATTAATTAAACGGACAAAGGACTCTTCCTCTACGAGGACGGTAACCCCGATGGATTTTTTATACGTCCTGCGGACTACAAAAAATGCTCATCGGGGCTTCGAGTCCTTGCGCAAAGCATTTAGTATGCTTTGCTCAGCGCGCAAAAATCTGGCTTATGCCAGATTTATTGTGCGCGCTGAAGGACTCGAACCTACGACCTTCCCGGTGTAAACGGGTTGCTCTACCAACTGAGCTAAGCGCGCCTATTTGCTACTAGAGAAATTTACAATAAAATAAGAAAAAAGTCTACTTTATTGCGAGTTTGATCTTTTTTGCCACTTCTTCAATCTCTCCGTCCTTGTATTTTCTGCCACCCCAGTGTTTGTATCCATCAGTTAAATAGCGGGGGATAAGGTGGAAGTGTGCATGCAATACAATCTGTCCTGCGGCTTCACGATTGTTCATTCCAATGTTTAAACCTTCTGCACCTACGGCTTCCTTTATGGCAATTCCCAAGTCTCTTAGTTTTAAAGATATTTTTTGTAGTATATCGTCTGGTAATTCAAAAAGACTTTCGTAGTGCGCTTTTGGGATAACCAAGGTGTGTCCTGCATTTATTGGAGTAATATCTAAAAACGCCAAAATGTCGTTATCCTCGTAAACTTTTTCAGCTGGAATTTCTCCCTTGATTATTTTACAAAAAACACAGTTGAGTTCTTTGTTTTCTTTTATTGTCATGTTCAAAATGATATTTGAAATGCTGTTTTTTATCACTATTGACAATTTTGAGAATAAATATACAATACTTCGGCTAGTTCTTTAAAAATTCTTTTTTCACTACGGCGAACTATAGTAGCCGTAACCGTATATCGTGCGAAAGCACAAAAGGAAGGTTTGCTTATGAGTAGCAAAAAAGCCTTGATCACTGGTCCTAAGCTGTATTTTGTGATGTTGCTTATTCTGTGTTTCCCAAAAGGAATTCCCGCCAAAAAACTCCAGGTGGGAATTGGGCTTGATTCTGTAACTTTTACAAGCGCCTTGGCAAGACTTATTCATTGTTTGTCTCTTATGGGCAATCTTTCTTTGCCAGTAACTGCTATCGATCACAAAAAGTTACCCACTCTTTTTCCTGTGGATTGGGAGCTTTTGAACAAAATTGCACAATGTCTTTTTCGTTGTAATGTACCGGAGGAAGAAATTATGAGGGCACTTACAGTCTCCCCGGTTGCCATTACAAGCTGTGTTATCGAGTGGGTAAATGTTATCGACTCGGTTCCCGACGAGGTTTTCTCTGAGTCAGATGGAACTATTTACGACCATCGCGACGACAAAGAAAAAGAAGTTTCCGAATAGAGTTCTTGCAATTCTATTTTACCCCGCACCCCTCAAAGGTGCGGGTTTTTATTTTAAAAAATATTTCGGTAAAATGAGCAACTATTTGATGTTTTTTTATAATGATATAATCGACCAAATGAAAAGTTGGATCGTAAATAATAATGCCGAAACAGAAGATTTGGATATTTTTAATAAAATACTTTTTAGCCGAGGAATAAAGACAGAAGAGGAGTTTGAAAAATATTTTAATCCTGATTATGAAAAAGGTCTTCACAGTCCTTTCCTTATGTCAGATATGGAAAAGGGGAGTTTGAGGATAATTGATGCTTTAAAGAAAAACGAGAAGATAGCTATTTATGGGGATTATGATTGCGATGGGGTTCCCGCGACTGCTATTATTGACGGTTTTTTTAAAAAAATAAAATTTAATAATTTTCTTGTATATATTCCCCACAGGCACAATGAAGGATTTGGTATGAATATTGAGGCAATGAAAGAGCTTGCAGGAAAAGGTGTTGATTTGATAATTACGGTTGATAATGGAACTGTAGACATTGACCCAGTAAGAGAGGCAAATAATTTGGGAATGGAAGTGGTAATAACAGATCATCACGAACCAAAAGATATTTTACCTGATGCCTATGCGATAATTAATCCAAAGAAAAAAGGGGATAGTTATCCATACAAACATCTCTCTGGTTCAGGTGTGGCTTTTAAGCTTGTTCAAGCCTTGATTAGTCTTGGTGGTTTTGAAATAAGTCCTGGTTGGGAAAAGTGGCTTCTTGATTTGGTTAGTATTGGGACGATTGCTGATATGGTTCCACTTGATGGGGAAAACAGGGTGTTGGTTAAATACGGTCTTACTGTTTTAAAAAGAACAAGACGACTTGGTCTTCTAAATCTTTTTGATGAATTAAGAATAAATCCAAATTATTTAACTGAAGAAGATATTGGGTTTTCAATTGCGCCTAGGATAAATGCAGCAAGTAGAATGGGGGATCCGATGGTTGCCTTTAGGTTTATTTCAACAGAAGATAAAGAAGAGTCTCTAAAAACATTTGAATATCTAGAAAATAAAAATAGCGAAAGAAAAAAGGTTGTTGAGGATATAATGAAAAATGTAAATGAAACGATTCATCTGAAATCCGATTTCGATGTTTTGGTGGTAGGCCATGAAGATTGGATTCCTGGTGTTGTTGGTCTTGTTGCGGGAAAACTTGCTGATAAATTTAAAAAACCTGTTTTTGTTTGGGGTAAAGAGGGTTCAAAAGAGATTAAGGGTTCTTGTAGGTCAGACGGAAAGGTGAATATTGTCGAAATGATGTCTTTGGTTTCTCCAGAAATTGTTTTAGATTTTGGTGGACATGTTATGGCTGGTGGTTTTTCTCTTGCAGAAGGAATGGTGGACGAATTTGAAAAAAAGGTTAATAAAATTTATAAAAAAATTCTTAGCAAAGAAAAGAAAAATGAGAATCAGCAGGTGGTGATTATCGATTCTGTTTTAGATTTGAGCGGTATCACGTGGGAATTATATAGAAAAATAGATAAAATGGCTCCTTTTGGAATGGGGAACACTCGACCTGTTTTTATGTTTAAAAATATTGAAATAAAAAAAGTTAAAAAATTTGGTAAAAAAATGGATCATCTTCAAATTGATTTTGAAAAAGATAACGGCGAACTAGTTTCCGCTTATAATTTTTTTATTGATGAGAATAGCTTTGAAGATTTGAAAATTGAAGTGGGTGGAGCCGTTGATATTATAGGAACGATTGAAAAGAATAATTTTGGCAGAACCCCAAGTTTGCGTTTACGTATAATAGATGTTCGTAAGGCTTTTTAATTTAATATATACTCTAAAAATATGAACGAAAAAATAATTATTTATACTGACGGTGGGTCAAGAGGGAATCCCGGGATAGCGGGAAGTGGGGCTTATCTTACTTATTTTGACGGACGAGTTATAAAAGAAGCTTATCGACCACTTGGTATTAAGACTAATAATTTCGCTGAATATGAAGCTGTTGTTCTCGCTCTCGAAACAATGAAAGAGGTTTTTGGTATAGAGAAACTGAAAAACTTTGAGATTGAAATAAAAATGGACAGTGAGCTTGTCCAAAGGCAGTTGATTGGCAGATATCGCGTTAAAGATAAGGTTTTGCAGGTTCAGTTTTCAAAACTACAAACCTTAATGAAAGATTTTAATAAAATAAAATTTACGCACATTCCGAGAGAAGAAAACAAAGATGCTGATAGGCTCTCTAACGTGGCAATGGATGTTGGGGAGCGGAAGTAATATTCATTTTAATTTAAATGAGCAAAGAAATTCTGATTTTTGGATTTATTGCTGGGGTAGCTGTTCGGTCTTTTGTTAATTTTGGAATTTTCTTTGCGGGTTTATTTTTGGCCTTTTCTGTCCTTTTGTTTTTGACGGAACATTATTATAAGAAATTTCTTATCAAGGAAGTAAGATTAAAAACTTTATCGCTAATATTTTTATCTTTTTCTTTTGGTGTTGCTTGGTACGATTTTCGCGAAGCGCCACAAAGTAATTTTTTTAAAGAAAACCAAGATAGGGTTGTTTTAATAAAAGGTATTATAGACAGTGAACCAGAAAGCAAGGAGGCTGGGACTAGTTTAAAAATCTTAATTAAAAACGACGAAATCGAGGAGCCGATTTTGGTTAAAACGGAAAATTTTCCAAAGTATAATTATGGAGATGAAGTCGAGCTTCGAGGGGAATTAAAACCTGTTGAGAATTTTGATGAAAGTTTTGACTATGTTTCTTACCTCGCAAAAGACGGTATTTATTATGCTATGGATAAACCACAGATAAATTTACTTTCTACCGGAAACGGTTCTTTTTTGAATAAAAAACTTTTTGAAATAAAAGAATTTTTTTTGGGAAGCATAAAAGAGATTTTCTCTGAGCCACATTCTTCTTTGCTTGCAGGTTTGCTTATTGGGGCCAAAGAATCGCTCGGAAAAGAGTGGCTAGATAAATTTAGAATTGCAGGGTTGTCTCATATTATTGTTCTTTCTGGTTATAATTTAACGATCATTGCCGATGCTGTAATGAAGGTCATTTCTCTCTTTTTTTCAAAATCCATAAGCTTATTGCTTGGTTCTGTTTCGATAGTTTTGTTTGCGGTTATGACAGGTGGTGGGGCTTCAACTACGAGAGCTACAATAATGGCATTGATTATTATGTTATCTAAAGCAACAGGCAGAATGTATGAAGCTACTTCAGCTTTAGTTCTCGCTGGGTTTTTTATGGTTCTTCAAAATCCAAAAGTTTTGGTTTTTGATATGTCTTTTCAACTTTCTTTTCTTGCAACACTCGGGCTTATTTTTATTTCGCCGTTAGTTAAAGAGAAAATAACTTTTGTTCCAGAAAAATTTCAGTTACGCGAGCTTATGGCAACAACCCTTGGTGCACAGATAGCTACAAGTCCTTTGATTTTATACAAAATGGGAACTTTTTCTCTTGTTGCTCTGCCTGTAAATATTTTAGTTCTCCTTTTTATTCCAGTGACGATGTTGTTTGGTTTTATGGCGACCGCTATTAGTTTTGTTAATTTTTATTTAGCATTGCCTTTTGCGGGTATCGCTTTTACTCTGCTTTCATATATACTTTTTATTACAGATGTTTTTTCTTCTTTACCGTTCGCTTCTGTGAATTTTAATGTAAATTATCTATTTTTTGCATTTGGAATTGTATTATTATTTTTAGTCTTTAAAAATATTTTGATATATAAAAAAGAAGAGGATTGGGAAATTGAAGAAATTAATCATGACTCAAAAAAATAGTTTTAAAATTTATTTCATTTGTTTGCTGGCAGTACTGAATATTTTTGTTTGGTATTCTGTTTTTCGGGAGGACAGGGGAGGTATTCTCACTGTTTCTTTTTTAGATGTTGGTCAGGGTGATTCTATTTTCATCGACGTACCAAACGGAAATCAGGTTTTGCTTGATGGTGGGCCAGATAAGAAGGTTTTGCGAGAGTTGGGTGGTGTAATGCCATTCTATGACAGAAGTATTGATCTTGTGGCATTATCTCATCCTCACGAAGACCACATAACCGGTCTTGTTGAAATTCCATCTCGTTATTCAGTGCTTGGTTTTTTAAGTTCAGGAACAAGGGTAAATACCCCTCAGTACGTTGTGTTAAAAGACGAAATTAAAAAATACGGTATAGCTGATATTGTTGCCAAAAGAGGAATGAAAATAAACTTAGGTAGCGGAGTTTGTCTGGAAGTCTTGCTTCCGTTTAAGGATGTTTCTAACAGTACACCTCACGAGGGAATGATGGTTCTTCGGCTGGTTTATGGAAAAACTGCGATTGTGTTAACTGGAGACATGGAAAAGGATTTAGAAGGTAACCTGGTTTATTTTTATGGACAGAAATTAAAAAGTGATGTTCTTAAGGTTGGCCATCATGGATCAAAGAACTCTACATCCGAAGCTTTCCTTGGAAATATTTCCCCAAAGTACGCTGTAATTTCTGTTGGAAAGGGAAATATGTACGGTCATCCAAAACCCGAGACCATTAAAATACTTTCTGATTTTGGCGTTGGGACCTTTAGGACAGATGAGGACGGGAGGGTCACAATGCTCAGCGACGGTGAAAATATTTCTATTAAAAAATAGAAATATCATTGACTTTTTTAAAATTTTTCATAATCTCTATTTTAGAGAGGTTTACTGACTGATTGAGAAGGTCTTTGTCGTGTATAGAATAATATAAAAAGAGGGGGTCGGGTATGGATACTAAATCCGTAATTCAGAGGGTAGAAACTCAAAGGTGTGAGCATTGCAAGGGAGAGGGAGAGTGTCGATGCTGGGCTTGTGGTAAGTGGAATAACGAGCCAAAAGCTTCTGGTGGCTTCTTTCCGCACAGAATGATTGGTGTTTGCAAGTTTTGTAGTGGAAAGGGGTATTGTTTTTGCAATAGTCTGGGCTGATACTCCAGCTTTCGGCCGGTTAAATTATAAATTTAGCCGGCCCTTTTTATAAAAAATTGAGTTTGTTTTTTGGTATGAGGACCTTCGGGATGAATAGAATAAAAATTTCTAAATATTTTTACACACAAAAATTTTTGGATAGATATATGCGTTTGTTATCGTGGATATTTTAAGCTCTAGGGTTTTTATTATACTAAATTTTGACTGGATAAGTATTTTGTTTAAAAGTTTGTGTTCTGTGGTGTATGCAATTAAAGTACCCATTGGGTTTATAATTTCTTCGCAGTAGTTTATAAAATGTTTGTATAGTTTTTCTAGGTCTTCGCCTTTTGAAATTTGCATACCAAACGGCAGATCGGAAGTGATAACATTAAATTTTCCTAAGTCTGGATTATTTAAAACATCTGCCGTTTTTAGTTGTATCGATTTTATTAGGCCAGCTTTTTTGATATTTTGTACTGCCATGGCATTGCTTTTCCCGTTAATATCAAAACCAACAAGTTTTATCTTTGAGTTAGAAAGTCCCGCTTCAATAAGCAATGTTCCACTTCCAGAAAAAATATTTAGATACGATTCTGTGTGGTTGAAATCGCAAAAAGTGTTCATTGCGTAGGCAATGGTGGGGTTAAGGCCCCCTTTGATGTTTTCTATTTTGTATTTTCGTAGAGATAGTGGTCTTTGGGTTAGGCGTACGCCGATTTCCCATAGATCATCTTGCTTGCCAATAAATATTTCCATATCCGCAACCTCCGTCTCTGCTAGTTTATATGTATTGATTATAAAATTTTTAATTTCGTGAACTTCTTGAGATTCTGGCCCAGCACAGCTAAGTTTGAAGGTATTGAATTTTTCGCCACTTTCTTTTAAGACAATAGTAATAAGTTCTTCCAGCGTTGACTTGTGTTTGGATACAAAGTGAGGGTTTAGTTTGTTGTCTCGTTTTACCAAATAGACATTTATGATACTTCTTAGGTCATAAATAATTTTAAGATTAGAAACAAGCTCAAGATAAATTTCCGCTTCTCCTTCTTCAACAACTCGAAATTCAGGATACTTTTTGATTTCGTCTAGCACTATTTTCCTCAGGCCAGAAACAAAAGTCAATTTTATAAAAATATTAGACATGGGTTGTGTTGATATATATCAAAAGACCCGCATTGTGCGGATCTTTTTAAATATTATTTTTCTAGGTGTTTTTTTCCTTTAATACATCTTGTGCAGATCTTCATTCTTCCTCCTCCTAGTTTTGGAGCCCACTGAAGGTTGATGCTTTTTCTGACAACTCCTGTTGGATTGTATTTTTCAGCACGCGTTCGGTTGGAATATCCTCCACCCATAATTCCTCCTCTCTCGCAAATTGGACAAGTTTTAGCCATATGATTTTTATATTAATTGGGTTTATGCTAGCATAAGGCTGTTGAATTGACAACCCCTTGGGGTATAATTATAAATATGTTAGATCAAATTAATCCAATTTTTTCAGTAGCCATACTTATTGTGTCTGTAATTGCACACGAAGTGTCTCATGGTTATATGGCCGATATTTTAGGTGATCCTACTGCCAGACTCGCGGGGCGACTTACCTTGAATCCACTTAAACATATCGACCCTTTTGGTTCAGTAATAGTTCCGTTCCTCACTTCTTTAACTGGTTTCACTTTTGGTTGGGCTAAACCTGTTCCTTTTAATTCATATAATCTGCGAGGAGGGGATAAGGCGATTGCCGCTGTGGCTTTCGCTGGTCCAGTGATGAATTTATTTATCGCTTTTATCTTTGGTTTGATTGTAAAGCTCAAAATTTTAAACGGTTTAGTTCCTCTTGAGGTAATTAGCTTGCTTGTTTACATTGTAATCATCAATGTGGTGCTGGCCTGCTTTAATCTCGTTCCAATTCCGCCATTTGACGGTTCAAAGATATTATTCGCCACGCTTTCATATAAACATAGAATGGTCGAAGCCTTTCTTGAAAGGAATCAGTTTATCTTTTTCTTTATTTTTATTTTCTTTATTTGGGGAATAATTATCGAACCGGTCATTAATTTTGTTATTAATTTCATAATAACTTAAAAATAATTTGTATTTTTAGCTAGAAAAACACCACCAGTACTTGCATTTTTTTACCAACCTGTTATATTATCGCCTACGATATGTCAACAATAAATCAATTAGTTAGAAAAGCCAGAAAGACAGTTAATAAGAGATCTAGAACTGTCGCTTTAGCAAGGGGATTCAATGCAAAAAAGAATCGCCCAGTTTTTTATCCATCTCCATTTAAGAGAGGAGTTTGTACTGTTGTTAAGACAACCACTCCAAAGAAGCCTAACTCAGCTTTGAGAAAAATTGCCAGAGTAAGACTTACAAACGGTCTAGAAGTAACCGCATATATTCCAGGAATCGGACACAATTTACAGGAACACTCTGTTGTTGTAATTAGAGGAGGAAAGGTTAAAGATCTTCCTGGTGTTCGTTACCACATTGTTAGAGGAAAGCTTGACTGTTCAGGGGTTGAAACAAGAAGGCAAGGAAGAAGTAAGTATGGAATGAAGAGACCAAAGGCAAAAAATTAGTATTTAGTATATGTATATAGTATAAAAATAATCAATACTATCGACCAAATAAAAAATGAGAAGAAAACAAAAAGCAAGAAAACCAATAAAGCCAGATTCTGTTTACGAGTCTACGACCCTGTCTAAATTCATAAACTACATTATGGTTGAGGGAAAGAAAAACGTCGCCAGAACGGTTGTTCATGATGCTGTTAAAGAAATAGGAGAAAAACTTAAGACAGATAAGCCTATTGAGATTTTTGAATTAGCTTTAAACAACGTTGGTCCTCTTACAGAAGTAAGATCAAGAAGAATTGGAGGTGCTACATACCAGGTTCCTCGAGAAGTTAAGCCAAATAGAAGAATGGCTCTCGCTATGAGATGGATAATTCTTTCCGCAAGAGGTAAGAAAGGCCAGCCTATGGCAAAGAAACTTGCTGATGAATTAATTTTGGCTAGCAAGAATGAAGGTGAGGCTTTCAAGAAGAGAGAGAATACTCACAAGATGGCAGAAGCCAACCGTGCATTCGCACACTTTGCTTGGTAATTTAAATCCCGACTTACTTGGTCGGGATTTTGAATTTTGAAATATTATTTACTCTTTGGCCGATTTGGTATAATCTATCAGATAATCTTGAGTTGGGGTTGTGATATAAAACTTTTAAATATAATTTGTATTAATAATTTGTAATTAAATAACTATGGAACGTCTATCGTCTATTGAAAAAGTAAGAAATTTTGGAATCATTGCCCATATCGATGCCGGCAAGACCACGACTTCAGAAAGAGTTTTGTACTATACAGGTAGAAAACATAAGATAGGCGAAGTTCACGAAGGAGAGACTACTACTGATTGGATGGAACAGGAAAAAGAAAGAGGAATTACGATTACTTCAGCTGCTATTACCGCTTTTTGGAGTCCAACATATATGCCCGTTAATGATAACTCAAAGAGATGTCAGTTTAACGTTATTGATACACCTGGTCACGTTGACTTCACTGCAGAAGTGGAAAGGTCATTAAAGGTTCTCGATGGAGGTGTTGTAGTTTTCGACGGTGTTGCTGGTGTTGAAGCTCAGTCTGAAACAGTTTGGAGACAAGCTGATAAATACAAGGTTCCAAGGATCTGTTTTGCAAACAAAATGGATAGAATGGGTGCCTCTTTTGATCACTGCTACAAAACAATTATCGAAAGATTAAATAAGAACTGCGTGAGAATGCAACTTCCAATTGGTCAGGAAGAAAATCACGAAGGAGTTATTGACCTTATCAAAATGAAGGCTTTCTATTTCGAGGGTGAAATGGGAAATAAAGTTATTGAGAAAGAAATCCCTGCAGAACTTTTGGAGAATGCAAAAGCTGTTAGAGCAGATACTGTCGAGAGAATAGTAGAGCATGATGATAAGTTAATGGCAGATTATCTAGAAGGAAAAGAAATTTCTGTAGATGACATTAAGAGGATTGTCAGAAGGGAGGTTATTGCTAATAAATTATTCCCACTTTTCTGCGGTTCTGCTTTGAAGAACAAAGGAGTTCAGCTTGTTTTGGATGCTGTTATTGATTTCTTGCCATCCCCATTAGATATTCCATCTGTAAAAGGTTTTGATCCTGTGACCAACGCTGAGATGGAAAGAAAAGCTTCTGATGCTGAGCCTTTTGCTGCCATGGCTTTCAAATTACAGTCAGATCCATACGTAGGACAGCTTACATACTTTAGAGTGTATTCAGGTTCCATTGCCGCTGGATCATATGTTTATAACGTTACAAAGGGTACAAGAGAAAGAGTCGGACGTATTTTAAGAATGTTCGCAAATGACAGAGAAGAAATACAGCAGGTTTTTGCTGGAGAAATCGCAGCAATGGTGGGTCTTAAAGATACAAAGACTTCAGATACTCTTTGTGATGAGGATAAGCCAATCGTTTTGAATAGAATTGTTTTCCCAAATCCTGTTGTTGAATTAAAGATTGAGCCAAAGACAAAAGCCGACCAAGAAAAGATGTCATTTGCTCTCAAGAGACTTTCTGACGAAGATCCAACATTCAAGATAAAGACAGATGAAGAAACCCTTGAGACAATTATTGCAGGTATGGGCGAGCTTCACCTTGAAATTCTCGTAGATAGAATGAAGAGAGAATTCGGAGTGAACGCAAATACCGGTAAACCACAAGTTGCATACAGAGAGACGATTACAAGAGAAGCAGAAGCTGAAAATAAATACATCAAGCAGTCTGGAGGAAAGGGACAATACGGTCACGCCGTGCTTTCTGTAAGACCACTTAAGCCACTTGAAGAAGGTGCAAAGATTCCTAAGAATGTTAAAAGAGACGACCACTTTGAATTTATTAACTCAATTAAAGGAGGTGTTATTCCACAAGAATTTATTCCTGCCGTTGAGAAGGGTGTTCGAGAGGCTCTTGGAAAAGGTATTGTTGCTGGTTTTCCAATCGTTGATGTTTCAACAGAACTTACTTTCGGTTCTTCACACGATGTAGACTCTTCAGAAATGGCTTTCAAATTAGCAGGTTCTATGGCATTCCAGGACGCATGTAAAAAAGCTGGACCGGTTATTCTTGAACCAATCATGAAGGTCGAAGTTACAACTCCAGAAAAATTCATGGGTGATATAACTGGAAACCTAAATGGAAGAAGAGGTCAGATTGAAGGAATGGAAGATAGGTTTGGAGTTAAAGTAATTAGAGCTAAGGTGCCTCTATCTGAAATGTTTGGATATGTTACAACTTTGAGATCTATGTCAGAAGGAAGAGCAAGCTTTACGATGGAATTTGATAGATACGAAATTGTTCCAAAGAACGTCGAAGCTGCGATCGTAGCTGGTAAAAAATAAATTATAAAACAAAAACCGCTCCTTAATGGGCGGTTTTTGTTTTGATTTTTTTGCTAAATTCTGATAATCTTATTTGGAATTTGGACCTTTAAATTTTTGGCACTGGAGGCGTCATGGGTAACAGAAGATTGTCGTTGGGGAAGCAGCTTCGCCATTTGCCATGGGAAAATATTATGGTTGGTGTGCGGGTGAAGAGTGTTGGTGGTATGACACTCGGAACTGTTAGTCACATCAACTATGAAGAACAAAGATTGACGATAGTTTGGGACGATAAAAGTTTCAAACCAAATGTTCTTGTTCAAAAGGGCGAATGTTCGTGCGAAGTTGTTGAGTAGAATTGTCGATAAAAAAGAGTTTTGAGCCACCCCTTGGTGGCTTTTTTGTTTGTTCTCTTAAAGACCGCAGGCTAAGTAAGATGCAACAATTGCAGCTGTTTCGCCTCGAAGGTTTAATTTGCCAAGAGAAACTATTTTAAAATTATTTTCTTTTGCAGACTCTCTTTCGTATTCTTCCCAGCCACCCTCAGGCCCAATGAAAATATTTATTTTTTTGTTTTCAGTATTTTTTATTTCGGAAATATTTTGTCCCGAATGATCGAAAAATAAATTCAAATCATTTTTGTTTGTATTTTTTATCGCATATCTAAACTCAACAGGGGAATGGAGCACAGGAATTGTTCCTCGTTCTGATTGCTCTGAAGCTTCTTTTATTATTTTAAGCATCCTATCTTCTTTTATATTTTGTTTAAGTGTTCTTGCTGAGAGTAGTGGGTATATTTCTGAAACACCAATTTCTGTTGCTTTCTGGGTCACGAGCTCAAAGTTTTCTTTTTTAAGAATAGAACAATAAAGCGCCACTTTATTTTTAGTTATATTTTCATTTTCAGTTACTTTTTTGATTTCAAAAACAACAATATCGCTATCAATTTTTCTGATTTCACCAAGTGCTTCTTTTCCAAGACCATCTAATAAAAGCACCTCAGCGCCACGCTGGTACCTAAAAACATTCTTTATTTGATTAATAAGTTCATAGTCCGAAGATTCAACTTCTTTATTCCTAAAATCAAATTTCCCAAAAAAACGTTGTAATTTCATACTATATTTGTAGCAAGGCTGTTTAAAAAGAGATAGACTTGACAAGTATCATAAATAGGTGTACAATTAACGAAGATTGTAAATTGAAAAAAGGAGAAGATTTATGAAAAGCATTGAGGTGCCAGCTTTGACTGGAATTTTGACTGAGTTCAATAGGCTTCACCCCTTATTGTTGGAAGGTGTTTCGGGAATTAGGAATGGATTTCAGTTTTTTAGTTTTCCTGTTCCTTTGCCCCGGGAAGGTTTCAAAGTAAAAATTTTCAGACCTAAGACGTTTTGTGCGGTTGACGATTTGATTGAAGAGGTAGGGTATTTGGATCTCCCTGCGGTTTCCTTTATTTTGAAAAATAAATTGTTCAACAAGAAGTATTGTAGTGTATTTTTTGTGAAATCTCACAGTGCTTCTCTCGGAGTGACGATGTCTGTTGTATGGGATCCTGAAAAGGGCGGATATTTCGTTGGGGTAGAGGAAATTCACAGCGGTGTATCCTGTATCTCACCATTCATGTTGGTTTGCGGAATTCGTGGAAAGTGAGGTAAAAGCCACCTATGTTTTAGGTGGCTTTATTATTTTAATTAAGACTCACTCGGTTTAAAATTATAAAAGGTTTGTTTGACATAATTTCATAACTTTGCAATATTGTTTGCGTAATAGTTTTTTAACAATGCTGTGGCGAAAGGATTGGCCTTAGCCCAACAGCGTCGTGGAGACGCCGTTCATCGTGAACATGTCTCAAAAGGAGTTGTTTTATGAGAAACGAAGGTCTCATGCTTGATGTCGGGCTTGCTAATGAATTGAAGATGGCGTTTCGGCGTGCGGGATACACCGAAGCTGAAATCAAAGAGATTAGCAAGGGGGATTTTTTGGCCGGTGCGCTTCAGGTACTCCGAGGGCAGGCTTCGATTGTTGACTCAGAGGGTGTTTTGAAGATTGGTGATTTTGATATTCTTGCACCTGCTCTTGTTGGGGAGTTTGATATTAAGAAAGAGAAAGGTATTATCTCTTGCTTTAATACTGACTTTAAGGAACAATTTTCTCAACAGGTGGTTGGTCAACGTGAGGGATACCGAGTGTCTTTTGACAGGCTCCGTCGAGATGTTCAAAGTAGTGATTTTTTTAAGCCAGAAATAAGACTCGTTGATATTGACCTCTCCGCTGTTTTTTATTTTGCAAAATCAGGTCTTCTTTCCAAGCTTCACAATTATGTTTTTTGTGTTTTGAGTGTAAATAAGGTTTTTTACATTATTGACATGCATTGGTACAACGACGGTTGGTTTTTGAGTGCTTACAATACCTCAAAATCACGTAGGTGGTGTGCTGGATGTGTTGTCCTTTCTCGCATTATGTAGTTTCTGGGTTTGACTGACTCTTTTGGCTTTTGGCGTAAATTTTCGACCCCCTAGATCTTAGGGGGTTTTTCTTATTCTTATATTCTTCAAATTTTGATATAATGCTTAAATTACAAGTTAATATTATTTTATGATTACAGAGCTCGTTATTAAATCCGTCGCTGTTTTTATTACTTCATATATTCTTTCAAGAGGAATAAAGATGTCGGGTTTTCTTGTTGCAGTCGTTGTCGCGATAATTCTTGGTGCATTGAATGTGCTTGTTAAACCACTGTTGCTTTTATTGACCTTGCCAGTGAATATTTTGAGTCTTGGTTTGTTCACTTTTGTGGTAAATGCGATAATTGTAGAGATAACAGCTTTTATTGTGCCAGGTTTTTCAGTTTCTAACTTTGTTTGGGCGATACTTTTTAGCGTTGTTTTGAGCACGGTGAATGTGATTTTGAATGTTTTGCTATAACCTCTGTATATTTATAGCCATGAAACCTTAAAGGGGTTGACTTTACTTATGGTTTTGTTAGTATATCCGTTACATGTGTTTTTTATCGTTTTTAGTGTTTTAAAAAGAATTTATTATTAATTTTTCGTTCAACTGAGCGAAATAGAAGTTAATTTATCAAAAACTATGGCAGGAACATTTTCAAGAACCAAGCCACACGTTAACGTAGGTACAATTGGCCACGTTGACCACGGCAAGACGACTTTAACAGCCGGTATTTTGCACGTATTAAATCTTGCAAAGGCCCAGGGTTACGGCGCAAGAGAGGAAGGTATTGATCAGATTGATAATGCTCCTGAGGAAAGAGAGAGAGGTATTACTATTGCTCTTCACCACTCAGAATACGAAACACCAAAGAGACACTATGCTCACATTGATGCTCCTGGTCACGCTGACTACATCAAGAACATGATCACTGGTGCAGCTCAAATGGACGGCGCTATTTTGGTTATTGCTGCTACTGACGGTGTTATGCCTCAAACAAAAGAGCACATTCTTCTCGCAAGTCAGATCGGTGTTCCTAAATTGATTGTTTTCTTAAATAAAGTTGACATGGTTGATGACCCTGAATTGATTGACCTTGTTGAAGACGAAGTAAGAGAAGAACTAAAGAAGAGAGGATTTGATGACAAGTGTCCTGTTATAAGAGGATCTGGTCTTAAGGGTCTTGAAGCTACATCACTCGATGATCCATGGGCACAGAAGATTTTAGATCTTGCTAAGGCTTTGGATGAATATATTCCTGAACCATTAAGAGAGCTCGACAAACCATTCCTTATGGCTGTTGAAGATGTTTTCTCAATTGAAGGAAGAGGAACAGTTGTTACTGGAAGAATCGAAAGAGGTACAATCAAACTCGGAGATGAAATCGAAGTTGTTGGTTTGAAAGATACAATAAAGACAGCTGTGACAGGTATTGAAATGTTCAATAAGTCACTTGATCAGGGTATGGCTGGAGACAACGCTGGTTTACTCTTGAGAGGATTAAAGAAAGATGACGTTACAAGAGGACAAGTTCTCTGTAAAGCTGGTTCTGTAAAGCCACACACAGATTTTGAATGCGAAGTTTACATCTTGAAGAAAGAAGAAGGTGGAAGACACACTCCATTCTTTAACGGATACAAGCCACAGTTCTACGTAAGAACAACTGACGTTACAGGTGATGTAACATTGCCAGCAGGAACAGAAATGGTAATGCCAGGCGATACTATAAACCTTACAGTTAAGCTTGTAGCTCCTATCGCATTGGAAGAGAAGGGTAAGTTCGCGATTAGAGAGGGTGGTAAGACAGTTGGTGCTGGATTTGTCACAAAGATAATCAAATAATTAACTAAATAAATAAGATGGAAGAGAAGGTAACCCCAAAATCAAATACCGCAAAAGTTGTTAAACCAAGAGTAAAGAAGACTGTAGCTACTGATGATACAAAAACAGTCGTGAAGGCTGCTGTTGTAAAGAAAGTGGCCACAACTCGCGCTGGTTCCGCTGATGCGAGTCGTTCTAATGGTGAACCGATGATAAGAATTAAGGTTGCCGCTTATGAAAATAAGGTTCTCGATCAGAGTGTAAAGCAAATCGTCGATACCGCAATGAGGTATGATGCAACTTTACGAGGTCCAGTTCCTCTTCCAACAGAGATTAAGAAGTACACAGTAAACAGAAGTTCATTTATCGATAAGAATTCTAGAGAGCAGTTTGAAATGAGAATTCACAGAAGATTAGTCGATATCTTGAACCCTTCACCAAAGATTGTTGAGGCACTAACAAATCTCAACCTTCCATCTGGTGTAAGTGTAGATGTAAAGATGGTCTAAATTAATTGATAAGGTGGTGAAGAAATACTTAAAGTATTATTCCAACAACCTTCGTAAAACCCATAAATAAAATGTATATACTCGGAAAAAAACAAAATATGACGCAGATTTTTGATGATAACGGGAAATGTCACCCTGTTACTATCGTATCTGTCGGACCAGTGACTGTAACACAGCTCAAAGACGTCAAAACTGACGGCTATGACGCTATTCAGTTCGGTTACGACACAACTTCTCTAAATAAGATTGATAAGCCAGCAAGGGGCAAAATGGCCAAAGTTTTGGGCGCAAGTGCTGTTGGTTTTAGACATACCAAGGAATGCAGACTAAAAGAGGGTGAGAAAAATACTCTTAAGGTTGGAGATGTTGTTGATGCTAGTGTTTTAAAGGAAGGCGAGAAGGTTACAATCAGCTCTGTTTCGAAAGGAAAGGGTTTTCAGAGCGTAATCAAGCGACATGGTTTCAAAGGACAGCCAAGATCACACGGACAGAAACACAGTGAACACGCACCAGGATCAATTGGTGGCGGTCTTAGAAATAAGGTTCCAAAAGGAATGAGAATGGCCGGAAGAATGGGCGGAGATAGGGTTACATCAAGAGGACTTACTGTAATGAAGGTTGATACAGCAAGCAATATTGTTCTTATAAAGGGAGCTGTTCCAGGAAGAAGAGGAACGCTTGTTGAAATTTCTAAATAAAAACCATGGAAGCAAAAATTTATAACAATAAAGGAGAAGTTAGTGGATCTGTGAAATTACCAGAGAATATTTTTGGATTGTCATGGAACGCCGACTTGGTAAGTCAGACACTTAATTCAATGAGGTCTTCAGCAAGAGCAGGAACAGCTGATGCTAAGGGTAGAGGAGATGTTCGCGGAGGTGGTAAAAAACCTTGGAAACAAAAAGGTACAGGTAGAGCAAGACACGGTTCTATTAGATCTCCACTTTGGGTTGGAGGAGGTGCTGCTCATGGTCCTAAGGCTGAGAAGGTTTATGACAGAAAGGTTAATAAGAAGGCTAGAAATAAGGCATTATTTACACTTTTGTCTGCTAAATTTAAGGATGGTGAAGTTTTGTTTGTTGACAGTCTTTTAATGGATGATATAAAGACAAAGAAAGCTGTTGATTTTTTGAAGAATCTTTCTGGTATTAAAGGATACGAGAGATTAAATTACAAAGGCGGAAATAGAGCTTTTGTTTATCTTCCAAAACAAAACGACAACACTTTAAAGAGTTTTAGAAATATCAATACTGTTGCTGTCGAAGATGTAAGAAATATGGATCCTCTTTCTGTTGCTAGCTACAAATATGTGGTTATTTCAAACCCAGAAGAGAGTTTAAAGGTTTTGTCAGCGAGAGCTTAATTCAAATATATGTCTAAAATAATCGAAAAAAATAGAAGAATTTTGACTTTAAAGAAACTTCACATTACAGAGAAGACTTCTATGAATTCAGCTAAGACAAATCCTGCTTACACTTTCGTTGTCGCACCAGAAACAAACAAGAATGAGATCAAGAAAGCAATAAAAGAATCATATAAAGTTACTCCAGTTAAGGTTAACATTATAAATTTACCATCGAAAGACGTTTTTGTAAGAGGAAAGAGGGGGGTAAAATCAGGAATGAAGAAAGCGGTCGTCTATTTGAAAAAGGGAGATAAAATAGATTTTATATAATTACTTTATAGAAATCTCAAAAAATCATGAAATCATATAAACCAACAACCCCATCAAGAAGACAACTTCAAACAGTATCGTTTGAGAAGTTCTTGACCGTTTCAAAACCATTCAAGGCTCTTACAACAGGATTTAAGAGGGATATGGGTAGAAATGGTGATGGAAGAATCACCACAAACCATAAAGGAGGTGGACACAAGAAAGTTTACCGAATGGTTGATTTTATTTACGATAAGAAAAACATTCCTGCAAAGATAGAGACTGTTGAGTACGATCCATTTAGATCATCATTTATTTCTCTCGCTCTTTATAACGATGGAGAAAGAAGATATGTTGTTGTTCCTAAGAATATGACAGTGGGTGACGTTTTTTCAGTAGCTGAGAAGACTGATATAAAGCCAGGCAATAGAATGATGCTTAAGAATATTCCAGTTGGTACTTTTGTATACAACGTTGAATTTAAGCCAAATGGTGGTTCTAAGCTTGTAAGATCGGCAGGAAATTATGCGGAAGTTATGTCCAATGATGCTGGTTATGTAAACATAAAAATGCCTTCATCAGAAGTCAGAAAATTAGACGAGAGATGTTATGCTTGTATCGGAATCGTATCAAATGAAGAACATAACTTAGTAAGCTCTGGAAAGGCTGGTAGAACAAGATGGCTCGGTATTAGGCCAACTGTTAGAGGTACAGCCAAGAACCCTTGCGACCACCCATACGGTGGAGGAGAAGGAAGACAGGGCAGAGGAACAAAGAGACCAAAGACAAGAACTGGTAAGGTTACAGGAGGTCACAAGACAAGAAAATTAAAGAAATATTCAAATATATTTATAGTCTCAAGAAGAGTTAAAAAGGGAAAGAAATAAAATAAAAAGCGAGGCCAAATGGTCTCGTTTTTTATTTATGGTTTAGGTTTAGGTGTCTTACTTTCTTTTTTCTTTCATTGATTTATTTGAGGCTCTTGGGGCAACTATTCTTGCACAGTTTTGGCAGTGTCCATGAGAGTCTGTGCCGTGGCCTTTTTGTAGATTCTTTGGTGGCAATTCTTTGCACTTTGTACATTTATTTTCCATATTTTTAAATTAATTATTGATAAAAAGATTGTTTCTATTTTAGCATTATTTATGAGGTCGTGAAAGGAAAAAAAGAATCTTGTATAAGTAATTTAATCAGTGTATTATTCTTATCGAATTAAAATAGTTTTTTGAAAAATAATCCAGTCGGAGAAACTTATGAAAAGTAATAAAAATGGCCAATATCAAAAATGCGGTAATTGTAAAAGCCTGAGTCATAGTTGCGATGTGAGGCCAGCTATGCCCCTTGGTGGAAGTAAGGACGACATGCGTCATATATGTCCGAACGATGGTAATATGTGGTTGCAGTACAGTATTGGTTTTCATCTCTGGAAACATGTTACCGATCTAAAAGAGTGGGAATCTACCCATTCCAAACCTTACTAAGAGGTTTTTTGTCTAACTGCCCAAATTGGGCAGTTTTTTTATTAATTTCGCACAATTTTTTGTGTTTGACTACTAAAGTGGTCTAGTGTAACGTATTAATTAGTCTGATCTTTTACAGGTGTGAGGGTGTTTAAAAGGGGCAAAATATGCAAAGACACAAGGTGAGGTTCTTGGTTGTCCGACACGCGGAATCCTTGGAGGATGTGGACAAGACCGCGTACGAGCGCGTCGCTGATAGGCATATGCCCTTGAGCGACAGAGGCCGATTACAAGCCTTGAAAATGGGGAGTGGTATAAAAAAGGATGGTTTGCGTCATCTGCGGTTTATATTATCGCCAGGTAGACGAGTTTTTGAAACCGCCGAGATTATGGCCTCCGAATTACCGTTTGACATTAAAAGCTCCTTCGCGGTAGAACCATTGATTGAAAAACAGAACTGGGGGGATACGACTATCTTTAATCGGGAAGTAATAGAAAGGGAGCGTCGTAGTATTGGCATCCTTCGCTACTGCTTTCCAGGAGGAGAGAGTGGCGCAGAATTGTTATTTCGCTTTGCTGTCTTTGTTAAAAAGCTCGAATTGGATCTTTTGTTTTCGTCCTCTGACGAGCTGATCGTAGTTATAACTCATGGACTTGAGATGGGTATTCTTTTGAAAATCCTTCTCGGTTGGACGGAGGAGCAGTTTGAGGCGATCCCTCATCCTAAAAACGGTTACACGAAAGAGGTGAGTTTTGACAGGAGGTCAAAAAAATTCACGGAGGCGTGCTGTGAAAAGAGAAAAAAACGCCTTGCGTGAAAGAAGTAAGCCTCGTGGCATTTATTGCACGAGGCTTTTGTATTTATAAATCATTCTTTCTTGAGAAGTTAAAAGACGACAACACCAGAATCTGAATCATCCAATGTCACAATCTCAATCTTTTCTCTTTTTTTGTTTGTTGATAAGCTATCTTGAGTGAGTGGTTTAAATTCTTTTATGATTGGATTTTCTTCAAATTTATCATTTAAAATTAATTTTTTAGAATCAACGTCTATATACCCTTTAATAAACTTTGTAGGAATAAAGTAGCTGTTATCATAAGAGCTACTTATATTTTTATTTTCCTCCCAGATTTGCTTTTCGTTTGTGATTTTACCCGCTGGAAACATTAATACGATAATCGCCTTGGCACCGAGATGCTTCCAGTTAAGTATTTCCCTCAAACCCTCTTCTGTGTTATCAAGACCGATGGCGGTCGTTAGAATATTGTCTTGTTTTGCATATAACCCTTCTTTTAAAATATTTTCTGCAAATTCTGGTTGAGTTCCATGTCCGTATGTTATAAAACGCTCGTTGAATATTGGTTTAAGTTCGTTTCGAAAGTTTTCCAGTTCATTGTGACTTGATTCTGGTTGTTTAATATTTTTTAGCGGTTGCGTAGGATATTTTTCTTTTGACATTGTATTTTTTATGTTTATTAATCAATCTGTCTTCTCGGATAATTTTAACAATATGTGGTTTAATTATATTAATGTTTTTTTGGGTTTATTAATGAATTAAATAGAAAAATAGCAGTGTATTTTAGGTAATCCACAGACAAATTTAGCGTTGTTTTTGTATTTGTGATAGCCTTTTTGTTATGGCTACTTATGTTTTTATAGATGAGTCAGGTGATTCTGGATTTAAAATAGACAAAGGTTCTAGTGATTTTTTCGTTATCGCTCTACTTATTTTTAAAGATAATTTAGAGATAGAAAAAGCATCGCTTGCTGTCAAGGAACTTAGGAGGGATTTAAAATTTCCTGACAATATGGAGTTTAAGTTTTCCAAGTCCAAAGATGTTGTTAAAGAAAAATTTCTTAAAACGATAAGGGGATTTGATTTTAAAATAAGAGCCCTAGTTGTTGAGAAGAAGATTATTAGAAGCAGAGATTTAAAAGTAGATAAAAAATCTTTTTATAGTTATTTTGTTAAGCAGGTTTTGAAATATGGAGGAAAAACTATTCTTAATACCAAAGTTAAAATAGATGGAAGCGGGGATAGGGAGTTTAAAAGAAGCTTTTCATCCTATTTAAGAAGAGAATTAAATAATAAAGAAAAGTGTATTTTAAGTGATTTAAAATTCGTAGATTCAAAGAGTAGTATTCCTATTCAGATGGCTGATATGGTTGCGGGTGCGATAAGGAAGTTTTACGAAGGTGACATCTCTTTTAAGAATTTAATTAAAAAGCTTATCGAAGATGAATGGAAGTTTAAATGAAGTTTATATGAACAAAAAATAGCCCCCGAAAGGGCTATCTTCAACCACGGTCCTAGACTAGAAGCTCTAGTCACGCTACCGTCCGGTAACAGTTCGGAGTACAGGTTTTTGTAAATTCATTATGTTCATAAAAGAAAATAATGTCAATGGGGAGGTGGGGATAAGGGACGAGAAAAGGTGAGGGATGAATAGAAACGTGTTTAGAAATATTTATTACTTATTTTGTGTCGACGCTAAATTCTTCATATATTTCAAGCTTGAAAAGTAAAAGATCGCAGTAGAGAGTAAGAACGTATAATTTGATAAGGCATTTTTAAAAGGATATAAAAAGTAACTAAAGAAAAGACAAACAATAATTGTTGAGTAAATAGTTATTTTTTTATAATTAAACAAATAATCGTCTTTTATAATGTTATTAATCGAATATTTTACACTTATCCACGATGTGGCTGGTGCGTATACAATTCCTCCATAATCAAATAATATTTTATATACAATTTCAGAATTAATATTTAAAATTATTAGTAGAAGTCCGAAGACGATATTATAGAGAGCCGTTAAAATATAAAATGAAACCACTGTGGCAAAAAAGTGAGCCAGGACTGTTTTTATAATTGATTCCCGTTTTTTAAAAGCTCCCAATTCTCTGTATTTTGTTTCGTATTCGTTGCGTTTTTTTGCGAGACTTATGTTTTTTATTTTCTGCCATTTTTCTTGAGATAATTTGTACTTTAGTATTATTTTTTCCTCTTCTTGTTTTTCTCGTTTTTGCTGATATTCAAATCTTTTATAGAGAATTTTTAAAAAATCATCTTGGCTGGGATTTTTTTGAGTGATTGGATATATTTTATTTGCTTCTTCGGTAATATTTTTTTCTGTTTTATTCCAGTCCTTTTCAATCCACTCATCAATGAATATATTTAAATAATCAAAAGAAGTATTTTTTTCTTTATCTTTTAAAAAATTTTTAGTTATTAGGTATGCAACGGCAGAGGTTATTGTGTCCATTGGGTTATCATTTATTTTTTATATAGTACCATATTTTTAGAGAAAATGTGGTTATCAATACACACGAAACCCCGCCCGGAGCTTTCCCACAACTACCCCAATTTTCTCTACTTTGCGGGGCGGGGTAAAGAACTCGCCACTTCAGGCTAAATACGTTTATATGGTTCTCGCACGGCGCTAACACAGAAACCCTGGGAGTGGGGTAGGTCATTACTTACTTGCGGGATTCAACGAAACAATTATTATACTTGAGATAATTCCCATTAGGGCTATGAGTAATAGTAATTTAATCACCTTTCCAACAAAACTTGAGCTAAGATTTTTTGTAAATTCATCAATATTTATTTTTTTTACATCATCGGCAGAAAAAGAATCAGGAACAACAATTGTTTTTGAAAATTTATCGTGCCACCCCACAGGAAAATAATTATCCAAAAAAGACAGTGCATCAAGGGGTATAACCCTGGAAATGGTTCTGGTCACTATTGTAGAAAAATTCGGCTTTTTACCCTCAAAAGTTACAACCTTTGTCCTTGTGATAAACTTACTTGGAGACTTCTGAAACAAAGATTCAAAAAACAGATAATAAAAAAACAAAAGAACAACACCCGATCCTCTGCCTTCAGATACTTTGTCTATGTCAATAATAAAATTTGTAACTACATCCATTCCTATAAAAGAAAAAATTGCACCAAATGTAATCCAAAAAGGATAGCTAATCAATGCCATGCATAAAAAGTCTATTAATAAATTAACAAATCTTTTTGTCCAAGGGGTTGGTTTAAAATCAATTTTTGGTTTGGTCTCTACTCCGCACCCGGGACAAAATTTCGCCTCTTTGGAAAGCTCACCTTCACACTTATCGCATTTCATAAGATCTAGCTACCTTTGAAGTAGGACACTTAGTAAAATAAGTGTATGAAAAAAT
>CAZHDO010000003.1:0-93022 GCA_964531375.1 uncultured Candidatus Saccharibacteria bacterium
ATTTTTTCATACACTTATTTTACTAAGTGTCCTACTTCAAAGGTAGCTAGATCTTCATTAAAAATTCAAAGAAGGAGGTTCTTATGAAGAACCTTATCGCAGTAGTAATTATCGTCTCCATTGTTTTTTCTGCTTCCCCTCTTATCGCTGGTGGCTTCGGTGACTTGTTTAAGGGCAAGTCAGACACCAGTAGAGTGATTACCGGTGTCGTTATTGGCGCGGTGGTTGACCAGATTTCCCAGCGAAATGAGCAAAAGCGACGCGATCGTGAAGCCAAAGCTCAAAATCAGCGCGATATCGAAAGGAATCGCGCGAATATAAAGATGCAGCAGGAACAGGCTGAGGAGTTAAAAAGAAAGGAGGCGATGAAAGATTTAAAGTCTCAGGAGCCTTTTGTGGTTGAGGTTGAGAGTCAGGCGGACAATAAAGTTGTTCGTGATGCTGAACGTAAGGTTAGGCTCGAGGCAAGACTCGCCCCTTATGCCAAATCAACCGTTCAGTCAACTTCCCCAATTTTTAATCCTGATGGGAGTGTTGATTTCCAGGGGATTCATTTCCCCTCACAGAAACAGTTCGGAATCTACCTCGCCGGCATGGAGACGGCGATGAAACCGAAAAAATAGTGGGGCTTCAGGCTTCACGACAACAGCACCTAACCAGTGCTGTTTTTTCTTGCTTAAAATATATTTTTAAACCCCACTTTGCATATTAGATATAATTTTGTTATCGTATTCCCTATTCATACGCGCGGGTGGTGAAATGGCAGACACGCTAGCCTTAGGAGCTAGTGCCGCAAGGCATGGAGGTTCGAGTCCTCTCCCGCGCACATAAAAACAAACGAGTCCCGATGAAAATCGGGACGATTTTGTTTTTGCGCGGGAGAGGACGAGAAAGACGGAGACGGGCCCCTTTCTGCAAGAAAGGGAGTCGAGTCAGGGTCGTGCAAAATTTGAGTTAGCAAATTTATGCATGACCGAGTCCTTCCACTAATGGTAACTTGTTATTAAAAATGACAAGTTACCCCTATCTCCAATCCCCCCTTTTGACATTCCCCCCCTCGCTGTGTCATTCTATACCCGTAACTTTTGCACCTTGAAAATAAAATAAACACAAAGGAGTTTTTCTATGAATTTTCTTGCTTTGCTGAACGTTGTGTTGTATATCATCGCACCGGTTCTTTTTTGTTTTTTGTTTTTTTTGCATATCTACGACCTTGCAAAAAACAAGCGGATGTTTATTGCAATTATTCCGGTTGGTAAAATTATGGCAATAATGGTCAGGGGTAAATTTTTCAAATTTATTGGTGAATTTCCTGGACATTGGTTAAACCCAAAAACAGGTGAAATTGTTGAAATTGCAGACATGACTGAGGAGCAAAAGAATGAAATGAATAGTGTTTCTTTTTTTGAACGCTTCCTGCAAGAAAAATTCGGCGTTTGTTGGATTGGATTTTGTTCTTATCTTATTTATTCATTTAGATTTAAATGGAATGAATGGGAAAAGAAGACAAAAAAGTCTGATTATGAATTAATCGCGAAAGACGAAAAAACTGATTTTCTCTATTTTCGTTTTTGGTATGCATTTGAAATAATGTCAAAAACAAAAGATGGGAAAATTACGTCCCTAACAGCAGTCCTAAATATTAAAATATGCAATGCAGAAAAGGCTGTGTTTGGTTTTAATAATAACGGCGATTACCTTACCAATATTTTCCTTAAAACTCAAAAGATCGTTCAAAAATATATGAACGAAACAAGCTCAGAGGATGTCGAAATTCTTCAACAAGAAATTGAAAGCGGTATGATTTTAACAGCTCCCAAGAATCCCCTAATCAAAATGATTGAAATTATTAGTTTGATTGAGGATCTGAACGGAACATCAAATCTGACTGAATGTTTTGGTGTTGGAATTGAGGGGGTTCACTTGGTCTCTTGTAAAATTGACACCGAAAGCAAGAAAGAGAAAATGGCGAATTTTATAGAAGATATGGAGAAAAATGCTTCCGAGGTTTTAATCGCATTAAATCAGGAAGCTAAATCTCGGAATTCATCAAACACCATATCCAGCGATCAAACAAACGGAACCTTGGAGCAAATACTTGCTACCAAAGAATAAAAACCTCCTTCGACTAACGGCACCCCAAAAAGGTGCCGTTTTTTCTTTGCTTAACCCCCTGCTTGCTTATTTAACTAAGCCCCCGCAAAAAACCTTGACAGACACATGTAATCGTGCTAAGATATAAAAAGTAAGTCTGTACTTTAAAAACAAAACCATTGGAGGTTTCGATATGTTTATCGCTAGCTGGATTCTTGTCTTAGTAGTCCTTGTCTGTGTTGTATATAAGATTGGCGACAAAATCACTGAATGGTCAAATCCCGAAAGTGACCCAAGGTTTTTTTGTGCAATTCCTGCCTTTGGATGGGTTGTTGTTATCACACTGAATGAGAACGGCCCGGCTATTATGTTTCTTGGTATGTCGAACGATGAGTTCTACCTCGACCCTGATACTGGAATATTGCACGAAAAAGCAAAAAATCCTAAAGAAAAATACGAAGGTCCTATCGCTTGGTTTCTTCGAGTTTTTTTGGGTGTTGCTTGGATTGGTCTCTATGGAAGAGTTATGAAAGAGGAGTTTGATTTTAACGAGATAAAAGATGGCGTGCTTAAAGCAAGAGCAATAAATACACCTTATACAAAGATACAGGGCACGTATTCGGAGTGGTTAACAGATATGACCACATCAGACATGTTTCAGATGAAGCTACTTTGTCAGATAATAATACGTGTGCGCAACGTGCAAAAACTAAGATTATTAGTTGGAAAGGGTTGGCTAAAAGACTTTTTTGGTTCAGTTAACGCTACTGTAAAGGATTGGGTGGTAAGTTTACCTTATGATAGCGTTATGAAAGAGAAAACAGAAACAACCAATTCTGAGTTCTTAAAGTCAATCAAGGCACTAGATGACGCTGGTGTTGGAAATAAAACCCTTCTCGAGTTATATGGACTAGAAATAGTTGGAGCTAGTCTTGTTGATGTTAAGCCAATGGATGAAGTGATGTTTCGTGCTACGACTAAAAAGTTTGTAGCAGAAAAAGAGGGTGAAGGATCGAAAGCTGAAGCGAAGATTAAGGCTGAAATATTTGATATCGAAACGATTGCAAAAGCTAAATCAATCACAGACTTAGCAATCGCAAAAAAAGTTGAAGGCTTAGCTCAGGTGGAGGTAGATAAGGCCAGGGTTAAGGCTTACGGTGGTACCCCACCAGAGATTGCTGCTGCCAAGGGGTTTGGGGAAACACATGGTACTTTCGTCAATTTAGACCTAAGCAAGTTGGCGGAAATGTTCAAAGAAAAAAAATAAGGAGAGTGACATGAAGAGGGAATGGCTAGCTGATCCGGTTTTGTGGATTAGTATCCTTGTGCTTAGTGCATTAGGGTACTTCATCTATAATGTTCAACTGTTTGTTGTTGATCTGTTTTTGAAAGCAGAAAAGGCCGGAGTAGGTTTATGGCATGTTCTGATTGTGTTTGGGGTGTTGCTTTTGGCGTGGTGGAGGAGTAAGCCAGCAGTTGTTGCCCCTCCCCCCCCCGATCCTCCCAACGAAACCCCTGAGAATAAGAAAAAACGGGAAGAGGCGGAAAAGAAGAAAAAGGAGGAAGAAGAGAAGGCTTGGAATGATAAAAAATACTGGGCATTTAAAATTCTCGTCGCACTCCTGATTGGTGGCTTGGTCTTCTATTGGAGCGATGATATTATCGCCCTAATTCAAAGCAAAACCACATCGTTGACCCAACCAAAAACAACCACTCCCGTTTCAGTTGAGAAAAAGTGGTACTTTGGCTGGAGGGATGGAAAGAACACAAACAGCCCTGGTTTTTCAACAGAACTCGATTCCATTGAAATCAGGGGCGATCGTCTTTTTTTTTCTTTCAAAGACGGAGGAGTGACCTTTGAATTCTTTGGGAAAATGATGGCTTCTGGTTTTTACCTTGGAAACTGGAAAAAGATCGGAACCAAGGAAACTGGGAAGTGGGACATGAGCCGTAAGGGTGATAATTATCTTACGGGCTCGATTGAAGATGGAGAGGGGGCCAGTGCAAAGGTCTACCTTGAAAGGAAGTGAATCAAGGGGAGAATATTTATTTATTCTCCCCTTTTATAATTCCCAAAATAAAAAAGCCGAGCAAATGAATGCTCGACTTTTTAAAATTAAAGTAAAATTACTTTAACAACAATAAGGAATCAACAGTACCTTGAACAAGTCCAATTATTCCAGAAATGGAGACTATAATAAACAGACCAATCAAACCCCAAAGTACGTGTTTCTTACCCTCCTCGATCTTTTTTGATTCTCCAGTGGCTACGAATTCGTATATACCATAGATAAAATAAAAGAAAGAAATTGCAAGCAAAAAAACAATAATTGGATTAATTATTTGATCTGTTACATTTTTTATAAAATCCACCTGAGCTAATAGATAATTTGGACTGAACATTTTAATATTTTACCTTAACGATATTGCTAAGTATTAACTTAAAATGGTTTAATAAAGTCAGTTTTAGGGGCATCTTTTTGATCAAATTGAATTGTTCCACTAACAACACCCACTAATCCCCAAATAGACATCATAACGAAAAGCAATACAACTGAAAAAAGAATTTGGTCCCTAGCACCCTCTTTTGCTTTCACATCAGCTGTTCCTGCTTCAATAAACTTTAAGATGTTCCACAACATATAAAGAGTGGCTACTGCAAAAATTAAAGGAACAACTTGGTTTATTATATTGCCGATTGCCTTAATGGCGCTTGTTAAATCACCAATGTTTTCTGCCGCAAAAACTAAAAAAGGTGCAAACGCTAAAACTCCAACTAATATTTTTTTCATTTTATAATTAATTAATTAATAATTCTAATAATATTTTATAATTTCTTCGACCTGTTAAAAAACTTTTAACTAAATTTACTTTTTGGGTTGCTCCCAAGCTGTCCCGCCTACCGTTCCTGGCGCGTTATAATTAGATTCTGCAGATATATTTATATTGTCAGTTGTAATTGGAGAAATCGGTGCATTATCAAGATTAAAAGTACCAATAAGAACACGCACAAGCCCCCAAACAGACATCATTATGAAAATTGCAATAACGCTGTATGTTATCATTTTTGTGGCTTCTTCTAGTTTCTTAAGGTCAGAGCCAGATTGAATATAGGTAAAAATATTTAACATAAGATACAGCACAGCTAATCCAATTATAAATTGTGGAATAAGGTCAAGCTGGTCCATTATGTTTTTTAAGAACCCCCTAAAATCAAGCGATGAATTTACAGCAAAAGCAAACGAGGGAGTTAGTGCTAAAAATATTGATAAAAATATTTTATTGAATTTTTTCATAAGTAAATTTACTTTAACCCTTTAATCGTATTGTCTATTACATTTACAATAGCACTAGCTCCTAATAAAACACCGATTCCAACCATAGTCCATTGAAGTGCGTCTTTTGCTTTTTTTACGTCACCCTCCTTACCATTTGCACTGACGAACATCCAGCCAGCCCAAGCAATAGCAAGCCCAGCTAGTGGAATACCTATTTTTATCAAAACATCAAGAACTTTTGTTACCAATTCCATTAGAGTTTTGGTTGAACCCATTGGATTTAAGCCCACAGTATCTCCAGGTACTGTGGCAAAAGTGAAATATGGAAACAAGGTAATACAAAAAAGTAATAGCGGTGCAATATTTTTTTTAAAATTCTTTATCATAAGTTTATTTTGCTCTTGTTGTGTAATCTTGAACCGCCTCATCTACGGTTCCTGTTTTGCCTGTAAGACCGTTGACTATAAGTGCGACAATAAAATAAGCTGCAAACACAATAATAATACCATAAATTGTATTTGTAATCATGGTATTTGCTTTATTCACTTCTCCTGAGTTGCCAGAAGACATTATCATTGTAATTCCTGCATAGGCGAGAGCAATTATTGAAACAGGCACAAGGACGGTGTGCGCGATATAGTCAATCATATATTTAATCATTGGCAACACATCAGAAAGTTTACATGGGTCGTTCGCGCAGGCCTTGCCAAACAGTGTTGGAGCTTCTGCAAAAACAACAAAAGGCATCAGTAAGATTAAAAATAAAATAAATTGTCTTCCAAAGGACTTATTTAACATATTGTTTTAAAATATTCTTCGCTTCATTAATAGCCTCACTTGCCACCATTCGTCCAGATAATACACTATTTATAATCCCACCAAAAATCTTATCACTCTCTACCGGATTGGGGTCATACCAACCCTTACTAATTATTGCCGACTGGTTAAAGATGGAAAAAACAGGATCTGGGTTTGATACAGATAAAACATCATTCCTAAGTGAAGGCAATGAAACTGCCTTGGCAAACATTTTACCATAAGCACCGTCAGTTAAAAAACCCACCACCGACATAGCCGAATTAATATTGCTAGAATTTTTGAGTACAGCCAAACCATTCATCTCTCCAAACGTAATTTTGTTAGTAGACTTATCTCTTTGTGGAATTATTGCAACATCAAAATTTAAATGAGGATTATTGCGCTTTATGTCGTAATACTCACTCGCCTTTCCAAAATATACGGCTAAATTACCAGCTTCAAAGGCTTTTTTAGAAAGTGGCATAGAGCTGTTCCATGAATAAGCTGTTTTTGATTGATTTGCAAATTCAGTATAAAAATTAACCACAGATTCGATTGCGCTCATAGATTGTTCGATTGAGACGTCAAAAAACTCTTCCCCTGAATTTATGGATTTTTTATCAACAAGATGAGCCTCGCTTTGAAGCATTAGCGTCAATAAAATATCTTTAGCATTAGAAACATTGTCATAAGTCCCAAAAGCAACAGTACTCTGAAAAACATTACCCTTGTTGTCTTTTTTTGTAAGAAGATCTGTTAATTTCAAAAACTCAACCCATGTCTTCGGATATGAAGCGATTCCTGCATTTGCAAAAAGATCACGATTCCAATACATAACCACAGGGTCAACATATAGTGGCAAAGCAAGACTGCCGTTCTTCATCAAAAATAACTCGCCAATCTGCGCAAAAGTGTCCTTAAATTCTCTCTCAGACAAGAAAGTGTACGGAATTTGATATAATTTATCTTGTTGTTTTAAAATTAAACTTTGAGGGAAAATAACAAGATCAGGTCCAAGTCCTCTTGCTAACTCGGAAACAAGATCAGTTTCAAAAGATTCAGGAGATACGTATTTATAAGAAAGAAAAATTTTATCTTTAAACTCTTCATTAAAAGCAGAGACTACAATACTCATCTCATCGTCTGGAATAGGTCCCCATAACGTTAAATTGCCGGCATAGGAAACATTATTACCGCCAGGAAGCGGAATATATCCTGCAAAAATCAAAACGCCAATTACCCCAACAAAGCCGCAAACAATTAATACGAATGTTTGAAAAATATTATTCATCGTTTACTTTTTTAAAACCATACCCCAATGATGATCACCTGCAAAAAAACTTTTCTCAAACCTGAAACCAGCGCTTTCAAAAATTCTCTTACCCTCCTCTTCTGGAATAATCTGAGCTTGTTTTGGTCCCATTGAACCGTAAGAATCTGTCCAGTCTATAAGCAAAACCTCACCGCCGTTTTTAAGTATTCGAAAGGCCTCTTTTGCTAAATTTTCTTTATTTTCTGACTGAAATAGTATATTTGAAATAATAACAGCATCCATCATTGAATCGCGCAATTTTGTACCACCAACATTGTCTAAATTACCCCAAACAACCTGAATATTATGTAGTCCTGCATCCCTACCAGCAGCCTGAACCTTAGCGAGTAAATCTTTTTGAATATCAATAGCAAAAACCTGCCCAGAGCCGTGAACTCTTCTTGCGGCAGCAATAGTATAAAAATCACTACCCGAACCGAAGTCAGCGACTTTTGAGCCTTCTTTAATATCTAGGTTTTTTATATTTTCTGCGGGATCAGCAAATGCCATATTTATATTATTTAAATAAGTATATCATATTCAAAAAATAATTTGTTAAATTATCCACAGTTAACTAATTTGTAAAAAAAATACCACTTACGAAACGTCTCTCCCCTTGGAAGTGACGTTTCCTGATTACAAATTACTTTTTAAACTTGAGATTATTTTAAAACCATATAGTAAATCAGAAACGTCGTTTCCAGAGGAAACGACGTTTCGTAAGTGGTTATAATATATTCAACTAAAAACTATAGGCAGGTCAATGATGCAATTGAGTCGTCTTCTCGAAGCCTCATTATCCTTACACCTTGGGTTTGTCTACCCAATGTTGGAACTTCGCCAATGCTTACTCGTATAACCTGTGCGTTCTTAGAAATTGCAATCAACTCTTCTTCTTTATCCGTAATAACCTTTCCTACCATTATATTACCAGTTTTCTTTGTAACCTTAGCTGTCTTAATACCAGAACCACCTCTTTTCTGTATCTTATACTCTTTTATTTTAGTCATTTTGCCATAACCGTGTTCTGTCATTACCAAGAATTTTGATTCTTTGTCTTCCTTCTTGATTATATCTGCGCTAATAACAAAATCATCTTTCTTTAGTTTAATTGCTCTTACACCACCAGCCGTCCTGCCCATTTCTCTCGAATCTGATTCCTTAAACCTAATCGATTGACCGCACTCAGTTGCTAAAATAACACTATCGCTTGGATCAACAAATCTTGCTGCCATTAATTCATCACCATCTTGCAACTTAATAGAAATTATTCCGCTTCTTCTAACATCTTTGAAACTATCTGCGGAGACCTTCTTGACAACACCCATTTTTGTCACCATAAGAAGACCAATTTTTTGACTCTTTAATTCCTTAGACATTGCAAGAACTGAAGTGACTCGTTCTTTATCACCAAGCGATAAGAAATTCATAATCGACTTCCCCCTTGTGGCTCTTTTGCCCTCTGGAATATCGTACATTTTAATCTGGAAAGCTTTTCCTTTGTCTGTGAAGAATAGAAGATCGCTATGGTTTGTAGCTGTTAAGAAAATTGTAATAAAATCTTCTTCTTTTGTATTAAGGTCAGCTACACCAACCCCACCTCTTCTTTGAGCTCTGAATTCAGCTGGGTCAGTTCTTTTAATATAACCACCAGACGTAAGTACCAAAACACTTTCTTCGTCTGGAATAAGATCCTCTACATTAATATCAGTAACGCCTCTTTTCATCACACGAGTCCTTCTTTCGTCGCCATATTTTTCCTTAATCGCAACAAATTCGTTCTTAATGACGGCTAATATTTTAGCTGTACTTGCTAGCAGAGATTTTAATTCTTTAATTAATTCTTGAATACTATTTAACTCATCTTCAATTTTCTTTCTTTCTAGACCAGCCAACCTCTGTAACTTCATGTCAAGGATTGCAGCTGTTTGTATCTCAGAAAACTTAAATCTTTTTATAAGATTTAAAGCAGCTTCCGCAGTATCCTTAGATGACTTAATTATTTTTATTATTTCATCAATATGATCAAGTGCTTTTTTGAGTCCAAGTAAAATGTGTTCTCTTTCTTCAGCCTTTCTTAAATCAAATTTTGTCCTTCTAACAACAACTTCTTTTCTGTGTAATATGAATTCTTCCAAAATGCTTTTAATCGATAATGTTTTTGGAACACCCCCCACTAGCGCAAGCATGTTGTAGTTAAAAGTTTGTTCGAGGTCTGTATATTTATATAGTGCATTTAAAATCTGCTCTGGGTATGTGCCCGACTTTAAATCTATAACAACCCGAATATCTTCGGTTGACTCATCTCTAATATCTCTAATTCCCTCAATCTTTTTTTCCTTAACGAGATCCGCCATCTTGATAATCATTTCAGACTTATTCACCTGATATGGAATAGATGTAATGATGATTTGCGACATCCCTGTTTTGGTTTCAACGATCTCAGCTTCACCTCTACAAACAACACCACCTCTTCCCGTAGCTGATGCGTGAATTATATCTTTTTCGTTGTAAACAATACCTCCTGTTGGGAAGTCGGGTCCTTTTATAAATTTAAAAAGATCTTCTGTTGTGGATTCTGGATTGTCTGCAAGGTGGATTAATGCATCCATTACTTCTGTAAGATTGTGAGGGGGAATTTTGGTAGCCATACCAACAGCAATACCCAAGGTGCCATTTAAAAGAAGTGTTGGAACTGCAGATGGAAAAACAGCCGGTTCTTTTCGTGTATTATCATAGTTAGAAACAAAACCCACTGTATCTTTCTCAAGATCCTTAAGAACCTCTGCGGTAATCTTTGCCATTCTTGCCTCCGTGTATCTCATGGCAGCAGGACTGTCTCCATCTATTGAACCGAAGTTACCTTGACCAAATACCAATGGGTATCTAGTTTTAAAATTCTGTGCCAAGTTAACCATTGCGTCATAGACAGCTGTATCTCCATGTGGGTGGTATTTACCGAGTACGTCTCCCACGACCATCGCTGATTTTCTAAATTTTGCGGTGTGTGTAAGTCCGAGATCATACATAGAAAATAAAATTCTTCTGTGGACAGGCTTTAATCCATCCCTAACATCAGGAAGGGCTCTAGAAACAATAACAGACATTGCATAGTCCAAATAAGAGGTTCTCATCTCTGGAACAATGTCCATTTTTACAATCATCGGCTCAGCCTTTATTACTTCAGGTGTATCGCCATCGCTAGTATCTCCACCTTTGCCTTTTTTAATATTTTTATCTTTAGCCATATCTTTTTACCTGATTAATTATATATATTATTTATTATCCTTATTTCTGGAAAAAACTTCAACTTTTTCACTACCAAAAGATTTTACCTGTGTCACAACAAAACCAGCTAAATTAGAAAACCTTGAAGTAATAACTGAAAATGGTGAAATAGAATCTTTTTTTGAAACATCAATATTATTATTTTCACCAAATATAATTGAATTGAGATTGATTACCCACAAAAAGACGATAATAACCATAAAAAGACCAACAATTGTATAAAGAATTTTCACCCTTTTTTCTTCTGGTTCTTTTCTAATTTTTTCAATGTAATCAAGAAAGCTCATTTTAATTTTAAGAGATTGGAGTAAGGACAATTATTTCTTCCTCCTTACCTTCAATTTCTTTTTTCTTTATTGTAAGTTTATCTATAGCTGTTATACCTTCGCTTCCCTCTTCTTTTAAGAAAAGCTTAAGTGAGTCAGTCGAGATACCCTTATCTGTCGCCTGCAGTGGTATAATAATACGAGGTTCAAGTGCAGTAGTCAGCTTGCTTGCAGTCGATGGAGTTGCTAAAGGTTCTCCTGTAATTGGCACAAAAAGTATATCGATAGAACCCAGAGCCTCCATAACTTCTGGTTTTAATTCAGATACATTTACAGCTCCAAGGTGACAAAGGTTTATTTCATCAAATAAAACAGAATAAACTGTATTCATTTTTTTAATACCATCAACAACCTGCTCAACCCCAATCCCTCTTATAAAAATTCCTCCTATCTCATATTCTCCAGGACCGTCAGCAATAAAAAAATCGTTTGGGTTTCCTGCGGAATTAGAGAAATTCTGGTCTTTTTCTTTTGTACTAAAAAGAGCCACATTAGAAGAAAAACGCGGAGTTCTTCCGTCATTTCTCAATGGCGGATTAAAAGCCACTGAAGTATCACCTATCTGCGCCTTAACACACAAATTACCATAATATGTAATAATCATAACTCGATAAATATACCAAAAAAATACAAAAAAGAATAGTAGTGATATTGTTTACGACTTGTTTTTAATGATGCATAAATAATTAATCAAGATATTTCTTAAAATTATTTATTTATAATAAAAAAATTGTTATAATATTTAGTATGAAAAAAAACAAAGGTAATTCTTTAATAATTTTTGTAATATTATTTGTGGTTTTTATCTTGCCCGGAATTTACAGGGAAAGAAATTTGACTAATAATAACAAAAACGCAACTTCAACAGCACAAAACACAGGTACAAGTTCCCTTGTTAAAATAGAAAAAATAGAACGTGAAAAAAATATAGAACCAAAAACAGAAATTAACACAGCAACGCAATCCACAACCACAAAAAATGAAACTGTTAAGACGATACCGGTTGTTGTAAAAGACCCAAACGAGTCTATTCTTCACGACAAATTAAAGATTGGATATGTTTATGGAAATAGCTCCGAACCTAAATACGAATCAATTAACATAAGAAATAATGACCAAAAAGAATCCATAAACATAACCGGTTTAAAACTGGAAACTTCACTTGGTAAATTTTATGTAATACCAAACGGTTACAATCTTCCGGGTTTTTCAACAACGCCAGAAGATGACATTATTTTATCCCCAAATATGGAAGCAACAATTTTTGTTGGCACACAAGAAAGAAAAATGAATTTTAGAGAAAATATCTGTACAGGATATTTTGATGAGACAAGTAATTATGGAGGCGTTTTATATCACAGCTGTCCAAGAATTGAGGTTTCCAAAATGTTAAATTTTTCAGATCAATGTTTATCGACTCTTGAATCAATATCGTCTTGTCGAATGTTCGATACAAAATTATTAGTCGATAGCGAATGTAGTAAGTTCATTACAGAACATTATAGCTACACAGGGTGCGTAAAAGATTTTAAGAATAGAGCTGACTTTTATTCAAAAAGATGGCTAGTCTGGATGCAAAGAAGTGCTGAACTTTTTAGAAACGGCCACGAGCTAATAAAACTTAAGGATTTAGAAGGGAAAATTATCGACGAATATTCATATTAATTTTAAGAGTGTTTATTATACATATTTAAACCCCTGTCAATATTAGGCATAAAACCCGTATGCTATAATTATTTTTATGATTTCAACACACAAAAATAAAAATTTAACTTGGGTTGACCTAGAATCGCCTTCTCTTGAAGAATTAATTGAGGTTGGTAAGGATTTTGAAATAAATACAACAACGTTAAATGAACTTTTAGCCCCAAGCGAGAGACCCAAGGTTGATGTTTATAACAACCTTATGTATTTAATATTACACTTTCCAAAATATGGATATGGAAAGGGTAAAATCCAATCTATCGAAATTGACTTCATAATAGGTAAAAATTTTCTAATTACAACCCACTACGAAACACTAACTTCGATGATTGAGTTTGCAAAGATCTTTGAAACCAGCTCAACTTTAAATAAATTCGACTTAGAAAACGGAGGACAAATTTTCTTTTATTTAATAAAGAAAATGTACAACAACATAGAAGAAGAACTGACTGAAATCGGTGAAAGACTTCAAGAAATTGAGACGACAATCTTCGGTGAACATGGAGAAGCGGCACTAGAAGGTCTTTCGAGGATGAATAAAGAATTAATTGACTTCAGAAGATCGATGAGAACACACAAAGAAGTTTTTGCTTCTCTGGAAAAAAATTCAAAAGATTTTTTTGGAAGTAAGTTTTCCTCCTATACAAACGCTCTTATTGGTGAACATGAAAAAGTTTGGAATATTTTAGAAAGCAACAGGGAGACTTTAATAGATCTTAGACAAACTAGCGACTCTCTGTTTTCAGCCAGAACAAACAGTGTAATGAGAACACTAACAGTAATGACATTTATCACAATCCCCCTTTCGATCATTGCAAATATGTTTGGGGTAAACGTTGAAAATTTACCCATCGTTGGCTCAGAACATGATTTTTTAATCGTAGTATCATTAATGATCTCATCTTCCTTGATTATGGTATTGATTGCAAAATACAAAAAGTGGATCTAAATATTTATGCTTATTAAGCTCTACAATACACTGGGCAGAAAAAAAGAAGTTTTTACACCTATCAGCAGTGATTCTGTAAAAATGTATGCATGCGGACCAACCGTTTATGACTATGCACATATCGGTAATTTTAGAACATATATTACCGAGGATATTTTAAATCGTGTTTTAAAGTTCAATGGATTAAAAACTTTATATGTTCAAAACATCACTGATGTCGGACATCTAGTTGGAGATGGAGATGTAGGCGAAGACAAAATGGAAAAAGGTTCTCGTGTGAATGGAATGACTGCATGGGAAATTGCTAAAAAATTTGAAAAAGCATATTTTGATGACTCAGAAAAATTAAACATAATTCATCCCGATATTATTGCAAGAGCAACAGACCATATCAAGGAACAAATAGAAATAATTGAAAAACTTTTTGAACTTGGTTTCGCATATACGATAAGTGATGGTATATATTTTGACACCTCAAAACAATCTGACTACGGAAAACTTGCTAATCTAGACAAAGAAGGCTTAAAAGAAGGCGCTCGAGTTGAGAGAAATCCAGAAAAGAAAAATGACACTGATTTTGCTTTGTGGAAATTTTCCCCTAAGGATAAAAAAAGGCAAATGGAATGGGAGTCGCCATGGGGTATTGGTTTCCCTGGTTGGCATATAGAATGTTCTGCAATGAGTGTTAAATATCTCGGGGAGCCCTTTGATATTCACGCTGGAGCAATTGACCTAGTTCCCATACACCACACAAACGAAATTGCACAGAACGAAGCTGTCTATGGACACAAAACCGTGAACTATTGGT
This sequence comes from uncultured Candidatus Saccharibacteria bacterium, assembly GCA_964531375.1. Lineage (GTDB taxonomy): Bacteria > Patescibacteriota > Minisyncoccia > Phycocordibacterales > UBA12445 > UBA12445. The sequence goes on from CAZHDO010000003.1 coordinate 14,558, forward strand.
TACATGGAGCCTTTTTATCTATAAATGGAGGAAAGATGAGTAAGTCATTGGGAAATATTTATACAATTACAGATCTTGAAAAGAGAGATTTTGATCCATTGTCATTTCGGTATTTTACAATGAGTGCACACTACAGACAGCCACTAAATTTTACCTGGCAAGCACTAGAGGGAGCACAAACAGCTTACAACAACCTTGTTCACAAGATATCATACCTCCTCAACGATTCCCCTGTTTCAGATAAAGCGAACGAAGAATATATAAATAAATTTATCGCTGTAATAAATGATGACATAAATATGCCGGAAGCTGTTGCTGTTTTATGGGAGCTTATCAAGGATCCAAATATTGATAGTAATTCGAAAATATTAACTGTAGAAAAAATTGATCAAGTTCTTGGTCTTTCCTTAATAGATAAAGCCAAAAAGATTAATAACGAAATAAAAAATATTCCAAAAGAAATTGTTCTATTGGCAGAAGAAAGAGAGATTGCAAGAAAAAATAAAGACTGGAAAAAGTCAGATGAATTAAGGCAAAAAATATTGGACTTGGGCTATGAAATAAAAGACGAGAAAATGGGTTTTGAAATTAGTAAAAAATAAAGCACAAAATAGTCTTTAGAAAAATATTTCTGCTAATTTTCCTACAATCAATTCAAGTGGGCGGTAATACCAACCAGACGAGTATTTATTGTCGTCAAAGGGCACAGAGTCTTTTTTCCAGTCTTCGAGTATTAAGCCGAGATCTTTTATCATGTCTTTTCTTTCAAAAGAGAGGCTTGCTTCTATATTAAAATCAAAGCTTTGTGTATCTAGGTTATTTGATCCAACCAAACCAACTTTATCATCAACAAGAAGCGCCTTTGCGTGAATCATCTCTTTTGTCATATACACCTTCATACCCAAATCGTATAGGGCTGATGTGAAGATGTGATTAGAGAAATCAGTAATAATACTTTCTGTCTTTTGAGGTAAAATTATTTGAACATCAACGCCTCTTAACAATGCTTGTTTTAATGCTTTAACAAGCCACGGTTTTGGAGTAAAAAATGGTGTAACCATAATAATTTTTTTTTCTGCTAAGGCAATTTTTTCAACATAGTATCTTTTTAGCAAAAGCCTCCCAACGTTTGGAAAATGATCCAGTAGCCATAACTCCGTTTTTCTAAACTGAGAATTTTGTCTCAATGACAAAAGATAAGGATTTTTTCCTCCAGAATAAAAATAACTTCTTGCAAACGAAGACAATAGTGTTTTAACTATTTTTTTACCCTCTATAAGGATGTGAAGATCAAGCCAACTTCTATAGCTGTGCGCAACATTAACACCTCCCAAAAAGGCTTTTTCTTCGTCTATAATCAGAATTTTTCTATGAATTCGATGAAACCAACTATTGAAAAACAAAACTTCAACACCGAGCATTCTAAGCTCAATTAATAGGCTGTTTTCTATATTCTCGAACCAAAGCGTAGCAAAACCATCTAAAACTATCCTAATTTTTACGCCCTCTTTGGCCTTTTCTTTAATAATTCCAAAAAAATTAAGATATGGACTTGTATCATTTTTTAGAATATAACTTTCCCAGTAAATAGAGGTTTTGGAATTTTTTATAGCATCAAACATTGCCATCCAGGCATCCTCGTTATTTTTATAGAATTTATACCGCATTCATTTAATTATATACCACTTTCTCTAAGTTTCTTAATTAACTCGATATCTGACTTGGAAATATTTTTAGGAATTTTTATTTTAATATTAACCCAAACATCCCCTCTTTTTATTTTATCTATAAAAACACCTTTATTTTTAATTTTTAACACTTCGCCGTGTGATATTCCAGATGGGATATTTAAATTAACATCTCCATCTAGTGTTGAAATATTATAATTAGCTCCCAAAAGCGAATCAGTTAATTTAATTTCAAGATCCATTACTAGGTTGTAACCGTCTCTTCTGAACACCCTATCTTTCTCAATGTGAATTTTAACATAAAGATCTCCAGAATTACCCCCAGGGACAGCCTCACCTCTTCCAGAAAATCTAATCATTTCTCCAGCCTGAATACCAGCAGGAACTTTGATGTTTATTTCTTCATTCTTTTTTAATACACCCTCACCACCACACTTAATACAACTTTCTTTTGGAGACTCCCCTTGACCCAAACAAACCTCGCACACTCTTTCAGTACTAAATGATCCAAAAAAAGATCTTTTTGTTTCTGATATTTTACCCTTACCGTTGCAATTCTTACACTTGACCATACTTGTACCAGGTTTTGCACCGCTTCCACCACATGCATCACAATTACCAACTTTATTGATTGAAACTTTTTTTTCTACACCAAAAATAGATTCCTTAAAAGTAATAAGTAAGTCTATGGATATATCTCTACCACGCCTAGCCTTGGTTCTCTGCGACCTACCTCCACCAAAAAAGTTTTCAAATATATCTTCTACATTCGAGGATTCAAAACCCTGACCACCGCCAGCTTGTCTAAAAATATCACTAAAATCAAAACCACCAGCATTGTTAAATCCTGAATATCCGCCTTGACCCGCGCCACCAGAAAAGGCATTGCTTCCATAAGTATCGTACTGAGATCTTTTTGAATCATCAGACAATACTTGGTAAGCTTCATTTATTTCTTTAAACTTTTTCTCATCACCACCCTTTTTATCAGGATGATGTTTGTGAGCTAGTTTATGGAAAGCCTTTTTAACTTCGTCTTTGGTTGCGTTTTTTTCTACTCCTAATATTTTATAGTAATCAGAAGACATATAATGGTTATCAAGTTAAAATGTTATAAAGTTATGATGTTTATCAACTTATTCAGCTTTATAACACTCACCTCTATAACTTACTCGGCGTCTCTTACTTTTCCTTCCCCAGTCTCTTCTTCCGGTTTCGGTGCTTCAGTTTTTGGTTGTTCACCCTGCTTCATCATGTGTTCACCAATTTTTTGCATCTCAGCAAACAACTCTTCTGATGCCTTTTTTATTGCCTCAATATCTGTTCCGTCTTTTACTTTTTTTAGTTCATCTATTTTAGATTGAACATTATTTTTTATTTCATCTGTTATCTTTCCAGTGGCATCCTTAAGCGCCTTTTCGGCTGTATTGATTACAGCGTCCGCATTATTTCGAAGATCAACTTCCTCTTTCTTTTTCTTGTCTTCCTCTGCGTGTATTTCAGCCTCCTTCTTCATCTTGTCGATATCATCCTGCTTCAAACCACCCCTGGCCTCGATTTTTATGGATTGAGTATTTCCCGATGCTTTGTCTTTTGCAGTAACGCTTAAAATTCCATTAACATCAACGTCAAAAGTAACTTCTATTTTAGGTACCCCCCTTGGAGCTGGTGGTATTTTTTCAAGCGTGAATTTTCCAAGTGTTTTATTATCACTGGCCATTGGTCTTTCTCCTTGCACCACATGTATTTCAACGGTTGTTTGACTGTCAGCGGCGGTAGAAAATTCTTGTGTTTTTGCAGAAGGAATTGTCGTGTTTCTTTCAATAAGTTTTGTTGCAACCCCACCCATAGTCTCAATACCAAGCGAAAGCGGAATAACATCCAAAAGTAAAACATCCTTAACTTCTCCCTGCAAAATTCCACCCTGAATAGCTGCACCAATAGCAACAACTTCATCTGGATTAATTGATCGATTTGGTTCTTTGTTAAAAAGATTTTTTACAGCTTCAATAATAGCCGGCATTCTAGTCTGACCCCCGACAAGTATTACCTCCTGAATTTCAGAAAACTTAAGTCCCGAAGCTTCAACGGCTCTCTTCGTAATCTCTATTGACCTATCAATATATTCTTGCGCTAACACTACTAAACTAGCTCTTTTCATTTTCAAAAGAAGATGCTTTGGACCATTTTCATCAGAAGTAATAAATGGAATATTTATTTCAACTTCACTCACAACAGATAATTCATGCTTGGCCTTTTCCGCAGCTTCTTTTAATCTCTGTTTTGCCAGTGGGTCATTAGAAACATCGATTCCACTATCTTTTTTAAATTCATCCACAATCCATTTCATTATCTTCTGGTCAATATCCTCCCCGCCCATGTGACTATCACCGTCGGTAGATTTAACCTCAATAACACTATCCCCAACTTCAAGAATAGAAACGTCGAACGTACCTCCTCCGAAGTCGTATACTGCAATTTGCTCATTTTTCTTTTTATCAAAACCATAAGCAAGAGCTGCGGCTGTTGGTTCATTTATAATTCTTCTAACCTTGAAGCCTGCAATTTCTCCAGCATCCTTTGTTGCTTTCCTTTGTGAGTCATTAAAGTATGCAGGCACGGTAATGACGGCCTCAGTAATTGTCTCACCAAGCTTTGCCTCTGCATCAGCCTTTAATTTTCCCAAAATCATTGCAGAAACTTCTTCAGGTGTATATTCTTTATCATTCATCTTTACTCTAACTCCACCATCAGAATTTTTAGTAATAGTAAATGGCACAGAAGCTTTGTCTCTTGTAACTTCTTTATCATCGTATCTATGACCCATCAATCTCTTGATACCATAAATGGTATTCTGAGGGTTTGTTATATTCTGTCTTTTTGCAAGTTGACCAACAATCCTCTCATTTGCTTTTGAAACAGCGACAATAGATGGGGTTGTTCTAACTCCATCTACGTTTTCAATTATCTTAGGCTGGCCTCCTTCAATAATGGCCATTGCCGAATTTGTCGTACCTAAATCTATTCCAAGTATTTTTGCCATAAATTTTATAGTTAAACTTAATAAAGTTTTTAATAATGTTTAATTCTTATATACACTCACCCTCACCTTGCAAGGCCGAATGACCTTGTTTCTAAATTTATAACCTTTTTGTAAAATATCAACAACTATATCATCATTTTCTTTTTCTTCCACTGGAATTGTCGTCACTGCTTGATATTCTTCTGGATTAAATTTATCACCAACCTTACCTATCGGTAACAATCCAAATGAAGAAAAGGTGTTTAATAAGCTTGAATATATACCCTCGACACCCATCCTCCAGTTCTTGTCAACCTTCTCCCAAACTTCTTTATTTGCGAACGCCATATCAAAATTATCAGCTACAGGAAGTAATTCAGAAAGAAGTCTTTCTTTTATCAGAGGTTCTAATTCTGATAGATTTTTCTCTTCGAGTTTTTTTGCATTTATATAATCAGCCTTAGCTCTTTGCCACCCTTCTAAATACTGCTGTTTCTCCAATTCGCAGCTCTTTAGTTTTTCTCGAAGTTTTTTAACAACCTTCAGGTAGTCGCCCTCTTCTTCATCTAAGACAACATCATTATTAACCTCGTTAGAATCGGATGCCTCCATATAATCATCAGTACCTTTGTTTTTGTTTGTATCTTCGTTCATATTTTTAATTACTAACCCACACTATATCATAAATTAATATTATTTGAAGAATTTTAAACCCCATCTTCAATCCTGTCAAATATCATTTTTTCATTTTATTTTGTACAATAATCTGCGAAATTTGAACATTAATAAAATAAAGCAAAAAGGAGATTCGTCCTGTGACAAGAACCGAAAGAGTACAGTTGGTAATTCCACGAAGGGGCCTATTAATTCAACTCAGAGGAGGTCTGAGTCACACCACGACACTACTGAGAAAACTTGATGATGTTTTTGGTGGCTTGACGGGAGAGCTTGTCGACATGAAATGTCATGATCTTAGATTGTCGTTTTTTGATCGGAGCTGGAGTGTTCAGGACGGTTTAGAATCCGAAAGTATTATTGTACACCTCTTTGGCGGTATAAAAATCAATTTCGTTGATTGGTTTATTAACAGAATTGATGAAGATAAAAGAATTTTTGGATTCTCGTGTCCTTCCGACGGAGACCTTGTTATCCGCTTTAAACCGGATCTTTAAACCGATGTCTCTTGTTGCCCACCACTGGTGGGCAATTTTTTTAATATAAATTATCTTTTTATCCACTCGGCCTCTTGTCTAACCAATTTATTATCAAGTCTTTCTTGTTCGGTAACAATATCAGCAACAACTTTTTCCATCCTAATACCCTGAGACCCCTTAATCAAAACAGCATCTCCTTTTTCTATAAATTTTTTAGCAAATTCCCCAGCTAGAACTGAATCTTTAAAATAATGTATATGCTCATATTTCATTCCGGCCGACAACGCACCATCGGCAAATAATTTTGCTTTTTCACCAACAACAATTAGCACCCCACAAGTCTCTGGTATCATTTTACCTATTTTTTTGTGGGCTTTTTCAGAATGTTCACCAAGCTCTAACATATCTCCCAGTATTGCAATCTTTCTGCCCCTGTTCTTTATTTCAGAAAAAGACTGCAAGGCCATTTCTAAGGCAACCGGTGATGAATTATAAGTATCATCTATTATTAAAGAATCGTTTATTCCATGCAATGGTTTAAATCTTCCAGGAGGTCCGCTATGTTCTTTTAAAACATTGATTATTTCAACAAAATTCAAGTTACAAGCGAGACCAACTGAAAAAGCAGCCAAAGCTGTATAGACATTTTGTTTACCAAAAACGTTACTTAATCTTACAGGTAAATTGTTGCCATTATAATCAATTTTAAAAGCGATTCCTTTAGGCATAATATTATCACCTGCGCCTTCGTATGAAATGTGATAATTCGATGCGATTATTTTTGAATTTTTTTCGAAGCCAAAACTTAAAATTTTTCCTTTAAATTTATCTTTTAATTTTTCAATTGATTGATCGTCAAAATTTAAAATTAATGTTCCATTTTCTTTTAATGTTTTTATCAAGAACGCTTTTTCTTTAACAATTTCTTTTTGTCCTTTGAATTGCTCAATATGGACCGGAATTTCTGCAATCCTTGTCATAACAACAATATCTGTTTTTAACCACCTTGAAACACTTTCAATATCCCCCGGCTTATCTGCTCCGACTTCAAGAATTAGCCACTCAGGAAAATCTGATTTAAAAATTATAAGAAGCGCACCGTTTATTATATTTACGAACCAGAGAAATGGATTATTCCAAGCATTTTTTAGACCTAATATCGTTAGCGGTAAACCAATTTCACTATTGAAACTTTTTTCACTTCTTCGTACTTTAAAAAAATCATTCATTATGGTAAAAATCGCATCTTTTGTGGATGTTTTACCAACACTACCAGTAACGGCAATAATCTTAGGCTTATATTTATTTAGTACCAATTTTGCCTCTAAGGTTATTATTGATACTATTATTTTTTTAAAAAATGATTTCATATTTAGTTTAATTTTAACGCGCGTTATCTGTCAGGTGGTATCTCATAATATCCAATTAGAAACTTTAATATATTATAAAATGGCTCAGTCAAACTATGCGATGCGTATTCTACCCCTTTAGGATCAATAGTGTAAAGAAAGACAAGGAATTTTGGGTTATATGCAGGAAAATAACCAAAAAATGAATGCAGAAACCTATCTGAATAATATCCACCCTTACCATTTAGTAATAAAGCGGTTCCAGTCTTCGCCGCTACTGTGTAATTTGCAAGCTTTTTCTCTCCACCCATTAAATTTTTATCTACCACGTCAACAAGCATTCTTGTTATCTCCTCCGACGTTTTTTGTTCTAAAACCCGCCTACCTTCTGGAATAATATTTTCTTTATTTATCCCAACACGATAATTAATTTTATCAACTACGGTTGGTGTTACAATCGTTCCTCCGTTCGCAAGAGATGACAGTGCAACCACTGTTTCAATAGGAGTTAGTGCAATACCTTGTCCAAAGGCAGACGTAGCGTAATCAACCTCTTGCTTGCTTATTAAATTTTTTACAAGACCTTTTGCCTCATTTGGCAAGTCTACTCCTGTTTTCTCACCAAGACCAAAACTTAACATATATTTACTAAATTTTTCAGTACCTAATTTTTGCATTATATAAACCATACCAGCGTTTAGTGAATTACCCAGAGCATCTTGTATTGTAGTAATACCCCTAGCTTTGTTATCAAAATTACCAATCCTTTTACCGTTTAACTCAACGAATCCCTTGTCGTTATATGTTGACTTTGCAGTCACAACACCAGCATCAAGACCAGCTGCCACTGTAAGCGGTTTAATCGTAGAACCCATTTCAAAAACATTTTCGGTAAGAGGGTTCCTAAATACAGCTAAACTTTTTTCTTTACCAAAATTATTTGGATCAAAATCTGGTAAGGCTGCCATCGATATTATTTTCCCTGTTTTTGGGTCAATAATTATTCCACCGGCAGATTCCCCTTTCCATTTTTCCATAACACCAGCAAGCTCTTTTTCAAGAACACCTTGCGCTGTTGGTTCAATATTTAACACAACATCGCCTGTCATTTCGGGACCATCTCCAAGTAAAGTTTTCTTTAAATTTGAAAAGATTTCAGCAAAAAAATTAACATAAACCGACTCACTATCTCTGTGTAAAATATCCTCGAATTGTTTTTCAACACCATACCTTCCAATAAATTTCTCACCGTCTTCTTTACTCCTAGCAACGATCCCCAGTACATGAGATGCCAAATTACCTGACGGATAAAATCTCACTTCTTCGCGATATGTATAAATACCACGTATGCGCATATTTTTAATTGCGTTCAAAGAATCTTCATCTTTAATATTTCCAATTACCTCATAGGTATCATTTTGCTTACCAGCTTTTTCTATAAAAGATTGTTTATCAAACTCCACAAGACTAGATATTTTATCAAAAACCTCTTCTGGGTTTTTAATTGAAGTGGGATTAATTGCGAGAAGATAGTTTGTTTTTAAATTTGATGCTGAAACTAAATTACCATTTTTTTCTTGAAAGTATATTGAACCACGTGAAAATATATCAGGAAGTGGTTTTGAATATTGACGTGAAGCGCTCTCTGAGAACTCATCTCCGCGAACTATTTGTATAATAAAAAGACGTACAATAATGATAATTGCAAATGAAACCAAAAAAAATGAAAGATATTTTACACGATTATTGTTTTCATATTTCATCACTCAAGAAAGAAAGACCACCCTTCACAAAACTATTATCAACATTCGCAAAATTCATTTTATTAAAATCTTCTTCTAGACCCAATCTAGATGCAAATTCAATTGTTACTTTCCCTCTCGCCTTAAGATACTGAGACTCAAGAACCGCGACCTGTGAATTCACTGAAGAAATCTCTTTATCGACTTTTTCTCTTGCAACTATATTAAAAATTGAACTCTGAACAAAGTACAAATACATAAAACCAAACATTACTATAAAAACCATTAGAACACCGGAAAATCTTCCAAGTCCCAAGCTTCTTATATTTAATTTTGTTTTATTTATTCGCTTCATTTATTTTCTTTGCGATTCTTAGCTTTGCACTCCTTGCTCTAGCGTTCGTAGACAACTCCTCTTCACCTGCAACAATTGGCTTTTTTGTAATAATTTCTGCACCACCTAACTCTTTTTTATTTTTAAAAAATACTTTTACTATTCGATCTTCTAGTTCATGAAAAGAAATTACTGCAACCCTTCCTCCAATATTTAACCTACTCCATACATCTTCTAATCCTTTCCTAATCGCGCCCATTTCATCGTTTACTGTTATTCTTAATGCTTGAAATGTTTTTGTTGCAAAATGTATTCTTCTTTTTTTATATATCGCGGGAACTGCTGTTTCAATAATATTTACAAGTTGAAATGTTGTTTCTATCGGCTTTTTTTCTCTTTCTTCAACAATCACCCTGGCAATCCTCTTTGCAAACCTCTCACCACCATAACCATAGATAATGTCTGCAATACTCTCTTCAGCCCATTCATTCACTATCTCTCGGGCTGTCAACCTACCCTCAATAGGTTTTTCATCAAAAGTCATTAACAACGGCTCATCTTTTAGAAAACTAAATCCTCTTCCAGAAACTTCAAGTTGAAAAGAACTTAAACCAAGATCAAACAATGCAACGTCTACTTTAGCGATACCAGCATCATCTAAAACCGTTCCTAAATTTCTGAAATTTGTAACGAACAATTGCGACTTGCAAACATTTTCTAACGAAGGGCTGGCTCTCTCAATAGCAGCCTTGTCTTCGTCTATGCCAATCAAAAGCCCCTCAGAACCAATTAACTTGCAAATTTCCTTACTGTGCCCACCACCACCAAGAGTTCCGTCAAGGGCCACCATTCCTGGCTTTAAGTTCAAACCTTCTATTACCTCCTTTAAAAGAACGGGTATATGTGTCATAAGGATTAAAGTACGCCAGACTCACCTAACTTTTCGGCCAAAACATCAACCTGACTCTCAACCTTTGATTTATAATCTTTCCAAACATCTTCATCCCAAATTTCTAATCTTGTATGAACTCCGATTATTGCAACTTTTTCCTTAATTCCAGCGTATTCTTTTAAAATATCTGATATCAAAATCCTTCCTAGCGAATCAACCTCAACAAGCGTTGCACCACCCAACATAAAACGATTGAACTTTCTAACATCGGACTGAAAAGTTGATGTTTCAGAAAGTTGCGCTGCAACCTTTTCCCACTGAGCGACAGTATAGACAGAAATACACTTGTCAAAACCATAACCAATAACAACTTCACCACCCATCTCTTTTCGGAATTTAGCAGGCAAAGAAACCCTTTTTTTAGGATCGACTGTATGTTTGTGTTCTCCGATAAGCATTTTGTTGTTTTTATTTCTTATACCACTTCATCCCACTTGAATAACATTATATTCCACTCTCAAACACAATTCAAACAAAGTTATCCACAACACTTTTTGTACAGAATGGCAAGATGTCAAAATTTCTAAATATTTTTACACAAAAGAAAACCGCCCTTTTGGGGCGGCTTGATGCAGCAGGTTTATTCAGCAAAAGACATTTCTTCTTTAAAAGCACTTTTTCTTTTAAAAACAACAAGATTTTTTAAATGGTTATTGTCTTTTTTTTGCGAAGCAAGTGTTACAATCTTATAAGCATTTCCTTCATGGATTTCAAACAACCACGGAATCCATGAACTGCGGTTTTTTGACCTAAGCCTATTTCCTTCTCTAAAATACAGCTGGTAAACAATTTTAAAAACGGCAATTTTATCCTGAGTAGAAATATTAACACCACTAAAACAATGTAAACTATTTCTCAGGAGGGGCTTGTTTTTCAAAAAGTCTGGATCTTCATAAGTTTTCAAATGAACAATTCCCTTTAATTCCTTGAGAAGCAGGCGTGCTTTCTGTATTGAAAGAAAACAAATGGTCAAAAAAACATTCCTGGCTGTCATTTCAATGACGTTCATAATAATTCTCCTGTGTTTTTATTTTAACGAACAAAGTCAGTTTATGATACTACAATATAATTAATATAAAGTCAACAAAAACACAATAAACAAAAAACTTCTTGTTTGTTTATTTAGGCCTTATTCTCCGGCCTCATTAGAGGGAAAATCTGACATTCTCTGGCTGGTTTATCCATTAGGAAACTGAACAATCTCTCACTTAGGCCAAAACCACAGGTTGGTGGCATTCCGTATTCTAGAGCTTCAACGAAGTCATGGTCGTACATTTGAGCCTCTTCATCTCCTCCCTCTCGTAACTTAGCTTGCTCCTCAAACCTACCAGCTTGGTCTATCGGGTCATTCAATTCGCTAAAACCTTTTCCAACTTCTGAACCAGCAAGGATAACTTGAAATCTTTCAACAACCTTGTTGTCCCCTTCTTTTCTCTTGGCCAATGGTTCCATAAACACAGGGACATTAATCAAAAATCCTGGCCCAGCGATTTGCTTACGACAATATTTCCAAAGATTATCAATAGCCCTCATTTCATTAAAACCTTTTGAGTCATACTCAACCTTAAGTTCTCTTAGCTTACTTTCCATTTCAGCCAAATTCGAATTAAAAATATCTATTCCTGTTTTTTCTTTTATTATTGAAACATAATCATAAGTCTCCCAATCTTTCTCTAAATCAACCTCAAAACCCTTTATATTAAATTTTAAAGTATCAAAAGTTTCTTTTGCAATATATCTATACATATCTTTAACCATTTCCATTCCTTCATTGTAGTCAGAATAAGCAGAATAAAATTCCATCTGCGTGTAATCTTGAAGATGTTCAGCGTCCATTCCTTCATTTCTAAATATTCTTCCGATTTCAAAAACTTTCGGAAAGCCCGCAACCATTAATCTTTTTTGCCAAAGCTCACCTGCTGATATTCGTAAGTAAACGTCCATATCAAGGGCATTATGGTGGGTTATAAACGGCCTTGCATCGGCACCACCAGCTGTATTTTCAAGCGCAGGAGTTTCAACTTCCATAAAGTCTCTTTTGAGCAAAAAATTTCTTATCGATGTCCAAAATTTAGACCTCTTAATAGCCATTTCTCTCACATCTTTATTAACCAAAATATCTAAATATCTTTTTCTTAATCGTTCTTCTTCATCTTTAAGGCCATAGTATTCACCAGGAAGTGGTCGGAGACTTTTTGAAAGCATCTTCCAGTTTTTTACTTGAATAGTTTTCTCACCTCTTTTTGTTACAAACAACGTTCCTTTAACTTCTATAAAATCACCAATATCCACAACTTCCCCAAATAATTGAAAATCTTCATCTTGAGTTTCTCCTTTTTTTAAGAGGCCCTGAAATTCTGCCGTGCCATCAAAAAAATTAAAGAAAATTATTGCGCCCTGTCCTCTGAGCGACATTACCCTTCCAACCAAAAAAATCTCTCTTCCGTCAGAGAGCTCTGTGAATTTTTCTATAACTTCATTAAGAAAATAATCTCTTTTTGTTCTTGCTGGATAAGGATCAATACCTTTTTCTTTTAGAAAATTTAACTTTCTAATACGCTCATCTCTTATTTCTTCTAAAGAAGCCATAAATTAAAAATTATATATAAGCGTCAGATTATTTAATCTCAGTAATTTTATACTGAACAGCGCCTTTTGGAGTATTTACAGTAACAATATCACCAACTTTTTTACCAATCAAAGCCGAACCAAGCGGAGAGACATCAGAAATCTTACCAAGAGAAACATTTGATTCTTCAGAACCAACAACCTGATATTTCTTTGAATCCTTTGTTTTTTCGTTATTTAATTCAACAACAGAACCCATTCCAACCAATCCCTTTGTGTGTCCAGAAACAACCACAACATTTTTTAATATTGTCTCAATTTCAGCGACCCTCTCTTCTACGTTTCTTTGTAATTCCCTGGCCTCTTGATATTCAGCATTTTCAGAAAGGTCACCTAGTGATTTTGCAAATTCGAGACTTTCTACGACTTCTTTTCTTTTCTTTATTACAAGCTCTTCTAATTCGGCCTTTAATTCCTTAATCTTTTCTGGGCTTAAATATTGAACGTTTGTATTCATAATATATAAGATTATATTTTTTGAGACCTAACGTCAAGCAAGATATACATCAAATAAAGCTACTGTCTTAAATTAAAATTATAGAGCTATTTAAAGAATTCTGGTTTATTTATAAACATCCAATTAAACAATTGATTCATTACATAAACACCGCCCATTGTATTTTCTACTGGCCCTTTTTCCATAACGACAGTAAAGGCATATTTTGGGTCTTTGTATGGAAAAAAACCAACGTTCCACGAATTAACAAACTTTTTAGAAACCCCAAGTTCGGCGGTTCCTGTTTTTCCCGCAATCTCAACCTGTGAAAAATTAATACCCTTAGAGGTACCTTCCAAAACCGAATCCCTCATCCCCTCCTTTATTACATCAAACTTATCGCTATCTACTTCGACAATACTTTCTATTGTAACCCCCGCTCCAGGCGCTTGTTTTATTATTGTTGGCTTAAGAACCTTACCTCCATTTGCGATTGCAGATATGGCTCGAACAACTTGTATTGGTGTGACCTGAAAACCGTACTGACCAATACCACTATGATAAGTATTACCCAATGACCACTTTTCTCCATCAAAAATCCTTTCTTTCCATTCAGGAGACGGTATATTCCCAGATTTTTCAGGTTGTAATTCAAAACCCGTTGTAGTACCAAAACCAAACATTTTAGAATACTTTTCAATATTCAAAATACCAATACCCTTCTGATCTTCATAACCGCCACTTATAGCATAAAAATACACATCAGAAGAGAACGCAATTGCCTTTTTCATATCAACCCAGCCGTGAGCTTTCCAGTCTTTGAAAACAGTCGGCTTATCAGGCGAATATGGGTTGGGTATTGAAATGGACCCAGAACTATAAATAGATTTTTCTGGTTTTATAATTCCTTCATTCAAAGCAGCCAAGGCAAAAATTGGCTTCATAATAGAACCAGGTACATACAAACCTGAAACTACTCTATTCATAAACGGCATCCTTTTGTCTTTTAGATATTCCCCAACTTTCTCTTCATCTTTTTGGATAAGTGCGTTTGAATCATATTCAGGATAACTCGCCATTGCAACTATTTCTCCAGTATTAACATCCATCATAACACCAGCGCCCCCCTGAAAACCTTTTTCTTTGGCCAACGAGCTTATGTATTCTGAAAACTTATTTGAAATATCGACATCTAATGATAACTTAACATCGCCTCCCTTAACTCCAGGATCAAAAATATTTTCTGATTGTATCTCCCCACGAGCATTAACTTCAACAACCTCAACCCCCTCAATACCCCTCAAATACTCGTTAAATATTTTTTCAGCTCCCTCCTTGCCCGCCATTTCTTTTGAATCTATAGATATATCTAATTTTTCAATATCTTCTTTTGATGGATAACCTAAGTACCCAAGAGCAACGTGCACCGACTTATCTGTATATCTTCTTCCATCCTTTTCATTCCAAGCTAAAAGATTATCGTTTCTATCGTAAATAACACCTCGCTCTGGAAGATATGCGATTTTTTTCAAGCTATTTGACTCACTTCTTATTGCAAAAGATTCTCCGTGCTTCACCTGAAGCGACCATATTTTAAGAACAAAAACGGATACAACTAAAAGAAAAAAAACGAATGCAAAAACAATAACCTTCTTGGGTAGTGGCTTTTCAATCCAACCCTCAAATTGGTGAGTATTAAAAGAAGACAAATTACTAGAATCTAAAAAGATTTCATCTGGCTCAATATCTTTATTCATTCCAGCGCGAAATTTCATAAATACTAGAATGTCCTAACTCTTTCTCTAATAATTCCAGAAATAAGCAAAGTAACAGCAGAAAATGCTGTAAAAATAAACTTAAAACCATAAAAACTCGGAACCTGAACTCCAAAAAGAATATCTACAACAAAAGATAAAAACAAAAATTCGTAATAATTTTCAAAATTAAATGCAGATATAAAACCTATTAGCATAAACGCAAAACCTGGGCTAAAAAAAGTTAAATATAATAAAAAAAAGTCAATTAAAATTCTTGTTAGCATAGACTATTCTTTTTCTTTTCTTATTATCTCAACAAAACGAATCTCTTTAATATTAAAAGGTGCTTTTAAAAATATTTTTTTAAACGCATCTCCTTCTTTTTTTTCTATTACCGCAACAATGGCTACTGTACTAACTATATTACCAGGAAACAAAGCGTAATCTCCAACCCCAACGGTATATTGACTTGGCATTGATACATAGAAGTTACCACTACCAGATCCAATAATATCAATCATGGTTTTGCTTTGCCCAAATATAATTGAAGTTTTTAATCCGTAGGATGAAAACAATCTTATCTTAGAAGTTTCGGAATAAATCTCCACAACCTCACCAACCATTGACCCCATTGAATCGATGGCTATGTCGCCAACCTTTACACTTTTGTTCTTACCACTATCAACCAAAATGACATCATACGGAGGGGTTACCGGACCAGATAAAACAAATGCTGGTGTTATATTAATTTCCCTAGTTTCTGTTGTTTTTTTATTTTTTTCTTTTAAATTTTTGCTCTTGTCGGAACCGCTACCTGTGCCGACAAACTGAGAAGAATCATTTATAGTTAATATGTTTTTTAAACCTAAATTTTCTTCTTTAAGAATCTTATTTTCCAAAGCATAAACCCTAAGAAGACCTAATTGTTTTGTTAACTTATCATTTTCCAAAACAAGGCTCTCTTTATTATCAAAATTAATAAAAAAAGCTGAAATCTCATCTGAAATATAATTATTTATACCCCAAAGAGGTTTAGAAACATATGTTATCGAGTCAAATAAAAAAGACTGGACTGATTCTCTCCAGACAAAAGAAATTATTAAAATTAGGAAAATTAAAATAAAAGATATAAATTTATTTTTATTTTCATATTCTTTATTGGGGAGGTATTTCATCTTCATTGCCAATTAAAACCTCTTCATATAAATCAAAATTTTCCAACACAGTACCCGTACCCCTAACAACAGCCCTCAGTGGATCCTCCGCTATCGTAACTGGTATTTTAATTTCTTTTTGAATCACTATTGGTAGTCCTTGAATAAGAGAACCGCCACCAGCCAAAACAACACCCTTGTGCATAATATCAGCAACTATTTCAGGTGGAGTAATTTCAATAACCTCTTTTACTGAATTAACAATAAGTTTAATAGAGCCCGCTATAGCCTCTCTTACGTCGTGATCAGTAACCACCACCTCTCTTGGAAGTCCAGTAACAAGATCTCTCCCCTTAACAACAAATTCCATTGGTGAGCCCTGTTCACATGCTGAACCAATGGCAATTTTAATATCTTCGGCGGTTTTTTCACCCAGAAGAATTTTGAATTCATCTCTGATGTAAGAAACAATATCCTGGTCAAGCTTATCACCCGCTATTCTGAGGTTTTTAGACTGAACAATTCCATTCAAAGAAATAACCGCAATATCAGTTGTACCGCCACCTATATCAACAATCATACTACCCATTGGTTCATGGACAGGCATTCTAACGCCTATAGCTGCCGCCATTGGCTCTTCAATCAGATGAACCTCTCTTGCACCAACATTCATGCCAGCATCTCTAACAGCACGTCTTTCAACACTTGTAATTCCAGACGGAACGCCGATAAGCACCCTAGGCCTAAGAAGTTTTTTGTTCGAAATCTCTTGGGTCTTTCTTATAAAATATCCAATCATTTCCTCTGTAATTTCAAAATCAGAAATGACACCATCTACAAGTGGTCTAACAGCAACAATATGATGAGGCGTTCTGCCTATCATTTGCTTAGCCTCCTTTCCTATTGCAACAACTCTATTTGTTTTTTGATTAACTGCCACAACAGATGGTTCATCGATAACAATTCCATGGTCGCGAAGATATACTAGAGTATTTGCGGTTCCTAAATCAATTCCGATATCACTTGAAAAATATCTGTAAAATTTCTTTTTCATCATCCTTTATTATCTTCAGGTTATATAAGTTTAAACAATTCCTCTTCTGTAACTATTTTTATTTCTCCATTTTTTCTAACCTTAAGTTCAAAACCGCCAGCATCTAAAGTTTTTTGACTCACAATAATTCTATAAGGAATTCCGATTAAATCGGCATCACTAAATTTCGCACCAGCAGAAACATCTCTATCGTCATAAATAATTTCAACACCCCTCTTTTTAAATTCTTCATAAATTCTCTCTGTTTTTTCTTTCACAATATCACCATCTTTTTTACTACTTATTTCTATAAGGTGTATTTTAAATGGCGCAATGGATTCTGGCCAAATTATTCCAGCTTCGTCAGAAAGCGCCTCAACCACAGCACCCATTGCACGACCCAAACCTATCCCATAACAACCCATCAATATCGGTAAAGTTTTACCTTCTTCGTTCTTGTAAACCATTTCAAAAGGTTCGGTAAATTTGGTTTTTAACTCAAAAATATTACCAACTTCAATCGACTTTTCTTCTTTAAAATTATCCCCACCACAGGAAGGGCAAACTTTTTGGGTTGAAATTATTTCATCATTTATAGCAATCAAACATTTATCACAAACGTATATTTTATCTTCTCCTGCGCTAGTAACCATCTGAAACTCGTGGGAAAATTTTGAAAAGCTTCCGCCAGATGCATAAGTCTTAAAAGTAAGATGCCCAATCCCTATTCTTTTAAAAATATTGTTATAAACTTCAGCCATTGTTTCGTAAAAATTATGCATATCATTTTCATCTCTATGAAAAGAATACATATCTTTCATAACAAATTCCCTTCCACGAAGTATTCCTGACTTTGCACGAAGCTCCATTCTGAATTTATTTTGAAACTGGTAAACAGACAAAGGCAGATCTTTGTAGGAATTTACAAAATTCTTTACGAGAGGGACAACCACCTCTTCGTGTGTTGGAGCAAGCGCGCTCTCCCTCTTGCCTACATCTATTATTTTATATAAATCATCCATCGTGTCCCAGCGCCCTGTTTTCTGCCAAAGTTCCTTGGGATGAAGAGATGGCATAAAAATTTCTTGTGCACCTACCTTATTCACTTCTTCACGAATTATATTTTCAATTTTTTTTATTACTGTATATCCCAGTGGAAGATAACTATAAACCCCTGCTTGAAGCTTATCGACAAATCCAGCACGTATAAGCAAAGAAGCATTTTTCGAAACCTCATCTTTAGGCCCCTCTCTTCTTGTCTTTGTAAAAAGTTTAGATTGTCTCATATACACTGAATACTAACTCAAATGACCACCTGTGTGAAGTGGCCATTTTATTCATTTATTACAACATAACACGATGAGACACAATGTAAAATCTAATGAGAAAAATAACGATAAAAAACAACAAAAAAATATAAACCAAGAATACGATGCTCTATGCCGGAAATATTATTTTTACAACATCACTCAAAGTAACAGCCGCCATTACGAATAATAGAAGAGCAAAACAGACAACACTCATCTTATTTACAACCTCAGGATTAAGAGGTTTTCCTCTTAAATATTCTGCAAACAAAAGAAACAGTCTACCTCCGTCTAGTACTGGAAACGGAACCAAATTCAGCACTGCCAAATTGATTGATATAAGCGCAATCATATTCATCAACTGAACAAGACCATCCTCTGAAGCCTTTCCAACCAATCCAACCATTCCTACCGGACCACTTACATTTGAAACAGAAGATTGTCCTGTAAAAAATCCGTAAATAAAATCAACTAGACCCAGGCACATACTGTATGTAATTTTGACGCTCAAAATCAATCCTTCGGGAATCGCTTGATAAAAAGGTAACTTTAGTGTTCCCACCATATCCAAAGAAACGCCAATAGCAGGTTTTCCATTTGCTATTCCAGCCACTGGTATTACGTTTGTAGTAGAGGCCATGCCGTTTCTCTTATATCCGACAAAGATGTTCTGATCACTATTCGACGCAATAAAACCTTGTACATTTTCAACTGTTATACTTTCAGCTTGTATTGTGCTAGTCGCTGTTGATAAAAATATAATTTCATCGCCAGCCTCAAGTCCTGCTTTTTTTGCAGGAGAACTTGATAAAACATTCATTATCGCTAAATGAGTTTCTTCTGCCTTAAGTCTTTCTGGTAACTCGCTTACAGAAACAGGGGCACCAATAGTTATCGTTGACGAAATCAAAAACCAAGCAAGTATAAAATTAAAAGACACCCCAGCAAGCATAACGGCTGCTTGGATTTTTTTAGATTTAGCACTCAACGACCTATTCCTAACTTCCTCGCTTGCCTTTAAAAATTCATCATTATTTTCCTCTCCAAAAATTTTAACAAAACCACCGAATGGTATTAAATTAAAACTGTATTCTGTCTCTCCCCATTTAAAAGAAAATAATTTAGGTGGAAATCCAAAACCAAATTCATCAACTCTAATACCAGACAGTTTTGCAACTATAAAATGCCCAAATTCATGAGAAAGTACAAGTATTGCAAGAACCGCAAAAAAAATAATTAAATTCATTTACATTCCCATTATTTCAACTTCCTTTTTCGCAGCAACAGCCTCTAGGTTTTTGTTTGCCTCATCAACTAGTTTTTGTAATTCATCCTTTAGTACGAATTTATCATCTTCTGTAAGCAAGCTATCTCTAACCTTAGCCTGTATATCGGTCCAAACACTTTCTCTCTCTAATCGAATAGCCACCCTTGCTTCTTCAAGCCTTTCTTTAATTAATTTTGTAATTGTCTTTCTTCTATCTTCTGTAAGTTCAGGAAAAATAACCCTTACACCCAAACTATCTGGTGAAGTAGAGACACCCAGGTTTGCAGCTGCAATCGCCCTTTCTATATCCTTAATACTGTTCTTGTCCCAAGGGGTAATCTTTAGAGTCCGTGCGTCTTCAATACTAATATTAGCCACATGAGTCAGCGGCATTTTTGAACCGTAAGAATCAATTACTACACTATCAAGCAACGCTGGCGTAGCTCTACCAGTCCTTAAACCCGCAAATTCTTGATTAAGCCATTTTGCTGTTGATGTTGTTTTATCTTTAAATTGTGTGAAATTGTATATTGCCATAAGTTTATTGTTAATTATTAATCAATTACCAAAACGCTCGCTCATCTAAATATATCATTTTTACTTTTTTTCTTCTACCACTGGACACAAAAAAGACAAATATTCTAGCAATAATTTTGGAGCTGAGGAAATATCGCCAGAGTATTTTTTTATTTTTGAAATTTCACTAAAGATTTTTTGATAATCAATATAATTTAAGAAATTACTATTTTTTTGTATATTAAAAATATGGCCTTCGATGTCTGAAATAAAATCTTCGACAATAATTCTCTGACTGCTTGGCTCCATATCTTCATCTATTAAATCAGCAACCATTAAAATTCTTTCAGGTATTTGTGATGACAAAAATTTCTTTGCACTATCTCCAACAACACTGTCTAATTCATAAATTATTTTTTTTAATCTAGACTTAATTGTCGGTAAAAGTATTCTTTCGCTTGGTGTAATGATAAAAAAATGAGTATTGGGAATTGGCTCTTCTAGGGTTTTTAAAATAGCGTTCTGTGACTGTTCCGTAAAGCGCCTAGCCCCAATAATAAATATTCTTTTTCCACCAGATAAACTCTTGCTTTGACTAATTTGTCTTATTTTTCTTCCCTCCTCAATATCAAAAACGTCTTGGTCGTAAATATAATAATCTGGATTTCTTGAAATTTGGACACCTAAAATTTGCGCTAATAATTCATTCAATTTAGCGATGGATTTTTTAATATCACCAACCACAAGATAAGCATGGTGAAAATCTTTTGTTTCCTTAAAATTATCCAAAATAGAATCCATATCTCTACCTTTTTGACGTTATTGATTGTTTATAAACATCAAGATGTTCAAGAGCAACACCAGTGCCTTTTACAACACAATAAAGAGCATCTTCTGCAAGTATCGCCTTAACACCCGTCTTTCTATAAATAAGTTCTGGTAAATTTCTAAGCATCGAAGTACCGCCTGTCATAATTATTCCATGGTCAATTATATCTGCTGAAAGTTCCGGTGGTGTCTCTTGAAAAACATCCTTAATCGCCTTAACTATTTGTTTTAATTCTTCAGAAATTGCCTTAACTATTTCATTGGTTGTAATTTCTGCAGTTCTAGGTAACCCACTTAAAAAGTCTCTACCCTTTATTGTCATTTTCATTTCATCGTCGACAATAATCGCAGAGCCAACTTTTTTCTTTATCTCTTCTGCCGTCTGATCGCCAACCGCGAGATTAAAAGTTTTTTTAATATAATCAGTTATTGCTTGGTCAATTTTATTTCCAGCACATTTTACAGAATTTGCAGTAACGATACCCCCCAAAGAAATAACAGCCACATCTGTCGTACCCCCACCAATATCTACCACCATATGTCCACGCGCCTCGTGAATAGGAATTCCTGCACCTATAGCCGCAAGAATCGGCTCTTTAACCACATATGCCATTTTCGCACCTGCTCTAATCGTGGCCTCAATAACAGCCCTTCTTTCAGTGGAAGAAATACCGGCAGGAACAGACACCATTACTTCAGGTTTAAATATATCGATTTTTCTAAGAGATTTATTTATGTAATAACGCAACATCGCTTCAGTGATTCTATAGTCAGCGATCACACCATCTTTCATTGGTCGATAAGCAATAATATCGTCTGGAGTTTTACCGATCATATCTTTTGCGCCAGTACCAACAGCAATCACTCGATTATCCCTTTGAGATACAGCAACCACAGAAGGTTCATTTAAAACAATCCCACGCCCAGGCACAAAAACCAGCGTGTTTGCTGTTCCAAGATCTATTCCTAATTTTCTAGTAAATAGCCCCATATTTATTTTTCTGATTACAACCTGAGACTTACCACGACAGTTTCCCTTGTCTTAGTTTGGAAATCTTTCAATCTCAACGCCAATTTTTTTTAATCTATCTTCAATTTCTCCGTATCCTCTATCAATATAATATGCATTATGTATTACAGAATCACCTTCTGCAAGAATTGCTGCAAGCAAAAACGCCAAACCAGCTCTTATATCTGGACTTTCCATCTCTCTTCCGTGTAAATTTGATGGACCTTTTACCGTCGCCCGATGAGGATCCCATACTTTTATATCAGCCCCCATTCTCTTTAAATCATCAGCATAATTTAAACGCCCTTCGAATATTGTTTCAAAAATAAAACTCTCTCCTGTTGATTGTGTTAGAAAAACAACCATCGGCGCTTGAAGGTCTGTCGGAAATCCTGGATACTCGTGGGTCTTAATATTTAAACTTTTATAATCTGAATTTGGAGTTTTTGAATTATCAATAAACCTTATACTATTTTTACCAACCTGCATTTTCACACCAGTTGAAATCAAATATTCTATAAGTGATTCGTTCCATTCTGGATCGCAATTTTTTATTTCTAAATTATTTGCGCACAATGCTCCCAGAATAATAAAACTACCAGCTTCAATTCTATCAGATGGTGTTATGTAAGCCTTACCTTTTGCAGACAATAAGCCAGTACCAATAACCTCTATCGTCGATGTACCAGCGCCTTTTATTTTTGCACCACATTTATTTAAGAAATCTGCAAGATGTTTTGTCTCAGGCTCAAGTGATGCATTTTTAATCGTGGTTTTTCCTTTTGCTAAAACGGCAGCCATCATAAGTGTCTGCGTACCAGTGACACTCTGATTTTTCATAAAAATATTTGCGCCTTTTAATTTACCATCAGTTGCTTTGATAGAATATTTTTTCTCTTCGTTTTCAATCCTTGAACCCATTTTTTTAAAACCATCCAAAAAAACATCTATTGGTCTTGCGCCAATAACGCAACCGCCTGGATGAGGAAAAGAAACAATTCCCATTCTTGCAAGAATCGGGCCAGTTAAAACAATAGAGGCTCTTAACTTTTTGGAAATCTCATCGGGAATATCTGTATTTATTTTTTTGCCAAATTTAATTGAACAACTTTTTGGACTTAAATCATTAACCTCTGCACCGAGCGCACGAAGAAGATCTTTCATCCTCTTCACGTCCTCAATTTGAGGAATATTTTTAATTACTAATTCATCTTTAAAAAGAACTGAAAAAGATAACGCTTGCAAAACTGCATTCTTCGCTCCATTAATTTCAATTACCCCCTCAAGAGTCTTTTTTCCACCTAATCCTTTGACTTTAAATATGTCTGACATACCTAAATCTTATCTTATGAATTATAAATATACAATATTGATTTTTGCGCACAGATTCATGTTGATAAGACAGCTTATATATTCAGATAAAATGCTAATTTATCCTTATTTTGCAAGATAAATTTAATAATTAACAACAAAAGACAAAATATACATATTTTCTAAACTTGACAAACTACACTATTTGGTATATAGTATATAAAGTTCATTAAAAATTCCAAAAGAAGGAGCGTTCTCATGAAGAACCTTTATTTCGTTGCAGTTCTGATCCTCGCTGTGACTTTTCTTGTTGGTTGCGGTGGCGGAGGTGGTGATACATATTACAACGTTGTCGGCCCGGAGTTGGACCCAAATCCAACCCCTACGCCGACTCCAACACCGACGCCCACACCCGCTCCAACTCCTGTGCCGACACCAACTCCTACGCCGGCTCCGATTCCCGAGCTACACTATCGGGTAAATCGGATACTAACCGATGGAGTAACAACAGCAGAAGCAGTCAGTACCAGTGTTTCGCAGTTCAAAGATGCTGGTATGATTGTTGTAGTGGCTGGGGAACCTGACATGAACTCCGCTGTTTCGGCCCTCTCTGGTCTCTCTGGCACGTTTGTCTTTGTAGACAACCAAGCCGGACCGTTCTACCCCGTATTGTTGATTGATGACGCGGGGGCAGTAACCAAGTCCTCTGCCAGAGAGCCATGGTCCGCTGGGACGTATCTTGTACTCAAAGACGTTCCCGGCGGAGGTAAGGGCTCCCGCCGTTGGTAAATTTGCTTTTACCGCAACCCGCCGTCTAACTTGTTTAGGCGGCTTTTCTTTTCCCTAAAAAACATTGACACAAATATTTTTTTACCCTAGTATCACAAACACTGAATCGTTCTTTTAAAAAAACCACGGGGGGTGAATATGAAAGTTATTGCAACAAAAATCTTACTTCTGTCGTTTTTACTTTTAACAATCTCAACAATTGGGTGCCTACAAGAAAAAGGTGGTGAGGTTTTATATACCACCACTGGACCGAGCGCAATCGCATCTCAACCCGCTCGTTTGCCTTTTTTTATCCGCTAAGACAAACCAATGTCTCTAGTGGAACCGCCTTTAGTAGGCGGTTTTCTTTTTTAAAATTTAGATTTTAAACTCAATTACATCCCCATCTTTTACAATATATTCTTTACCTTCAGTCCTAAGTAATCCTTTTTCCCTAGCAACTCCAAACGAGCCTGAATCTAATAAATCTTGCCAATTTATTACATCAGCGCGAATAAATTTTTCTCTAAAATCTGTATGTATCGCTGTCCCAGCTTCTGGGGCAGGAGAATTTCTTTTTGTAGTCCACGCACGAGTTTCATCTTCCCCTGTCGTAAGAAAAGTTATTAAATCTAAAATCTCATAACCCTTTTTTATAAGATCATTTATTCCGTCGTCTTTTACTTCAAGAGCCTTTCTGTATTCATTCTTTTCATCTCCTTCGAAAGCTGAAAGTTCCTGTTCGATAGCCGCATCTACAACAACATGACTTGCCCCAGAACTTTCGAAGAACTTAATTAGATCGCTTGTATCCACTAGCTTGCTCCCGCTCTTGCTATTTAAAACATAAAGAATCGGCTTCATAGTTAATAAATGAAGTGACTTTACGATTTTCTTTTCCTCGTCTGTAAAAATTAAAGTACTTGCTAATTGTCCTGCTTCAAGAACTTTTTGAAGTCTTTGTAAAATTTCATTCTCAATAATTGCAACTTTATCTCCCCTTCTTAGATCTTTACCAACATTAACAATCCTTTTGGAAACAGTTTCCATATCCGCAAGAATAAGTTCAAGATTTATCACCTCAATATCACTCATTGGATTTGGTTTACCAGAAACGTGAATTATATTTTCATCTTCAAAAATTCTCACAACCTCAGCAATAGCATCCACTTCACGAATATTTGAAAGGAATTTATTTCCAAGCCCCTCGCCACTCGCTGCGCCTTTTACAAGTCCTGCGATATCTACGAATTCTATTGCTGTCGGAACTGTTTTTTTTGAATTTGAGAATTTCGTCAATTTATCCAACCTCTCATCTGGTACAGCCACCACACCAACAGATGGATCTATTGTGCAAAATGGATAATTTTCCGCAGGCACACACTTTTTTGTAAGAGCATTGAAAAGCGTTGATTTTCCAACATTTGGTAACCCGACAATTCCTATACTGAGCACGCAAGTTGATGTTATTTAATAAAAAAGGAGACAGATTGAGGGCACCGACTGAAGGAGGTATCCATCCATAAGATTCCGGAACGGGAATGAAACCAGATACCTGAATTATTTCCTTGTTGCCTACTACTCTATCTACAACGCTTTTAACTATGCCTTGTTTTCTCTCGAAATTCAAGCCATCGCCAAATCTCATCTTTGTGTCCAGAGCCAATGCTTCTATTTGTTTGATATCAGGAAATATTACATCATCAGGCATTTGTGATTCTTGTTTCGACTTCAGTATTTGATTATTAATCGACGACATTCTTTCTCTTACCGGATCAACATACTTTTTATATTTATCTATATCCAACAAACCAGCCCCGAATAATTTAGTATATCGATCTTCTTCTTTTCCTAATTTATTTATCTCTTTCTTTAACGCTTCAACATTTACTGAGATAGTTTTAATCATTGATGGTCTCTCGTTTTTCCATCGCTCAAGATGCCACTTCATCAACTCCGGAGAAGTTAAGATATTTTCAAGTTCTCTCCATACTTTTTTATCCGCCACCATCGCATTAATACTTCCCTCTTCACAAGTTGAAGGCAGAGGATATTTATAAATCCTATCGTTACATCGATAATAAAGATTTGTACCTTTCTTAGGACCGGCGCCGGATCTAGTACAACCGCAAGGACAATGTACTTTTTTTGAGAGAAGATATTCATATTTAGTACATCTATTAGAATTAATTTTATTAATCTGTAATTTTGCCTGAACACGATCAAACAATTCTTTATCAATAACTTTTATCGTTGGAATTTGAATCCACTTATCTTCCGGATGAAACTTTCTGCTAGTCTTCTTTATCTTCTTATACTTTTCCTTCTTGATAGGATTAACCGGTTCAACCGCATAAGAAGCACCGAAATGACTTTCTCCAATATATGACTTGTTTCTTAATAATGTAATGAGGGTACTTGTATTCCAAACGCCACGCTTACTTTTGCGAGGAGGGATTCCCAATTCTTGAAGCTTCTTCACAAGCCCTCTTATGGTACATCCCTCATCAGCCAACGCAAAAATCTTTCGTAAAGTATCTATCTCGTTTGGATTAATTTCATAAAAACCCTCTTTTTCTTTCGTCCTTAAAACAAAGGTCAAACCGTAAGGAGCTTCAGAAGTAATTATATGTCCCTCTCTGGCTTTTCTTAATTTTCCAATTCTACAACGCTCAGCTATCTTTTTTCTTTCATATTCCGCAAAGACACCCCTAACCCCCATCATCAACCTGTCCTCATTGTTTTTTGACGGAGGCATAGTGACAAAGAGAGGCTCAATACCTAACATTCTCAATTCATCCATTACCAATTCTTGATAATAGTAACGCCTCGCCAGCCTATCATAAAACGGCGTCCCACATCTTCTTCTGAGCATCTAAACGAAGCTGATCAAGCTGTGGTCTTTCTAGAGTATCTCCGCTCCAACCCTCATCTTCATATACCTGAACAACCTCATATCCTTTGTCTTTGATAAAATCATTCATCGCATCAATCTGGGTCTTTATAGTCTGCTCTTCTTCCTGACGGGCAGTAGAAACTCTGGCGTAAGTGGCAATTATTTTAATTTCTTTTCCTATGTTTTCCATTTTTATTTTATTTATTTAATTAATAATACCTCAACTTTTAGAATCTATTAAATTCTGTCCACCACTGGAGACTGAAACTCTGCTTCTTTTTAAAACTTCTTCAAAAAAATAGTCATAGATCCTGTTTATCTCCAACTGTATATTTTTATCTATTTCTGAAGTAGTTTTCTGATAGATCACTAATGGCTCTCCACGATATTTAGTTTTCTTTGACGATAACTTAATTTCCCCAACAACAATGCCACTTGGAATCCAATCGAAATTAACCTTACTGGAAAACAAAATCGGACAGCAATAATCTACCACCAAACTTCCAAAGTCTTCTTCATAATCTTTATACATACTATTAATATTAGTTTATAATTTATTCATTAACCTTACTTATTTTCAGGAATATTATTTATTCCCTGATAAGCATTCTTGAATTCAACCAATTCACACATGCTGTTTATTCGAGAGAATATTCGGCTACCAACAGCTTCCGTTAAAGATGTCGGATTATGATTGGTGGTGAAGGAAGTGGATCTCAATTGCTGATATCTTTCATTAATGATCTCGTGATATTCTGAAATAATTGCCTCGGTGAATTTTTCCGTTCCGATATCATCGATAATTACAAACCCCGGATATACCTTTATATCTTCCAAGAAATCAACGGCTTCTCTCTTCTGAAGCTTTTCCAATTCTGAATCGAATTCGGAATCAAATTTAAAAGATAATTTAATCGCATTGATGATCTTCTTAGATGCTATTACCGCCACCTTAGGAACTCCTTTCATAGAATCTACATATTTTTGTATCCCGTAAACTGTATGGGTTTTCCCTGCCCTTGATACTCCGAAGAGACAGATACCGTTTTTCTCTAGTCTTCTCCCATTAGAATATGAATCTAAAAGCTTATTTATAAAGCTAAAAATAAACTTTCCCTCCGGAGTTATTTTTTCCAATGTTGCCTCTCGGAACATATTCGGAATATTAATAACCTTCATCATCCCCCAAAATGTTTGTGAAATATCTTTCATTTTAATTAATTTTATTACCATTAATATCTAACTCTACTTTCTCCCACTTAATCGGTTCCTTTTGAATAAAGACCCCAGGAGTCCTACCAGTATTCACACCGGTAGGAGTCAGGGAGGCTTCTAATAAAAGAAACTTCTCTATTTGCTGATCACTTCGAAAGAACCAGTCGGCGCCAAGACGGGCATTATTGGCCATTCTCCAAACATCCGTTTTGAATTTATCAATGGCCAAAATTATTTCTTCCTTGGAAAATTTCTTTAACCTCGCTTTAATACGAGCCTTCGGACAAATCCTAGAACCAGGTTGAATCTTTGATTTAAAATGGCCGTAGATCTCTTCAATTGTCTCTATAGAATTTTTAGCTTTATATTTACTATTACTTAAAGCATTTAAACTATTAGTACTTAAAGCATTTGTGGCATCCAAATCCACCGGTACATTTTGATCCCCCTGGACCACCGGGACCTTTTTGTCCTCCTGGTCAATAACTGACTTAATTGTGGTCCTCTTTAATATATAGTTGACCTTCACATACCAGTTTTTAATCTTGCCATTCTCATCCTTTCTCGCGAACCTTTTTACCAAACCCAATTCTTCCAACCTCTTATGAGCTTTTTCAAATGCTTTCTTTCCTATTTTCATTCCCTTCATTACGAATGATTTTACAGCCCAAACCTGATTAGTCTTTTGCCACCTTGCCGTATAATAATAGAAACAATATAAGCCATAAATCTTTGCGAAGTTTTTTTCTTTCAAGAACAAGTCCATGGTGGCCTTAGGAATGATCACCGAATTATGAAGAATATCAATTTCCTTTTCTTTAGATTCTATAAGCTGATCATTGATCATTCCCTCCAGGACAATGGGTTCACTATCTTTTACCACCAATTCTTCCATATTTTTTATTTGCTAAGATTGCCCCATTCTTTTTCATCACGAAGAATATTTTCCCATCTCTTAATAAATTGTTCTTTGGTCACCCTATTCTTCCAATCTAATTTTGCTTTCTTTAGCTCTTTTAAAGCATTCTCAGCATTGATTGATGATATCTTTCCATCATTTTCTCCTTCTGAATTAAAACGATTTTCTAAGCTTAATATCTTCACCCAAGCTCTATCTACGAAATTACTATCTACTCCTACTTTATTGTTTATCTTTGACATATTATTTTTTTATTATTATTAATTGATTATAACTGCGCTACCCCCGGCTTTAATTTCTTCTTCACTATTTCTTTTATATTCTCTTCTCCAATATGTTTTAAGTACCATATCGAAAATCGATCTACTATTATGAACAAATAATTTTTCAATAGTGTCCAGTGCATCATCAACATCCGTGAAATTAATTACAGCCCCCAATTCCTTCAATTTATCCAGAAGATTTAAAAAAGAATCTCTATCCTTTGTAAATCTTTTTGCGGAGCCGGCAATTATATAATATTTCTTTTCGCTATCTTTCAAATAAGAAAGGAGATCTTTTACACCCGGATTTTCCAGACAATTAAACGCTGAGCCACTTTCTATAAACACCTTTTCGACCTCACAACCTAACTCTTCCGCATACTCTCTAGCCCATTTCTCTTGAGCCTTTAAATATTCTGCATTTCTTAATGGATCTTTTATCCCGGCTCTACAATAAATTACAGCACTTCTTTTGATCTCGTTTTCCATATTATTTTAATTACTAACTTATTTATAAATTCCTTAATTCCGGATCGATATACGGAATTCCTAACATCTCAAAGAGGTCCTCTTCTTCTCTTACTTCATATTCATTAAGGACACCTTCTTCATCTTCTCTGGTCAAATATCCATCAACGCTTTTATACCCTCTCCTACACCAACCATTAGCCAATACTTTATGGCTATAATTGGAGGACCCAGTTCTGAGGGCAAAAGTTAATCCCCATCTATCTTCTTCGGTGAAAAATAAATCCAGAGCTATTCCTTCAGGCAACATCCTTTGGGAATATCTACAGGGAAGCTCTCCTCTCACCTTTTCCCACCTATTAATAACCGAGGCTATTCCACTTTCGAATAATCCTATTTCATACGGTTTTGGAATCGCTACTATTTCTATATCACCGACCAAAGGCTTTTTTCTTCTTATACTTCCCGCAATTTCTGCTCTAATACAATGAGGACGGAGTAAATCCAACACCCTCAAAGCTATCTCATGAGCTTCCTCATAAGGGAACCTTTTTTCTACTTCATTCTTTTCTTCTTCTTTATTCATCTTAAATATTTTTAACTATTAATCTTCCTTCTTCTTTAATAATTCTTAAAAAATCTTTTCCAACATCTATTAATGATGCCAACCGAGAAAAATCATTTCTAAAACAAAAAAGTACCTTATTCAGGTACATATAATTATTACATTGGTCTTTTTTAGAACTTGAAATTCTAAACAATTCTGGACAATTCCAGGCTATTTTGGGCTATTTCTTTTATGGGCGGATACTAGTTGCTCTATCAGCATATCGATATCTATTCCATTTTTTCGCAATTCTTCAACAGACACCTCTCTTCTAAAAAGAATATCTCTCTTGTTGCTTCTTTTTGGAAAAAAAGCTTTCAGTATCTGACCCTTGAATCCGAGACCATTTAACATATTTATAACTCTCTTGCTTTTTATTTCTTTCTTTATTTCCTGAGGAAGCTTTGCCAACTCAAGTTTCTCACCAGCATTGTCGTATAGATATTCAAAAAAAGTCATATTCTTTCCTGATGAATGCGGATAGCTAAGTAGACAGCCATTGATCCAAATACCTCGTTCTTCTGTCGATACTTCAAATACTTTTGGAATATTGTAACCGGATGAATTCTTGCTTAATATTACTTCTGGTTTGTTGTCCGGTTCTCTAACAATAATGTTTTTATTATTTTCCATTTCCTCTTTGGCGACAAAAACAAGTTCTTTATATTTCACCTCAAAATCCTCTGCTAACTTTCGCAGATCTTCTTCATTTTTTCTAAATTCCGCAAAACGATTTTCTAGTTTAAGTTCCTCGTTCTTTTGATTAGAAAATTTGTAATGCTCTAAAAGAAAATCTCGTAACGCATTAAAAGATTCGTTAAAAACTTTCCATGTGGAATTTATCTTAGAATCTGAGAACTGGGATAATATTTCACTTGACCAACTATCGTATTCTTGGAACATCGCTAAATATCTTTCCACGGACTTTCCACTGGATAAAATCCGGATCAAGAATAATTCCACCTTCTGTTCTGGCAGTAGCTTTATAAATTTATTAAATCTTTCTTTATCTTCTAATATCATGCATTTTTACTTTTACATCAACATTATTTCTGCAGTGCTCAATTCATCTTCTGCTTTTCTTTTGGCATCGATTGTATCCCAATTCAATAAGTGAATAGCTTCTACTAGCTCCGGGCGCATTCTCCAGTGTATAGCAGCCTCCTCAGGAAAATCAGCGAGAAAAGATACATTATAATTAGGATTCGGTAATTGATAATTCATCTGTTCGGCTATCTTTCCGGCTAATTTGCCGTATGGTAAGTTGGCATTAGAACCTCCAATTTTCCAACCCATTGCAGCTCCCATTATTTTAGAAGTAATTGTGTTGTCTGGAGAGAAATAATTCAATAGCAACATCCATCTTTCTTTATCTGTTAGAGGATTTTTCTTAAAATATTCAACGAAGTCATTTACTGTTGGATAAGTTTTATTTCCTAATTCTTCTGATGTCATATTTTTATTATTTATTATTAATCACCTCATTAAGTATCCTAAATATCTCAACCATAACAAATGTATCTTGTTTACAATATTCTTTAATCAGATATATTTTATTTGCTCGGTCTTTTGGCTCTTCTCCTTTATTAACAATATCTCCCCACCAGACGAAACCTACATCATTACCAGTATATGGCAGATGGTCATAGGACATCTTGGGAAGTAATACGGTCATTACTGATTCTATCCCAGAACTACCTCCGAAATCTTTGTGGACATAATGCTGTTTTGAGAATACATCTCGAAGATCTTTCATTTGACGACAGATTCTGTTTAGGACTTTTTCGTATTTTGGAAGTCTAAGTCCGATCTCTTTGGTGACACCCTTCTCAAACGAAACATTCCAGGCAAGTACCGTACCCTTAGGGTCAACAATCTTTTCCAGTAGTTTTGCAACTGCTTCAGATGGGTCCGAATTCTCTTCGTGGAGATAATCTACATGGCGCAGTGGTCCGCCTTTCTGATCGATAATGTGCATTGAGAATTGAATAGGAATTCTTTGGTATGGTCTGAATCCAGAATATGCAGGTACTGCTGGGGCAAAGGTTTCGTAATCGAAGAAATAAAGAGGGTAAGTATATTCATCTAAAATATATGAGATCTCTTTCCTATCTATTATTTCTTCTTCTGTTTTGTGGGTATGAATTTGATTCTTTTGTGTCTCGGTAAAACCCTTGGTATCTGCTATCTCGTGCAAATGATAAATACCATCTTTCACAAGCTTGGTCAGTTTTTTAGAAGTGATACGAGACAAATCGTGAATAGAATATTCCGGGAACTCCGGATGGGATATCTCGAAGGTGGCACAGTGACTTCTTCGTCCATAATAATGACAATCACATCCGACTGCCGGCTCTTTCGTTTGGTTCAGATATTCTTTAGCCTCTTCCATTTGTTTAGCAGTAGGAGCTTTCTTTGCAGAGACTTGATCGGTACTATCGTCAATTATAAAAAGCTTCTTAATATCTATCTCCCCATCACGAACATATTTATTATTTATATGAACAATGAATTTTTTACCTATATCAATACCTGCCCGTTCCAAAACAATTACCTGAAAGGCAAGATCTGAAATATGATCTCTTGGCCCATCGTCATCTTTTTTTGAGCTCGAAGCTTTTACTTCATAGATATCCCATTTTTTAGTTTCAGAATTCCAAACAAGAAAATCACAACGGATTATATATCCATCAGCAACAAATGTCGGCTGATAAATGGCCGGCACTTTTTGCGCCATAAGTTGCTCTATCTCTTTTGATGCCGAAAAATCATGATTCTTAACTTCAACGAAACCGGGAAATAATCCCTTCGCATATTCCTCTACTGTATTCCCTTGATCCATTATATTCTGTTGCGACAGGGGTACTTCAAACTGTTCTAGTTCAGGTCTATTTAATCTAAACCAAGCGTCCTTTGGACACATAAGATACTCAAGAAATCTGGATTTAGATATAAGTTTCATAAGCTATTTATCCCCATCATTTACCAACTTCGAAGTGACGGAGAGATTTTCAAGTTGTGCAATTCGTTCTTCTAATTTTTTGATTACTTCCTTGTCTTGTAAGATTATGCCCTTACTGGACAATTCTCTTACCTGCTTGTACTTGTCATCAATTTCTTTTTCAAGCCTTTCGTTCGCCCTAAGAACTGAGTCGACCAATCTGAGTGTTAAATCATCCAAAACCTGACCATTTTCTCTTTTTGATTTATCTAACTCCTGTTTCGCTTTATCCTTTTCCGTACGATTTTTCTTTCCATCAATAAGTTTCCATTGGGCATACAGCACTACCAATCCCCCAAAAATACCGCCGACTGCATTAGCAATAATTGGTGTATCGTTTGCTGTCCGCCATGCCGATTTCATATAATCAACAACATGGTATTTATCCCACAGATCAAATATTATTTGTGGATCAAGATGCTGAAAAAAAGTGAGATCGATTGGTGACTTGCTTGTTATCTCACTTATGGATGTATACTTTTGTAAGTTTAAATCAAGATTTCTAGAATTTCTCATCCTAACTGTACGATATACACTTTTACTCAGGTCGTGGTAGTTACCATTTTCGTCGTACCTATCATCTCCTATTTTCGATGATTTAAATTTTGTGAGACTAATGCTGAGTTTAGATGCGTATTTAGTTCCAACCACACCTATTACACGTTCAACTTCAGGATGTTTTTTAAGAAATGGTTTAAATCTTTCTTCTATTTCACCTACATTCAGTGTTGCTTCTATCAAAACAAAAAAGATGTCGTTTTCAAACAACTCAGAAAGACCGTGTTCCTCAACCATCTTTCGATATTCTCTTGCATGAAGATAACCTTTTTTCTTTGCGAACGATTCATTTAATTTACTAAATTTAGGTATCCCTTCACTAAGAATTTTTTCCAATAAAGTCTCCTTGTCTATCTTTATGGCAACAAAAAAGAGCAAAACATAAAATTGCATGTCTGCTTTTGTGGAATTTGCGATAGTATCTTTATAGAGAAAATTTACAACCTCATCACGTAAATTAAGTAAGGAGAGATCTTTTAATCCCTTATCCTTTTCTTTAATTTTTACTTCTATCTTTTTCATACATTCAGTAATACTGATACTGTAGAGCTAACTGTTATTTTTTCTGTTGGGACAATCACGTATCGCCACGGTTTTGCTATTCCATATTTACCAACATTCTTTGAAACTAACTCGCAATACTTATCTGCTGTTTTCTTTTTCTCTTGTATATCTAGATTGCCTATCTCCCCACTTGTTTTTACTTCAACCATTACAATTTCATTTTCAAATTCAACTATAAAATCTGGCTCGTAGCGGTGTTGTGAATTGCCAAATTCGTCACGCCAATATAGTCCTTCAAATTGATTTGGGGCAGGTCGAAGCCAGTCTTCAACTGAACCATCCCTGTCTAATAAATAAGCCAAACGTGCTTCGTCAGAGGAATCGAAACGATACATTGAGTGACAGGCCTTACTAAACCCCGTATAAATTCTATCTCTCGAAAAGCGATCAAATTGGGATTCTAGTGTGACAGGTTTCTCGTCAAAACTTCGGGAAATATTGTACTGTTCCAAATATGGTTTTGGTTCACGAATACCAGACTCCAAATAGCCCTCGGACTTAAAATGTTTGTGATCCAATATTTGAGCGTATATTTCATTAGCTATTTGGCGTGTATTATTTTCTACCATCATCTTGAGGGTATTAACATCAGCCGTAAAAGATCTGTAGTATGTAGTCGCTTGTTTTGAAAGCTTGATCAACAATTCTTTCTGTTCATCGTAATCGATGAGAGGATGATCGGAGTCAACTAAAACAGAAATGATCGTATTTTCAGGACTCTGAGCCCGACCCTCACCAAGACTCGATACGCGAGTAACTTCAGTCTCCCTACGTCCTTGATGGGCAACACCAAATAAATCTTTTTCTTCTTTCCCCTGCAACGACTGCTCGAGTATTGAAGCTTCCGTAGCAAATCTACTTAATTTCTTTATATCCAAATTAAAATCATCTATAACAAGCTCTCCATAGTGAGGTGTGAGCATTAACCTTGGAATAGGGATGTTACGAATCTCAATAGTTTCTTTAGAAATACGTCCGATGCTCTCAAGCTCTTTTTTAGCAGGCTCACTTAAAATATTAAACAGTGAACTCTCTTCATATACAGTGCCACCAGTCTGCCCAACTCCTATTTTTCTTGCCTCATTCTTTGCGGTTATCTCCACAATTTCATTTACCTTATTTTGTATCGTTGCCACCTTAACATCCTCCGGGGTGTCTTCTCCTATAACAGCACTGACTGTTTTTGTCGCTTGCTCTTGGATTTCCTGCATTATCACCGGACTAGCCTTAATTTGATCCTGTATGCTTGTTACGAATGCCGACTGAACCTCAATAATTTCTTTTACTACTTTTGTATCATCAGTTGAAATACTTTCAATATTTGTTGGTTGAATAAGCTTAGAGTTGCGTGCTTCTTCAATAACTTTCGCGTAATTGTCATGGGCAACAATCATCACACGATCTACTTTTTTGTTTCCAGTTTTTTCCCCGTATGGTAGACGGAGACCTCGGCCAATTGTTTGTTCAGTTAAAATCTGTGCAGCCGAAGATCGTATTGGTGCAATGGTATAAATATTAGAAACATCCCAACCCTCCTTAAGCATGTTCACGTGGATAACAATTTCTACAATATTATCAGGATGTTCAAGTGATATTAATTTTTCAATCGTTTCATCTGCTTCATCTCCCCTTGTTTTTGTATGAACCTCAATCACCCTTCCCTTATAGACACCGCCCCTAAAATCATCACTATCAATTAGTTTACGGAGCGCGCTGGCGTGGGCTGTATCTTTGGCTACTACAAGCATCACGGGCTTCACCTCCTGCTTATCATTTTCGAGCGCATAATCTTTTAAAGCTAACTTTGCTCGTTCGTGGAAAAAAGCGGCGAGCTGTAATTTACGAGCGTCTGTTTCTATAGATTCAGCGTCCAAATGACTAAAATCGACATCAGCTTCCGTGCCAATCCATGGATCTTTCACATACCCATCACGAATAGCATCACCGAGATTATAGACATAGAAGATGTTTTTCTTGAGAACAAGTTCCGCACCCCTCCTTGTAGTAGTTGGGGCAAGATATGGCGTAGCGGTAAATTCAAGTCCAAATAACGGATCAATACGGTCAAGAGAACTCATTGCAGCATCGGCGTGATAGTGATGCGATTCATCCATCAACACAACCAGATCATCGAGTGACGCTAGGTGATCAAAGTAAGATAAAAGCCTCCCGTCTTCTACTCCAAAAATTTCCGAACCTTTTGTAATACCCTTTTCCTTTTCTATATCTTTTTGTGCAAACTGCTGAATATTAAAAATATTTATTTCAATCTTATTTGCAAAGAGTTGTGCCGTTCGGCTTTGCACGTAGTTTTCTTTAATGATAATTTTTACATTTGAAGTAGTAAGTTCTTCAATCCCACGGAAAACATATTTGGGATTATTGGCTTTGCTAAAATCATCTACCAGTTTACGGTAGATGGTATTACCCGGAGCAACAATCAAAAAATGTTGAACGCCATAAACAAGATAGAGATATGTCACAAAAGCACCCATGAGACGAGTTTTTCCCACACCAGTGGCAAGAGCGAAAGTATATGCTGGAAAGGTTCGTTCAAAAGCCTGAAATTGCTTCAATCCAGGGATTGTGTGCGTGTATTCTTTTGTCGCTTCTTCGATATCACTAACACTCCCACGGTTCCCCCTCTTCATTCTTGCTAATACTTTTTTACCAGCATCCCCCTCTAGAAAATCAGCGAAAAAATGCAAACTTTTTTCTTGCGGAGTTCGCAGGCTCATTGTGTTAGTTATATATTGTAGGGCTTGTTCTTTTTTCATATTATTATTCATCAGAATCACTTTCTTCTTCAATTTCTTCCATTGCCCGCTCTTTAATAGGAAGTAGATACTCTTTCTTTCCAAATTGGCACGCTTTCAAAATTGACTGTGGTATTTTCTTAATAGTTATACGACCATCCACCTTTTCACATCCAGGTTCAAATTTCTTTGGACAAATAAGTAACGTCTCGTTGAAACCTAAATGGCTCACAATCTGTTGGACCATCGCTACAGATAACATTTGTGTAGTTATATAAATACTATTGTTGCCTTGGCCCTTGCCATGTTTCCGATAATCAGACGGACTTGGAGCGAACGTGTAGTTGGTAAGCTTACACATAGCGCGAATAAGCTTAGTGTCATTGTAATAGCTATCAATCACAGGATTACCAAATTCATCAATTACTACAAAGCTTGGCGCCAGCTCGTAAAACTTAAATCCACCTCCTCCGTGCCAATTCACAGCTTCGCTGATTCCATTAGGATCTTCGGCGTCAACGACTGCCTTCATTCGTTTATGCACGTGCGAATAAGCGTGATCTCCCATTTCTATCCCAATATAATTAAAATTCATTTTATGAGCTACTGCCGTTGTTGTGCCTGAGCCAAGAAACGAATCCAGAATCCAATCCTTACTAGACAAATTTGCTATTTCAAAAAAAGTCTTAATAAGCGATTCTGGTTTTTTAGAGTTTCGAAATTCAACCACACCTTCATATCCAACACGGTTGAAAGCTGCAGAAGCATCAAAAAAGGATGGATACGGAAGTTCTTTTGACGAAATTCGTGTTTGGGGTACTCCTTGAAAATAATTACCATTTTTCTTTTTAATATTTTCTGGTGAAAGAAAATATCTGTGGCCAGTTCCGTCATCTCCCATATTAGGGACCTCGTACAAAACATTATGACCATCACTTTGAAGTCGTCCTTCAATATGAGCAACATAAAATCTACCACTACTGTTTCCTTCTCTTAACCCACCTCGAATATTAATCTTCTTAAGTCCAGTTTTATTTCCATCTGAACGGGTTAATTCATACTCACCAAATTTAAAAACATGACACTCCTTATTTCCCAGCAGAAGTTTTTCTCCGGCTCCAATTGTTTTTACAGTCCATTCATAACCTTCATACGGATCAGCCGTGACCAACTGTTTTCTTTTTGAAATATTAAATTGATTTGTTTTTTGATAACAGTGTACATATTCAGCGACATCGTGAATATCTTTGTCTCCCTTCAACATTCGCTCTGAGTGTCTAACTTTTATAATAAACGACGTAATAAAATTGTTTCTTTGGAAAACTTCATCTAATAGGACTTTCAGATATGCTTGCTCTCCATTATCAATTTGTACAAAAATTACCCCATCATCCTTCAAAAGCATTCTTAACAACTCCAATCTAGGCCTCATAAGTGAGAGCCAAGTACTATGTTCCACACTGTCATCATAATGTTCAAAAGCATTACCGGTATTGTATGGGGGGTCAATATAAATGCATTTTACTTTTCCTTCATACTCAGGAAGAAGCGCTTTTAGAGCGAGTAGATTGTCACCATGAATAATCATATTCTCCGTATCTTTGTCGCCATAGGACAAATCAGTTCGTTCTTCCAAAATGCGTGGTTCAATGTTAGCAATATCATACTCAGGATTATTCTTCCCGATCCATGTAAGCTCTAGTTTTTGTTTGTTGTTTGACATAATTATAATTATTTTAGATGTGGACGAAGGAATATCTCGATTTCTTTTATAGCACCATCTACCTTTTTTGAAAACTCATCATTAACTCCAATGTTATATATAATACTATCAGTACTATCACTAGAGCGTCCATCTAAATATAAACTTAGTCCGCTATATAGCTCTCTTACTAATGCATCTAGATTTAATTGTGCTTTCGTTGCCTCAGACCCCCATGATACTTCTGCTTCAAGTAATTCGGCTTCAAGATTTGTCCAAGCTTCTCTCACTTTATTCCATCGAACTGAATATACAGCCCTATTCATCTTTTGATTGTCACTATATTCCTCTGCTTTAAATCCATTAACCTCAAGAGCCGACTGCATTTCGCCCAATGGAATGAAGGGGTTTCTCACAAATTTTATAGCATCTCTTAATTTTAGAGAGGCCTTTAGATACTTTCTGGCAATCTCGTAGTTTGTTTTTCCCATCATCTGCTTCCTCCACCCAACTAATCCAAAAATGGCAACCCCAGCTACAATAACAGCAGATATAGATGTTATAGAATTTGCGACAGTATTAAATATGATTTCTGTACTTGTAGACATAACTATATTATCTTCCAGCTTATGGTGAATAATATTTCTAACTTCGATCTTTGTTTTAACTGAGCCTCTACTTTCTTCAACAAATCCTCTTTTTTTAATTCAACCTCATCCTGTGCCTCGTATAATTTTCTACGCATTTCATTTCTTTTTTTCTCAGAATCCTTTATTTCCCGTTGAGCTTTAAGTTTATCATCAAGGTCAATAATTTTCTTAGCATTTGTCTTGGCTGCCTTAATATCAATATCAAGCTTTCTCAAATCAAGTTCGAGAGCTTTCTTTACATCTTCTGACCAATTATCCAGTTTATCCACTTCGTCATCAAAAAATTCTGCATTCCTTTGCATAATTTGTCCTGAAATTACCGAGATATTTTGATTTTCAAGCTCTTCTATTTTTTTGCGTGCCTCAGGTGAAAATATTTTTGGTGTAACCGACTGTGCAGAAAGTGAAAATAACTTTTTTATACTGTCCGATTCGATTGACTCCCCTGTTTCATTAATAGCAGACACAACGACAGCATCTTCTGATTCAAAAGCTTCAACTGTATAATTTGAGACTTTTAACATTCCGCTTTTACCAACCAGTGGTTCTAGTACAGAAATAATTGATGAGTGATTTGAGTAATCAAAAACAATCTCTGCTTCATCAACTTGTTTGTTTTTTACTTCATTCAAAATCCTCTGTGCTAAAGAGTGTCCGGGGCGATACACGTGAGCATCTTCTACATTTTTACCGATTTTATATGGACCCTGATCGATATCCTCGTTTGGAAATGGATTGGTTTTAAGAGAAAAAGAATATTCGTGATCGGAAAAATCAGCATTATCACCCAAATAGTAACGAGTAACATCCCACAACCAGCGATTATATGTGTCCAAATAGGCTTCGCCTTCTTTTTTATTGATCTTTAATTTTTCATGCACCTCCGCATCGAAATTTTCTAAGAGCTTCTGTCGAGTGTCGGATAAGTTACTTTTTATACTCTCGTCCATTTCTTCCTGAAGTTTATCAAAGGCAATATTGATGTCTTCAGACGTTCTGCATGTTTGATAAATACCGGCTATGCGTTTTTCGAAATCGACACCG
The DNA here is from genome assembly GCA_964531375.1 of uncultured Candidatus Saccharibacteria bacterium. Lineage (GTDB taxonomy): Bacteria > Patescibacteriota > Minisyncoccia > Phycocordibacterales > UBA12445 > UBA12445. Next base: position 55,456 of record CAZHDO010000003.1, read on the forward strand.
GACTCAATAGATCCTAACACTTCATCACTCGCACCGAACACACCTTTAAACAATTTGAATTTCTGATCCAACAGTTCATATACACGCTGGTCTGCTGCGTTTTTTCTATTAACAAAGTTGATTACGACGACATCGTGTTTCTGACCATAGCGATGACAGCGACCAATACGTTGTTCAATTCTTTGTGGATTCCACGGTAAATCATAGTTAATTACCAAAGAACAAAATTGTAAATTAACACCCTCAGCTCCCGCCTCAGTGGCGATCATAATTTCTGCTTCATCTCTAAAATATTCAATGAGTGCCGCTCGAGTATCAGCTGTTTTTGAACCAGTTACTTTGTCAGTGTCCTTATTTCTTGCAAGCCAACTTTTATATATCTCTTTTGATTTTTCATCGTTATTTGAACCGTTAAACAAAACAATTTTATCCTTATATCCATTATTAGCGAGGAGGGTCTCAGCAAGATATCGTTGTGTGATAGTAGATTCAGTGAAAATTATAGCTTTCTTTTTAGCACCCAACTCAGCAGTCATCTCAAATCCTTTTTTTAGTGCAGTAATTAAGGCATCTCCTTTGGAGTTCGTGTATATTTTCTGCGCGAGATTACGGAATTTTTCCAGATCAGCTTTTTCCTGCTCCATGAGTACAATATCTTTCTCTGTGAGAGCTTTCTTTTCCTTCTCATCTTCATCGTCTTCGCTCTCCTCATCATCAATCCATTCATCTGATATTTCTGGAAGAGCTTCGAAATCTTGAAGGAGCGAAATAGTACCATCATCTTGTTGTGGTATTTTTGCTTTTGTGTCCACGATCAACTGCCTGAGCTTATATACCAGCTTATCTAATGTACTAGCGATAGCGAAGGAAGACGATGCCAAAAGCTTTCTCAAGATGAGTGTCATGAGCTGACGCTGACTAAAAGGTAAAGCGTAGAGCTTTGCCCGCTGAAGATACTCGGACATACCATCATAAAGTTGAACTTCCTGTTCGGTTGGAATATAGTCTTGCGTTATTGGTTTTCGCTCTGTGTAATTGATATATTCTAGTACTTGGCGACGGAGTGTACGGATACAAACAGGTTTTAGGCGATTGCGTAAATCAACGAACATTTCCTGTTTGGGCTCAAGAAGACCAACTTCGTTTTCATATATATCTTGCTCACGGGAAACTCTTGCATAATTTGCTTTAAAACTTTTAAGATCCCCGAATACATGATCATCAATAATACTAACAAGTCCATAAAGTTCGAGAAGGGAGTTTTGTAATGGGGTCGCAGTAAGTAAAATTTTCGGTACTTCTTCTAATGCTTTCTTTATCTCTTGCGCAATTTTATTGCTTTTTTTATATACATTGCGTAAACGATGTGCTTCATCAATAACCGCTAAATCCCATTTTGTTTGTTTTATATATGAAGATTTAGATCGAGCAAAGTGATAAGAACAAATAATTATTTTGTCTTCTTGATTAAATGGATTCAGGTTTCCGTCTTTTATATATTGATTAAAAGATTTTGCCTCAAGAATTATCGAAGGTAAAAAGAATTTCTCCGAAAGTTCATCGTTCCATTGTTTTCGTAAGCTCGAAGGGACAATCAAAAGAATACTCCTCTTTCTCTCAGCCCATTTTTGAGAAAGAACTAACCCGGCCTCAATAGTTTTTCCAAGACCAACCTCATCAGCTAAAATTGCGCCCTTCGAAAGCGGTGAGCGAAAAGCAAAAAGGGCCGCCTCAATTTGGTGTGGGTTTAGGTCTACTTGAGCATTAGATAGTGTAGAAGAAAGTTTTTCCAAACTATTGGAAGAACATCGTTTTGTCAGCTCATAAGCAAAATATTTAGCGTGTTGGGCGGTTATTTTCATTTTGCCAGTATACAATAAAGAGGCGGAAAAATCGCCTTGAAAGAATGGCGTTTGTATTTTACAAACCTCGCTTTCTATTCCCAAAAGATACTGGACATTTCCTCATTTAACACCCCAACAAAAAGAAGAGGGGTTCTACGATTTTCAATCCAATTCCTTGTAGTCCACTTTTAAGAATCGGTTTCTCCTGTTGAAACTGGCTCTCGTATGCTCCTTTATTTTTAGTTTAATTTGTTTTTGCCTTTCTTCGTTCTCGATCTTATCCCTATTAAGAGTGAGAATATATTGAAAATTTGTTTTAACCTCCTGTTCGGCTAAGAAGTTTAAACTCTGAACCAGTGTATCCTGATCAACATCAAATATATTATCGTGTATTAGAAACATTGGATGCCTTTTGTTTGTGTCTTTGTTGAGCATTAAGCTTATGTCGTAGATGAATACTTTGGTTCTATCAACACTGTGACTACCATCGTCCGGTATTCTCAAGTCCAATTTGACAATCTGTTTACTAGACGCTTTATTTACTGTCGATATGTCAAAAGAAACCCCTGCGTTTCCCATAATATACTCATTTATTTCTGCAATTGTTTTATTGAAATCCTTAATAACCTTACTTATCTCGAATATCTTTGCATCTAGCTCAGAAAACAGATTGTCTTTTTTAATTCTCAAGATAACCACTTCACGATTAATTCTTTCAAATTCGTCTAGATTAGCTTGAGTGGTAGCGTATTCATCCTTTTTCTTCGTATAAGTATAAAAACCTTCTTTTAAGATACTAAGTGAATCATTTTTATCGACATGAATAAGGAGGTCAGCTCTTTTTTCATCCAAAGAATTAAGCTCTTCTTGAATTTTTTGAACCTCTGACCTTACTTCATCGGCCCTCTCATTTATAAGAAGATTTTGATATTTCTCAATCTTCTTTTTAAAGTCCAAAATTTCATTTATTGACTTGGAAACGATCTCGCCTAGACCCGCCTTAAATTTATCGTAAACAATCTGAATGTCACTCGTATTTATATTTTCTACCTTAGGCATAGACTCAATGCGCCTAAGCTCATACTTTAAAGCAATCTGTCTCGTTCTAAGTTTTTCTATATTAGAATCTATTTTAACTAATATATCTTGGTTCTGTTGGAAAATTGGTTCAACTCTAAATTTATCCAGAGAATCTCCAGCCCTAGATAGCTCCAATTCAAGAGCGTTAAGTTCCGCCTTAACATCAGATATTTTTTTCTTCCCTGAATCCGTTATTCTTTTCTTAATATGACCTTGTGTTTGAGATTTTTCTTCAATCTCCTTAATAATCTTCTTCATTTCCTTAACAAGAAGAGGGTTAATACCAAAGAGGTATAAATGTGTCTTAACTAGATCCGAATTCGGAATTTTTTCTCTAAGATCATAACAGTTTACGATATCCTTAAATTCTGAGTTTTCGTCTCTAATCAGTGGGCCTATAAGTTCTCTAAAACTTGGTCTGTCTAATTTATCTTCCTTATTTTTTTCATAAAAAAGATTAGTCAAATACAAAAGGGCATCGTTCGTGTTTTTATACAAACTAATATCACCATCCACTTCTATTGACGGTTTGTCCGGGTCATTTATTGTCCGTTCAATCGTCACTTTTTTGCCGTCTATTACTAAGTCCAAACAAATTCTTGTATCATAAGAAAACTTATCGAAAGGAATCTTGGTCACACGACTAGAATCGGCATCTTTAAAGAGACAAAAATTAATAAATTCAACCGACATTGATTTTCCTACTCCATTAGTTTTTTTATCTTTACGGGGTCCTGATTTCGCTTCAGAAACTTTTTCACCTAAAATAAGGTTAACACCTTCTCTAAATTCAATAGGATCAAAAGTTGGCGGTATTGAGTATAATTTTAGTATTTTAATCATTTTTTATAGATATATGGCTCAGCAAATTCGACTATCCCTGCCTGATACAAAAAAATAAGGGAAAATATAACCTGTCTGTGATTTATCGTGCCTAATTCCTGTTTCAAATTTACAAAAATTTCATCTAACATTAACTTTTGTTCTTTCGCTTTTGAAATCTTTTTTAAAATCAAAAAGCCGAGATAAGGTGAAGATGTTTTAATTTTTTCATCTTTACTAATCATTTCTCATTTGGAAATACATTGCACTTAATAAGCTCATCTAATAGATAAAACCTTATCGCCAGATAATCGTGTTTTTTACCCTTATTACTAATCTCGCTTGAAAAATACTCAGTTAGATTATCAAGGGCCTTTTTAGGATCACCGTCGGCTTGAGTTAAAAAGATATCGCTTTTAATTCTTAAGAAATTTCGTATAAAATCAATTTTTACAGAATCAAGACCTAGTTTTTCATCCACCTCACTGCGAGCCAGAGAATATCTCGGCAACAAATCAATTATCTGAGATTTTAAAAACTTTGATTTATCTGCAAACCGATACTCAATCTTGTGGCCCGGATCCGGTTCCTCTGTCCAATTCTTATCGCTTATTTCTTTATTATTACTCAAGAAGACAACAAGATCAGCAATCGTCTCTACCTCATTCGTTAGGACCTGTTCAGATTTACGATCCTTTTGACTATCAAACTCATCTCTCAAAAGATCATGTATCTCTCTTATTTTTGAAGCATCAAGCGGCCTAATCACCTTAACTAATTTTGACAAGGTTATAATATCTTCATTTTGATCGAAAGACACATTCTTGGGACCCTTGATTTTTGCCTTAAAATTAAGTTTCTTCGTTGTTATTATTAAGAATTTTAAAGAGTCAAATTTAGAAGAGAGTCCACTGTCTTCGAATTTTTTTATTGTTTCCTTAATTTTCTTAAGAGTAGTTTCCGATGTAACTTGGAATGAAATCTTTCTTGCTCCATCACCCAGGTCAACAGATGGGAAACTCGACTTAAGTATATTTAAATTAACTAGATTTAAATCAAAAACCTTATTCAATAATTTACAAAAAACATCTTCTAAAAAGATATTTATATCTGTAAGCCCGTTGCTATTACTATTCTTAGTCGATGATTCAATACGAGAAAAGTAATCAATTATTTGATTGATAAGATTTTGATTCTCCACGAAATATATTATAATCTATTTTTTATTTTTTACTAAATTCTTTTCAAATAATCATGTGACAAAACGATCCAAATCGCCTTGAAGAAATGACGGTTCTGTTTTAAAAACCCGGATTTTATATTTAGTTAAAATACATATTCTTATTATCCGCAATCTTTTACTTTCCTCCATCTGTTGATAACATTCAGTCATCATGGAACCACTATTTAAAGAAGCGGACAATAAAATAATTAAGTTATCTGAAAAGATAATGGCATTAAGAAAGAGACCGCTATTGATTTTAGATTTAGAGAATGTCGCATATTGGACTACTATTAGGCTGGAAAATGAATTAAAGGGAAAAAAATTGTCAAAACTTGATGTTCTGCTTAATGCACCTATGGGAGGTCGCATAGAGCCGGCCTTCAATATTGTCAAACTCATAAGGAAACATGCCGAAGCGGTAGAGATGATAATTCCTTATCGTGCAAAAAGTGCCGGCACGCTCATCTGTTTAGGAGCAGACAAATTACTGATGAATACTACTGCCGAGTTAGGACCACTTGATACTCAGAACAGGATCCACAAGGAAGAAGAATTTGAATCAACACAAAATATCTTTAAGGCCCTCGAGCAGATTCAACAGCATGCTCTCGATGGTTTTAATTCTGCCATAACCACAATTAAAAAACGAAACCATAATTTAAAAATAGATGATGTGGTAAAATTGGCTGCCATGTTTTCAGGACAAACATGTAGTTCTTTGTACAATAAAATAGATCCTGAAATGCTCGGAGAATATGCCCGTCTACTTGAAATGTGCGAGAAGTATGTGTTTGAAGTGTTAATAAGATATGCTGGGCGTGATTATGAGGATGCAAAAAAAGTTACTAAAAAATTGGTTTATGGTTATCCGAATCATAATTTTATTATTGATATACAGGAGTCAGAAAAATTAGGTTTACCGGCAGAAGAAGTAAGCGATGATATTAAAGAAATTATTGATGATCTAAAGATAGAGCTTCGCGAAAAAGATCTTACAAGACAGTCTTTCCTCCTTGAAACCGGAATTTCTTATCAGGAGAAACGAAGATGGTCACTAATTAAACTTTTAGAGTATCCAACCAAAGAAACCCCGGAGAAAAATAAGCCGGTTCAAAAACCAAAAGAAACTGAGGTGGTGGACAAGAACATAGAGAAAAAATAAGCAGACTTTTAAAATCTGATATTTAATAACAAAAAGATGGGCCCACATAGACCCATCTTTTTGTTATTAAATTATTTAGACTTGATGCCTGTTTCCAATGCTTTTTGTGATTAAGTTACTATATATCCCCCATACTCAAGAGTTCTTTTTGAACCTTTTCAATCATCGCATCAAATGTCTTTGCAGAACCAGCGAGCATTCCTCCGTGATTAATCTGTGGAATTCCTGCGCCAATAAGTCCTTCTCTAATAATCTGATCGTGGCACTTCTTGAGCATCTCAATCTGTATTGGGAGAAGCAGGAACTTTTCTTTTGTACTTTTTTTCTTATTCATTTTGTTTTTTTATTATACTCCAAAACACTGATTTTGGGTCTTTCGAAGTTATTATAACGATTAACAGCTTCCATGTAGGTTATGAGAGCTGTAAAATCTTCAAGGGCTTTGGCCCGAGATATTTCTTTACTATTAATCTCAAAGTATAGTTGCAGATATTCATCAAGTCTTTTCTCAGAAATTTGCATTTGTATTTTTAGACCTAATATTAATAATCACAGACATTAAGGTCCGATAATTCTAGACCAAGTGCCTCTGCCAAAGATTGTTTAGCCTCATATGTTCCACCAATAGCATCTATGATACCCGTCTCTAAAGCTTTTGGAGGTAAAATCGAAGAACCATCGGCTAGTTTTGCAACATCTTCGTATTTAAGATTTCTATTCTTGGCAATGGCTCCAACAAATACTTTATGGAATTCTTTTAGATCACTCATAACCATATTCTTCTCTTCTTGTGTCATCGGCCTATCACCACTAAGCATATCTTTATACTTTGCGGATGTCAGTTGATTATATGTATATCCATCTTTAGTATTTTTTGCGGCGTTATCAACAAAGGATTGAGTTATTCCTATAGAGCCAATATCTGAAAATTCTGAAGCGAATATCTTTTGTGCTCCTGTAGCGGCCCAATAAGCGGCGGATGTTCCTTGGTCTTTAATAACAGCAATAGTTGGCTTGGTAGATCTCTTAAGAGCACCGGCAATTTCTTCTCCTGCCACACCGCTACCGCCTGGCGAATTTATCTCTATGATAGAAGCATAAATATTTGGATCTTTCTCTATCTTTTCCAAAGTACCCACAATGTCTCCCCCTACTGTTTCGTCTGTCCATTCTTCTACTCCTCCATATTTATATTCCACCAAGTCTCCATTGATTTTAATTCTAGCGACATTACAAGAACTATCCGCCTCAGATGTGTTTTGATCAGAGAGTTCTCTGTCTAAAACAAGAATCGAAGCGGAAGAGAATAAGACTAAGAAAAAAAGGACGATGGTGGTAATTATGGCTATTTTTAAATTGAACTTAGCGAGTAGGGTTTTTATTTGTTGCATTGTTTAATTCTAATTATAAATTTAAAACTCAAACGAATTTATATAATCCCCTGCCTCAGAACGAGTAAGACCTTCAATATGCGATAAACACTGCTGAATCGTAGCATAATCATCAAACTGCTGGAATATAAGATCGTGGAGTTTTCTTCTTTGGCCCGATGTGATAAGTTCATCCTCTCTAAACGGATAATTAGAGATCTCTTCGAATGAGGATGAGTAATCTCTTTCTGCTACTGCGTTATTATTTGAATTCATTTTATTTATATTTAGTTAATTAAAAAGACCGGAAGAGTTTCCGATCTTGTCTCTATCTGATCCCGATAAAACTTGAGATCATGTCGCTCGCTTCAGCTTTAGTCATTCCACCCTCAAGTTCTGAAAGCCAGTTCGCCCGATCTTTCTCGTTATGGGAATTGCGCTTAATAAGAGAAGTTAGAAGTTCCTTTTGACGAGGAGTTATAAGAGGAATTTCTTTAGGAGCTTCTACTTTCTTTATCTGAACAGGTTGCATGTCTTCAAGATCTTGGCTGAACAGATCAGATAACCCAGTAGCTCTAATTGTGGAGTCTATATAGGCGGATTTTTGTGCCATCTTAATTGTCTTGTTTGGATCTCCTTCATTCTTTTCTAGTGTAGAAGCTCCACGACCTTGGCCCATTACCTCCCCATTTCTATATAAAGTGCAAATATAGGCTATTAGGCCCGGAATACTCTGGAAAGCGATCATTGTTTCGTTGTCTCGAGTAAATGTAGCCGTAAGTGAGTAAACCCCACAAAGTTTCTCACATCCTGACTTTCCGAGGCTTCTTCGTCCTTTGATGTTATAGAAGTCGATATTTTCTTTTAGTGTCGGAAGTAGACGATCAATAAAATACTGTCTACGCTGAAGTAAGCCATCAACTCCTTGTCTAAAGCTCGCCATGGCATCGGTGTCCGCTAAGCGAATCATCCCCTTTTCAACTGTTGTTTGATTGTTCATTGTTTTATTAATTATCTTCTTGTAATTAAAACACTCGAGTTCCCATATTCAACATCTATAAAATCACCGACTTTAAAATTAGATTTGTATAAAAGATTATTTTGAATACGGATCATTGGTTTTCTCTCTCCACTGGCGACCCTGTCGTATTTACCAGTTGCGTAATTCACTATCATTTTTCTTTTCATTTTGTTTTATTTATTTTCTAAGCTCTCGAACCTGACAATAATGGAATAGACACACTTGTTTTGGGTACCTAGCTATCACAGAACCATCAGGACCTTTCTTCTCGACGATGGTCATAGAGCGCAAACTTTTTTCTCCGAGCCTAACTTTGTAGCCATTCTCCAACCATTTCTTGTAGGTCATACAGTGGATATTTGGATCATACTCATCGGCGGCTTCCTGACCGTATCGCTCTAATATTTGGAGCCTCACAGCTTCAAATGTTTCCTTCGACCCTGTATAGCCCGACTTCACCGTAATTTTTAGTGACATTTATATTTCTAATAAACTATTAATAATAAAAGCACCGGGGACGAGCCAGTGCTTATGTTCGAGATCGTTGTCTTTTTAAAACAATCTCAAAAATATAGTCATATAGTTTATAATTTAAAAATGATGGGTGGGGAGTTGTTCGGTTTGTGACTGTGGCATATCCAAAGACACTGTATGAAGCGAACCTATATCGCTCGCTGACTACTTTAGAATATAGCCCCCATGCACTTGTTTTTAGAATTTGATGGCACAAAAAAATTCTGCAAAAATTTTAGGACTTTGGGGAAGTCGAGCTTTTTATGTGCCATTTTTGACGATTTTTGAGCCTTATATAGAGCCACCGTTTTGGACTCATTTTTAGGAATATGCGATTCTATGCGTTTTAAGGCCCGTTAAATTCTGAAGTGGATATATGAGTCATTCAGGCTTTTTGAGCTCCAAAAAAGCCCTCTTATTGAGGGTTTCTAAATGAGGATTTTATGATCTTCTAGACACTGTGAGAAAAGATCTATTCTTATAATTCTGAGATATTTTGTCGGTTCTTCTAGGCACCCAATGTACATTCTTCTAGGTACTGAAAAAGAGGATAAATTAGCGGATTAATCCGAGATTGGTTTGGATTGTCGATTCTTCTAGAAGAATGCACATTGAGTACTTTTTCCAATGCTGAAATACTCAGATGTTTAAAAAGATAGCTTAAATTAGAGGAATTATTTTAGGATCAATACCGATATAATCTTTCATGTTTACAGTAAACTGAAATGGTATCCCCCGTCTACAAAATGGTGTTGCGTTCGAAGTATTCCGATTGATAACATTTTTTTAAATTATATTGATTAAAAACAACAACATTTTAAGATTAATGTAAAATCGACTTATTAGCAATACACAAAACAACTGTAATCTAAAATAAAAAACAGGGGCATCGTAAAGATACCCCCAGAAGCACACATTTAATAATTAAATACCATGGAAAGTGCGAACTTTATCTAAATAGTGAGTTTGACTTGCGATTGCTCCTTTTTCGCCTTCCCTGTCTCTTCCTGAACGAACTTCAATATTCACATACGGGATACGCTTCCTCGCTGTATAATTTGACAAAGAACCTTTCGAACCATCATCAATGCGCTCATATACAACATTCAATCTCGATTTCTTGTAGAAATTAATCTCCTTAGTAAACTTACCTGACGTTTTATCTTCGCCAGAAAGCCAAATCAAATTCTTCTCATCAGTATCAAGCGAGGACTCCACACAAATCTCTTTTTTCTTTTTAAGATTTGTGATTCCAAAATCTCCACGGGGATTGTTGTTGTGTAGCGCAATTAATACTTCATCTCTTCTGTTTTTTCCAGAAAAAATAACAGAAAGGACTCTGTTTGCAAGTGGCCAATATGGACCATCCTCATAAAAAATTCTGTTCGGATCTTGATGTGTCTGAGCGTGTGCCCCAAAGTCATACAAATTACGAAACTCCCCATTTTCGAAAGCAAGCAGAACACCACCGTCTTTAATTGCTCTGAGTCCAACATCAAAAGCAATATTCTCTGAATCATGACAAACGATAATTCTAATGTCTTTAGAACCCATTTTTGAAAAAACACTAAACTTAAACTTCTTTTTTTCTAAAACAAACACCTCACTTTTGAAATCAATTTTGTTTTTTACAATGAATTCGAAATTACCTCGGTTCATCATATCTGCATCCCTCGACGACTCATCGAGTTTTACATGATTTCCATTGTCGCAAGAGACAAGAAAAAAGGCACTCAAAATAACTATCGCTAATAAAAAGCGACGCGAAACATTAGAGGAATAATTTTTCATAAACTACGCTCCGTTTGGTATTAAGTATTACAAATTTTTAAAGTACTTCCCTATTTTTAAATCTAACATTCTCAAATAATTTTGCAATAAAAAACCGCTTTTGTTGCGGTCTTTTCTTTTGATAAATACTATTTGGCTAAATTTTTAAGTTCTTCTTGATACTTACTTGCCACTTGCATTACAGCGGCCATCTGATCAAGTCCTTTTTCTTTCATAAGCACTTGCGCCTCTTCTGCTATCTTTTGAAAGAAGGTCGGGTTCTTTATAACCATATTCATAAGCATCTCTTTCTGATCCTCAGGAACAGGTGAATCTTTAAGCGCCTTCTTCAACATCTGCTTCATAAAAAATTCTTTTATCATAGAGAGAATATTACATTAACTCACAAAAAATCTTAAGCTTGACTAATATTATAACATAATGTAGTTTAAAAATATATTTCAGTACCTTAAATCAAATCACAAAAGGAGTGTTCATGTCCTCAGACCCGTTCTTTTTCATTAAAAAATTTTTGTCGTTCGTTGGTAAAAATCTAGACAACAAGAAGGTGAAAAAGATTATTGCAAAACCATATTATTTCCAAAATTCAAAAAAGAAGAGGTGCAAAAAAAATGGGGAAGGTTATTAACCTTAAAGACGTGGATGTTGAGAAAATGAGAAGGGCCACAAGCATCTCTGAAACCAGAATACAGAGCGCCTTTGCACGAGATAATAAAATCGTGCCTACGAGCGATCTAAAGACAGCGTTTGAGTGTTATAAAAACGCAACAACGCCAGCGAGTAAGGATTTGGCAATCAGGCAAATTGCCGCTTTTTTTAAAAAATGATTTTATGCAGCAAAACCCGCCTCTCGAATTAACGAGGGCGGGTTTATTTATTTATAGCGGGCAAGGTTTAAAATTAAAACAGACGCAAGAAACGTCGTTTCCAAAAAGGAAACGACGTTTCGCGCGTTGCAAGATTTATTAAGTTTACTTAACTAAAAACTTTGCAATCAAAAGGGCAACAATGTTTGCGACTTTAATCATAGGGTTAATAGCTGGTCCAGCTGTGTCCTTGTAAGGATCACCAACGGTGTCTCCTGTAACAGCGGCCTGATGAGCAAAGGATTTCTTTCCTCCATAATTTCCTTCCTCGATATACTTCTTGGCATTATCCCAAGCAGCACCACCTGAGGTCATAGAAAGACCCAAAAAGATACCTGTTACAATAAGACCAACAAGAAGTCCACCAAGTGCTTGTGCTCCCAACAAGAAACCGACAGCAATTGGGAAAACAATTGGTATAAGTGCTGGTATAATCATCTCTTTTAATGCTGCTTTTGTAACGATATCAACACACTGGGCATAGTCTGGCTTACCTGTTCCATCCATAATCCCCTTAATCTCTCTAAACTGTCTTCGAACCTCCTCCACAACAGATCCAGCAGCTCTTCCAACAGCCTCCATAGCAATAGAAGCAAAAAGATAAGGCATCATACCTCCAATAAATAAACCGATCAAAACATTCACATTACTTAGATCAAAAACAACTGTCTGTCCCCCATTTACAGCTGAAATTTCTTGAGTATACGAAGCGAAGAGAACCAAGGCTGCAAGTCCGGCAGAAGCTATAGCATAACCTTTTGTAACAGCTTTAGTTGTGTTTCCGACAGCATCTAATGGGTCTGTAATATTTCTAACTGATTCTGGTAATCCAGCCATTTCAGCAATACCACCAGCATTATCTGTAATAGGACCAAAAGCATCAATTGCAATAATTATTCCAGCCAACGAAAGCATACTTAGAGTTGCGAGAGCAATACCATAAAGACCAGCAAAGAAATATGATCCGTAAATAGCGGCTGTAATTACTAATATTGGCAATGCTGTTGCCTGCATAGAGACAGCCAATCCTGTAATTATGTTTGTACCATGTCCAGTTGTGGAAGCTTTAGCAATTCTTTGAACAGGACTAAACATTTTTGAAGTATAGTACTCTGTAATAACAACCATTAATATTGTTACAGCAAGACCAATAACTAAAGGCCAAAAAATATTAAGACCTTCTGGTATCGTAACCAAACTATTTACATTTGAAATGTAATAGAAAAATGCAAGCTGTAAAATTATCGTTGCAGCAAGTCCCTTGTAAAGGGCGGCCATAATTCCACCAGTCAATCTTACAAACAAAGAACCAATTATTGATGCAAGAATCGAAACCGAACCAATGAGAAGTGGTAATTCAAGAATCATCTTATCTCCAGGAAAAGAGATATTTCCCAAAATCATTACTGACAAGACAGAGACGACATATGTTTCAAAAAGATCAGCTGCCATACCAGCATCGTCACCCACATTGTCTCCCACGTTATCTGCAATAACCGCTGGATTTCTTGGATCATCTTCTGGAATACCAGCCTCAACTTTTCCAACTAAGTCAGCACCAACATCTGCACCCTTTGTAAAAATCCCTCCACCAAGACGAGCAAAAACAGAAATAAGAGAAGCGCCAAAACCAAGACCAATTAATGAATTTACGTCACCTGCATATTTATAGAATAATGAAAGAGAAAGAAGTGCTAGACCTACAACAAAAAATCCAGTAACAGCACCACCCTTAAACCCAAGGGAGAAAGCTTCGGAAAGTCCCTTCTTGGCCTCTTCAGCAACGCGTGAATTTGCCTTAACAGCAACAATCATTCCGATGTATCCTGCAAGCATTGAAGACAAGGCTCCAACAACGAAACCGAGAGCAATCATTCTTCCAAGCCAAATTGCAAGCAATATGGTAATAACAAAACCAACCCCAAAAACAGTTTTATTTTGTCTTGAAAGGTAAGCTCTCGCACCATCCTCAATAGCCTGCTGAATTGACTTCATTTTGTCGTTTCCAGCCGACTTCTTCATAACACTACTTACCAAAAAAGCTCCATACAACAAAGAAATTATGGAAGCGACCATCGAAATCGTAAAAATAGACATATATTAGTTATATATAAACCTTAATAATAAACTTTTAATGTGAGGCCTATTATATAGATAAATTTAGCTTTTAGCAAGGAAAAGCTTTATTTTTAAACCTGTATTAAATTTTCGTTTCTACCCTCAACAAACGCCCTAATATTACAAATGGTAATCTTTAGAATCTCCTCCTCAGCTTCTTTTGTAAAAAAAGCAATATGCGGAGTGACAATTACTTGTGGAAGATCAATTAGTATATGGTCTTCGTACAACACCTTGAAATCTTTTATTTTCTCATCTCGATTATTTATAAGCTGAGATTCTTCTTTGAGTTGTCTTTCCGCTTCAAGCACATCCAAACCTGCACCAGCAAGATCACCACCCTTAATAGCATTAAGCAATGCTTCTGTTTCAACTATCTCTCCCCTTGCAGTATTTATAAGATACGCGCCCTTTTTTATTTTTCCAATATTATTTTTATTTATTAGATGATATGTGCTTTTATTAAATAAAGTATGAATCGAAATAATATCAGAACCAGCCAAAACTTCCTCTAAAGATGTGCATTTCGTACAAGTCTCTGAAGCGAACTTTTCATCAGGCGCAATATCATAAGCAAGAATATTCATTCCAAAACCCTTCGCCATCCTAATTACATTTTTACCAATCTTCCCCATTCCAATAATGCCAAGTGTCTTTCCATAAAGATCAAAACCTTCAAGATTCGAAATATTAAAATCAGAACCCTCTCGGAGTTGATTATAAGCAGGGTATATCTTCCTAGACAAAGAAAGAATTAAGGCGAACGTAAATTCAGCCACAGTATGAGTCCCATAGGAAGGAACGTTAGCAACCCTTATGCCCTTTTCCGTCGCGTACGAAATATCAACATGATCATAACCGGTTGACCTTGTGGCAATAAACTTAAGACTTGGAAGCTGTTCAATAACGTCTTTTTTAATTTCAGAATTTATAAAAATAGAAATAATATCAGCGTCTTTTGCTTCACTAATATTTTCAATACTTAATTTTTTATCAGTAAAAACAAATTCTAAGTTTGGAATATTTTTAATTAACCCACCAAGCATAGCCCTATCCTTGTCACTTGTCTCGAAAAATACAGATTTCATTTTATTTTTTAGTTATTAACACCTTGATTATACATTATTTCCAAACAAAAACCCAAAATATTTAACTTGATTTCCGGTCGAAAATGTATCATTAAATTATCCACTTTTGCATTTTATTAAAATAATATATAGTAGTGTTCTTATGAAAGAAACAATAAAAAAAATAGTAGCAAAAGAGATATTAGACTCAAGAGGTAACCCAACAGTTAGCGTTACAATCTCATCAGAAAATTTTGAAGCAAGCACAGATACTCCATCCGGAGCGAGTACTGGAAAATACGAAGCAGTCGAACTTAGAGATGGCGATAAAAGTCGTTTTAATGGCAAGGGTGTGCTTAAAGCAGTAGAAAATATTAACAAAACAATAGCATCAGCGCTGATTGGAAAAGATCCTCTTAATCAAGAAGAGATTGACAGGATTATGTTAAGCCTGGATGGAACTCCAAATAAATCCAATCTTGGAGGAAATGCAACCATTGCCGTAAGTATTGCAGTATTAAAATTAGCTGCAAAAATCTCAAATAAACCTCTTTACGAATACATAAAGGAAACTGCAAAAATAAAACCTTCAAGGAAATTTCCATATTTACAAATGAACCTTGTGAATGGCGGACAACATGCATCATCATCACTAGCTTTTCAGGAATATCACACAATCGCTGACACAGAAAACCTAAACGAAGCTATTGAAAATATCTACAGAGTGCAAAATGAACTTAAAAAAACACTAAAAGCAAATACAGGCGACGAAGGCGGATTTGTACCACAAATGTCGGAGATAGAAGAGCCATTAGTTGCTTTTAATAAAGCAGTTGAGACGGTTGGTCTTACTGGAAAGGTAAAATATTCCCTAGATGTCGCGTCTTCATCTTTTTTTGAGGATGGTCTTTACGATATTGGAAATAAGAAAATTACAGCTGAAGAGCTTTTGTCTATTTACAAAGACCTTTGCAATAAATATCCAATAATTTCAATTGAAGATCCTTTCAATGAAGATGATTTTGAAATGTTCGCAAAATTAAAAAAGGAAATTCCTAGCATAATTGTTATTGGTGATGACCTAACAGTTACCAACAAATCAAAACTTCAAGACGCGATCAAGTTGAATAGCGTCGGCGGTTTAATAATCAAACCAAACCAGATTGGCACAATGACAGAAGTTTTTGAAACAATGAAACTAGCCAGAGACAATAATATCAATTGTGTGGTAAGTCACAGAAGCGGAGAAACAAATGATGATTTTATCGCTGACCTCGCCATTGGAACTGGGGCTTATGCGGTAAAATTTGGAGCCTTACAAAGAGGAGAGAGAATTGCTAAATACAACAGATTAAGTTCGATTATAAATTACTAATTTAAAAAAAATGAAAAAGGAATACTCAAGATCCTACACAGTTGCAACCATAGGACCAGCTTCAGGTGAAGTGGAAACTTTAAAAAAAATGATTGCCCACAGAATGGACTTAGCAAGACTTAATTTTTCTCACGGGACACACGAAACACACGCGAAATATATAGCAGCTATTAGAGAAGCATCAAAACTTAATGAGAGATATATTCCTATCATACAAGACCTTTCTGGACCAAGAGAAAAAACAGATGATGGTCACCAACTAAACAAAGAATTAGAATCTGTAATAACAGATAAAGACAAAGAGGATCTTAAATTTGGACTGGAGCAAAACGTTGATTATGTGGCGCTTTCCTATGTATCAAGCGGAAAGGATGTTATAGAACTTCGTGACCTAATGGAAAAATATGGAAAGGTAAAACCAATCATTGCAAAAATAGAAAGACCAGAAGCGATACCAAACCTAGACGATATAATAGAAAAAACAGATGCGGTAATGGTCGCCAGAGGTGATCTTGGAAATTCCATGCCGCTTGAACAGTTGCCATTCCTTCAGGCAATGATTGTAAAAAAATGCAACAAAGCTCAAAAGCCTGTTATTGTTGCAACACAGATGATGTTATCGATGGTTAATTCCCCAACCCCGACACGAGCCGAGGTTACAGATGTTTCAAACGCCATTCTACAAGGTGCAGATGGTGTTATGCTCTCAGAAGAAACGACAATTGGAAAATATCCCGTCCAAACAGTTGAAATGATGGAAAAAATTGTTCTTGAGGCCGAGAAATATACAAATGGGAGATTGCCAAATAAATTATAAAATAATATTTACTTGGGGATAACTTTTGGACAGTATTTTTTACAAGGAGTAAAATATATGTAAGGTTCCTAGAATGGTACCGGTCGGGATAATTTTATAAATAAATTTAAATAAAAAAATATGCAAAAATTAGCTTGGATTTTAACAACAATTGGGGCATTGAATTGGGGATTAATTGGAATAGGTGCGATAATGACGACTAATCTAAATATAGTAAACTTACTGCTTGGCAACTACCCAATGATAGAGGTTTCTGTTTATATTTTAGTGGGCATAGCAGCTCTTATTAGAATTCCTTCCTGGAAATCAATTGAATAATTGAGTCTTTGTATTAGTTTTAAAATACCGCTTTCTTAAGAAGGCGGTATTTTTTACAAAAAGGAATGACCGCAATAAATGCGGTCACAATAAACTGGCTCTCATCTCAGTGTTCAGTCTCCAAGATTTCGATAACTTCCAAAATCCTTTTTTTGAGAACAGAAACAAACTCAAGCCTGTAAGATATTTTTTTGAAAGAAGCATCAAGATACTTCACAGTCTCACTTTCCAAAAAAGAATGGAGGTATTGTCCAAATCTGCCATAGGCATTTGTTCCAATACTACCATCGGCCCTACTGTACAGGATTGAATTAAAAAACCCAGGACTTGCCTTTATTGCACCGCAAGCTGACTCGAATTTTTTGCGTTCATCAGACACAACATCGCACACATCAGGTACCAAAATGATGTCGTTCACATACAAGGATTCTCCAATTGTTTTTTTTGAAGACCCGCGCGCGATTACCCAAGTAGAACTTTTCCTCTCGTGAAGATGAAGTCTTTTGTACTCCATAGTCTCCAAAACGTCTCCATTAAGTTTATCGACTGTTGTGGAAACAGGTTGACATACAATGTTGTGAATTTTTATCTTACCGACTTCGTCGAGTAATGATAAAAAAAGCAACTCAACCAAAACATCTGAACCAACATAACTCCTCATTGTTAGCTTCCTTTCAAAATTTTTTAAATGTACAAATTTATTTCCTAATAATTATGAGAGTATTTTATTTTCAAGTCAATTTAAAACTGTGGATTTCTATTATTAGTTAAATTTAATTTTAAAATTATACATCCCCATACCACACAAACCCTGAATTTCGGAACCAATATTTTGCGCTGGGATATCAACCAAAGTCTCTCCGTTTAAAGGAAGATTTTTTCTAAAATTAATAGCTGGAATAGATAAAGCTGATGAGCAATCATATGTGCTATTTGTTATTACCTTTACCACGGTTGGAACACCAGCTTTTGCCAAAGTTTCTCTTGGCGAATAACCGCCCTTTGCATTAATCTCTATTATTTGTTTACCATCTACCACACTAACATTATTGCTATCTTTTATATTAACGGGGTCTATTTTCCCAGGAGAAAAACGTAAAGCAAAAAAAATTAGAAATACTGCTAAGATTGTGGAAATAATTATTGGTTTCATTATTTTAGAAATTAAAAAACAGGTGGTATTAATCCAATTACCACCAAACTATTTATAATATTAAACAACGACATGGTTATAATTATAATCCCAATGGTCTTAAAAAAAATACTTTGTTTCTTTCCACTTTTAATTCGGTATGAGCTAAAACCAATCAACACCAAGACTGGTAATGTTCCTAACGCGAACATGAACATAGTTAACGCACCGCTAAAAAAACTCCCAGTACTGAGTGCATAAAACTGCATTGATTGAGTAAAACCGCAAGGTAAGAAAAAAGTTAAAACCCCAACAACAAAAGGCGTAACTCTATTATTAAAATCCGAGACTAACAAAACTTTTTTTGATAATAATTTTGGCATAGATATTTGAAATCTTTTAGCGAAATCAAAAACACCAAGAAGGTTTACACCCATGAAAAACATAACCAAACCAACAGAGAGTATCATTAAGAAATTCATTGTTTCACTAATTTGAAACGTAGCACCCAATTGCCCAATAACACCACCTAAAAAGAAAAAAGAAATTAACCGTCCTAAGTGAAATAGAATTTGTGGCATAACCTTATCTCCTCCTTGAGAGAAAGTAGCCGATAAAGAAAGAAGAAAACCGCCAACAACCGCCATGCAAGTAGAAAGTGAAGCTACAATACCAATCAAAAATATTGACCAGAAATTCATCTCCTTTACCGAAACCAAATTAGCAATTCCTGCTTTTTGAAGCAATATAAATAATGCAATAACAATAATGGCAACAGGAACAGAAATTTTAAAATCAGAATAATCTTTGTTAATATTTTTTTCTACCACAAAACCATATCCACGATCTGAAAAGAGGTTACTCAAAATAATAGCAATTTCCTTTTCATTTTTATTTCCGAAATTTGCCTCAATTTCCACAGAGTGTTCTATAAAATTCGGATCAATATTTTTTATTTCAGAAATCTTTTTTAACTCATCATCTATATGAATCATGCAAGACTTACAATGAGTTCCGTTAATATAAAATTTATATTTTTTCATATTATAGTTTTATGGTTTTTAATCTAAGTGAATTCAACACAACAGAAACACTAGAAAATGCCATAGCAAAACCAGCAAAAGCAGGATTTAATAACCAACCAAACAGTGGGTAAAACAAACCACCAGCAAGCGGTATTCCAATTAAATTATAAAAGAATGCCCAAAAGAGATTCTGTCTTATAGTTCTCATTGTGAGCTTTGAAAGCTTAATAGATTTAACCAATTTTTCCATATCTCCATGCAAGATAGTTATTCCAGCTGACTCTATGGCAATATCAGTTCCAGTACTCATCGCAATGCCGACATCTGCCTTAGCAAGCGCTGGTGCATCATTAATACCATCACCAACCATTGCGACACTCCTCCCCCTGCTCTGCAATCGTTCTATTTGCAAAAGCTTATCCTGCGGCATTAATTCAGCAACAACCTCGTCTATGCCAACCAACGACGCTATATATGATGCGGTATTTTTATCATCACCCGTCAGCATCACTACTTTTAATTTTAAATTATGTAAACTTTTTACTGCTTCAATAACTTCTGGCTTAATTTTATCAGCGACCATCACAATTCCAACAACCACATTTTTGTCTGCTAAAATTATTGGGGTCTTGCCTTGAGTCGTCTCTTTTCTAATTTCTTCTTTGTCTAATTTTAAACCAAGCTCTTCTATAAATTTCACGTTACCTGCAAAATATTCAGTACCCGCAACTACCCCTTTTAACCCCCTGCCTTTTATTGCTTCAAAACTAGAAACTGCGTCAAAATTAATTTTTTTATCTTTTACATAATTCATTATTGCCACTGAAATTGGGTGTTCAGATTTATTCTCTAATGAAGCAAGTATTGAAATTATCTCTTCTTCTTTTTTGTTAGAATAATTTTTAATCGAGACAACCTCGGGCCTTCCTTTGGTTATTGTCCCTGTTTTATCCATAACAACCGTATCGATATTATGAAGTTTTTCCAAAGTAGTGGCGTCTTTAATTAAAATACCCTCCCTTGCTCCCTTTCCAACCCCAACAATAATTGCAGTTGGGGTTGCTAAACCGAGCGCACAAGGACAAGCAATAACCAGAACACCAACAAACGAAGCTATACCATAAGAAATCGCACTAGAAAGGCCAAGATAAGAAGAACCGACACCAAACCACATTACCAAAGAAAAAGTAGCAATAGCGAGAACCACGGGAACAAAGACAGCTGATATCTTATCTGCAAGCTCCTGTATTGGCGCCTTACTACCTTGGGCCATTTCAACCATCATTATTATTTGAGACAAAAGCGTCTCCTCTCCAATCTTAGTTGCCTTAAAAATAAATGTTCCATTCGTATTCATTGTTCCACCAGAGACAGAGTCGCCAATCTTTTTTTCAGAAGGAATTGGTTCCCCAGTCATCATTGACTCATCAACAAAAGAACCACCATCGACAACAACACCATCAACAGGAATTTTTGCTCCAGGTTTAATAATTATCAAATCCCCTCTTTTAACCTTGTCGATTGGCATTTCCACCCCTACCTCATTTTTTAAAACAAGAGCTGTTTTTGCTTGAAGATTCAATAATTTTTCAATCGCATCACCTGTCTTTAGTTTCGATTTAGCTTCGAGATATTTTCCTAAATTTACAAAAGCAATAACGACAATTGTTATGTCAAAATATGTATACTGAATATTAAAATAATTTTTTAAATAACTACCGAAAAGAATAATGAAAACACTATAAGTAAAGGCGGTAATAGTACCAATACCAATAAGTGTATCCATGTTTGCTTTACCATATCTCAAGAAACGCAAAACTCCTTCAAAATATATTTTACCAGCAAATACGAGAGTAAAAGCAGACATGAGTGGTATAATTACGTTCAATATATTAAATATATTAATTGGAATAGGTGTAATTAATCCCGAGATAGATAATGCATCCCAAAACATCGCAGAGATACAAAATATGGCAAGAGGTATTGTTACGTTAATCTTATTTTTCATTTCCGTAATTTCAGCTAACTTCTCTTCTTTTGACTGATTCAAACCGAGATGACCGGCGTGTTCTTCTGCTGTCATAATTTTATAACCCAGTGGCTCTACTTTTTTAGATAAATATCCGTAATCTTTAACAGTATCATCAAAATCAACCTGAACGGTTTCAGTACCAAAATTCACGCTTGCGGAAACTACTCCTTTAGTATTTTTTAAACTTTTTTCTATATTTGATGCACACGAAGCGCAATGCATTCCCTTTACCCTGAAAGTTTTTTTATTTGCCATTTTTAATTAGATAAATTAAATATTTTTAATAATTCATCTATTGCCTTACTTTTGTTATCTGCAAATTGATGCACGGCACATGTATCAAGATGTCCTGCCAGTAGGTCGCGTTTTACTTTTTTTAAAAGACCTATAGCACTATCGACCTGTTGGATTATCTCTGGACAATATCTATCATCCTCTATCATTTTTGTAACTTTATTTATTGTCCCCAGTGACTGCTTAATACACTTTAAAGTTTTAGCATTGTTTATTTCTTTCATAATGTTTAATATTAGCTACTTAGTATAACCTATATCATAGGTTATAGGTTACAATTTTGCAACATATTCACACACAGACATGTTATAATAGTAAACTAAATATATAAAATTATAAATCAATGCTAACAGACTTTTTTTCTAAAGAAATAATTGTATTTTTACTAGGAGCAGCGCCGGTGTCTGAGGTTAGAGGAGCAATACCAGTAGGAATGCTTGTTTTTGGTTTTCCTGTATTAAAAACCTATATATTGGCAACGCTAGGAAACATAACTCCTGTTATCCCCCTACTACTCTTTCTTGATAGATTTTCTAAATACCTAATGAAAAAATCACTCTTGCTGAATAATTTTTTTAATTGGTTATTTGAAAGAACAAGGGTGAAACATAGTGGTCATTTTGATAAATGGAAATACGCACCATTGGCCTTATTTATCTTTGTGGCCATACCTGTTCCTCTTACAGGAGCATGGAGCGGTGTAATTGCTGCAATTATTTTTGGTATACCATTTTTTGAAGCGGCAGTATCAATATCCTTAGGGGTCGCTGTGGCGGGTGTCCTTGTTGTGCTTTTAACAAGCCTTGGAATACTAACGGCGAGTCAGTTTATGCTTTAATTTTATAAAAAAAAACCACCGCTTAAATTAAGTGGTGGTTTTTATAATTTTACTTAGCTTTCTTCTTTGGCTTCTTTGTCTCTTTTTTTCGAGAATCGTTTCCTTTTGCCATTTTATTTTCTCAATTAATTTTTAATAAGATAATTATATCATAATAATTTTTTCACAAAATAAATTACTGTGGATAATTATCCAAACCTTACTTCAGAAATATTATTTTATTATCTCTTAGTTCGCTTCTTAGCTTTTTGTAATCAGGAATCGCCATCGACACCAGATTCCAAAAACGAACAGAATGGTTAAATTCGCCTAGATGGCAAATCTCGTGAACAATAATATAATCAAATAAATTTGGCTTTAAATAAATTACTTTATAGTTGAAATTCAAATTACCGACCTTTGAACAACTACCCCATCTTGTTTTTTGATTTTTAATTGTTATTTTGCCGATACTGTAGCCATAGAGTTTGTTGAAAAAATCTATTCTGTCTTTAACTTTTTTTAAAATCTCAACCTTGCGGTCAATATAGTCTTTTTTATTTATTTTAATTACAACCCTATTTGAAAACTTTTTAAAATAGTTTAATTTTTTAAAAACCCAGTTAGTCTTCTCCTTTATAAAGTTATTGACTATGTTTAAATTAGTATTTTGAGGCGCAGTAACAATAAACTTGCCATCAAAATGTATGGCAAGTTTTATTCCTCGAATTATTTTACTTACCTTAAGTTCGTATTGAACCTTTTCACCACGGAGATCTACCTCCACAACATTTTAAATTATTTATTTATTTCTCCTTTCTTACACTCACCTCTGTAAAATGCCCATTCTTCACAGTAGCTATTGTCAGAAAAGAAACAAAGTCCTGTCGCATTACCTTTCTCATCTGAGACAAATTCTGGTCGTCCTGCGTGCTCAGTGCAAAATACAGTTGCTGGATTAGACAAACTCTCTGTTTTTATATTTTTATCCGCTATTGGAACGCCTGTCGTATAATAAAAAATTACCTTAAGAGCAAGCAGACCCACAACAACTAGTGCACTGATATTCATTAAGTCCTCTTTTTTCATCTGATTAACAAATTATTTAATAATTTATATGTATCTATATTATACATTATTCAAATCAAAATTAAAAAGAAATATTTTATAATTTCTTTGGGAAAATTATTGACCCAACAAGAGAAGCGACCAGCGCTAAAATTATTACCAAAAATGACATAACGGAAGATATCTGAACCCCAACAATCCCAATGAGCATCTTGGCACCGATAAACACAAGAATAAACGATAACCCCTTTTGAAGATGATGAAATTTATGCATAACATTTTCTATAAGGAAAAACAAAGCACGCAAACCCATTACAGCAAAAATATTTGAAGTAAATAAAATAAAAGGATTCTGAGTTATTGCAAAAGCGGCAGGAATAGAATCAACTGCAAATATAATATCTGTGGTCTCAACAAGAAGCACGATCATAAACAACATCGTAAAACACCACCGTCCACCCTCTTTAATCATAAACTTTCCACCGTGATAACTACCTGTAAATGGTAAATATTTTTGCGCAAGCTTAAGAACTTTATTCTCATGAAAATTTACGTGCTCTTCTTTTTTGTCTTCGAATAATTTAATTCCTGTGTATATTAATATTGATCCAAAAATATAAAGCACCCAATGGAACTGACTAACAACAAAAGATCCTGCGGTTATAAATATGGCTCGAAACACAATCGCGCCCAATATGCCCCAAAACAAAACTTTATGATGATACTGCTCTTCTAATTTAAAGAAATTAAACAAAAGCAAGATAACAAATAGATTATCAACTGAAAGCATTTTTTCTGTAACATAGGCACTAAGAAACTGGGTTGCAGAGTCCTGTCCCATATAAAGAAAAATCAAAAAAGAAAAAGCAACAGAAATCGCAACCCAAAACAAGGACTGGTATATTGCCTCTTTTGCCCCCACCTTATGAGCCTTACGACTAAAAAAACCAAGATCAGCAATTAAAAAAGCCGCAATAATAAAACAAAAAAGAACAAACAATGAATTCTGTATTTCCATATATTATTTTATTTAATTATTTGGCTTGTTTATTAAATAACCGAGTAAAATCAGCGCTAAAATTATTGCAATAGAATTTCTGCCAAACCCACCATCTAGATATTGAATAATTAAAAAAACTGCGGCCAAAACAGATACAAAAAACAAAAACACTAAAGAGGTTTTGGGTATATCATCTGATTTAATTTCCTGTTCAACAATAATTTCTATTTTTTTCCTTCTTGGTATTACAATATACAAAGAGGAAGAAAAAATAAGGAAATAAGAAAAATAAGCTAAATTAGTTCCGATTAATCTAACATTAAAAAAGTTTATATATACAGAAAATGCAATGGAAACAAATAATAATATTGAAGCTAACCAGTGTTTCATAAATATTTAATTAATTAACCTACCTTCATTTTAACCTTTTTATTCATCTTGTGTATAGTATATAATAATTAAACATAAATTAATTGAAAAAAATATGAATGCAATTGAAATTATAAATCTGACAAAAAAATTTGATGACCTTGTGGCTGTTGATGGTATTAACCTCACTATTAATAAGGGAGAAATATTTGGATTACTAGGTCCCAATGGCGCCGGAAAGACAACTACACTCATGATTCTGTCTACACTACTCAAGCCGACGTCAGGTGACGCTACTGTAAATAATTTCAGCGTACTTGGAGATTCTTCAAAGGTTAGAAGTTCGATTGGTATTGTTTTCCAAGACCCAAGCTCTGATGATACTTTAACTGGTTATGAAAATCTAAAACTCCACGCCCTACTGTATGACCTACCAATGAAAGCAATAGACGAAAAAATAGACGCGGTACTTGACCTTGTTGATATGAAAGACAGAAAAAATGACGTTGTTAAAAACTATTCAGGAGGAATGAGGAGAAGAATGGAAATAGCTAGAGGTTTACTACATGAGCCAGAAATTCTTTTCTTAGATGAACCAACGCTAGGCCTAGACCCACAAACAAGAGCTAAAATATGGCAATATATTGAAGCCTTAGCAAAAAAGAAGAAAATGACAATAATTCTGACCACACACTATATGGAAGAAGCAGATAAACTATGCAACAGAATTGCAATTATTGACCATGGAAAAATAGTGGCGCTCGATACACCGGCAAATCTTAAGCAAAAAATCGGCGGAGATGTTGTTACACTTTCGGGAAAAAATTTAAATATAGATGAATTATCAAAACTTCTGTTTGTGAAGCATATTGAAAAAATAGATGGTCACTATAGATTTTCTATTGAAAACTACAGAAAAAATCTTCAAAAATTATTATTGGTCGCTGGCGAAATTGACTCCGTAGAAGCGCGATCCCCAGACCTAAACGATGTTTTTTTACACTATACAGGAAAAGAAATACGTGAAAGTTCAACCAGCCCCGTCGAGCGTCTTAGAATTATAAATAAGGTAAAATAATAAAATGAACATTCAGAAAAACCTAAAAGGAATATATGCATTGTGGTATCGAGAAGTAAAAGTATTCCTTCGCGAAACAAGTAGAATCATATCATCAATCTTTATGCCATTAATATGGTTCTTTGTTTTTGGTGAAGGCATTGGACAAATATCAAATGTAAATGGCAATTACCAACACTTCATCTTTCCCGGTTTCCTGGTAATGACCATAATCTTCAACGCCATATTTAACGGTGCCTATTTGGTTTGGGATAAGAAAATAGACTTCCTTAAAGAAGTTTTGGTTGCACCACTATCAAGAACCACAATTTTTATTGGCAAGGCACTGGGTGGAATAACAGATGCAATGATACAAGCCTCAATACTCCTTATAATCGGAATATTTCTCGGAGTACCATTCACTTTTGTTGGCACGATTCTCACAATAATAATGTTACTAAACCTTGCAATTGGATTAGTAAGTCTCGGGTTAATTATTGGCTCTTTTATGGAAAGCCCTGAGGGTTTTGGACCAGTCTCAAGCTTCGTTGTCTATCCACTATTTCTTTTATCAGGCGCTCTTTATCCAATCACAAACCTTCCTCAGTGGATGAAAATTCTTACTAGCCTAGACCCAGCCACTTATGCAGTGGATGGAATAAGAAATATTATTTTAGGAATCTCTTCATCGTCTTTTATTTTAAATTTCAGTGTTCTCGCAATTTTTAATATAGTAGTAATTGCAATCGGAGCCTGGTCATTCAACAGGATGAAATTATAGTTTTATCCATTCAGTCGTTTTACCATCAAAGTGTTCTTCGTTGGCAGGATCTTCTGCTTCCTCTTTCGTGGCACGAACAAGGCCGTCTCTGTGCTCTGCCGGAGAATAAACTGTATATAACTTCATTTTTTCCACAACCGATGTGTTTATAATATTATGCATTGCTCCAGCAGGCACAACGACAGCTGAACCATCAGAAAGTTCATGGCTTACCCCATCTATAATCGCCAAACCGTTACCTTTTTCGACTCGTATAAACTGATCGAGGGTGTGCACCTCCATGCCAATCTCTTGTTTTGGTATAAGCGACATCAATACAAGCTGGCTATGCTTCGCAGTATAAAGCACCTTTCTGTAATTATCATTTTCTAAGGTGTCTTTTTCTATATTTGTTACGTATCCTGTCATTTTTTATTTTAATTAAATCTATTTTAATAATGGCGTACTTGTGGCTAAATCTTTTATTATTTTATAATCACTGGGAAGCTTTTTTACCTCAGGTGTACCACTCGAGAAAAGCAACATGAAAAAGATAAAGGCTAATATTATTAATAGAAATGGGGTTATTAATTTCATATTTATAAATATTATTAGTAATCATATCACAAACCCTTCGTTCGTGTCTTTTCTTTTCTAAAGTTTTACATCTTTTATCAACACTGGCTCTTTTTCAACACGCTCCGCAGTGAATTTAACCTTACCAATAACCTGACCTGTCAAGGTTTCAACATCAACCTGCCACTTACCAGCAAGAGAAAAAGATCTAATTGAATATGTCCTAAACCCCCCCTCCCTGCCACCGTTAACAGCGAGTTCTACTTTATCTTTAACAATCCAAGCACGCATAACCTCATCATAATACTGCCAGATATGTACGATTTTTGTATTCAAGTTTGTTGGAGAGAAAACTGCAGTATAAACATAAACAGGATCACCAATTTTTGCATGAAATATCTCATTACGGAAAAAACCAGTCCAACCATTATCCTCATACTGAACATTATAATTTCCATCAGAATTACGCTTTACCGAATGAAAAACGCCAGCATCTTTTAGCGATAGAGGTATTGGTGGAATAACGTTTGTGAAATAAAGAAAATTGAAAATTATATAAATACCAAAAATACTATACCGAAGAGACTTTCTACTTTTTACAAACTCTTCATTGTTAAAGTATGTAAGAATTAGTAAAAATATAAAAACCGCAAGTAAGCTCACTAGTCCGCTTATAATAAAAACATCTGAACCCAACTTAGAAAAAAGAATTGGGACATAGTAAATAGCAAACGAAAAAGTAGAAAGGAAGAGATAGCTTACCTGAAATGTAAGTCTTGCATAATGCTGTTTAAAAACCTCATTAAAAACAAAAGCAATAAAAAGAATCAAAAGAAATGGCCAACTTGCAGAAAGAGTCGCACTTCTAAAATAGAAAACCAAGAAGGTACTCAACAAACCTCCAAAGGCAAACTGAACCGCAATCGCAAGCCAGTAGTAATAGGCTGACCTATATACTTCCGATAATTTAACTTTTGGAAAAGTTTGTAAAAGCAAAATACCAATACAAGCAATCAGTAAGTGGGAAATAATCCAAAGATTTTCTGTCGGCATATCGATTCTTGTAAGAATCATTATGTCAAAAACGAACCCCCCAACAAGAGCTAAAGAAGAAATATGGCGCTCATATCGAAGCACTACTTCTTTCGACTTATTTATTATATCTCGCATTAAAACAATGATAGCATTTTTATTTTATCTATAAAACTTTTCATCAATGAAAAAACCCAACACCGTAGTGTCGGGTTTTTGTAACCTATTCATAAATAGATTACAACTGACCTGCGTCAAGATCTAAGCATTTTAACCAAGGAGGCGGCCTCACGCGTTGTGTTTTTGATATTATTCAAAAGCGTTATCGTTTCAGAATCATATTCATCTTCTAACAACATAATTTCGATATTTCCCAATATGCACTGAAAATGATTATTCAAACAACCAATCATTTCCCA
This sequence comes from uncultured Candidatus Saccharibacteria bacterium, assembly GCA_964531375.1. Lineage (GTDB taxonomy): Bacteria > Patescibacteriota > Minisyncoccia > Phycocordibacterales > UBA12445 > UBA12445. The sequence continues at coordinate 84,426 of CAZHDO010000003.1, forward strand.
GACCAAAAACTGTTCGCCGTTTGTTTCTTCTTTCTGTATGGTAGATTTATCGACGACAGTCAAACAATCAACTTTCTTGAATAAAACAACTGAGCCAATAATTTTGTTGTTTTCAACAATAGGCGTACTTGAATACTCCACACCGATTCCCCTACCGTGATTTCTGACAAAATAGCCCTTTCCATGACTAATAACTCCTATATTAAGTATTTTATGGTCGGGGCAATGAGTTAAACAGCAAGACCTACTCTTTGAACAAGAGTAATATCCAATAACCTTACTGTTTAATCCAATAAGCTCCCTTTCTTGATAGCCAAGCAACTCAAGTGCTGCTGTATTAATAAAAATAAATCTACCATTACTATCTAGACCAAAAACACATTCCTCAAATAGTTCAAATATTAACTTAAGCTGAAGACTACTCTCCATTTACAAACCTCCCTTTCTTTGGTTTTTAAATTTTAAGGAACACAAAGGTATACACTACAAAATAAACCATCGTACAGCAAGTTGTCGATAGGTTGTATTTAAACCTTACTTGTTCATCAGCAACAATAAAACCAAAACAAAAGAAACTTAAAATCAAAAAAGTCTTTTACTTACCCTATTTAAAATACTTTGACATTTCAGGGTCTTCCATCATAAGTTTTTTTACCAAATCAATATCAAAAGCATCGACAGTCTTGTTACGAGCTAATATTTTAATTTTGCTTTGTTGCTTAATAAATTTTCTAAATCTTTCCTCATACAAGAGTTTTTTGTTAGAAAAAAACTCCTCACCAATTCTTGATAAGCTCCCCCATCGTCTACCTTGTTGATCTGTATAAATCTTTGTTTTTTTATCTGTTTTTGGAATCTCTACCTTAATAACAGAAAAAGGTTCTTTCAGTTTTTCTGAATACTGTTTAAATTCTGGGTACCTAGACAATGCCTCTTTGACAACATCCAGATCGTATGAGGGTGCAAAATTTGAATCATATAAAACCTGTATATTTGGAAGTGACTTTACCACCCCAACAAACTTATCATTGCCATGCATTTTTTTTCCAATTAATTTATATATTTTATTAAGTGAAGCCCATTTTTTGTTTTCTGAATCTATATAAATACCTGAGACACCATCTGCCCTTCTAAAATATACTGATAGTTTAGGGTCTTCTATCATTGCTTTTTTGACTGATTCAATTTCGAAACCATCAAGCCCATCACGCGTACCACCACGGGGTAGCAATATCCTAATTTTTTTCTGTTTACTCCATAAATCATTAAAAACAGACTTATACATCGAAGTACCGTTTGAAAAAAATTCAGTGCATATTCGTGCCACGGACCCCCACCTGCCTCCTTTTCCATCATGGTAAAAACCGTCCTTATCTGCTTTAAAAACAATCTCAAGAGTTGGTGGTCTGGTGGCTTTTTCTTCTTCAAATTCCAGCTGGGTTTTTTTGGTAGGTAATTTTTCGGTAATAAGTTTATAAATATTATCTGACCATAAATCAGAATAACGAATAGCAATATGAGAGCCAGGATTCTTTTGACCGTAATCATTCTTCTCTTCTTTTGTAAGCGCGAGAACATCCTTCATACCCAATGTTTTAAATTGTGGGTGACTGGTATCAAATACATCTGTGCGATTACCCTCTTCATCACAAACTACAACCATACGACTAAGGCCAGGAATGTTAACGGCAACATAGGGCTCTTTTCTTACTGTATTTTTACTAGATATACCTTCAATAATTTCTATATTAGCTATTTCCTGATGACAATCATTTACAAGCAAGAACAAGAGCATCTTAAGCCGAGGGACCATTTCTTTCTCTTTATAATTACCAACAACAGCATCCCCTTTCTTTATCTCTAAACCAACACCAGGAGGGGTAATAACTTCATCTATTTTAGTTTTAATCAAAACAGGAATCTCCTCAATTAAAAGTTTTTTTATTGCCTGTATCTTATCAAGAACAGCGTGAACATTTCCTAATCCAACTTCTTCTAGTGCTCGATCTTCCTGCTCCTGTTTATTGGTAATATTAGGATGGCTTAACGCATATTTGCTTGTGAGATATTCAACGTCTACAATAAAAGAATTAAACAAGCCATCAAGCAGTACTTCTGAGTTAGAAATATTATTTGCATCAATCTTAAAAGATAATATTTTTTTAATCTCTAAAACTACCGCCTCTTTACTGCTTTGATTTTTTCCATTTTCTATATTAGATAACTCTTTTGGTTTTTGGTTAAATTTTTCCATACAACCAATTTTAATATATACAAAATTTAACACAAGCGCTTTTCCGAGTTTTTATATATGACCAATCTGGTTTTATGTTTTAAAAAGCAATTAGTGGTGATATAATTCAAAAATGAACAATGAAATAGGTGTTTTTATAGATAAATACTACCCAAACTACTGGAGGAACACGGTTATATCATCCACATTAGTAATAATTCTATTTTTAGTTTCTATTTATTTGGTTGTTGAGACAGACAATAGCTTTGGTTTATATACTTTTTTATTTTCTCAATTTTTAATTGTAATTCCATACGCATACTACCGTTCAATCAAAGAAGAAATGACAGATGCTTCGTTGATGAATTTTGCAGAAGAAAAAGGATTTTCTTGGCATCGTGGCAAAAGTAAATTTAAACATTTAACCTCCTCTTTTGTAAGAACAAGTAATAAATCCTATATCAGTAAATTGATTGAAGGTAAATATAATAATTCTCATGTAAGAATATTTACTTTTAGTTCTGTCACAGAAATTACATACGAGAAAAATGTGGGCTACACAACACTTGAAAGACAATACAACGGCGATGTTATTAATATTATTTTAGACTCTCGAGTGCACGGCATAAATACACTTTCTCCAAGCGACCCTTATGATAAAGAATACATTAATAAGGGGCTGTTAATGCTTGAAGGAAATTTTAACAAGTATTTTAATATCTATACCCCGCAGGGTTATAAAATAGAAACACTTCAGATCCTAACTCCTGATATAATGGAAAAACTTATAGAAAAATCTCATAAATATAATTTTGAATTTAATTTAGACAAACTCTATATCTTTGCAATGACACAGTTAACAAAAAAGGAGGATCTTGATGAAATATTAGATTTCTCCGACTATTTAATTTCTAAACTAGGTCCTAAGCTATCTAAACTAAAAAATGAATATATTAAAAAATCTTTGCAGAAATAATAAAATTATTTCTTAATTGTTCATCGTCATTTTCTCTTTCATTTCCAAAGCTCTTTGTATAAGATGGTCGCCAATTTCGCCCCATTTTATGTATTCTTTATAATCTTTTGAATCAATCAATTTAATTTTTGTAATATCACCATCGGGGTCTAATTCAAACTCTCCATCTGGTTCGACAATACAACACATTCTATATTGCCTTTCTCTAGTATCTTCACCCTGGACCTCAACGTCGACATAACCAATACATTTCATCTTAATCACTCTCATGTTCGCTTCTTCTTTTATTTCTCTTATTGCCGCATCTTCATATGTTTCTCCTTTTTCAATAGCCCCTCCTGGCGGTGTCCAATTGTTATCATTTTTGTGACCAACAAGTACTAATTTATCATTGTAAAAACAATAAGAATGCACACCACCACTCGCTGGTGCTCCATCTACATAAGTGGCTTTATAAATTTTCCCCCGATGTTCATATTGTGATTTTATTTCCATATAAAATATTGTATCAAATCAGAATGCGAAAATCACGAAGCAAATAAAAAGAGCGCATTACCTTTCGGTCGTGCGCTCGTATGTGGTTTCATTTTCTTAAGAACCACTCACCTTGTGCAACTTGGCCAACTTCTTGAGCTGGTCCCTTGAAAACTTAATAGCAGCATTAACGCGAGCCCTCTTCCAAACCATTAACTCACCCCCGGAAATGATCTCAAACTTTGCGAGTTCGTCTTTGCAGAGTTTCTCAGAGAGGCCTTCAAACCTTCTCACGTCCTGGCCCGCTTTCCGCAGAACTTCGACATACTTTTCAACCATCTCTGCGGAAATGAGCGTCTCTTGAGCATCACAGACAGACTTCCTGCATCGTTTCATCGGATCGGTGAGATGCCAATTTGCCTCCCAAATGTCCGCGAGTTCCTGGCTTGCGAACGGCAAGGCAGAAATCTTATCCAAGATGAACTGATGAATATTCCCTTTATTAATGAGCCCGATATACTTCTCAGTCATTCCGAGTTCTGCCGGATTCGTAGCGAAGTTTCCGTACCATAAAAGATCTTTAAGGAGACGATCGCAATGGTTAAACTTCCCAGTCTTCTCGGCATTCTCGAGAGCCTGATTATTGAGCCGCTTGACCCAGTCCATCATACCCCATTTCCAAAGCCCCTTCGTGAAGTGACAAAGTGCATAAGTCCATTTCTCATGCTCTCGATAATTATCCATCTTGCAAAACCGCTCCAAAGCGAGATCAAAAAGCTCACTGAACGAGGTTTTTTTCTTTTTTCCAGAGAGAAACACTGAAAGAAAGCAGACAATCGGGTCATAGTTATCAAAATCTTCAATCATCTTAGTAAGACCGACCCAACCATATTTATCCATCACCTCACGAACAGCCTCGAAGATATTCATAATTCATCCTTTATCTTTCTTTTACATAGATTGCCGATAAATTCGGCGAGTTTGTGTGAATTCAGATCAATATGGGAGGACGAGAAAGTCCATGGCCAAGCAGAACGACGGAGGTATTAATCTGCAAAGTCTATTTGACTGCAAATTGCAAATCCCAAAAAACATGAATTACAACCTCATGTCCCAGAGCTTCCACCCCGACATACGTTCCCCGAATTTCATCAGGTCAATCGTCGATAGCCATAATCAGCACCTTAAAAACCTCCTAATTTATGTGTTTGTTAAAGATCAATTTTTATAATATAGCACTAATAAAATATTTGTCAATAGCACGGGGTAATGTCTAAATATTTCTAACACCTTTTAACGACTATTACAATAACGCAAACAACAAAAAGAAATGTAATAAAATGTTTTTACCGTGGACCACACAGACTCAATCACGCATAAATTTTCTTTGAAAATTTTGCTCGACCCCGACTCAGCTCCCTTTCTTGCAGAAAGGGGCCCGCTTCCGTTCTTCGAATACAGGGACTCTTCCATTACATGGACAGTACCCCGATTGGATTTTTTGTTCGTGCTTCGCACTTCAAAAAATGCTCAATCGGGCTTCGAGTCCTGACGTAAGGCATTTAGTATGCCTTACTTACGGTTCACTGAAAAAACAAAAAGCACCTTTTGGGTGCTAATGTTTTTACGGTGGACCGTACAGGACTCGAACCTGCCACCCCCACATTGCAAATGTGGTGCTCTACCAGATGAGCTAACGGCCCGCGATTAAATTAACTATCCTATATATAATCATTATTTCGCTTCTAATGCAAGACCTATCAGGTGATCGAGGAAGTCTTCGTAGCTACAACCAATTGCGGCGAGTGATTTTGGGAAAAGAGATTGTGGGGTAAGGCCGGGTAGTGTATTTACTTCTAATGCGTAAATTCCTCGCCTTGGTGAAACAATAAAATCGGACCTTGAATAATGTCTAAGGCTCATTGCATTGTGTATTTTCATTGCGATATTCTGAATCTCATCTTTTGTTTCTTGGTCAAAATTTCCTGGACAAACCTCTTTCGTGCTTCCGTCATATTTACATTCATAATCGAAAAAATCTCTTGCTGTTGGCTTGATTATTTCAACAGGAAGAAGTGAGTAGACTTTTTGTCCTCTGAAGTTATCGATTACACCGCATGTCGCTTCCCTACCTTTAATAAATTCTTCTATGATGACTTTATCACCATAACGGAAAGCCTCTAAGATTCCGTTTTCTAATTCAGCAAAAGTCTTGGCAAGGGTCACGCCGACAGAAGAACCACCACTAGCGGGCTTCACTATCCAAGGTGGAGATATTTTTCTAAAAATATAATTAGCTATTTCAGTAGCGTTGCCTTTGTCAAAAACAAACCCCATCGGAGTCTTTATCTGATGCTTTTTAAAAAGATCTTTTGTAAGTGCCTTATTCATCGCCACAGCAGAAGGGACGGCGCCAGAACCAGTATATGGCACAGAAAATAGATTCAAAATTTGCTGAACCTTACCATCTTCTCCATATTCACCATGAAGGGCGTTAAAGACGACGTCCACTGACCTGCAAACCCTCTCAGGATGCACAGGAAGCCCATCAAGATGCCATTCACCGGATTTATCAATAAGAATGTCTTTTGTGTCGTACTTATCTCTAAGCGCTTTTAAAACACTTCCGCCTGTTATAAGCGAAACGTCATATTCAGAACTTATTCCACCCCTCAACACAGCCACTCGTATTTTATGCATATCAATATTATACCAAAAATAAAAATATAATTCCCACTACAAATCCACGTTTACGATTTTAGTCTTCGCAGTGTGCCCAGCAAGTATCTCAATAGAGCTTTTTGAAACGTTAAAATGTTCAGCTAGCGCCTTTCTAACACCCTCATTAGCCTTTCCCTTTTCTGGTGGTTCTTTTACAGACACAACAAAATGATTTTCATCTATCGTCTCAACCTTAACTTCTTTTGACTGTGGTTTTGTTTTAATATAAATTTTCATTTTATAAATAAATCATAACAAAATATTATAAAAAATCCCACATCGTTTTGTGTGGGATTTTTTTAAATTATTTATTTATTTTAATTGCCTCGATTATCATGAACATAGGAAATTCTTTTCTTGCTTTATCCTCAGCTTTTTGTCTTGGTCCACTTTGACTTTTTTTATCCGAAACCCACTCCTCTATTGTATTAATACAAAAACCGTTATTCCTAAGAACCTTAGAATATAATTGCAAAGGTCGATGGAAAGAAATTGTAAAATTCTTCGGCGCGTTTCTCTCACCGGGATTCATATCTATTTTAATTCTCGATTCTGAAAGGTAAGCGTCCATTCTTCTGTATTGAATATTTTCTTCTTCATCGTAACCCCAGGAACTTTCTTTTGGAATTCTAAAAGCTGGATGGTTCAAAACAAAATATATTTTTCCACCATCTTTCAAAACACGAGAACATTCTTTTAAAACACCACCGATATTTTCTATATTTTGAATCGCTAAAACAACAGCTATTTTATCGACACTTTTTTCTTCTAAAAATTTAATATTATCAGCGGGAGAAACAAAAAATTTTATTCCATTATTTTTTGAATTATTTTTTGCAATAAAAATAAGTTCTTCAGAAATATCAGAAGCCACAACATCTGCCCCTTTCGCTAAAAATTCACCAGAAAAAAAACCCTGTCCGCAAGCTAAATCCAAAATCTTTTCACCGCCCTTAATATCCATAATCCTCAAAAGATTCGGCAAAACCACATCTCTCTGGTAACTCCCTTTTTCCTCGACCACCTCATCATACCAACCCGCGACCTTTCCCCAAGAAGTAGATGCCATAAATTACAAATTATTAATTACGAATTACGAATAAATATGTCAAATATAGAATACCAAATATTAAGAAAAAATGAAAACAGCCCGCTTTTTAAAGCAAGGCTGGTATTGCTCCCATGTATCCGAATACAAAAATGAGAGCGAGAGAAAAAAGACTAGGCAGTGGCGGAAAGAATAGGAGCACTTGCCCCATTCCCGCTTTTCCACCCACCCCAGATGGAGGAGTGAAAATGCCAAGCCCCAGGGGTGGATTCCAACTCCGCCAGAATGGCTCGTTGCAGTTCCCCGGAACCATCCGCGGGAATGGGTGGATTGCCTGTGTAATACTGTGAGGCGCAATTGCCCCACACCTCTACACAGCCCCCTTTTTCAAGAAGTTCCCGAATTAACCCACTGGTCCCCTCGGGAGTCTCTTTTATGGAGTCGAGGTGGTTGAGCTGATCGGATCCCTCAAAAACCCCGTGAACCAAACGACCGTCGCAGTTGTAATAACCAACAAACTGCCCTGGCTCGTAAACGCCCCCATTTCCAAAATCGCAGGAGGAACCCACAAAACACTTCCCGCCCTCCTCACGCGCCTTTTTGACCCCCTTTTCGATTGCATCGAGGACAGAGCCGAGGGAGTCGGTGGAGTAATGGGCCAAGGAAAACGACCCAAGCATGACACTTTCCCCATCAGGACCCTCGTAGGTAACTAGGGGTTCCCCGCAGTTTCCTAATACAATGTCAATTACATCTCTTGTCGATATGCTCTTGCGAGCTTTTATGATAAACACGGCATTTCTCCTTTCCCTCAAAGAGGGAATGTAATCCTGAGCACTTGCATGCTCGCACCAGGTCCTCGCTACCTTGTCTGTCTTTTCCGACCAAGATGTTCTATATGAAGAACGTCGATTGGTCTTACTATGACTGACATATTAACCTTTTCCAATCAAGATATCTCGTGAGAGATGTCGATTGACCTTACTTGGGTTTACTAACGAGTAGCGCACAGAATACTTGATATAATATCCTAAGCGCTATTCATTAGATTTTTTCCTAATCGTTTTATTCTTTTTTAAAGAACAATCTTGATCTAGCTACCTTTGAAGTAGGACACTTAGTAAAATAAGTGTATGAAAAAATAT
>CAZHDO010000004.1:0-64852 GCA_964531375.1 uncultured Candidatus Saccharibacteria bacterium
GGTCGTAGCTCAACTGGTTAGAGCACTCGCCTGTCACGTGAGAGGTTACCGGTTCGATCCCGGCCGACCGCGTAAAAAAAAATCACCCTCTAAGGGTGATTTTTATATGTGGTTGGAGTAAACCAACTGCTTGATTTGCGACGGGATCGAAAGCCAGAGCACGGTTTTCCCATTCCTTCCTCTACGGGGAAAAATACTTTTCCCTGACTCCTTTTTGTGCGAATCCCCTCCTAAAAGATAAAAATCGCCGTTGTTGGCGATTTTTGTAATTGTTGCGGAGACCGGATTCGCACCGGTGCCCCAAGGTTATGAGCCAGCCTTTGTGGTTTCTAAAATATCCTTATAATTCCAAATTATTGTTGATATATAAGGTTAATTTTAGATATTTGGATTTATCAGAAATTATCAAATTTGTCATATATTCTCACTTTTTGGGCAACGGGAGGGCAACGTTTTTTGCGCTCTCATCTGTATTATTATCCAAAGTAGGCATGGTAAGCGAGAATAAAAAATGGCGAGCTTGGAATAAAAAGACCCCTTTTAAAAGAGGGGGTCTTTTTGTGGGTAAATTCTTATTTTAACCCCCACTTAAAATCACTAGACAGCTATTTGTAAATAGCTATTATTTGTCTAATTATTAGTTCTTCTGGTTTAAGAAAATATCCAGTAAAATCAAACCAAACTTTCATAAAATCTTCTTTATCTATTTTTCTTTCGTGTCCAATTTCAGGATCTTGTAAATAAATATTTTTATCATCAATTCCAAAGGCAACAGAATAATGACCATCTGCAACTTCTGAATCGTCATAATCACTTCTCCCTCTCGTAAACCAATCAACAATCACAGGCACACCTTTTTTTAACCAGTTCTCAATATCTTTAAAATCACACTCGTTTTTAATTTCAGCTTTTAAACCGAAGAATTCTACCGCTTTTACGATCCCTTTATCGTCAACACCAATCCCCTTAACCAAGCCTGCAATTTTGGCAATTTCTTTTTCTGTCTTGTCTATTCCGTAATAGTTTAAAACTATTTTTAAAGATGCTGGGCCGCACATATCGGCGTGTAGTGTTTCTTGGAATGGTTTTACGTCTAACATTATTTTCTTTTTCATTTTTTTATATTATCCTGCTTAAAAATATGTGTCAATTTTTCATGAATATCTAACACTCTTTGTTTCGTTTTACCAAAAATAACACAAGAAAAAATACAATGATATGAATCAACCGCTACCAATACAACCCCCTCCTTTTTACCATTTATCGGAAAAAGTATTTGTTTAATTTTATTAAAGATATTTTCAGCTGATAGTATTTTTTCACCGTAGCAAAAAGAATCCGAAGACAATGCTATTGTTTTACTAAACCAACGATCCCCAAATACGTGTCTAGTTAAATCATAAACATGAGTTCCACCTGTTCTTCTAACATTAGTCTCGATTGGAAACGTTATCCCCTTTTTAGACATAATAAAATCTACATCCAAAAAACCTCGATAACCCAATTTAAAATAACGTTGACCAATCGCATTTCCAATTTTTCTTATCTGTTTGTCTATGCTTGTTTTTACACAATTTTTGCCAATTACAATACCAAGAAAACATCCAAATTTATCAACAATCTGATTACATACATAAGTAATTTTAGAACATTTATCATCAATGAAAATCTCTAAAGACGGAGAGCTTTGGTCATTGTTAGATGAAGGAATAAACTCCTCAACAACAAAAGGATAAAAATTCCAAATTGAATCGCTGTTTAATATTGACTTGATTTTACTTATCAACTCCTCTTCTGATGAATATTCGTCGCGGTGAACCATATAAACTCCCCAACCGCCCTCTCCTGAATATACTTTAATTATCGAGGATTTATTTTTTTTATACATCCAGACAACTGTATCTAAAACCTCTTTCTTGCCCCTACAGATAAAAAACTCTGGAACTGGTATAGATAAATCTTTCGTCTCGACTCTAAAACCCACCTTCGAACCGAGATAATCCACGAGCCACTGTGCGTTATTTAAAGGTTCCTGATCAACCTTAAACAAAAGCTTTTGACCCCTTAATATATTAATTAATTTAGAAAAACTTTCAGTAAAACAATATGAAGAAATAATAATCTTTGGATTATCCCTGATAATACTAACAATCCTATCCATCAAACAACTATCGTTAATAATTGCATCCGATAAATTAATGTCCATATTCTCAGGAAACAAATTTACGATGTTTTCATACCCCAAAGACTTTGCATATAAAATAATAGATTTATCTACAGGAAAAGGTGTTATAACAATCTTATTGTCCCCTTCCCAAAACAAAAACCTACTAGACAAAAAATGCTCTTTGCGAATCTTAGATATTCTTTGAGCCTTGTCTTCGATACTGTTTATTATTGAGGAAAATGCTTCAGTATCATTGGCAATTATTATATTTTTAATTCTATTTTTCATACGTATTATAAGTTATAAAAAAGAGGTGGCTAAGCTTTCGATCAGTCCACCTCTCTCTTTTTTATCACAAAAAATAAACACTAAAGACCATAACGCTTTTGAGCAATTAACAAAATTTGTTCAACAAGATATTCAAATGAATATCCGAGGAAACTAGCCATCATGGTAAGAGTATTATTCAAACCATGTGAATTAGGACCAATGCCTGGGTTACAATTTGTCTCTAAAAGAAATATTTTTCCATCATCCGACAACCTGTAATCCATCCTCGCATAATCACAGCAGTCAGTCATTAAAAATGCGATACGAGTATATTCTTGAAAAAGACGTACTAACTCGTCTGACAAAATCGCTTTTTCCATACCCTCTTTACCACCGCCCCACTTATACTCATACGAACGTATCCTCTGATAAGGCGGAATGTTTTCACCAAAAACAAACTCAAGAGGTGGAAAAATTTTAATATCTGACCGATTACCGATACAACCAACAGAAATTTCTCTTCCCTGGATAAATTCTTCAACCAATACAGGTTGACGATACAACTGCGCGACATACTTAACCCTTTTTGAAAGCTCCTCTATACCCGAAACAACACTGTCATAGGTTATGCCAATACTTGCATCTTCATACATCGGCTTAACAATAAGAGGAAACCTCAAATCAACAGCAACAACGTCTTGCTCAGGGTAAAATACCTGTCGCCTTGGAGTTGGAACGCCATATGTACTCAAAATTAAATTCATTTTCCCCTTATCGCGGGTAAAAATGAAGTTACGAAGAGAAGCACCTGTAAAGGGAATTTCCAGTGTTTCTAGAATCGCGATATTAAACACCTCACTGGAATTTGACCCACCAAAACCCTCTGCAAGATTAAAAACAATATCAACTTTTCCTTTTATCGCAGACAGCTTATCAAACAAATCAGGGGTTGATTCCATTAATTCAGCAGAATGACCCTTACTCTGCAAAACGTCCCGAACCAAGGGGGCAATAATGGTTATCTCTTTTTCACAAATCAGATCTTCTTTATTACCCCTCTTTAATGTCGTAGAAAGATTATACAGCACGATAATGTTCACTGGTTGTTTCTCCTTTAAAATGTTGGCTTAATTAAACAAAATTACGAAATTGCTCAATTTACGAAGAACTTAACCTCCTAAACATCAATCTATTCGAAACAAGTACCTTAGTCAAATCAAAATTAATTATTTTTACTTAGAATATAATCCCCTCTGCAAAGCATAAAAATTAGTCTGAATAGCTTCTACACCACCCAGCATTTGTTCTGCGTCTGAGATGGCGTGATATTTAAGGTTAAGTAATATTGGTAGTTGTTCCATACCGAGCTCATCAACACCTTTCTCCTCATACTTATCAAGAACGAAGTTTAGAAACTCCTTTTGTTTGTCGTCCAAGTCATCCAAGATAGCCACCCTGTTTGAAGCAACTCTATCTTTTCTAGAAATTGGCTGTGTAGCGAACTGAACATAAGCAAGAACATCAAAGATATCGCTATCTTCGGCGCCTATTAATTTCTGAAGAACTTCTAACTCATCTCTACCATAACCGAGACCTGCTATCTTCTCCAAAAAGATCTTCCTAGTTTTTGGATCTGACCAGACCTTTCGCAACTCCTCTTCGTTCCTAAAGAAGTCGGGCATAATGCCAAACATATTCTGCATAAATTCTTCGACAGAAATCGGTCTTCCGTCTGCGCTCCAAAAAGAAGTGGCTATCATGTGCTGGATCTCTCTCTCCTTTCCATCTCGTAATTTTATTTTTAATTTCTTCACTGGTTCTTCTAATCCTTCCTGCACTTCGGATGATACTGGTGGATATTCGACGGCGGGTTTCTCTGCTTTTGGTTTTAGTGGATCTTCTGTTATATCTGCTATAGGCTCCCCATCCCATTCAGGATCAGCAAAGTGATGATATGCGTCCACAAAATCTATAATAGTGAAATACTCTTTTCCTTCAAATAACCTTGTCCCCCTTCCGATAATCTGTTTGAACTCAATCATAGAATTAACCGGGCGCATTAAAACAATGTTCCTAATATTTCTTGCATCTACTCCGGTAGAAAGTTTCTGGGAAGTGGTCAGTATTGTTGGTATTGTTTTTTCGCTATCCTGAAACTCCTTCAAAAATTGTTCACCTCTTGTCCCATCATTTGCTGTAACACGGACACAATAAAAAGGATCCTTACTCGTCTTATTTTGGTTTACAAGATCCCGGACAGCAGCGGCGTGCTCTTGCGTAGCACAAAAGACGAGAGTCTTCTCCTTTTGGTTTATCTCTTGAAGCATGAGCTTAACCCTCTTTTCCTCGCGTGCCTTTATTTCAATAATTCTATTAAAGTCTTCTTCTTTGTAAATTTTACCCTCTTCAACTTCGCCCTCTATGATCTGGTCATCGGAAGTATAAACATACTCATCAAGTGTGGTCTGTATTCTTTTAACCCTAAACGGAGTTAAAAAACCATCATTAATTCCTTCTTTTAGGGAATAAGTGTAAACAGGTTCTCCAAAATATTTATATGTGTCAACATTGTCTTTTCTTTTTGGTGTAGCAGTCATACCAATCTGAACAGCCGGAGAAAAGTATTCTAAAATTGCCCTCCAGTTTGATTCATCATTTGCACCACCTCTATGGCACTCATCCACAAAAATTATATCAAAAAAGTCTTTTGGGTATTCACCATAGTATGGCGTATTATTCGGCCCACTCATAAATGTCTGAAATATAGTAAAGAAAACACTTCCATTTGTAGGAACACTACCCTTTTTTCTAATGTCCAATGGATTTATACGAACTAGAGCATCTTCTGGAAACACCGAGAAACCATTAAAGGCTTGATTTGCTAAAATATTTCTATCAGCCAAGAAAAGAATCCTAGGCCTTCTCACACAGTCCCGCTGTAAACTCCACCTTGTCTGAAAAAGTTTCCATGCAATTTGAAAAGTTATATCTGTTTTGCCTGTACCAGTGGCGAGTGTGAGAAGTATGCGCTGTTTATTTTCTGCGATAGCTTCTAGTGCTTTATTAACAGCAAGCTCTTTGTAATATCTAACACCAGAATCCCCAAACCTATTCTCAATAGTAATATCATTAAACTTCTCTCTCCATTCGTTTTGATCTGTATGAGTTCTATTCCAAAGTTCTTCGGGTGTGGGAAATTTGTCCACGTATTCTTCATCACCCGTTTTCATATTTATCTGGTAAATTTCTTTACCATTAGTTGCGTAAGTATATTCTATTCTTAATTTTTGGGCATAAACTTTGGCTTGTGTGACTCCTTCTGTTGAGGGGTCATCTAATTTCTTAGCCTCAATTACAGCCAACTTTTCTTTTTTGTAAGACAAAATATAATCAGCTATCTCTGGCTTACCACGGCCTCCACCCATTTGGATCTTTCCATCTGTAATACGAAACTCACGGTAGACTTTTGAGTCTTCAACAACACCCCATCCGCTTTCCTTAAGCTTTGGATCTACATATTCAGCTCTTGTTTCTGATTCATTCATAGATTTATTTTATTGTATTTGTTTTAAGAAATATTTTTATTTCTTTTGTAATGAATTTGGTATCTGCTCAAGAATATTCAATAATAGACCAACTGCATTTTCTACACGTTTTAAATCACAGCTTTTGTCCCTTGGTTTACTAAAATGGAAAGTATTTCTAACGTCATTAATCTCTAAAATCTCTTCCGCCAATTTTTCTTGAATAAGTTTCTTATCTCTAAAAAATACTATAAGTTCTTTTAAACCAATTTGATGTTCCTTCTTTTCAGCTATTTCTTGAACAGCAATCACTACTGGAAAATCCAATTTTTCTTTATGCCTGTATCCTGGCAACAATTGACTTGGATATTTATATTCAAAATATTCAATTTTCTCACCGCGTTCTTTAAAAAAATACAAAAGCACAGCTTCTATTATAGAGATAACATATAAAATTATTACCCTATACACCTCCTCTTGGTATAGCTTATTTTGTTCATTTTCTTTAGCCTGTTTTGTGTAAAGTACAAAAATAAACTCCATAGAGTCTTCTAAGATTTTACGAAGTCCGTCGTCTTTAATAAACTCAAGGTCAGACATATTTTTTTAATCAGACTTCTTTTGAGTCATCTTCAATAACTTCGAAAGGGACGGCAGACCTTCCTTTTTTAAAACAGTATGAAGCTGGGTATCTGATCTATAGCCCAAATCAACACCATATTTTTTCTCTATAGTTTTAACTAAAGTATCTCCCCTCTTTTTAGATATTAGCTTACTCATAAATCAAGTTTAACATATTTTAAATTTCACCGCCAAAAGCTTTTTTAAGGACAGATTTTTTGAGCTCATCTAGATCAGCAAGTTTTTTGCTGTAAATTTCTTCTAGTTTTTTGGTTTCAACAGAGAGATCTTCTAATTTTTTAACAATTTCCTTTTGTTCAGAAATAGATTTTGGAAAAATGATTTCAATTGTTTGAAGTTCAGATTTCACAAGACTTGGTATAGTTGTTCCTCTATTCATACTTTTGAAATCAATACCTAAGCATAAATAATAGACAAACCTTTTATCGATATCATTTTCATTTTTTGGGTAAAAACCAAATGCTGTATCTACATTCCAAAAACGTTCATCAATATAAATTGGTTTACTGATATTTCCCTTTCTCCCGATAATTGTTGTCCCTGCTTCACAAATGAAATCAGTTGCATAACCCATTACATTTCCAGCACTACCCAAAATTTTGTATTCACCCTTTTCAGATAATACTGCTTGTTGATTTTTACCGTTCCTAATTTCAATCATTTCCCCCAACTCCCTTTCCTCCCAACTATCCCCCGGATTCGCAAAAATACTCTGTAAATAAGATTCAAAAAGTTCGTGGGAGTTTTTTATATTTTTCTCTGCGTTTTCTTTCGCCTTAGCTGTCTTCTCAAAAACTTCGTCTAGGATTTTCACGATTCGGTTTTGTTCTGGGAGAGGTGGAAGGGGGATTTCGAAATTCATCATCTCTTTCATGTTCGCTCGTGGCATCCTTGCCCCAGTGCAAGTATCATTTATTTTTTCCACTATCTCGCCAGAGGTTATCCAGTAGAATAAGTATTTCTTATCCAAAGCATTATCAGTTTTTATAGGAAATATTTCAGTTGAGCAATGACCGTCAAAATTCGGCAATAAGACCTTGTTAAGATAAGGTCTAAGTCTTCCATATAGTAGATACTCTTTATTAAATTTAAAAGTCACACTTTTTACCTTACGTGGTTTTATTGAGCCTATAAATTTACCTGTATTAGACTCAATGTCTTCCATCCCAATATATGGCAAAGACTCACCGTTATTGGGAGATTTATCAAAACTAGAAACATCGCCAAGTTTTTTTATTTGCCAAATCATGATATTAAAAGAATTTTTGAAGTAATGGGGATAAAACCTGCCAAACGGTTAAAGAATTTGCAGCGACCTCTACCATCTTGGAAATACCCTGCATTAGATTTTTAACAACATTCTTTTTACGATTCTCTGGTTTTTGGAACAATTCTTTAGTAATAATATCCAGACTTTCAAGGATTTCATCTTGTTGGTCTTTTATCAAGCAGGGTTCAGTCAAGATTTTTTCAGAAAAACTTTTTATATTATCTGCCAATTCTTTTTGGGATGAAGAATATAGGGAATCAATAGTCTGGTTTAAATTTTGAATATTACCAGAATTCAAAATACCAATTTGGCTATTACTTATGGCTATGTGGTTGTTGTTTATTGTTCCGCCAGAGACCAATACTGGTCGCTTTACTGGATATCTTGGACCCATACTTATCCCGAACATAGAATCAATACTATCCATGGAGTAGTTCATCTCTTCTCTTAACATCTGAATATTTTTTTCATTCATCTCTCGTACTGTTGCGTAGCAGTTCAGACATAGTAGCACCTTTTGATCACCTATCTCATACATTGCGTTGTTACTGCATTGGTAACATTTCATAAATATTTCTGAATATCCTTTAAAATTTTTCCACCCTCGAAGTCTAGTTCTTCTATCTCTTTCAAAATATCCTTCGGTTCTCTCAACACAGCTCCCCCTCCTTTCTTTGGATTCTTCACAGAAAGGTCAAAAGTTTCCTGGTTAATACCTTTCATATCCACACTCCAGGAGTTTTCTGAATCAGCTTTGGTCTTTTGCAGCTCAACGAATTCCGCAAGATCCTTTTCATTAAGAGGATTGGTCTTTCCTAGGTTTCTATCAAGATTAAGCTGGTAATACCAGATCTTTTTCGTAGGAGATCCTTTTTCAAAAAACAAGACGACGGTCTTTACACCAGCGCCTTGAAATGTACCCCCGGGGAGATCAAGTATTGTGTGTAAGTTACAGGATTCAAGGAGAAGTTTCCTTAAAGAGACTGAGGCATTATCGGTGTTTGAAAGAAAGGTATTCTTAATAACAATACCAGCTCGTCCCCCTGCTTTGAGAATCTTTATAAAATGCTGTAAAAAGAGGAATGCAGTTTCTCCTGTCTTAATGGGGAAGTTTTGCTGAACTTCCGCTCTCTCCTTACCACCAAAAGGTGGGTTGGCCAGCGCGACAGAATAGCGGTCTTTCTCTTGAATGTCGGAGAGGTTTTCTGAGAGGGTATTTGTATGAATAATATGGGGAGCCTCTATGCCGTGGAGGATCATATTCATTATTCCAATGATGTAGGCCAAGGACTTCTTCTCCTTTCCGTAGAAGGTACTCTTCTGAAGAGTCTCCATGTCTTTGGTAGAGAGGTTCTTATTCTCTTTCAAATAATCAAATGCTTCTACCAAGAAGCCGGCAGAGCCCACGGCGCCATCATAGATCTTATCTCCAATCTTAGGGGCTACAACTTTGATTATGGTTTTTATAAGAGGGCGTGGCGTGTAATACTCCCCACCGTTTCTGCCAGCATTACCCATGTTCTTGATCTTCACCTCATAGAGATGAGAGAGTTCGTGTTTTTCGGCATGAGAGCGGAAGCGCATACCGTCTATGATATTTATTATCTCTCTTAGGGCGTATCCGCTTTGAATCCTGTTCTTTATCTCACTGAAAATTTCCCCGATCTTATATTCAATAGTGTCCGGACTCACTGCGTCGGTCTTAAACTTTTTTAGATATTGAAATAGACCGTTGTCTTTTGGGTCTAAGCGATTAACAAATTCCAATAGGTCGTCTCCTGTTAAGGCCTTGTTGTGGTCTAGTTTACCATCCTTGCCCTTTGGAGAGGCCCAAGTGTCCCAGTGATACTTAGGAGAGATAATATGCGTATATTCCTTACCAGAAAGCTTAGCGGCTAAAGCCCTGTCCTTTTCGAGGTCATCCAAATATCTCAAGAATAAAACCCAGGAAGTTTGCTCAACATAATCAAGCTCACTGGAGGCACCAGCATCCTTATGGAGAATGTCGTCTATATTTTTGAATGATTGTTCGAACATGTGGATTTGTTAAAAATTAATTGTTTTTCAACATACAATAAATGGGTGAAAGATAAAATATTACTCACCTCCCCCTTGATTCTTTTCAAGCGCTTGTCTAACAAGACTTATGACATCTTCTATTTGTTCAGAAGAAGAAAGTTTAACCTGAACATCACCATTGCCCCATGTTCCAACACCTGTAACATCTCGACAAATACCCTTAGGATCATTAATCTCTGCGAAAGTTATGTTGAGCGATAAGGCGAGACACTGTCTCTGAGGAACAATATCTACAAAATTTGTCGTGGTCTTATAAGCAATGTAGCGACGCTTCACCTCCTCTCTAACAGAAGAGTCTAAATTTAAAATTTCTTTACGGATCTCATAAAACAAATCTAAAAGTGGACCTTGCAGATATTCACTATGTACTTCTAAATTATAAACACGTTCTCGCTTGTTTTCTTTCTTCTCCTTCTTGTATTTTTGTAGAACCTCAGTAGCCACATCAGGGAATGACCAAACATTTATTGCTACCTTTGTAATATTTTGAGCTCGCTTCTTGATCTCCTGTTCGTCCCAGTGATCCAATTCTGCGAGACTACGATTTAACATTATTGGGCTATTAGCAAAACCCCCCTTCATGTCTCTTTTCTCTAAGAATTTCTTATCACTCAATTCTGAATTGTATCCGGTAAGTGTGAGATTTCCGATCGTATGCAAATACTGATCCTGAATTAGCTTCCAATTATCACCCAATTCTTTTTGCCATGCTTCTGACAGATTCTCGTTCTGGGGTAAAATATGTTCTATTGTGTAACTCTCGACTGAAACTATTTCCTTTCTATCGTGATTTTCTAGTTTTCTTAATAGATAGTTCCTGTTTCGAAGATTGTAAATATCCTTAATAACAAACTCGCGACGGAACTCTTCGTTGTCTGGAAAACGCTGATATGAATCCTTATTCAAAAGAGCGACCTTAACACTGTCTACATAATTCTGCTTATCTATTTCTCTCGAGAGTATGGCAAAGGTCTTATTGAGAGAGTTAGTGGGAATACCACATATTGATCGGCGGAATACATAACTCTCGACCATCTTCAATATTTCTACAAAACCCTCTCGACTTAGCACATTAGAATAAAAATCATGATAGACGGAAAGCAAAAAAGGATAAGAAACATCAACTTTTAGAGAATCGATATCGCCCAAAATATTATTTATTTCTTTATCCTCCTCTTTTAAGAAAGATAGCTTAATAAAATATTTCGAATACATAAAAATATCGGCAACAACCTCCTGAATTGTTTTCCTTCCGGTGTCTTTCTGTACATAATTCTTGAAGCTACCATAAACTTCTTTTATATTGGGAATAAGACCAGTCTTTAAAGTAAGATAATCGCGCATGAAATTATCAAACAGATCAGTGTATTCAGTATTCCCAAATCCCTGCTCCATTGGATACCAATATTGACGGTAAAGATTATCTTGCTCCTCTTTCGGGAGAGACATCAAAACGAAGTTTCTTATAAGATCGGCTTGAGATAAGTCTAGACCAGTAGAATTAAGACTCTCAAAGATTAATTGTGGATTATCATGTTGGTGATCGAGCGAAATATCAACGATAAGAAGTTTCTGCAATCCTTGATAAATGGCTGTGGCAGAGATATTGGCTGTTTTAATCTTGTTCTCAAACCAGTTATAATTCTCGGCAATTCGGATGGAGCTTTTATCAAGTAGCCCTTTTCTTTCAATTAGACGGGTAAATGATTCTTTGTCTGTCTGAGTCAATAAAAGTTTATACCTATCTTCACCCTCTTCTTGTCCATTAAATAAATAATAATTTTCAATCTTAGTGGCTATGCTCTGGTGTTCCGGTATTTCCGACTCTCTTAATGTTTTAGAAAGAGCCGTAAGGAGTAATGAAATTGTAGTTAGGCGCTGTTGTCCGTCTATAACCAAGAGCTGTGGCACACTCGCTACTTGATATAATCCCTTTTCAATATATACAATAGATCCAACAAAATGACCGCTCACGGTTGGTTCTTGAACTCTTAAGATATCTTTCCATAACTGTTCACACTGTTTAATGGTCCAGCTATATGGTCGCTGGTATATAGGTATAACGAACTGTGTCGGTTTTTGAAGAAATTTAAGTAAGTTTGTTTCTACTGCTTTCATAAAATTTTATTAATTAATGAATTTAAGTATACAACAAATACACTAAAAAAGCGCCTTGAGGAAAAGTGGCTTTTGTTTTAATAACCCCCCGACACACCCTTCTTAATTTACCCCCTGAGGAGGTCGAGAAACAGACACTTTTTGTGTTTTAAGGTCTTTTAAATAGATAAGATGAGTAACTTATCATGCCGGGTGAAAGTAGTAAGGACAGGCTCAATTATCTCCATTTTTTATATCTTATAAATGAGCAGAGTCTAAAATCCATACATACAAGTAATAATTTCCTCTTTCTTAAGGCCCAGGGTCTCGGCTAAATACTGCTCGACTTCGTACATTCCACCAATGGCATCTATAAGGCCCAGCCCCAAAGCCTTCTTGGCAAAAAACGAAGAACCATCAGAAATCTTTGCGACATCTTCATATTTAAGTTTTCTATTATTTGCTATATCACCAACAAGCTCTTTGTGAAGTTCTTTTAAATTACCAAGAACCATATCCCTTTCCTCTTGCGTCACAAAACGTTCCCCACTAAAAGTATCCTTGTATTTTGCAGAACTAAGTTGATTATAGTTGAGTCCTTCTCTTATATTCTTTGCCGCATTATCAACAAAAGACTGAGATATTCCTATTCCCCCAACATCTGAATACTTAGAAGCAAAAATTCTTTGTGCTCCTGTAGCGGCCCAATAAGCGGCAGAAGCCCCCTGTCCTATTATTAGTGCGACAGTAGGCTTACTTATTCTCTTTAAAACACTCGAAATCTCTTCACCGGCGACAGTCCTCCCTCCTCCGGAATCCACCTGAAGAACAACAGCTTGGATAGCTGGATCAGCTCCTGCATCTTCGATAGAATAGTAAACATTATCAGCCACTGTTTCGTCTGTCCATTCTTCGCTTGTCCCATTTTTATAAGTTGACAAATTTCCCTGCAATTTTATTACAGCCACATTGCAATCGGGTACGGATTCTTCAGAAACGGCAAATTCTGGAAAACCTTTAATTAATACGAGAATAGAAGCAGAGGAAAATAAGACCAGAAACAAAACAGTAGTGACAACAAAAATGGTGGTCTTTAAATTTAATCCCAAGAAAAAGTTCTTTATACGTTGCATTTTTGTTTATTTTTTATTTTATTCTCGATTAAGGCTATTTGTTCTTCTGTGTCTGAAACCAATTCGGTGTCTCCCCTGGTTCCTGTTAATACTTGGTTATAGCTTTCTAGTGCCTCCTGAAAGCTACCAAGTTCCTCTAGAACTATCCCTCTTTTGTAGTATATGGTTTCTTTTGCTCCTATTTTCTGTGTAATCTCTAATGCTGTATTAAAAGATTCCAATGCTTCGTTCCTTCTACCGAGACTGTCTAGAGAACTTCCTTTTGCATAATAGATTGAATACAATACTTCCTTATCAATATCGTTTTTCAGAGCATCTTTTATTGCTCGATCAAACATGAATACAGCTTCGTTATATTTTCCAAGTCCATTTAATGCGCAACCGTTACCATAGCACGAAGCCCCTACATATGAAACTTCTGTATCTTTTTGTTTAATTTTCAGTGCTTTGTTAAACACATGAGTAGCTTCTTTGTATTTATCTATTTTGTTTAAAGTAAAACCTTTGAGACAGAGAACTTCCATACTAGTTGAGTCAACTCTTAAGATGTCATCTAATACACAAAGAGCCTCTTCACTTTTATCGGAATAGAATAGGTTGTAGGCTTTTTCGAGATACTCTCCTAAGTTTTGACTGTTTATTATATTCATAATTTATATAAATTTAAACTCCTTCCATCTTAGTCTTTTTGTAATAATTTAAAACGTAGACAAAATCACAAAAAACTGTTTTTCGGTGTGTAAAAACCTACACTCAAATAACCCTAGCGCAAGTGGCAGGTTTTTATCTAGACATACAAGGAATATATAAATACACCAACAGAAAATAATACTCCTATAATTCCCCCACCAGAGCCTTCCTTGTTGTTTATTTATATTTATCTTGTAAATAACTTATTAATCTTCTCTAATTTTGCAATCAAATCGCCAAGGGTTGCCTGAATTATTTCTTCTGTGAATATGACATTACCCCTTGGAGTTGCTATTGGTTCTCCATTTGCAATTTTATTCATTAATACTTCATTTGCCCTTATCCTTACATCAGCTTTATCCTCCGGAAGCAATCTCAAAATAGTTTTATTTTCACAATCTAATCTTTCTGGACTTTTATACACCTGACCCATACGCAATGAATACAGGGCATCTTGATAAAACAATCTATTACATTCCTGTGTAAATACTCCGACATCTCTGGTCAACACAAGATCTTCTTCGCACAATCTTCCATGTCGATCCATAATAGACCAAAACTCATTATAGACGGCATCAGACGTTGGAATACTGGCATCGCCCTGCAGAACAGATACCATTATTTCTTTCATACGAGTTTCTTCTGCAATGGTGAATTTCACCTCGCCTGAATGAATACAAGAACCGCCAGAAACAGATGAAACTGAAGATTTGGTAGTCTCTATTTTTGTTTCAACAACAGGGATACTATTAAAATCTTCAACCGCCTGTACAGGAAGGTCTGAATATCTTAAATCAATATTATTATTGTTTGTCGATGAATCATCTTGGGCCGATGGCTGAACTAAAGTACTCGAATTATTTGAATTAGTATCTTGATTAAAAATCATAAATACTCCCAACACAGAAAGAATAATTATAAATAAAACAATACCAGACGTATCTTGTGTTTTTTTGTTTTTCATAATGTTTTATCTTAATCAGACTACTTATTAGGAAAACAATTTTTGCAAGCGCCCTGTGCCTGACCCACTGGGACAAAAGAACAACTTGAGACCGATTGAAATTGAGTACAATCTATATAAGGAGTTGCCGTAATAGGCGTTTGTTTCATTGCCGCAACTTTAGCGATGAGGTCAGCCAGAATTGCCTGAAGCTTAATCAAAAGTTCCTTCATTTGTTGTGCTGTCATGGTGTTAAGATTAGGAATTTCAACTGGTGTAATAATTATTGGGTCCTGAGAAATACACTTTTTAATTATAATAGGGTTATCATTGACACAACCAGGTGGCTGAGAAGATATTATTATCCTTGTTTGTTGATTATTTATACACGAACTCCAATTAGAATAGGTCCATGAAGTACACGCTGGGGGGACATAAGTGCAAGATTGAGTTGTAACAGGATTACCCTCAACACAACCAGATGGCTGTGAAGATATAATTGTTCTTGTCTGAATTCCATTTGCGCATTGGCCCCAGTTTGAGTATGTCCAAGAGCTACAACAAGAAACCATTTCATCTTTTAAAATTTCACGATAGTGAGCAATTGTTTCTCTGAGATTCTCTATCTCGGAGTTTAAGGTAGTTCGATTATATTCTTGATATAAATTATTTTTATAATTAGTAACTTCATCTATTTTTTTGATATAAGATTCCAATAAGGCATCATTGCCAAACTCATTTCTACAATTAAACAAAAAAGATCCACCAACGGTTAAATAACTAGAAAGACCTCCCTCTTTTTTAAAATTAAAATCTCCCCTAATTGATTTTAGACAATTAATGTATTTAATTAATTTAGATTGAATATCCATATTACTTTCTAAAAGAAACTCATTGTTTTTGGCTTTAATCAAGTTGTCAATTTCTGCTACTAAATAACCATATCTCTCAATTAATTTATTATTAAAATTCTTAAAATTTGTTTCGACTAGCGCTATTTTACTTGCTAATTCTGCTTCCTTTTCTTTTAATATCGTTGGGTATTTACAGTAGGTGGTTGGAACATAAATACTTACAAAACCCTGAGGACCAAAGAATGCAACTGCCAATGCGGTTTGGTAAAATCCAAAATATCCAAGCATTACAAAAAACATACCTGCCAGGAAAAACATATTCTTTTTGATTTTATTTTTCATATTTTAAATTATATTCCAAACCAAGATCTAAGGCGAAACCACCAGATATTCTTATTTACAACCGACTTTGATGGCCTATTGGTAGACGTGGCAAATTCATCAGTAGAGGTCACCCCTACTGATATTAAAGGGTTGAGCTTAAGAGTATCTTTAATTATTTCTTTTGGTGATACTTTAAGTTGGGTCTCAATTTTTTGGATTGGCATTTCTGGAGTTTCAGTCTTTTTTTCAACCTTAGGAGTCTCTGTGGAGGCTTTGTTGTTAATTTCATTTTGTTTATCAATCCTATTCTGTAGGTCTTGAATTTGATTCATAAGAACAGAGATTTGAGCTGCGACATCATTTTTCTTTTGTGTTGGTTGTATGGGCTGTACTTGTAAAGGTTGTATTTGTGGAGATTCTATCTGCGGGGGTGTTATCTGCATTGAACTTGTCAGAGGGTTAGTGGTTTTAGTTTTTAGCCCCCCTGATCTTTGCGCAGAAAGACTCTTTAGCTGAGGAATTGGGCTCTTGATTGTCCTTATAAACGAGGACATCATTGATGGTGGGTCAAAAGAATTAAACCAATACTCTAGATTTTCTTTCGGGGATACAATTTCTGGGCGACCAAAAGGTTTGCCATAATACACAATATCACCTTCGCTTAATTTTAATGATTTAATCTTTTGATTGTAATTAATTTTTTGAATTCTAACAGAATCAGAGTCACTTTGGTTTGTAAGAGGAAATAAAAAATCATCGCTATTATAAATTGTCCATGCCCAACTATCTACATATTTTCCAATCAAATTTTCACACCAACCAAAATCCTCATACAGGGTGTTCTTCACAGAAACCAAGGAGGTTCTATCTCCGCTTAATACCTGTTTGGTGCCCCACCCTGAAACATTCTTTGCAGAAAAACAAAGGGTTTTTAAATTTTCTACTGTAGGATTTTGAAGAAAAGCATCAATAATATTCAGCGAGCCAATCTCAATTTTAACCATATCAACAAACTCACTCTGTGGAATGTTTTCGTCAATGATTAAGGTTGCTGGTTTGAGTAGTGAGGCATTTCGTGAATTAGAGTCAAAAATAATTTCTTTTTCATCAGCTTTAGAGGTAGAAAAAAGGTCATTAACAGTATCTACCGCGTTAGACCACAACCCTGCGTGTACGGAAGAGGGGCATTGTAAAAATAAAAGGGTCGTAATGATAAGAAATGATAATTTATTTAGTTTGTTTTTCATATTTTTTATTCTTCCAAACAAAAAGCCCACCACATGAGTTAGTGACAAAGTCACTCATACAAGTTTCCCTGTACGGCAGAACATGCAACCCCATATGATGGGTTCTTTATGCATGTTCTGACTCTTTTCACCATGCCTGACACTGTGCCAAGTTTAGGCTACTTATTATTAAATTGTCTGCCTCTCTAAAATACCACAAAAACAAGAAAATATCCAAAAAAATAAACAGTAACCCTGATATTGGATTACTGTTTATTTTTTCAATTTATTATATTTTATTCCTCAAGAGAGCGAATGTACGCTTCTGCTTCACTGCGAGTTAGGTCCTCAATATGATTCAAACATTGCTGGGTTGTAGAAATGTCGTCAAAATGCGAAAAAATCAAATCATGCAACCTCCTTCTCTGGCCTGGTGTAATAGTTTCCTCTTCATCAAATGGACGTTCAGAAAAATCACCGAAGTTAGCAGAATATTCCCTCGGATGATTATAGTCAGTTATAAAATTGTTTAACATTGTTATAAATTTAAGTTATTAAAAAGACCAGCGAGTTGCTGGCCATGTATCTATCTCAAACCAATAAAACTGGAGATTTGTTCTGAGGCTTGCTCACGGGTCATCTCTTCTAATTCAGCGAGCCAATTTTTTTTCTCATCATCCCCATGGACTCTTCGTTTTACCAATGATGTTAATAATTCCTTTTGACGTGCAGTGATCATCTTAGATTCTTTTGAAGGTTTTTCTTCTGTAACAGTGGGGAGAATTGGGAGATCTTCTAAGTCTTGGGTAAAAATTTCAGAAAGATTTGTGGATCTAATAACCCCATCTATAAATGCTGATTTTAACGACATCTTAATGGTCTTATTTGGATCATTGTCGTTCTTTGCAAGTGTACTAGCTCCTCGTCCCTGGCCCATGACACTATTACCGCGGTATAGATTGCATACATAGGCAATGAGACCAGGGACACTCTTAAATGCTTCCATTGTCTCATTATCGCGAGAGAAAGTAGCTGTCAGTGAATAAATACTGGCAAGTTTTTCTGCGCCACCCTTGGCCAGCGACTTTTTGCCTTTGATTACATAATAATCATGGTTCTCTTTGAGTGTTGGCAAAACTTGGGAAATAAAATAGCTTTTGCGGAGTAGCATGTCGTCTACCCCCTGCCTGAAGCTTTGCATGGCGGTGGTATCTCCCAAGCGGATAGCACCCTTCTCGATTGTTTGTACGTTGTTCATTGTTTTTAAATTATCTTCTAGTAATAACAACAGAACCCTCTAGGTAATCCACATCGATTTTTTGGCCAACACGGAAACCAAATCTATAGAGAATACTATTAGCAATGCGGATCATAGGTTTTAATTCTTTGTTTGAAACAAGACCATATTTACCAGTCGCATAATTAACGATCATTTTTCTTTTCATGTTTGATTAATTAGAAGACAACTTCTCAACCTGAGGGTAATAAAAAAGATGGATAGTCTTCGGATATTTCTTAATGACCACACCCTGATCGTTTTTCTTTTCTACAATCGTAATAGACCTCAAAGACTTCTCGCCTTTCTTAACGACGTAACCCAAGCTTCTCCAATCTCGAAAAGTTCTACAATTACTATATGGATCGTATTGCTTGGCACTTTCTGCTCCATAGCGTTCGGATATCTGTTGAAAAATTAGCTCCCTAGTTATTTCCGAGCCTCGATAATTTGTTTTAACCTTATCTTCTGACATAACCAATAATTAACACTAATAAAAAGCACCAGGACTAGTGGTGCTAAGCATGAGAAAGTTTTTATTTAAACTATCTCACTTGAAAAGTATTTAAAGGTTGATCTAACTTAAATACCCAAAAGATAGGATTTCGTATGAGCCATAAGAAATAGAAAGCAATAGCAATGTGGAAGCAAATAAATAGTATGCAAATAAGGTGTGCAAGCTCCTAGTCCTTAGGACTAGGGCCAAGGGGGGGGTTGTTCGATTTGGGTCCCCTGGTGTAAACAAGATACTATCCGTTAGGTACTCACCCGTTCCCATGCCTACTTTCCCAAAACTTTCACCCTTAAAAAATCAACGAGCTCTAAATTTTTTTCTAAAAATTTTCAAAATGGGCCTTATGTTAAGATTTAGACATGACAAAAACACTAGTAGAAGGGTGCTTTTCACTGGACACAGCACACATTAAAAAGAACCTGGGACGAGCTAGAATACACCAAGAGAACATCTCAGGCCAACTTGTAGGTATTCTTGCTGGAAAGCGTCTTATAATAAATTACTGGTTTGAATATGAAGAAGAAGACTCACTGGCGGTAAGTATAAATGGAAGGCTGGCTCAAAGGATAGGACTAAGTACCCAGGCAATAACATTTGGGACTCGGACATACCTTGTTTGTGAATGTGGCAAGAAGGTCAGCAAGCTTTATCTTGCCGACCATGGTGGTGATTTAAGGTGTAGAAAGTGTTTGGGTTTGACCTATGAACTGAACACCATAAACAAGGACACAGTACATGGTAGGTTCTTTTATCAGATAAACAGGATGATAAAGTTAGCCAATAAAAGTGAGGCAATGGCTAGGATTTTTTACAAAGGAAGATATACCAAGGCGTTCCTTAGGAACTTAAGAATGATGGCCAAGGCCGGTTTCCCAGAGAAAGGGCTCGAAGCGAGAGGGCTTATGGAGAATATTTGGGCTTGATCTAATATTTTTAATGAGACTAGAATATTTAAATTGGGCCAATAAGCAAAAAGTACGAAGTTATCCGTACTTGGTTAGGAAACTAGGGTCAGTTTTTAAATAAAAAAAACATAACAAAACGAGACTTGCTAAATAAACTAGTCTGTCCTAATGTTAGCTTAATAAACAAGCTAATATGGATTTCCTATCAAACAACTACATAGACGAAGAAGTCCTGTTGAGTTTACTAAAATACTCAAGACCGAAACTATTCCCCAAAAAAGAGGGTATTTTTAAGGGCATAACACTATTAAAAGAATTTGGCCCTTGGGGTCCTCAGGTTAAAACTAGAGGAATTGATTATTTAGCAGACCTACTAACACAGCTTGAGATTACAAAAACGAATAAAGTTGGTAAATTAATCAAAGACGAAGATGGAAGTCTAAAGCCAGATTTTAATCAAGAAATAACACTCTTTGACCTGATAAAACAACTCAAAAACGAACCATTTAGTGAAAATTGGAATACTTATTTTATTATTAACAATGGTTCTTCTAAATCAGCCAAAAGGGTAAGGGAATATTTAGATGGGTATATAGAAAGATTTAGGAAAGACGAACTTGTCGAAAATCAAAACATAGCACATCTTCCCTATCAAAAACAAAAAGAGTATCTATTCAAAAGCATCATACAAGAGATATCTAACAAGACACCTGAGGGTGATAATATCATTATTAAAATTAATGGGAAAATAACAACAGATGATGTTTCCCCTATCGCGTCATTCCTATCTTATGAACAAGAGCAACTGATAAAAATATTAAAAGGACCACAACCAAAAACAGAAAATGGAATCACTAAATATTCAATAACCATAAAAGTCAAAAAAGAAAATCTGGAAAGATTTGAAAATGAGAGAAGAAAATATACTGATGAAATAATCGGGGTTAGAACTTTCTACGATTTCAAAAATGACATTTTATATGTTCGTGGAGATAAAATAAAAACCAACAGTGACGAACAAAGAAGGGTTTTGAGAATAATTTTTAAAGACGATAAAAAAATTAAAGAAAAATGGGAGTATAGTAAAGTAACAAAGGATCAAGCTGTAGATGAAATAATAACAAATGAAAAATATAAAAACTTTTTTTCTCACCTTAATCACAAAATTAAAGAAAAAACAGGGATTGAATCTTTTTTCGAGGTGCATGAAAATTGGGTAAAAATAAGGGAAAGATATTTGGCTTAAATAGGCTTATGTTTTTTTAAGCCAATCTAACAATCGCATATGACAATCTAGGGACAATATTCCCTAGATTTTTTTATTACGGGAGTGGATTAAAAAATAAACATAAAATAAAGATGAAAAAAGATAGTAAAAATCTACACGAGCTAATTGATGCGGGGCTCTCGCTTATCCCAATTAAGGAAGGCGAAAAGATTCCTCATCCTTCTTGTCTTGATTCAAACAAGAAACACAATCTCTTATATACGCAATCTACGCGTGAAGAACTCGATCATTGGATAAATTCGGGGGTCACCTCTTGGGCTATTGCTGGGGGCAAGGTCTCGGGCAATTTAGTGACTTTAGATTTCGACGAAAAAAACTATCCAGGATTATACGAACTCTGGTACGCCAAACTATCAGATGACCAAAAAAGGATTGTTGATAGCTGCTATAAAAACAGCACACGAAACAAAGGGACGCATCTGAGATATAGAACAGAGACGCCACAGCCGAGCATAAAGTTAGCTAGTAAAATTAATTTAAAAAAATAAATATGAATAATGAAACAACAGCAGAAACTCGCGCAGAAGGTACCTATGCTCTTATTCCCCCATCTTCAGGCTACACGACACTACAGGGCGACTTATTAAACCTACCAATTATTTCAAATGAAATTCACGAAGAGTTAATAGACATACTACGCACTTTTAACGAAGTCAAAGAAGAGCCAGCCACCGAATATGAATGGAAATCGACAGACGCTTCGACCGAAGATAGACCCGGAGACGTACTAAATAGACAAGCTACTTGGAAAGAAGTTCTCGAACCTCATGGTTGGGTTGAAGAAACTGAGAATCACTGGAGACGACCTGGCAAAAGAGATGGCGAAGGTATTTCTGCCACGACAGACCATGACGGCAAATCTATGCTTTATGTATTTTCAACATCTGCTGATCCATTCAAAGCAAACACCGGATATTCTAAATTCCATGTATACACGCTACTTAATCACAATGGGAATTTTAAAGAAGCAGCTCGAGTCTTAGGAGAGAAATACGGTCTATCGCCAATAACAAAAGTAAATGACACAAATAACACGGTCTCAAAAATAGCGACAGCAATCCCCGTCCCTGTTCTCTGGGATGAGTTCAACAAAACGAGCTTCCCTACAAAAAATTGGCGCATAAAAGGACTTGTTCCAATAGAGGGATTTGTAATCCTAGCAGCAATATCTGGTGAGGGTAAAACATGGATTGCGTTGGAAATGGCAAACACAATAGCACAAGGCAGAAACTTTCTAAACAACCCAGAATTCGAAACCAAAAAAGGAACTGTCTTGTATTTAGATATCGAAATGGCTAAAAGCGAGTTCCAAAGACGTGGAAGATTGTTGAATATCGACGGCTCTATTCATGTTTTAAGTGGCTGCGAACTAAATCTAAACAATGACATCGGGGCCAATTGGCTACTTAAGTACATAGACGACAACAAGATTGATGTTGTTATTGTGGATACATTTAGAGCTGTTGCAGGAGGTATGAAGGAGGACAGAGCTGAGGAGGTTAGAAGTTTTTTCAACAAATTCAGACCCCTTAAAAGCAAGGAAGTAGTTGTTATCTTTCTAGACCACTTCAGAAAACCACAAAGGTTTGAGGGTAGGATTCCACAAAAGGAGCACCTCTTTGCCAGCCAAGATAAAGCTGCCTCGGTTGAAAGCTTAATAATGATGAGAAGAGACGAAAATACGGAAAATATAAACATTTATCAAAGAAAAAATCGCATAGGCAAAGAAGTACTCCCCTTCTACGTAACAATGAAAGATGGAGTGTCTGGCAAAGATCCTAAAGTAGAAAGGTTAAATTTAACCTATGGAGGAATTATTTCTGAAAAAGAAAAAGTTATTGAAAAAATAATGCCGTTAATAATGGAGGCTCTAAAAGACGGTGGCAAAGACACAAACGAAATAATAGCTATTTGCAAAAGTGGCCTGAGTGCGGGTGACACAAACATAAAGGAGGCTCTAAAGATTCTTTTGGCAGAAAAAACAATCACAATGAATAAAAAAGGGAGAAGGAATTTTTATACTTCAAATGTGCCTGTTGACACTGAGAATACTGACGACAACACCACTTCAACAGAAACTGGTGAAAATACCAGGGACGAGGACACTTTGAGTGAAGTTGAGAAGACAAACGCCCAATTTGATAATTTTTAATCTTTCTGTTTATACATGTTAATAAGTTAACAAGCTATTCACTCCCTCTAACCTGTTAACTTCTTAACATGTATTTACTACAAGAAGGAATTAAGAAGATGTGGTTAGACAACAAAATTACAATTCTAATTTAAAAACAAAATGAGAAGTATTGAAAGACGTTTTAAGGAAATAGAGAACAAAGACCAAGGACCGGGAACTGTCATTAACTTTGGCAAAGCAGTAGTGGGACAAAATTTCTCTCATAAAATTATTACTATGTGGTTCAATAAATTAGTTGATCCTGACGATTACCTGAAAAGCGAGAAGAAAGGGATATTGGCACACCTCGACCAGCTTACCAAAATGCCTGAGGAGGTCGTTAAATTGAATAAATTTGAGATTAAAGGCACTCCGTTTATTAAAGTGGCACAAAACCACAACTAATCCCAAAAATAATGACAACCGTACAAAAAGTGCACCATTGCAACTTGACTGAAATATTGATGGGTCTATTCTTTAATAGGAACCCAATGACTTTTAAAATGATTGAAAGTCACACCATGCTTACTTTGAAAATTAAATAAAATGGATGTATCGAGGGACAATACAGAAAGACTGCTGAATAGAAATGAGGTAATGAAAATGCTCAACATATCAAAAGCTGGATTTTATAGACTAGTCTATAAAAGAGAGATCCCCTTCTATAAAGTTGGCGGTGGCTTGAGATTTTCTGTGGAGGATATTCTTTCTTATCTGAAAAACAATAGAGTTCCCTCGATACATGAATATAAAAAACAAATATGAGCGTTAGAAAAATAAGAAATAAGTACTGGGTGGACTTTACCCACGACCGTACCAGGTACAGAAGAATGAGTCCTGAAAATTCCAGAGCCGGAGCTTCCGCTTTTGAAGTGGCGCTTAGGCACAAGCTTGCGATAGGAGAAAGCATAGATAAAGTATCCTGCAAAAATGAAAAGGAAAAGACTTTCAAAGATTTCTCTCTTGAATGGTTTAATACTTATGTCAAAAACAATAATAAAGCGGCTGAGATAAAAAGAAAAGAGAGTGCTTTGAATAGACACCTTATCCCCTTTTTTGGAAAAAAAGAGATAAACAAAATAACTGGAAGAGATGTGGAAAATTTCAAGGCTCTGAAAAGGAACGAAGGGCTATCTAATAAATCGACAAATAATTACCTTGATGTATTCAGTAAATGTTTAGCAAGTGCAAACGAGTGGTTTGGCCTGGACAATTTGCCAAAAATGAAGAAATTGAAACTCCCTCCACTGAAAAACCTTTTTCTTTCAACAGAAGAATGCAAGAAACTCCTGGAAAACACTGAAGGAATTTGGCGTGAAATTATACTTACGGCTATGACGACAGGAATGAGGCAGGGAGAATTAAAGGCGCTCGACTGGCCAGATGTCGATCTTGAAAACAAAGAGATAACGGTCAGGTACTCTTGGTGCGAGTATTCACAAGACAAAGTAGCCCCCAAAAGCAACAAGGAGAGAAAGATACCGATAACTAATGAGCTTTGTTGGGAATTAATAAAAAGAAGACAGAAGACAGGAATAGTATTCCCCGACATACTTGGCAAAAGGTTTGATAAACAAAAATTAAATACGAAGATAGCTAGAGGATGTAAAAAGGCCGGCTTGGAAGTAATAACCTGCCACATACTGCGACACACCTATGCTTCACACTTAGCACTGGCGGGAGTTTCTATACAGAAAATTCAAGCACTGCTGGGCCACGCAAACATACAGATAACAATGCGTTACGCTCATTTGACCCCCTCCAGTTTAAGAGAAGCAGTAAATATGTTAGAGCCGCTAGTCACTCCTTCTTTAATTTTAAGGCAACCGGCAGGCAACGCGGTAAAAAAAAGCGCCGTTGCATTTTGGGGCGAAACGGCACCTTTTCCAAATAAGCTTATCTGAAGAGCTTATTTCGAGAAACAAAATTGTTGCGGAGACCGGATTCGCACCGGTGCCCCAAGGTTATGAGCCTTGTGAGGTACTACTCCTCCACTCCGCTATAAGTCCTGATATAGTACACCCGAATAGAACATTCTGTCAAATATACTACAAAGACAAGCTACTGCTGTTGTACTAAATTGGCCTCAGTTCCCCCACTTCCCGTAATATAACCACTAATTATTCCAATAGAAATCAAGGTTACGAGAATTACCAAAAAAAACTGAGCGGTGTATTTCCAAAAATCTTTATCAAAATATTCCATTTCAAAATTATATCACAAACTACCTAAGATTTACTCATCTAATTTATCAAAAATTTTATTATGAGGAAAATCAATCACATCTCTCACAAACTTATCATAAACAGTCAATCGATATTTGAAATCTTCAGTCTCAAAAACCCCATAATTTAACTCCCTTCCAATCTCAGATTCGATTGCCTTTATAACATTACTGACAGATTTCTTATTTATATTATCTCCGACAACAAGCAGGTCTGCTCGACTTTTTTCATCATTCATAAAAACGCCCGCAGTAATAATTAGCCTTATTTTACCAGCACCCTTAAATTTCTTGATCAAATACTCACTATCTAAAACCTCGCCCCCCATAAGAAAAACCTTTAGCTCGCTTAAATATTTAAAGCCTGGATTTAATTCCCAACCGACCAAAATAGCTTTTTTCTTTTTACCAAGCTTTTTTGTCTCTTTTTCTCCCTTAAATTTCTTCTTTTTTAGAAATTTTGCCTTTGTAAGTAAAGTTAATTCTTTTAAAACATTATCTTCACTAATTTTAGATTTTGAGGAAATTTGCTCTCTCGTAAAAAGGCCATTTGGGTTCGCAAAAAACAACCTGAACAATTTTACTCTATTAATACTTCCAAATATTTTTCCAAGTATATCCATCCTGTAGTAGAATTTTATTTTATTAAATCTTTTTCCGACGCTCGTAAAGATACTCTTTTAATCTTAACTTTAACAATCTATTGCCTTGTGTGGTTTTCAAATACCTCTCCCGCCTCCTTGCGTCCTTTTCGCTAATGCAAGCTTCATAATATATTATTTTCCAGGGACGATATCTTTTTGTAGAAAGATTTAATCCTTGATTATGTTCTATTAATCGCCTTTTTAGGTTCTCAGTATATCCTATATACAAATTTTCACCTTCCTCGCTTTCTAAAACATAATTATAGAACATAATCAAAATAAAATTTCACTACAGGATCCATGACGCCACTCATTCTACTAGAACGAATCACTAATTCAAAATGTAAAAACTAAAATGCAAGATTATTCCGATTCCGTCGAGAAGCATCGATAAAATCGTGGTAATTAAAAAGTCAAAATTTGTAAAATAAAGACACAAACAAAAAACTCGCCTTTATTATAAAAGCGAGTTTTTTGTTTTATATACTAAATACCAGATACTTGATACCTAATACTTATTTCAATGTAACCTTTCCACCTGCGTCCTCAACTTGCTTCTTGAGAGCATCAGCAGCTGTCTTGTCCATTCCCTCCTTAATCATTGTAGGAGCTTTGTCTACTAAGTCCTTAGCTTCTTTTAAGCCAAGACCAAGAACTTCCTTAACAACCTTGATAACTGCAATCTTATTGTCTCCTGCTGCTGTTAATTCAGCATTAAAAGAAGACTTCTCAGCTGCAGCCTCACCAGCTGCTACTGGAGCAGCCATCATCATACCTCCGGCCTGTGCCTTTACTCCAAACTTCTCTTCTAATAAGTGAACTAATTCGGAAAGATCAAGAACAGACATTGTTTCGATCTTCTCTACGATATCTTTAAATTTTGCTGGAATTTCCATTTTGTTAAAATTTAATTTAATAATTATTGCTTTTTCTTAGCAACCTGATCCAACACCATTACAAAGTCTCTAACAACACCGTTTACAGTGCCAACGAATCCTTGAATTGGTGCATTCATTACATTCAAAAGTTGTGACAACAAAACTTCTCTACTTGGAACCTTTGAAAGTGCGACCATCTCGCTTTTTGAGAGGAACTTACCTTCCAAGATACCACCAATGATTGAAACCATTCCCTTGAGCTTTTTCTCAGATTCAGCAATTAGCTTAGCTGAAGTAACCTCATCTGAACCAAAAGCCAAAGCAACTTGTCCATCCATTTGTGGTAATGTGCCAGTAATGCCAGCTTCGTTGAAAGCTCTCTTCATAAGAGTTTTCTTTGAAACTACCATCTTTACACCCTGCTCTCTTAAAGTTTTTCTAAGAGGTGTTACGTCTGAGATCTTTAGTTTATTGAAACCAACAAGCACAGTTGAAGTGGCATTCTTTACACTATCGGTCAAAGAAACAACTAATTCCTTCTTTTTATCTTTTGTTATTGCCATGAGTTTTTTAAAAATAAAAAACGGCCAAAAACCGCTTTCGACCCTCGACAGGACTTATGGATGCCTGTTTTCTACGGTTACATTGATAAATATAGATTAAATATCAAGATTAGTCAACCAAAAAGCCTGATCTATGAAGACCAGGCTTTTTATCAAACTTTTAAATACTCTATATTATTCTATCTCGTATCGAAGTGTTACGTTTACAGAAACATCCTGAGAACCAGCTTCAATCTGTGGCGCTGGTGCTGATCCGGCGGATTCGGCCATCATATCCATCTTTGAATACATCACCCTTGGAGCATATGAATAATTATTCCCCTCCTCAATCGCTATAAGCCTTCCAATTTCGAATCCTCCAGCCTTCGCAACCATTTTGGCCTTAACTTTCGCCTTAGCAATAGCATCAGCCCTTGCACCTGCCTCAACCATTGTCTGATCATCTATACCAAAGCTGAGCTGAGAAACATCGTTTACTCCATAAGTAACAATTCCAGAAACAATATCGCCAATAGTTGAGAAATCTCGAATCTTCACTGAAACCGTCTGATTAATCGTATATCCAACAATCTCTGGAGGAGGACATACCTTGGCAGTACCAACAACCCTAGTACAATCAAAATATTGATATCTTGGGCTTAAATTATAATTACTTGTTTTTATATCTTTTGGAAGAACACCTTTTGATTTAACAAAGTCTATAGCCTTATTCATCTTTTCTGTATTTTCTTTCTGAATCTTACCCATATCCTTTGCGCCTTCTGTTATGACACTAAAACTAAACTGAGCAATGTCTGGAATTGCAGTCACCTTACCCTCTGACGAAACACTGAAACTTCTATATGTAGTTGGCTCGCTTGACCTTGAGTATGAGCTCGCAACAATAAAAGCAGAATACGCAAAAGTAAGCATCATAACCGCCAAAGATATTGCAATAAGTCTTTTGGCGCAAAGTGGCATCATTCCCATTGGCATGTTACCCATTTCCTCCCCGCAGCATTCTTTGTTTTTTTCCATAATATTATTTCTATTATTTATAATAATTTTTAATTAAGATATCCCGACTCCTTAAAAACCTCCTCATAATTACTAATGGCGACTCTGGCCTCCCTCCTCTCAAGGACATAGCCAGCTTCGTGAGCAATTTTGTTTCTTATCTTATGAGCCTCCCATGCACTTTGTAATGTTTT
The DNA here is from genome assembly GCA_964531375.1 of uncultured Candidatus Saccharibacteria bacterium. Taxonomy (GTDB): domain Bacteria; phylum Patescibacteriota; class Minisyncoccia; order Phycocordibacterales; family UBA12445; genus UBA12445. Next base: position 28,875 of record CAZHDO010000004.1, read on the forward strand.
TAATTTGCCTTCTGGGATCGCTTTTAGTCTTTCTCCTATATTAGTACCATCATACCCTTTTTCTATCAAAAGTCTATCTAATATTTTATCTGCCTCAATAATTGCCAGCACCCAGCCAGAACTGTTTTCAGAATCCATATGAGCCGTAATTTCCTTCCATTCTTTATTAACCTTCTTATCTTCTTTTTTCTGTTCAGGTTGATTAAAAAGAGCTAGGTATTTTTCATTCTCTTTTTGTTTTAATTCAACAATTTTATAAATAGAATAAAAAAGTATATAGCTAATCAAAACAGTCAAAGTCCATAGAACGACCTGTAATTTAAAACCGCCAAATCCGCCAATCATATCATTCCAAAAATAAAAAACATAAGTAATATAATCAGGCAAATTAAAAACAGCCTTATAAACAAGATTGAAAATATATTCGATATTGAAAAAATTTATATTGTCGAAATAAGTCATAAGTTAGAAGTAAATATATTTTAACATAAAAAAACAAAAAATAAATTACTAATTTATGAGCGAGTTTCGCAGTATTAGAATATGCAAAATACTACTTAAAAATCTTTTCCACCTCCCTGCCCAATTCAAACAAAACATCTTCTCTAAAATGTGGCGCCTGAATCTGAAAACCAACCGGAAGTTTAACTCCATCTTTTTCAGTAAAACCACATGGCACAGATATCGCAGGTATACCAGCAATGTTTGCAGGTACGGTAAAAATATCTTCCAAGTACATCGTAAGAGGATCGCTCGTTTTCTCCCCTATCTTAAAAGCAACAGAAGGGGTTGTTGGAGTGACAAAAGCACAAACAGCTTCGGGCCCGCCAAAAATTTTATTTAAATCAGAACGAATAAGATTCCTAACTTCCTCGGCTTTTTTATAATAAGCATCGTAATAACCAGAAGAAAGAACATAATTACCAAGCATTATTCTCCTCCTAACTTCCTTTCCAAAACCAGCAGTTCTAGATTTTACATAATCCCCCAAAAGCCCTACCCCATCAAGATGAAGTCCATAACGTACTCCATCAAACCTCGCAAGATTAGTAGAAACTTCCGCAGGCATTACTACATAATAAGCAGGAAGCGAATAACCAATATTTTTAAGTTCAATATCTACAATTTCGTAACCAGCTTTTTTCAAACCCTCCAGGGTTTTCTCAAAATTCTCTTTCACTTCTGGTGCGACACCTTTGTCCAAAAACCCCCTCGGAACCCCAATTCTTTTGTTTAAATTTTGATTTTTCTGAACAGGATATTCCTGACTTGTAGAATCTTTTGAATCTTTACCCTTCATCACATTAAACAAAATCTCAACATCTTCGACATTTTTTGCAAAAGGGCTTATCTGGTCAAGCGAGCTTCCCATCGCGATAGCGCCATATCGAGAAACTGCTCCATAAGTAGGCTTTAGTCCAATTATCCCGCAAAAGCTGGCTGGCTGCCTTACAGAGCCTCCAGTGTCGGTTCCAAGTGCCCCGAGCGCGAAATCTGCAACAACAGAGGCCGCAGAACCTCCAGAAGAGCCCCCAGGAACTCTTGAATGATCAAGTGGGTTTTTTGTAATTTTATATGCAGAATTCTCAGTAGAGCTACCCATGGCAAATTCGTCCATGTTCGTTCTTCCTAAGATTACAGCACCCTCTTTTTTTAGATTTGAAATAACAGTTGCATCATAAACTGCGCGGTGATTTTCTAAAATCTTTGAACCAGCAGAGGCAATCTTTCCTTCAATAAGAATATTGTCCTTAAAAACCATCGGTATGCCTAACAGCGCGCCAGTTTTATCTCCCGCCTTAATTCTTTCATCTATTTTCTTGGCAGTTTCTATTGCGTCATCAAAAACCTCAAGCAGGGCACCAATCTCGCCATCTTTTTCTTTAATATTCTGAATACAAGCCTCAGTAAGTTCCGTCGCAGTAATCTCTCCATTCTTAATAGACCCAACCGCTTTTTTAATTGTAAGATTTTTTATATCCATTCGTAATTATTAATTCCTAACTATTCCTCTTCTCCCCCATGACCTGTTTAACCACAACATACCCGTCTTTTATTTTTGGGGCATTTTTTAATATAGCATCAGTATATTCTCCAGAATCGTGAGCCTCTATATCTTCTCTAAAAACATTAATGTGTTTTTTATCACCTGCATATTCAACCACAGGAGCATCTTTTAACTGCGACACATAGTCAAGAATCGAACCCAAATCCGTTTGCATTTTGGTTTTCTCCTCTTCTGTGAGCTCTATCCTCCCCAACTCCGCAAGCTTTTCTATTTCTTTTATTGTAATCATTTATAAATAAATCCTAGCACTTTTAAAGAATTTTTTAAAATTACGAATTAATTATTTTCAAAAACTCATCTTCATTAATCACCTTAATCCCAAGCTTAATAGCCTTATCATACTTACTTCCTGCATTTTCACCAGCGACAAGATAATTTGTTTTTACAGATATTGACTCGGAAACATCTCCACCATTATCGCGCACCGTTTTCTTACCATCTTCTCTTGATAGTGTCGGCATCGTACCCGTGAACACAAAAGTCTTACCAACCAGCTTTCCGCCTTTAGCTAAATCAGCCCTAGTTAAACTTTCTTTCTGAATCTCAACTCTTTTCAAGAGCTCGTCAATAAATTTCCGGTTTGCAGTATCTTTAAACCAGCCAACAACAGAATCAACAGTAACCTCACCTATTCCATAAACGCTCCTTATTTCTTCGGGCGTTGCGCTTATTATCCTCTCCATACTTCCGAAATTTTTAGAGAGATCGTGGGCGGTTTCTTCGCCAACACCATCTATTCCAAGAGAAGTAATCAACTTGAAAAGACTTACTTTTCTTGAGTTCTTTATTGCCTCAATTAAATTATCAGCCGACTTCTCCCCCATTCTCGGCAACAATTCCACATCTTCTTTTTTTAAATCGAAAATATCGATTGGTGATGATACAAGTCCGTTGTCCGCGAGCAAATCTATAACTTTCGGTCCAAGACCATCGATGTTAAAACCAGCTTTTGATACAAAATAATAAATATTTCTCCTCTTTTTAGCAAAACAATTTTTGTTTGGGCACTTGTAAGCTACCTCGCCATCTAATCTTACAACAGAAGCACCGCAGACAGGACAATCTTTGGGCATTTTAAAATCTTTTTCTTTTCCATTTCGCAATTCTTTTATAACAGAAAGAATATTTGGAATAACGTCGCCTGCTTTCTGAATAACTACAGTGTCTCCAATTTTTAAATCTAATCTTCTAATTTCATCATCGTTGTGCAAGGTCGCTCGAGATACGGTAGAACCCGCTATTTGAACAGGTTCTAGATGAGCTACGGGCGTCAAAACTCCAGTCCTACCGACTTGCACTGTAATATCCTCAAGCAAGGTCGTCGCCTGTTCTGCTCTAAATTTAAAAGCAATTCCCCACCTTGGCGCCTTACCTGTATAACCAAGTAATTCTTGATATTTTCGGCTGTTTACCTTCAAAACCACGCCATCAATCCAATAATCTTCTTTTGCAGATTTCTTCTGCCATTCTTTCCAATATTCAATTACTTCATCTATATTTTTACACAATCTAAAATGTTTATTTACGCGAAAACCAAGCTCAGAAAGTTTTTGTAATTCATCAAATTGCGAATCAGGAATAGAGAAACTCGCCCTTGAAATATCATAAGTAAAATTCTGAAGATTTCTCTCCGCAACAATCTTTGGATCAAGTTGTCGAATTGTTCCCGCTGCAAAATTTCTTGGATTTGCATAAAGCTCTTCGCCACTCTTTTTTCGTTCCTTGTTTATTTTTTCTAATCCAGCCTTCCCCATCCAAATTTCACCTTCTGCGATAAGATCAACTTCTTCCTTAAGCCTAAGTGGAACCGATTCGATCGTCTTTACATTTAAAGTAACATTCTCCCCCACAACGCCATCGCCCCTTGTCGCCGCTGTCTTCAAAACACCCTTCTCATACTCAAGAACAATTTTAAAACCATCTATTTTAAGCTCACAAGTATATTCAATATTCGTGTCATTGCGAGCTATGGGCGAAGCAATCCATGTTTTACCCATTTCTTTTTCCAAAAACCTTTTAACTCTTTCATCAAAATCTCGAATATCTTCTTCAGAAAAAGCATCATTAAATGACCACTGTGGAACCTTGTGTGTAATTTTCTCAAATTTATCAAGTGGTTTACCTGCAACCCTTTGTGTCGGAGAATCAGAAGTTATAAATTGCGGATATTTTTGCTCAAGATTGTAAAGCTCGTATTTAAGCGAATCCAAAGCCTCTTCCGAAATCTCCTGTTTATCGTGAATATGATAAAGCTCACGGTGGTAATTTATCACCTCCTTAAGCTTCTCTATCCTTTCTTTCACCTTTTTAAACTCGTCATTCATAAATAGATTATACAGATAGTGCCCTCTTTTCTCAACAAAAAACAGCCTAATGGATATCAGGCTGTTTTAAGCGAAAAATTATTTTAATTATTGTTCGATTATATCGCCACCAGTGGTTCCAACAAACAGATCTCTTGAGGAATAGACAGGATTTTCTACAGGAGCACACCCTGGAGCAGGATCAATACTTACCTCAAAATTAACCCTATAGTTATGAGCTGGGGTAAACACCCAAGAAGATTTTGTTTTTAGTTTAAGATCCATAATAAGTGGATCGCTAGAATTAGCAAAAGTACTCATTTTTTGTGTCCCATCAACTGCCTTATTAAAAGACACCTCCATAGTACCTAATGTCATAGGACTACCATTCGTAATATCTGTAATGTTTAAAAGCTTGAATGTCAATTTTGAATCATTACAGTGATTATTTATATCGCCAATAATAAAAGCAACAGGTGTTCCGTCTGCTTTTGTTACAGGTGCTATGTTAGAAGTACCAAACTTAGCATTAAGTCGACCTTCACTACCCTGCACAACTATAATACCCTTTGACGAAAAACTACTAGCATCATTAAACGCAAAACTTGTTCCACGATTACTACACTGTTCTATTAAAGCACCCGCCCCTGTACCCACCTTAACAGACATAGTTACCTTGTCAGTATTGCTATAGTTTCTCTGGCAAGCTACACCAGAACATGCTGGATTAATAGTTTGATCAACCCCATTCACCTTCTCATTCCAAACAACAGTTGGATTAATAGTCGTGCCATCATATTTATACAATCTCCATATGTAGGACCCATTTGGCTGCGCTGTACCGTCTACAGGAGTAGAAGCGAGCAAACTACCTCTTTCCAGCTGACAAGCTGTTATACAAAGAGGGCCTGATGTAATTGTTTTCTGTACGACTCCATTACTATTTCCCACAGTTACGCAAGAATTTCCTCCAGCCCCCCCGGTACAAGCTGGACATTGGCCGCCACAATCTAGACCCGTTTCAAGAGTTGGCTCAAAAACACCATCTGTGCAGTGATTACTACCACCAACACCACCACCAATAGGACAAGCAGAGCAGGAAGGACCACCACAATCCACTCCAGTTTCGGAACCATTCATAACTCCATCAGAACAAGTGGGTGTCGCTGGAACTATGTGATAATTAAAAGCAATCCAACCAGGAAACTGTGGGGACCTGTTATCTTTCTCCGGATCAGGACCCTCTTCTCCTCCACCCCAAGCACAACCGTAAAAAGAATTGCCTCCTACAGAAAATTTATCGCGAATATCACATCCATACCCATCTGGTTTTGGGTTGTTAGAGGGGTTGTACATAACCTGATAACCAGGACCAGACATTCTTATCCAACCATCCCAACCACCTCGTGCCGTACTAGACTTCAAAGCACCACTGCAGTTATTAGCATAAACAGTACATGCCCTAGCCCAACCTTTAATCTTGGTAGAACTATTATTATCAAACTCAGCCCAAACCGGAGCGGGGTCATCTGGTGGATTATCAGAACCTAGATTAATAGCTCTTTCGCTCCCTGAATCAGGACCAAAACTTATGTACCCCCCAGACCTACCATTATCACCCCCTCCGATATTTGAACTCCAAGCATAACCCGTCAACTGAGTTCCATTAATATTAACCCCATAAGGATATGCTGGCTCTACACCAGTACCCTCACATCTTCCGATGTCTATCTTTCCATCTCCAACACCATTATTCTCCGAGTCACAATTCGAACTACTAAAACTTATCCATCCAAGACTGTGACTCCAAGCCCAGCCAGTAACAGGGATAGTTGCCGCCGATGTTTGTAGCGCTCCATTTCCTGAGAAAAATAAAACTGGACCAAATACAACAAGAAGAAGCGTTAATAATAAAAGATGGTGACGATGGAACATAAAAATTTTAATAAAATTTATTAATAATGGTTTATATAGATATTATAACATAAAAAATATATTTTTTTACAATTTTCTATAAACTAATTTTCTCTCTACCACCCTACCTTGTTCCGGATTTCCGTCTGGGCCACAAGCAACATTATAACCACGTGCAACTATTTTACCTTTCTTGGCTAATGGATCATTACAATCATCAGTACCGCTACCATCGTTACAAAAAGTTATTTTAACGCAAGTTCTTGGAATTTCTGGATCTACGACGTACCCAGAAAGACTAATGTTCCCGCCCCCTGCGTTGAAAGAAACAGTTGTTCCATTTTGTATTTTATTTACTTCGTCTAAAAATTCTGGTGAGCCCGCTCCAATCTTTTTAAGTCTTTCAAGATTACAATATGCACCAGCAGGAGGTGTAGGTCCGCCTGGGATAGGAGTGCTATACCAATATCTTCCACATTCAAGTCCAGAATCAGCGGCATAGAGTGCCATTTGAGAATCTCTTTGGACAGAGGCAAGGTATATTTGTTTAACCATAATCCTAGTCACTGCAAGTCCGGCTGTCAGAATAACGCTAGAAATAAGTAGAGAAAAAAGAAGTATAAAACCTTTTTTTGCAAAAAAGTCTTTTTTGTTTTTAACAACAGTAATTGTGTCTGCTTGTTTATTTTTTTTAAACACAGAATCCTTTTTATTAATCAATCTTATTTTTGCACCTAAAAAATTATTCATTGAAATAATTATAGCTTAAACATATTTTCACTAACGATTACACTTCTAGGAATACCGTTTTTTGCGGTCCAAGAAACAGCTGAAGTAACCAAAATTTCAGTACAACTCGAATCAGTACAACCCGAAGGATTAACTCCATTTACGACAATTTTTCTAGAGAAAATAGTATCTGGGTTTACACCACTCTGACAACTACTCTTTGAGCCAAAAGTGTCTCCATAAATAACAATACCACCATCATTACAATTTTTTAACGGAGCTGCGGTACTAGAAAAAGAACTTTCAAGATGAGTCGGGGTTTGCCATACATCAAAAGTACAACCACTAGAACATGTACTTATAAGACTCGCGGGACTACTACCAGTGATGTCCGGTAATTTTAACCACTCGCTCCCTCCTGACTTTAAATTCGTATCTCTAATGTTTCTTATTGCATCCAATGTCTCGTTTGCAAGATAAAAAGCAGTAATTTCATCTTTAGCATACTGAGAATAAGAAAGACCTTTCGAGGCCAACGAGAGTGGACCAGTAACCGCAATTACAAGAATAGAAACAGCAACAAGGGTTTCAATAATAGTAAAACCCGCATTTTTTATGTTATTTCTAATTCTAATTTTATAATTCATAATTCACAATTAATTTATACCGCTTCTCTGTGATACTGTTGTTTGAATATTAAATGGGGTTTTTAATTTTTCTCCTCCAGCGTTTGCCCCCGCAACGAATTCTCCATTTAAATCAATGATAGTTATGGGTTGTTGTTTATTGGCACTTACGTCCGGGTTTACTACATAAAACTGTCCATCATTAACAAGAACCTCAGGAGAAATAAGATTAGAAAAATCAGAGATATTCCATGGAAGTGTATTACAGGAATTTTCGCCTTCTTGATCGGTTGTTTTCTCCGCATACTTTAAAGTGCCGTTTCGGGTTATTGTTCCTGTTACCGAATCTTTAACTGTAGATTCAACAATATACGCATAGCATTTATAAGAGATACATTTCAGATCTGTCCAATCATACTCATCACAAGCCCCCTTGAATACGACGCCCTTAGTTGCCTGGCCGTTTGTACAAGTGGCAGGAGTACCAATGCTCCCATCTAGATTCAAGACCACACAACTATAGTCCTTACCCGTTCTTAAGTTCCTGGTTATATCTTCAATAGCGAAATTAAGATTATCTACAACAGCGCGAACTGCCTGTGCCTTTTTGTTCGCATCACTCAAAAGAAGTAACGCACCAATAACAACCACCATAACAATACTAAAAATAGAAATAGAGACCATCATTTCGATAAGAGTGAAGCCGGTATTTATTTTTTTATTTTTATTAAAAGAAGCTACCATTTTATTTGTCTATTGAAATTTGACCATTTGCCCAAGCTACGACCACTCTCGTTTCTCCGTTATCATCTGAGGTAACAACTATTCCAAAATTATTTATATAACGATTCAAGGGATCGGCGGACATGTTCCCGTTTTCACTACCCCAAAGGTCTCCGCTAGACATCTTGGTTGTTATAATAGCTTTTAATTTTGGCCTTCTATATACAATATCAATGGAGGCACCAGGAATCAATTTAGGTATCAAGGCCTCTTTTCGACACTCATCCACCCTTGCGTTTTTATCCCATTCTTTACCAGTAATTCTATTGTAACCCATTGTCGAACTATTCATATAGTTCAAACAGATATCCGTAATTTTATCTTTGCCTGTCACAACATAAGGCTGAAGACACTCATTTTCAATACCAGCTGCAAAACTTGGAGAACCACAAGAAACTGGGGGGTTTTTTACACATTTAGATTCGTCGTTCATGCAAATATCAGATGCTTCATTATAGACATTATAATTTGGATTATCAGACAGATACCCCAGAGAATTCGTTAACTTACTGGACAAGTCGGCAAAAACTACGAAACGGTAGTCCTTTGAAGTTCCGTTTATGATTCGAGCACTCTCATCATCTGGATTTGGGAAACTTACACCATATGCGTCGGCAATTTCGCTATTTGCACCAACACCCATAACCGTCGTACCAAATACTTGAGCCTGGCGGAGAGAAAGGGCGATGTCTTGGGCGAGAAGGTCGAGGGAAAGCTTGCTATTCATCTTCGGAAAACCAGCGAAAGATATGGTGGCGATTACAGCGGAAATACTAATAACAATCAGGAGTTCGAATAGAGAAAAACCTTTATTTTGGCGTTTGTTGTTATTTTTACTTCGGTTATAAATCATTTTTATATTTTGCCACTTACCACCTTATTATACAAAATATTTTCAACATAATACAGTTACTTTTCCCCTACCCTAAACATACGGCAATACCGCTCACCAAAAGGCCAATTACGTCAAAATTAAAAACAAAGGCGACAAATGTTGAAAAAATTAAAAATGGGGCGAAGGGAATTTCTTTATCAAAGTCGAATTTCTTACCTTTTCTTAAACTTGATATTTTGGCGACGAACATAATAAGTAATCCAACGATAGAACCGACAAAAAAAGATAACATTACGGCGCTTATATTCTGGCAAAAAGGAAGAAGCCACCCTATGCCAAGAACAAGTTTGGCATCACCAAACCCCATCCACGAACCATCAGATATCCACCAAAGCGTCGCAAAAAATGCTGAGATAGCGAGGCCAGAAAAGAAGTCGTGGAAGAAATCTCCCTTTCCTAAATTAAAATCGAGAATCATTCTTAAAAAAGACAGTGCTATAAAGGCAAAAACAAGACCATCAGGAATTATTTTGTGTCGATAGTCATAAACAGCAATAACGAGAAGAATAGAGAAAACTGTTAAATAAAGAGCGAGAATTGGAACAAATGAAACCTTGTATGCGACAAGAAGAAAAGCGAGACCAGTCAACACCTCGACGATCGGATACTGGATAGAAATCTTTGTTTTACAATAAGCGCACTTCCCCATTAGGAAAATATAGCTAAGAACAGGAACAAGATGAATCCAGCTTAAAGTCTTACTGCAAGAAAAACACATCGATCGCCCACCAAAAGTTTTGCCAGTGTTATAACGAAGAATTACAACATTCAAAAAACTACCGATAATTGTTCCGAGAATAAAAGTGGCTATAAAAAGTATTGTATCCATTGGGTAAATTATATCATAAACAAAAATCAAAAAGTAACTGTGGATATCTATGCTTTGGAAACGACGTTTCCAAAAAAGAAAGTAAACAAAATAGACAGCGGGAAACATTGCTTTTAAAAAATAAACTACGCTTGGGGTTCGGAACTCTTCGGGAGAGGAGGAGGGAGTTCTGAACCCTGCTGGCTGCGGGAAACGTGGCTTCCAGGGGAAGACACGTTTCGTAAGTGGGAATGTGCTTCGCAAGTGGGAATGTGTTTGTGGGTTGGAGTGCGTTAAAAGACCAATAGCAAAACATCGTTTCACTTTGGAAACGATGTTTTGGAATGCGTAAAATTTTCGACTTAAACTTAAGGTGTTACATCGTACACGTTAGCGGCTGTGCCGTCGAATCCACCTGTTGTGGCGGCTGCTGCGAAACAAGCACCTGTGCCTGTAATAAGCGAATTACAGTCTCTGTCATTAGCTAGTACGCCCGTTCCTGCGGCAACTTGTTCCAACGTGGCTCCTAGGTGATAACTTGTTCCATCTGGAGAAGCAGCGTAACTATAAGCAACTCCTGGTGTTGGAGCAACAGGTGCAGCTGCTAAAAACTCAGAACCAATAGCTGCGATTGTAGCTGGATAAGACTGATTTGTATCATAATACAAACCCAAAGCTGTCTTAATTTCTCCAATATCTGCTACCCTCTTCGCATCTCTGGCCTTTGTCCTAGCGCTTTGTAATGATACAACTACGACTGATGATAGAATGCCGATGATTGCAATAACAACGAGCAATTCAATCAATGTAAAACCTTTCTTTTTCATTTATTTTTAATGATTACTAATAATTTATAATTAATTTATTAACGTATAACAAGCTATCCCAGTATCACCAGTCAAACATTTTGCTGGATTCGCATCTGTACCAGTAGGTAAACCTAACCACGAAGCATGCTCAGCACTCCCAGCGCACACAACCCAACCAGTACCTGGTGTCCAACTTTCAAGAGAGGATGATTGCAGTGCAGGACTCCCATTTTCTAAAGTAACGCTCATTTTAAATCTTGTACACTTGGTATTGTTTGTGTTACTGGCATAAGCTGTGTAAGTATAAGTATTATTAGCGGGATCGCTTGGTAAAACACTCATATACTTTGACCCATTTAGAGTGGCCAGAGTTGGAGGAACTTGACCGAGATTATCATCGGCATACATTGTTAACGCTAATTGTATATTTTGAAGATCTGAGATCCTCTTTGCATCCCTCCCCTTTGACCTTGCGGCACCCAACGATGTCAAAACTGTTGCAGCAAGCATACCAATTATGGCGATAACCACAAGAAGTTCTATAAGCGTAAAACCTTTATTTTTATTCTTATGCATTTTGTTTTTAATAATATTAATATTTATAAATTTTAAATTAAATCTGGATTGCTTCGCCCAAAGCTCGCAATGATGGGACGGACTACGAAGTGGCAAGTTCTAAATTTTTAATTCTTTTGCCGTGGTCGATAATCGCAATTTCCTCAAATTCTTCCATTCTATTATTTATCGTAAATACCTCTTTATGTAAGCCGTCGAGACTAACTTTCATAGAAGAAATATCAGTTTTAATTGAAGAAACATCTGATTCTAAAGAATTAAGTCTACTATCTACAATATCAAATCTTTTATCAATAGACTCAAACCTCTTATCAACAGATTCGAAACCATTTAACACGGCCTTTGCAAGCTGGTCTATGTTTTTATTAACCTCCCTGATTTCCCCAACCAAATCATCAATTGTAGTTTCTTTTTTCATAAATTAAATCTGGATTGCTTCGCCCACAGCTCGCAATGACGAGTGAGTGAAGATGAAAGTATCACTTGCCATCGACCTGTTAAAGTAAAAGCAAGGGATAATTTCCTATGCTGACAATTTTACTACTATCGCAAGTTAAATGCAAAAGTGGTGGTGGGGATAAATTAGAGGATAAATCGAAAAAGACAAGATTAAGGACCGTATTGGGAATCAGAAACGTTGTTTCCAAAAAGGAAGCTACGTTTCGGTTGGTGATAGATGGTGGTAATTAAAAATTGAGATTAATAGTGGCAAGATTAAATGGCCGTATTGGGAAATCAGAAACGTGGCTTCCACAGGAAGACACGTTTCGCAGGTGGTAATACACCAATAGCGAAACGTCGTTTCCTTTTTGGAAACGACGTTTCTGAGACACCACGCTAGATTAAATTCCGGTTGTGATGTTGTAGATTGGGCCGAGGACAGATGTGAGAAGAATACCAACAGCGAGACCAAGGACGACAATCATTAATGGTTCGATAAGACCGACTAAAGATTCGACGGCATTGTCTACTTCCCTCTTGTAAAATCTAGACATTGTCTTTAAGACGAAACCAAGGTTACCCGTCTCTTCGCCAATCTTTATCATTTGAATAAGAATTGCTGGCATTTGTGGGTATTGGCCGAGCGACTTCGAGAGAGAATTACCGGCCTTAACTTGCGTAACTGTTTCAAGGAGAATACCTCGATATAGGTCCGAGCCGACAACGTCCGCTGTAATCTCAACTGAGCGCACCATTGCAACACCGCTTGAAATAAGCGTATCCATATTTTCTGAAAAACGAGACAAATAGAACATTTTATAAAGATTTCCAACATAAGGTGTTCTCATTTTTATATCGGCAAGTATTGCCTGACCTTCTTTTGATTTTGAATATTTATAGAAAAAATATCCAGCAAAAACAAGAGCGACAATTATTAATATACCGTTGTTCAACAAGAACTGGCTCAACGCAATAATAATTTTTGTGTAAATCGGGATATCACCGCCTGTTTCGGTAAGAATATCTGTAAGTTTCGGAATAACAAAAACCAACATTAAAATCATAACAATGATAAATGAAGCAATGACAAATGCGGGATAAATAAGAGCGTTCTTTGCCTTTGAAACTAATTCGTATTCCCTCTCAAGATGGTCTGCTAAGTAATTAAAAGATTGATTTAACTTACCGGACTCCTCTCCAGACCTAACCATACTTACGAAAAATGGGGTAAATGCATTCTCATGCTTAGCCATAGCCGAAGAAATAGAAATACCGCTCTGAAGGTCATCTGCGATAGAAAGCATAACCTTTGTAAGTTGAGGATTATCTACCCCACTAGCAAGCAATTTAAAAGAATCGAGTGCAGAAACCTTGGCTTCAAATAACGTCGCAATCTGGCGAGACATAATAACCAGGTCCCTCTGACTAATACTTTGGAATTGCTCGAAAAATCTAGCGACGCCAACACTTTCACCGACAGGGTTTATTGAAACAACAATAAGTCCTTTTCTCTGTAGGGCGGTTATCGCTATGTCCATAGAAACAGCGTCAAAAACGCCTTCTTTTGGTTCATTCGCCTCGGTTATTGCTTTATAATTAAATAACATAAGATGATTAAATTAATGATTACGAGTTATGAAATAAATTATAACATATTTGAGCCCGTAAAGTCGAAACTAGCTGTGAATAATTTAAATTAAAGCAATCTTTCTAAACTTCTTGGACTTAATGAATGCTTTATTGCACTTTCAACGGTTATTTCTCCCCTTCGAACAAGATCCGCAAGAGAATGATTTAAATCAACCATTCCCGCCTCTGTACCGGTTTCAATAACAACATTTATCTCAGCAGTCCTCCCCTCTCTTATTAAATTTGATACTGCGTTATTATTTATCAAAAGTTCGTAAGCTGGAATTAATCCACCTGAAATTCTTGGGATAAGTCTTTGAGAAAATACACCAAGCAAAGTAACAGATAGCTGAATTTTTATTTGAGACTGCTGATCTCCGGGAAAAGAATCGATAATTCTATCGATGGTCTGTGCTGCGTTGTTTGTATGTAATGTCGAAAGAATTAAATGACCTGTCTCAGCGGCAGTGACAGCCGTGCTTATTGTTTCTGGTGCTCTCATTTCACCAATCATCGCAACGTTTATGTCTTGTCGGAACATAGACTTTAGGGCTGATGGGAAACTTTCAGTATCAAATCGCACTTCGCGCTGGTCTATTATTGATCTATCACTTTCAAACAAATATTCAATAGGATCTTCAATTGTAAGAATGTGCTCTGCTCTTTCTCTATTTATATGATCAACCATTGCTGCGAGGGTTGTAGATTTACCTTGTCCGACAGGACCAACAACCAAAAAGAAACCTTGTTCTTTAAAAGCAAACTCCTCAAGAACAGGTGGCAAGCTAAGCTCTTTCATGCTTCTAATCTTCTTTGGAATTACCCTAAGAGCGCACCCAATCTGACCCTTTTGAAAAAAACCATTACCCCTAAACCTAACACCATGGGAAGAATCGTAGGCAAAATCAATATCTTTGTTTTGTAAAAACTTCTGTTTATTCTCTTCATTCAAAAGCTCAAAAATCAAACCCCTTGTATCTTCTGCTGTCAAAATTGGCTTAGAAACAAGCGGAATCAATTCACCAGACACTCTTATGCTTGGCTTTCTTCCGGCCGTGATGTGCAAATCAGAAGCGCCTTCTTTAAGAGTTATACTAACTAATTCCTCTATTTGATTCTTGTAGTCGGTCATATTAAATAAATTATATTAAAATTTTAAATCGTAAAAATTACAACTTACCTACCTCCTCAAAACCAATCTCGCCCTTAAAAGCCTTAAGGATAGCGTCTTCTCTCATTGTCTTCATACCCTTACTTCGCGCCAACTTTCTAACGTCGTCTTCGGATGGGTTTGTAAAAATGAGATTTTGCATATCTCGGTCAACTGTAAGTGCCTCAAGAACAGGCGTTCTTCCTCTATTTCCCGTAGAGCAAGTCGCAGATGGTTTTGCGTTATACACAACATCTGGAATTTTAATGTCTTTTCTTATCTCTTCAGGTAAATCTGCAAACTGAGCTTCAATGGTCGCTCTCATTTCTGGAGTTACGGGAATTTCGCTCTTTGATTCTGAACACAATGTACCAACAAGTCTTTGTCCAATAACCAGGGTTAAGGTAGGAGCAATTAAATAAGGCTCGATTCCCATATCTATTAGTCTAGGAATAGCAGCGATCGCATTATTTGTGTGAAGTGTTGAGAATACAATATGACCAGTCAAAGCAGCTTGAATAGCAAGTCTTGCTGTAATGGCATCTCGAATTTCTCCCACCATTATAATATCAGGGTCCTGTCTTAAGATAGAACGCAAGCCACTAGCAAAAGTGTATTTAATTTCCGGACGAACTTGCGACTGACTAACACCCTTAATATTGTATTCAATTGGATCTTCCAAACTGACGACGTTGTTCTCTTCTCTGTCGACTTCATTCATCATCGAATAAAGAGTTGTCGTTTTACCGGAACCTGTCGGTCCTGTAACAAGAATAAGGCCGTATGGCTTATCCATCGCCTCTTTAATAGCTTTCATGTGCGTCTCACTAAAACCAAGATCGTTAATTTTTTTAACACCTTTTTCAAAATCAAGGATTCTTAGCACAACTTTTTCGCCAAAATAAGTTGGGAAAGTAGAAACACGAAAATCTATTTGTCTTCCTTCTATTCTAGTAGAAAATCTTCCGTCTTGCGGAACCCTCTTTTCGTCCAGTTTCATATTTGTAAGAATTTTAATTCTCGCAACAATAGCATCTGCAATATTTAAAGGAAGTGTGATACTTGTGTTTAAAACGCCGTCCATTCTAAACCTAACTTGTACCTTATCTAAGGTCGGCTCAATGTGAATATCGGAAGCGTTACCGGTAACTGCATTTTGAATGATAACAGAAACTATCTTCGCCATTGGGGCGTCTTCTTTGTTTACTTCAAGAGTCTTAGAGGAAATATCTTTCATCAATTCGTTCGTCACAGAATCTGCCGTCATTGGCATACCTTGTGTTGTGGCAAATTGCTGAAGAGCTTGATGTACTTCCCCCGACATTTCCTTATAACCGCCCAAGACAAGCTTCAGGTCGTCTTCTGAAATTACAAAGATTTTAAAAGGCAAATTGTGTTTATTTGCAGTAAAAGAAATAGCGTCTCTTGTCTCGATACTTTCTGGATCAATAACTCCAAATTCCAAAACCCCATCTTTAAAATCGATAGGCACAAATTTATAATAAGAGGCTGATTCCTCTGGAACATACTTCAAAACCTCCAGATTCGCAATTTTTCCTCCTAGGTCTCTCTTAGGGACTTCTTTTTTTGTATCCATTTTTTAATATCGTAATTTCTCGACAACTCTTGTCATTGCAAGAAAATAGTATTAATTCAAATCTGGATAATTTCACTCACATCCCGCAATGACGAGGGCATGAGCACAAGAAAACTAATCGCTAAGAACCTTCTTAACAGGGGCTGTTGTTGTAGCTGACTTTGCAACTACGACAGGGGTCGCAGTTTTTTGAACTTCGGTAACTTGTGTCGTCTTTGTGTTTAAAGCCTGTGCACCGAAAGGAGCAAAAGGGTTAATTCGTCCTTTTTCTTCAGGAGTTAACTCCCTGCCTTGATCCTGTAAACCATTCTTTAAAACTTTATTTTCAAAAACAGCCTTGTCTAATGAGATATTTTTAATGGAGGATATTTTCTTTAAGAATATGGATATATTATTCTCTTCTGTGTTCTTTGTAGTTATAAGCCCGCTTGATACAGCACCTGCGCCACTTGTGCCTGTATATAAATAAACAGACAAAAGAACAATGAAAGCAAGTACTCCAATCAAAATATTTGTTTTTTTTGAGTCCATATTTTTATATTGTTTCCTTTAGCCAATAAGTTTTTAATTCTACGTTATATTCATTAATATCCTTATCCCCCGCCGTGAAGCTCACAGAAGAAGCATCAACAATTCTCAAGCTATTCTCAAGATCGGTCAAGAAAGATCTAAATTTGTCATACGGAGCTGATACAGAAAATCTTAGGGTAGCTGTGCCGTAATCTTTTGAAGCTTCTTGAGGATTCTGAGTGTCATTGTTTGTCTTAAGATCAATATTCCTAATCTTCATCTGATACCTAGAAGCCACATCATCAATATCAATAACAAGCTTAATATTGTCAATACTATCTGGTAGGAGTTTATTTATCTTTGTCCTTTCCTCGTCAGTGAAATTATTATATAAACCTTCTTTTTGAGCCAAAATGGTTCTTAAATTTTTACTTTCAGATAAGGAATTATTCAAAGAATCTCTTGTCGACGAAAGTGCAGATATATTGGTCATTAATGGATTTATAGAGCCAAAATAGACCAAGACTGAAACGGCCAATAAAATTGTTGTTACTAAGTAATTCATATTTTAAATGCTATTTTTTATACCATCAAGGTTCTTATAAAAGACCAAATCAGGTTTAACACTTGCAGATGCCTTGAATACAACATTGCCTGTGAGCGAAGGATTTAAGTCAGAAAAAATTACATTTGTGAAATCCTTGTCCCCTGTTTTCTTTGAAGCATTAAACTCTTTGACCTGAAGAGCGATGCTTGAGTAATTCAACGACTCCCCGCTTAATTTTAAATCAACAGACTGATTGTCTTTGTTTGTGTATTTAAAATCATTATATCGAACATCCTTTATGGTTGACTCTTCGAGGAAACCAAAAAGATTTCTTAAAGTGATGTGGCCATCCAAAAGACTTCCTATTGTCTTAAGTTTCGAATCGAACCTAATCATTTCTGTCATTAAGGTGTTTTTGTTCTCAAGTTCGGACTGTACTTTCGCCAAATCTGATTTTATTCCAGCAATTGAACTATCCAGAGTGGCTTTATAAACATAAGCGCCACCATAAACAGACAACGTTGTAATAAAAATTATTATTGAAATAAAATTTAAAACACCAGAGAAACCGGCTTTCTCTTTTATTACCCCTGAAGAAGTGAGTGGCTTCTTTGGGATAAAAGAAGTCTGCACGCTATTTTTTTGAAAATCTCCTATCATATTTTAATAATTAATTTATACATTCATTATAAAACTTATTGCAGCGCACGTAAAGCAAGGCCTGTGGCTATTGAAAAACCTGAGCCGTTTTCTGCCAAAACCTTTTCCATTATAGCTGGCACTTTAACCTTCTTAAAGGAATCGCCCAACTCAACATCTATCTCCAACTCCCTCTTTGCTAATTCCACGATACCTTTTAGCTGTGCGCCACCGCCTGTTAATATTACTTTTGCAATTTCTCTTGAATATTTTTTCTGATAAGCCAAAAGTATTTTTTGCGCTTCATAAAATATGTAATCGAGCGTTGGGCTTACGACGGTAGATAGATCTCCACCTTCGGAACTATTTAAAACACCCAACCTTCTCTTAGCCTCTTCTGCCTCAGCAAATCCAAAACCTAAAGATTTTTGCAAAGAAATGGTTATATCTTGTGAGCCCTTGTCTATAACGTGCGAACTTCGAACAGCTCCGTAGTCAATTATAAAAAGCCTTGACGAAGTCGCGCCGACATCAATAACACCTATCGCATTTAAATCGTTATTCAAAACAGCCCTTGCTGCACTGAAAGTCTCTATTTCAAGAGGCGACGTTGTAAGACCAGCTTTTTTTACAATCTCTTCATATGAAGAAATCATACTTTTGTGAATTGCTACCACTAAAACTTCTATTTTTTCCACCTTTTTAACCTCAGTACCTGGTGCTTCAGCACTAGACTTATTGTCTCCATCAAAATCTCTTGAGGGGATTATAAGCCAATCAAGCATAACTTCATTTATTGGAACAGGAATATACTTTCTAGCTTCCATTTGAACAACTTGGTCAATATTTTTCTCATCAACTTTTGGAATTTCAATAAGCCTCAATAAGCTCGAGCGAAGTGGGACAGAAAAGGTGGCCTCTGTAGCAGTTATGTTTACTTCTTTAAAAAGGTCTTTCATCGCCTCAACAAGCTTGTCTGGAGGCAAAACAACAGCCTGGCCAACAGCATTTCCCGCATAAGGGCCTAGTGCCATTTCCCCGTAAGTTTCAAGAATTGCAACACCCTTTTCTTTTCTTAATTGAACAACTTTTATAGAAGATCCGCCAATATCAACACCAACAACACTTCCCTGTTGTTTAAATAAGCCTAAATTTTTGAATATATCAGTAAATGCCATAGTTTTTTATACTTATAAAACATTATATCACACTTAAACAAAGACCGTATGTCGTAAATGCGCTAGTTATCCCCAACCACAACCAAAACATGGTAAAATAAAAAAGTGAATAATTTACTAAAAGATACTTTTAATAAAATATTAGACCTTCTTTTGCCCCAAAAGTGTATCGGTTGCGGTATTTCGGGTGAACTTTTTTGCGAAGAATGCCTGTATGGTGCGAAAAAATGTGAAAAATATCTTGGGGATGATACTTTTGCAGTATTCTCTTATAAAGATAAAAACATTAAAAAAGCAATTTCCCTTATAAAGTACAAAGGGGTTAAATATATGACTCCCCCGCTAGCCAAATATATTTACGACCTTGCGCTAGAAGAAATATCACAAATAAAGATGATGTCGGGAAATAATATTGATGAAAAAATAATTGTTATTCCTGTGCCACTTCACAAAAGCCGTTTAAAAACGAGGGGTTTTAATCAATCAGAACTTATTGCAAGACAATTTCTAAAACTCGATACAGGAAATTCTTTCTTTCTCGATACAGAATCCCTGGAGCGCGTAAAAGAAACGGAAAGTCAGGTTAAAACAGATGGGCGCGAAAAGAGATTAGTAAACCTCAAAGACGCCTTTTGTGTTCCATATCCAGAAAATGTAAAAAATAAGATAATACTTCTTGTTGATGATGTTATTACAACAGGCGCGACAATTGATGAATGTCGAAAAACACTTAAAAATGCTGGCGCTAGAAAGGTTTTTGCGGTCGCAATTGCACATTAAAATGAAAAACAGGCCGATATGGCCTGTTTGATTTAAGCCTGGTTTGTAAATCAATGCAAACCGGGGTTCACAATAACACTCCCTACTCGAATCTCGGGGTTAAGAAAGCTTCTCCGAACCTCAGCTCGAGTAAAACTGACGAGCAGCTCTCCTTCCACGTCAACATAACCTTTTAACAGGTTACGGATTGCAAGCCCAGAACCCATACTGAATTTTATATTCTCCGCAACTTCATCGAAGGTTTTTTCAATCTCCTCAATAAGACTCTCGCTGTCCATATTTGCCCCATGAACAACAAGCTCTGTTGGAGGGATCAAAACACCATTAACTGAAAAGCGAATCCCAAGCACCACTCTCGGTTCTCTTTCTTCAGCATTATTTAAATCACCCATGACCGATACTCCTTTGTGAATTTACTATCTCTGGGCGAGTTTATAACACATCACAGTCAAAAAGTAAATAGATAAAAATTACAAAAGATCTTGTGGTTTGTAAACTGGACATTCAGAAGAATTATTAATCTGAGCAGGAATCGATACACCCAGGAATCTTAACGCCTGCTCTGACTTCTCAAAAACTAAACCTTTTGCTTTTAATTTTTTATACCCACTCGATAATTGTTCCAATAAAACCAAAACATTTTGGTCTACACCTGTCAAAACAACCCTCTGTCCTCTTGATTCAATAATATTTATTATCTCATCAAGCGCCTCTACCCCATCAGTATCTAAAAAATAAACCTCGCGTAATCTCAAAACAATTGTTTTATATTTTCTGAGATTCGCCTCAAAACGCTGAATATGCGAACGGCTATTTATATAACATAGCTTACCCTTGAAAAAATATACAAGAACATCAGCATTCTCTTCAATTTCTTTTGGCATTACATCGCAAACTGACCCAATCATACCATCGTTAAATCTATTAAGCTTCAATTCAAAATGACCCTGAGAAATTCTATCAATAAAAATAAGAAGAGAAACCGAAACACCAAGAAGTATTCCGATTATTGGGTCAATTACAATTGTGGCCAAAGCAACAAAGAGAGAAATATAGAAACCAGATCTATCATATAACCATAATTTCTTATAATTCTCTTCTTCAACCATTTGAACAGCTACGTACACCAGAATAGCTGCTATTACAGCCAGTGGGATATATTTAAAATAACCAAGAAAGACAAGAGAGATAATTGAAATACTTATGACACTTATTACAGAAGAAGTGCTGTGAGTTGCGCCTGTCTTAATATTTAATGAAGTTCTAGCAAGCGCAGCCGTTGCAGGCATACCACCAACAAGACCAGAAACAATGTTCGCCAAACCAAGACCAAGCATTTCTTTTCTTTCGTCGTATTTTGTGCCGGTCATACAATCAGCGATTTTTGCAGAAAGCATTGTCTCTAATATTGCAATAAGCGCCACGACCGCGGCCGTCTGAAGCATGTACATTGAAAAAACGAGATTGGGAACCTCAAAAAAATGAAAGGAAATGTCACCAAATTTACCACCAAGTGTAAGTAAATTAATAGGGATTATCTGAGATTCACTTAAAAAACCCAAAACAATTCCAACAGGCGCAAGAATTATGGCACCTGGTAATTTTGGTACATATTTTTTAAACAAAAGAAGCCCGATGAAAAATATTATAAAAACAAAAAACGCAATAAACGAAGTATTGCCCACGTTTTTAAAAGACTCAATCATATTTTCGAAGAAACTTTCGTGAACAGGAAGACCTCGCAATCCAAAAGCAAAATTAAACTGACCAAGTCCAATTATAAAAGCAACACCTAGTGTAAAGCCGTGAATAACGCTTGACGGAATAAGGATTAGATATTTTTCGAGTTTAAGAACATAGGCGATGATAATTAAAATACCAGAAATTAAGGTCAACATCGGTAAACCACCTATACCATGCAAGACTACATATGTAGCAACAATTCCAGAGAGAGCCCCAGTTGGTCCAACAATATTATAATTACTTCCGCCAAAAACAGCAGCCATAAAACCGGCCCAGATCGCAGTAATTATACCAATAACCGGAGTGGCGCCAGAAGAAACAGCTAGAGACACAGAAAGAGGAATGGAAATAAGAGAAACGGTCAACCCTGACTTTAAATTCTTCTTAATATTTTCAAGATCCATAGTATTTTAAAATTCTATTTTATTAAATTAACAACATAGAAAGCTAAACTGCGCTAGTTTTTTACTAACGATATGATATAAACCGGGCTTCATTATTACACCTGAAATAATTTTCGTACAGTGGATATCTTCCAAAACACCTCGAAATGCAACACAAAAACACACATAAAAATAAAAACAAATTTATTTTATTAAAGACAACAAGAAACAATGGACTATTAAACTACACTAAATAAGTATCATCGGTGACATTATATCCATTAAAATCCGAACCACCGCCTGGCGTGTCCCAATTACCAACTAAAGAAATTTTTTTTAAATTCTTACTTTTTTCATCGAGGTAATTATAAAGATTAGGCCTATTTGTAGAGGCACCCCCAGAATGGTCGTCTATTACAATCGCAAGTTTTCTATCTAGACCATCAGCTATTTTTCTAAAATAAGAAATCGTTTTGTCAAAAAAGTCACTGACAGATAGGGAATTTATAACATTTTCTAGTGGATTTAATCCTCTAATCACAAGAAGAGGTGTACCATCTCTTCCCTTAGTTTCAATAAGAATACATGCACCCGCCAACCTCTCATATTTTGTTCCCCTATGTTGCACCATAATCACAGCAGAAAAATTTGGGAATTGTGCAGAAATAGAGTCGTATTTTTCATTCCAACACGCATCGGCAATGTGCCCAGAAAACTCCATCAGCAAACCACGCGTCGGTATAAAATCAAAAGAGGTTGTTCCTATATTTTCTTGATTTTGTGCCCTGAAGTACTCTTCCTTCAAAGCGCTTATGTTTATCAAACTATCAAGGGCCTTTTTTGAATTTTTGTCTTTAAAATATTTTTTCCATGTTTCTTCATTAACTATATGCTCAACAAAATTTACCACAACACCAACGTCTTCAAAACTTGGCTTATCTTTTTGTAATATATCGCTAATTTTATCTCTATGATTTCTATGTTTATGAAGCGCCATAAAAAACAATATTTGTCTTAATGACTCCAAAAATTCTTTAATTTCTGCCATTTTGACGAAATTTTTTTCGAACTGCCTAATGTCTCGTAGGTTTAATGAATTTAAAAAATCTAGCTTAATTCTCAAATTTTCCAATGCTTTCGGATTTACTGTACTATTTATTTTTATTTGCAAATCAGATATTACCTCAGAACGCTTTTCTTCTAACCCCTCAACTAAAAAAGAAAGCGGTGCCTTTTCTTGCAAAAGATAACCCGATTCTAATATAGAATTTTTAATAGTTTCGTAACGTAATAAAAACTGTTCTGAATATTTAAATTTCTGTTGCGCATCCTTGTTAACCTTATTAATCTTCACCTCACCAGAACTAACATACTTATCTCCAACTGGAACATATTCACCATGCTCCTTAAGCCAGGTAAATTCTCTTACTACTTCTTCAAAACTATTAACTTTATTCGGATAACCATCATCATCCATGTAATTACCGAACTCGCTAGAATCAAATCGAACATAAGATTTAAGGTATTGAGCAAAAAACTCATTTTTTTCCAAAATTTTTTCATCAAAGTCTTGAGTAAGAACCTCCGCTTTAAACTTTAAAATTCGCTCGCGCAATTGCGACATCCCAGCCTCCCCCATTTTTGTAAGTCCAAAAGTTAAAAGTTCTTGCTCTGAAAGCTCGCCATCTTTAAGCCTTCTTACAAATTTATATAAATCAACCGTAAGGTAAGTATCAAAAAGCTCGTTACAGAATAATATTTCTTTGTCGAGTGGAGGGTTAAAATATTCCGACATTTCTACAAGCCTATCTAAGTTCTGTGTGGTGTTAATATTTTCAACACCCTTCTTGTAAACTTCCTCGCAAACACTACGATCAAAATTTATTTTACCACTCAGAGATTTAAAGTTATCAATAATAGCACGCCACTCACCCGCCCTCGAAGATTGCGCAATAATATCTTCATAATTTACTCCCTTAAGATTATTCAAATGACTTATTAAATCCTTAAATTTACCATCTCTTATGGCTATGCCTACTATCTTTCTATGGTCTAAATTTGGAAATTTATCTAAACTATACAATATATCAGCTACACCACCGCTATTAATTACCTCCTCTCCTACTTCATTAATATTAACATCCAAAAAATAATTAATGTTACTACACAAAGACCTAAAAAATGATTTTTTAATTAACATTTCCACAAGCTTTCTGTCTAGGGCGAATTTCTTTTCTTTCCAACTTGAAATAAAATCATATTCATTTTCACGTTCCAAATACCCCAAAGCTTTTTCAAAATCATTAATTGTGAGATCTTTGAAAATACTCAACTTACAAGCAGCTTTCTTCGGATTAGCTTCTAGCAAATATTTAAATATTTTAGGAAATTTTCTAAATTGCCAACCCTTTTCGAGCACGTAATCGACACCAGCATACTGTACTATCTTTTTTGATAATTCTTCATCAACTTTATAATATTTCGCAAAAAAATCTATATCCTCCTCCTTAACTCTTTTTATAGTTAAATGCAAAATAACATCTTTATCAATTTTATTTATTAAGTATTTTGTTAATTTTTTTGGATATTTTTCGGCCATTTTTCCTAAAATGTCCTCAGGAATTTTTTCGCACCATAATTTTGGCAAATATTCCAAACCCTCAACCATTATCTGTAATTCATTATGTTCAAATATTTTTTTATATGATTCTGCAACATTAATATCTTTAAAATTATTCAATAATTCAAAATCTTTTGCCTCAGCAAAAACAGCGTTATCTAATATTTTTTTCCAATATTTTTTATTAATATTATTAATATGCCCAAAGAGAGAAGGCGTATGCTTGTATAAAATACACAAATCAATTAATTTTGATTCACTAATTTGACTAAAACTAGCCGTGTTTTGAAAAATTACTTCTGGGTGATATCTAGCAAACCAATCAACCACAAAATCGTCAGAAATAGCACCAAAAGCCTTAACCAGATTATCCAAAGAACTTTTATAACTTACTCCGTACCTTAAACTATTAATAATTTCTCTATGCGATTCACTGGGTATTTTACCCATCTTATCTATATGCTTTAAAAAATATTGAACATCTTTTTTAAGTAAAGCGCTTATTATTTTCATCTTAAGCGGTTTTGGAATTATTTCATCTATTTTAAGACGACTATCATCATCAACCTTTTCACCAAGAAAAAAAGAAACCAAAGGGCCTATTAAACTACGCAGATCATATTTTTCCGCATTTGAAATTTTCAATGATTTTATTTTTGATTCAGACAATATTTGAGATATTTTTTGAAAAATTTCTTTATTAATCGATTCTTCTGATTCAGGTAACACAACGACTTGTTTCTTCTTAAAAGTATTATTATTTTTTATATTTTCCATTTTATTTAAAATTATCACTTAATTATACACAAAATATAATCAAAAAAACAATACAAAAAACACATATAAAAATAAAAAACCACCTAAATTAATAGATGGTTTTTTGGTTTTTCTCAGTTAAATTTTATTTAAGCAATTCTTTCTTGTGTTCCTCGAATTCTTCCTTACTCAACTCCCCTTTTGCGTAGCGTTCTTTTAAAATGTCGACGGGAGACTTATTGTTTTGTGAATCATCACAAATTTCTTTTTTACCTCGAGTAAGCCTCAGAACAACTCTCACAATGATATACAAAACAATTAAACCAAAAACAAAAGAAATAAGAGACATAAACCAACCAATTATACCCATCATTCCGAGATAGCCACTATAGACCCCACTGTAATCTGGAATATTAACCTTCCCCGCAGTCATACCCTGACCCACCTCTACGCCAGGAATCTGACACGCGGTGAAATACTTACCCATTAATGTCGTAAAATCAGCATCGCTCATTGTGCCCTTATACTGTTTAACATAAACATCCATAGCACCTCTTTGAGCCTCTGGCATCTGAGTTAAAACGTAATCACCAACCGCATTAAAATCAGTATCTTTTAAATCAGCACACTTAGTCTGGCCCATTATAAACTTCTGGTAAATCTCCAATCCTGGCCCACCGGTACCTACCGCATAACTAAAAGAAGGCAAGATAAGTGATATAATAAGCACTAAATAAACAATTACTCCAGAAAACTTATTCATTTTATAAAAATTATTTATAATAGCTTAATTTTATAGAGTATTAAGCGGAAAGTAAAATTATTTATCTAAAAAACTAGTTTCACTTGTTTTTAAATAATAAAAAAATTTAATATTAGATCACACAATGGCAGCTATGTAACCATAGCTATAAGTTTTTCTTTCCAACCGTTTAAGAATTTATTTCCAGGGCAAGTTGTTTTGAGATTAACTTCTCTGTGTCCCTTAATATTTTCTGGACTAATTCGTGGATAATGTTCTTTAATAAGTTTTACAATCGCCGAAAGAACAAGATCGGACGGTGATGAGTTCTCAAAGTCATTATCCAAACATATTGCGACACTCCGGCAATTCACGTCCCAATTTCCAGCTTGCCAGCCGATTTCACCATCACCCAGCAATCTTTCAACAGAACCATCCATTCTTACTAGCCAGTGGTAGGCATAAAAAACTTGTTCACTATCCTTAAAATGATTTGAATAGATTGCTTGTCCTTTTATATGTCTTTCTTTTTCATACAAGGTTGAAGCGTAATATGTCGCATAAAGGCGAATCAATTGCATTGCACTTAATCTTTGCCAAGTAATACCTGGTGAATTTTTAGTGTGGTGAATTACTATGATATCAACGGATTTTCTTTCCTCATCCCAATTTGGACCATCTTTTCCTAATGCGATGCTTTTATTTTTAATATGGCGCTCAAAAAACTGGTAGAGTTCCTCCTTTATTTCTTTTGACATCTCCAAACTACTTTCCTCAGCCTTCTTTATTAAATTTTTGTAATCGTCGGAAATTTGCAAATACCAATCGTTGTATTTTATAGCTTTTATCCATTTGTTTTCATCAAAATATTTCGCCATAATTAAAATTATATTACATTCAATCGATTCTTAAAACCGTTTGATTACTTAATAAAATTAGGAACAAAGAGTGGGATTCGGTCACGGATATTTTTTTGCAGAAAAATTCCTCGAAGTCCGTCAGTTGCGACGGACACCTGTAGACGGCCCACACAGCTCCTTTTCTTGCAGAAAGGGACCCGCTTCCGTCTTTCGAAGCCCACCTTCTCGCGCAAAATACAGTCATAAAACGCTTTCTCATTTTATTCATTATTTTACGGAGAGAGTGGGATTCGAACCCACGGTTCCGATAAAGGAACGACAGTTTAGTAAACTGTTGATATAAACCACTCATCCATCTCTCCAGATGATTTAGACAATATACAATATATTAAAAAATAATTCTAGAAAAAACGAGGGTAAATAATTTAGTAAAATTTATTCAACAATATCCATATTAACAATCATCCCTTTAGGAATAAAATAAAAAGTTGGGTCTTTTTGAGGGTGTTTTTTGTTTGTTTCAATATTAATAGTTTTAGGGTCTTTGATAATTATCCCCTCTTCGGAATCTTGAACCAAAACACCATTAGTTTCCATTTTAGTAAGCTTGGCATTATTTGTGTTTTTCGATTTAGAAAAAGACCTATCAGCTGGATATATAACAACAGCGTCGTTCCATAATATTTTTACTTTCTTTCCTATATTACTCATTATAATTACCTATTTTTCTAAATTCTAAAATCGTTTTTCCTGGCACGATAAAACCATCTACCATAGACATAGCGCCAGTCTTATCATCATAAGAAACATTGGTCGCAATCACAGTATAATCATCATTTGTTTCCATAATAAAGCCTGTGGTTAATTGCGGTAATGGTAAAATTTCCGGCATTTTTTGCATAAAGGTATAAGAAGCATCTCTCCATAAAATAGTACAAATTGGATCATTTTTCTTTTTCATATGCGTAAATATAACACAAAAAATCAAAAACGCCTTTAGCCGGATGGATTCGGTCACGAGTTACTAAGTCTGCTCACACTGCTTTGCAATATTGTGCGGACTAAGTACTCTCGATCCTTACAGGATCAGTACACCTTTTGGACTTTTTCATTCGCTTTGCTCTAAAAAATTCTCAAGAAGGTTCTTCGCTATTCGCTTTCGCGGCTCAGCCCGCCTCGCCCCCCCCCTTTTTCTTGCAGAAAGGGGCCCGGCTGTGGCTTTCGAATCCATCCAGCACTCGAAATTAACCACTAAAATATTTCATATTTTAGTGGTTAATTTCGGAGCCGGATGGAATTTCTCTCCTTACAGGAGCAGTATCACAGATATTTTTCTGCAGAAAAATTCTTCGACCCCAACTCACTCGTCTTCACTCGCTCCGTCTTTGAAATGCTACCTGTCGTCGCATTTCAACCCCGATGGATTTTCTCTACGTCCTACGGACTATAAAAAATGCTCATCGGGGCTTCGAATCCATCTCGCAAGACATTTAGTATGTCTTGCTCGGCTCCATATTTAAAAAAACCGCAATATCGCAGTTTTTTTAAATACGGAGCCGGATGGATTCGAACCATCGAGGGCTTTTACACCCTGCCTCTTTAGCAAAGAGGTACGTTAGACCACTCTGACACGGCTCCACTTTATTTGATTATTAACTTAAAACAGCATTCTGGCAAAGAGGTACGTTAGGTCACGGATATTTTTCTGCAGAAAAATTCCGCTATCCTTACAGGATCAGTACACCTTTTGGACTTTTTCATTCGCCTTGCTCTGAAAAATTCTCAAGAAGGTTCTTCGCCTTTCGCTTTCGCGGCTCAGCCCGACTCGTTCACCATTACTCTCGCCCTTAATTTGCTTCAAGTATTCGCAAATTAACACTCTGACACGGCTCCACTTTATTTGGTTATTTTCCTCAAAAACCTTGACTAGTATAGACTAAAACGTCCTTATCTACAAGCTTATGGGTGTTGTTTAACAAACCTAAAAAATTCTATTTAGTAGATATTTTTTGTACTAAATGTAGAATATATAGAATGGAACTTGATAAACCTATTGAAAAAGAATTCAGACTAAACCCTTACCAAAAGGAGGGGTTGTTAAAATTGGGGCTTGAAACCTTGTTGGACCTTTTATTCTACCTACCTTCCAGATATGGCGACAAAGGAGAATTAATGCACGTTACAGATACAAAAAATGGCGAACTTGCGGTTGTTTGCGGAAAGGTGCTCAGCACAAAAATGTCGAAATCATATATCTCAAAAGTTCCAATGGCAGAAATGATGATTGAAGACGAAACGGGGAAAATAAAAGCAATTTGGTTCCATCAGCCGTATATGGCAAAAAAAGTTGCCGTGGGTAATTTTGCAAAGCTATCTGGGCAAATTTCAGAAAAAAATGGACAAAGAACAATGATTAATCCAGACATTGAAGAGGCTGAAAGTTTAGAAATAACCCACCACGGAAGCTTATTTTCAAAAGAGGAAATTAGCTCGACTCCTGTTTATTCGGAAACAAAAGGAATTACATCGCTTTGGTTTCGTCACGTAATCGGCAAGCTTTTAAAGAACAAGCTTCATGAAAAAATTATTGATCCTATTCCCGAAAATATTTTAAACAAATACCATCTCCCATCCATCCAAACAGCACTCGTCTGGATCCATGCGCCAAAGAAAGACGACGACGCAAAATCTGCAAGAAAAAGATTTTCTTTTGAAGAAGTTTTTTACATTCAACTTGCAAGGCAAAAAGAGAGAAGAGAATACGAAAGCAATCCATCTTTTAAAATTTCGGCCAAAAGTGATATTGAAAATTTCAAAGGACGATTCGGTTTCAAAATGACAGAGGCGCAAGAAAACGCGATTAACCAAATAATCAATGACCTAAAGGGAGATAAACCAATGACAAGGCTTCTCGAGGGCGATGTCGGTTCTGGAAAAACAGCAGTCGCAGCCACAGCCGCCTTTGGGGTAATAAGCACAAGTCCATACAAAAAATCAACATTCGGTGAATTCGGAAATCTTCAAGTCGCCTATATGGCTCCGACCGAAATTCTTGCGAATCAACATTTTGAATCGTTCATAAAATATTTTAAACACACAGGCATCAATGTCGGTCTTATTACAGGAAGCGGATGCAAAAAATTCCCTTCAAAAATAAACCCTGAAGGCTGGACGACGATTTCTAGAGCTCAAATACTAAAATGGGTTGCAAACGGAGAAATACCGATACTAATCGGCACACATTCTCTTATTCAAAAAACAGTTAAATTCAAACATCTGGGACTTGTAATAATAGACGAACAACATAGATTTGGAATAGAACAGAGACTAAAACTCGCCAAAAAAAGCTCTGATTTTATAGAGGGAAAAGCCTCGCCAGTTCCCCACTTTCTTTCTATGACCGCGACGCCCATACCAAGAACACTTGCACTTACAATATATGGAGACTTAGACTTAACGCTTCTTGACCAAATGCCAGCAGGAAGAAAGCCGATAATCACAGACATAGTTCTCCCCGCCCAAAGAAATGGTGTTTATGAAAAAATAAGGAGCGAACTTGAAGCAGGAAGACAGGCTTACATTATATGTCCAAGAATAGACGAGCCAGATCCAGACAAAGAATTAGCACTAAATGCAAAATCAGTAACAGCTGAAGCCAAGAGACTCAAAAAGGACGTTTTTCAAAAATACGAAATCGGAATTTTACATAGCAAAATGACTCCAAAAGAAAAAGAGTCAGTAATGGACGAATTTTCAAAAGGGAAAATTAATATATTAGCAGCCACGTCTGTGGTGGAGGTTGGTGTAAACGTCCCAAACGCAACCTCAATAATCATCGAAGGCGGAGAAAGATTTGGACTATCACAACTCCATCAACTTAGAGGTAGAGTTTTAAGAAGCAACCACCAAGCTTATTGCTATATTTTTAGTGAATCAAAAACAGAAAAGACAAGAGAAAGATTAAAAGCAATCAAAACAGCCAAAAACGGATTCGAATTGGCAGAAATGGACCTGCAGTTACGTGGTTTTGGCGAGCTATCTGGTGGCAAACAATGGGGTATTTCTGATATCGGAATGGAAGCAATAAAAAATTTAAAAATGGTAGAAGCGGCCAGAAATGAAGCAAAAGAAATTCTCGACACTGACCCCAAAATAGACAGACACCCACTATTAAAAGAAAAAATAAAAAGAATAAACACAGAAACCCATTTTGAATAAAACCACCTCTGATTAAGGTGGTTTTTTATAAATTTAATTTTTATTTCTTAATACTGGTCTGATTTTTTACTTTCTCTATTTTACTGGCAATTTCAGCTTGGTTGCCAAGGTAATAATGTTTAATGGGTTTGTAATTTTCGTCAAACTCGTAAACCAAAGGTACGGCTGTTGGAATATTTAAATCCATGACCTCTTCTTCAGACAAGCCATCAAGATGTTTAACCAAAGCCCTAACACCCGAACCGTGCCCGGCGATTAAAACATTTTTTCCTTTTTTAATTTCGGGAAAAATAACCTCCTCCCAATAAGGCATTAATCTTTTTGTTGTATCATCCAAAGACTCTGCAAGCGGAACTTCTTCTCTTTTTAGTCCACTGTACTTGGGGTCATTAAACGCGTCTTTAGAATCGCCCTCTTTTAATGTAGGTGGGCGAACATTATAACTTCTTCTCCATATCTTCACCTGTTCTTCTCCGTATTTTTCAGTCGTTTCTGACTTATTTAAACCCTGAAGAGCACCATAATGTCTTTCATTTAATCTCCATGAATTAAAAATTGGAATATTTTGACCCAATTCCCCTAAAACGATATCAAGTGTTTTTACAGCACGCTTAAGAACAGAAACAAAAGCCATATCAGGCTTCATTCCTGCCTCTTTTAAAGATTTACCCGCCTTATGCGCCTCATCTTCGCCCTGAGGTGACAAATCCACATCAACCCACCCAGTAAAAATGTTCTCCTTATTCCAAACACTCTCTCCGTGCCTAATTATTATTAGTTTGTTCATTTGTTGTTGTGCTTATTTTTCTTTTAGCTGACCACCCCCCAATATCAAGTCCCCTTTTGATTATATTCCCATAAACCTGATCTCCAACAATCTCCCCGCCAAAGTCTCTACCACCAAACGATGGTGTCCATTTTAAATATGATGTCGACACAGTATATTCTCCCTTTTTATTTGTACTACTTGTAAATGTTCCACCGCTCTTATTACCACTGAAAACAACTTCATAATTAATTTCGTCCTCTCCTGCAATCTTCTCTTTTACATCCCATGCCCCCCTTACATCAATAGTCGTACTAGCCTCCCTTCTAGCCAAAATCATTGGATCTTCTATCGCGGGCCCTTTTTCTTCAACCTTAATACTTTCCTTTTTCTTATCAATTACTGGTTTTTTTGTATGAGCGTCCAAATAAAACATATAACACACAATACCAATAATCAGTGCGTATATTGTTAAATCAAAATATGAAAACTTTTTTTTCTCCATGACAAAAAATAATTAAATTAATAGTAACGTTATTATATAATAAAAATTATTATAAGCCAGCAATGATTAAAGCCACCTTTTCATTGTGACGAACAATACCCCCAACCTCATCAACCAAATTTTCTGACTTAATTAATTTTGTATACTTACCCAATCTTTCTTTGTCTATTTTTACCGGAAAAGAACCTTGTTCCTCATATGATCTTGAGGCTGTCTTGCTTATATTAGCATTATTACAAACGATAACATCAAATTTTTCCCTACCAATATGTTTCAACATCGTTTCGGCAAATTTCGAAGCCTTAAAATGGTTGGTTTCAGACTTCTTATTCATTATATTAACAACATATATAAGCTTCGCCCGACTTTCTTTTATTGCTTCTCTAAAACCATTAACTAAAGTATTGGGTATAACAGATGTATATAAATCACCAGGACAAAAAACGATTTTATCAGCGGAAACAATCGCTTCGTGGGAATTACAATGTATAAACGCCTCGGGTTCTAGAAAAGCAGAGATAATTGTTCGATTATCAGATATTACCCTTGTGTCAATAAGTCCCTCCCCCCTCAAAACAGAACCATCAGATAATTTCACACACAACTCAGCGTCATTTAAACTAACAGGAAGAACTTTGCCCCTTACCTTAAACCAACGACAAAGAATGTTAATAGCATTCAACATATTTCCTGTAATTTCAGTCAGAGCCGTCAAAAGGATATTACCAACGGTGGCCGAATCCAAAGAAGAACCATTTTTTGGAGCAAAACGATATGAAAGTAATGCTCGGAGATCGGATTCTATCTCATCATCCGATAAAGCAAGTATCGCCTGTCTAATATCGCCCGGTGGTAAGACACCTCTTTCATCACGCAAAATTCCAGAATGACCACCATGATCAAAAGTAGATTGAATCGTCGTTATATTAGGACGAATATGTTTCAAAAATCTAGCAATTCTATAAACCCCACCCCCACCACCGACAAGGACAATTGATTCATTAATGTTTACTGGCGCAATTTTCCTTTTTTCAATCATTATTTTTAAAAAATCATTATTAACCCATCCATACTATCAAAACAACAGAACTGAACAAATAGTGACACTATAGAATTAAGTGTCTTAAATATTGTTTTTAGGGGCAACAAAACCTTTAAAAAAACTTGACACTATTTTACCCAAGAGGTACCGTAAGTATATGAATCCACAAAAAACACTTGTTCTGTTCTCCGGTGGGCGCGACTCTTCGTGCGCGGTTATTGAAATGTTACGTGCAGGGTATTTTGTTAGACTATTCACCTGCCAAGCCGTATCATCAGAAACAACTGGTCCTAAAGGTGATTCAGCCCCCGACATAAGACAAAAGGAGCTCATAACTAATTTTCCAAACAAAATTGACGCCGAAAGAGTTATTCGTAAAGATGCGTACTTAATTAGAAAATTAGCAATAAGCAGAACCAATAAAACACACGTTGTTTATCCAATAGCCATTGCCCTCGCAATCCATTCTGAAGCGATTTTATACTGCCTCAAAAATAATATTAAAAACATAGCTTGTGGGTACTCAGGTTATCAATCAAAAGAAGATAGGTATATTGAGCAAAGTACAGACTTTTTCGAATTAATGAAATCATTTTTAAAAGAATACGGCATTGAATACCACGCCCCTGTTATAAATAAAACAAAAAAGGAAATAAATGATATTCTAGAACAATGCAATATTGAATCCAGTTCCCTCGAGAATAAATCCATTTTTGGAGATATCGAATTTGACACTAACAAGGCGCTAGAATTTTGGAATGAATCCATTCCTGTGTGTCGAGATTATATATCAAAGATGCAATCTTTTGATATAATAAAAGAATAATGCACTTATCTAAATTATTTAAAAAAGCTCTTTATTTTGCAGCAGAAAAACACGACGGACAATATCGCAAAGGTGGAAAAACCCCATACATAGTACATCCAATACAAGTAGCATTTGGTGTAAGAAAATACACAAAAGATGAAAAAATAATAATTGCAGCCCTGTTGCACGATACACATGAGGACTGCAAAAATGTCTCTCTTTCTGATCTAAAAAAGGAATTCGGAGAAAGCATAGCCGGGCTTGTAAAGGAAATAAGTTTTGTTGATAATAAAAAATACTCAACTTGGAAAAAGAAAAAGGAGGTCTATTTAGAAAAAGTAAAATTAGTTTCCAAAGAAGCTTTGCTAATTATAGCCGTAGATAAATTATGTAATATGCAGGCCTATTTTGGAGCATTAGAAGACAAAAAAGAAATAAAAAACCTTTTTGGCGGAACCCCACGAGATTATATTTGGTACTACAAATCTGTGGGAGATATTTTGGAATTGTCTACACTTAAAAATCATAGAATTACAAAAGACTATTTTAGAAAAATAAAAGCGATATCGAAGATAGAGTCAATAAATAAATAAAACCCATGACATTTTTTCTGTCATGGGTTTTTTACTAACCGTCGTATTTTTTACGATGATAATTGTCGTGGAGAGCTTCATTAACAAGGTGAAACTCGTGAGTAGTAATCTGTACCTCAAAAGGTACGTCGTTCTTATGAGCCACAAATTGCAAAAGACGTAGCACTTTACCCTGAACACTTGGACATGGTTTTGATTCTTTAATATAATCGTGATCCAAAAAACCAGGAAAGGATTTTTCAATGATTCCCAAGACAGCGTACGCACTTTCTACAGTTGCGACAAGAATACGTACACCATAGACGTCGTCTATTAAAAACAGATCTTTTACATCCTTGATCTTCATCTTCCTAACAAGGGTAGTTGGATCTTTGACCCGACAAACAACAGTCGCTCCTTTTACAGTAGTTTTAATCAAATCACAAATTTCCGCCGCAACCTCCCCAATCGAGCAACCAATACGCCGTTCATAAACCTTTACAATTCCCTTAGCGTTCATCCTGTCCTCCAAATTTTAAGTTATTTTAAATTACTATTCTAAACAGAATACTATAGACTCACAAATAACTGTCAACACATATCCACAAAACAACCACCAATATAATCTAATTTACCTTTTCTGGAAAAAAGAATTCTAAACCAGGCGCTGCGAAACGTCTCTTCCTGTGAAAGTGACGTTTCTGATTTGAAGCTTGGAATAAATGGCACACGCAAAACATCTTTTGCATTGTCTTAATTGGGCTTTACGAAACGTCGTTTCCCTCTTGGAAACGATGTTTCTGATTTACAAAGAGGTTTAAAGTGGCTTGTAGTTTGGTGTAGGTGGTAAATAAGAAACGTCGTATAGAGAGTAAACGACGTTTCGCTTTGGGTGATTGGGAGATGTTTGTATCTAATTCATCACCGCAGTAATGGTAGTGGTAGCAGTGTAGTAATCAGCTGTGATGGTAGGAGATGGAT
>CAZHDO010000005.1:0-48549 GCA_964531375.1 uncultured Candidatus Saccharibacteria bacterium
CCATCACAGCTGATTACTACACCGCTACTACTACCATTACTGCGGTGATGAATTAATACACAATCAACCAATAGCGAAACGCCTCTTCCTGTGGAAGCGGCGTTTCTTATTTACCACTTACACCAAACTACAAGGCAATTTAAACCTAATCGTAAATCAGAAACGTCGTTTCCAAAAAGGGAAACGACGTTTCGAGGGTGGTTATATGAATAAAGCAAAACCTCGTTTAGGTCGTGTAAGAGATGTTTCTTAAGGTTATATTTAGACATGAAAATTGAACATTTTTAATTTTATGTTATTTAGTTAAAGTGGTTTTATTTCATAAATCCTTTGTTGTATACTACATTAATGAGTACAAAATTTTATCCTATAATTGGTTTAGAAATTCATGCAGAATTACATACAAAAACAAAGATGTTTTGTAATTCAAAGAATGATCCAGATGAGAAAAAGCCAAATGTAAATATTTGTCCTGTTTGTATGGCGCATCCGGGGACTTTGCCGGCAATTAATAAGGAGGCAGTTAAACATGTTCTTCGAGTGGGGAATGCAATTGGAGGTCAAATTGCAAATTTTACTGAATTCGATAGAAAAAATTACTTTTATCCAGATATTCCGAAGGGTTATCAGATTAGTCAATATAAATACCCGCTCGTTTCTGGGGGTTCGATTAATGGCGTTGCTGTGACAAGGGTCCACCTAGAAGAAGATACTGCTAAATCTTTTCATCGAGAAGGTGCAAGTGAGACCTTAATTGATTTTAATCGTGCTGGTGTGCCTCTTATGGAGCTTGTTACCGAGCCTGTTGTTAAGAGCGCGAAAGAGGCTGGTGATTTTGCAAGAGAGCTTCAACTGATTCTTCGCTATCTTGGTGCATCGGAGGCAAACATGGAAAAGGGTGAGATGCGCGTTGAGGCGAATATTTCAGTAAGCGCGGATCCAAATAAATTTGGCACGAAGGTTGAAGTTAAAAATCTAAATTCATTTAAGGCGGTTGAGAGAGCTATTGATTATGAAATAAAAAGGCACATAGAATTAATTGAAGACGGAAAAGGGGAGCAGATTGTGCAGGAGACAAGAGGTTGGGACGAATTCAAGCAAAAAACTATTTCACAAAGAAAAAAGGAAAGTTCTCACGATTACAGATATTTTCCAGATCCTGATCTTCCAAAATTATGGATAAACGAGGTTGAGGAATTTAAGAATATAAAAAACACCCTACCTGAATTACCAGAACAAAAGCGTGCGAGATTTTTGTCTGAATTTGGTCTTAGGAACGAAGCTGTTGAGATTTTTATAAATGAAGTTGCTTTATCGAAGTTTTTTGAGGAAGTAGTAAAAGGAAAAGAAGATAAAGAGTTTATAAAACTCGCTTCAAATTATATTATTTCTGATTTACTTTTCTTAATGAAGAAGGCTGGTGTAATTGACACGGATGAAATAAATGAAATCAAAGCAGATTCTATTAGAATAAACCCAAAAGATTTTTCAAAACTTATTGAAATGATAATGAGTGGCGAGCTGTCTTCTCGCGGAGCCAAGGACGTATTGGCAAAAATGTATGAAAACAAGGGTGGAAATCCGGTAGATATCGCTGGAGAGCTTGGTGTTATTCAGAAGAGTGATGAAGGACAACTAAAGATGTTTGCACAAGAAGTTTTAAATGAAAATCCAGAAATGGCCACGCAATACAAAAACGGCAAAGTCGTCGTGCTTCAATTCTTGGTTGGCCAAGCGATGAAAAAATCAAAAGGCGCAGGAAATCCAAAATTATTTTTAGATATATTAAAAGAATTATTGAAATAGTTAAAAATTTTGAAAACTTGCGTAATCTAATCTAAGACATGACAAAAGAAATAGAAGTATCGGGACCAAACAAAGGATTTGAAGATATAAAACATGTTGATGAGAATGGCGTGGAGTTTTGGAACGCCAGAGAACTGATGTTGTCTTTTGGTTATGCTCGCTGGGAGGCTTTTGACGAGGCCATTGCTCGTGCAGCTCGATCTGCTTTAAATAGTGGTCAGGTTGTCGAAAACCATTTTCGCCATTTGACGAAAATGGTTGATATAGGTTCTAATAGTAAAAGAGCTATTAAGGATTGGAAATTGGATAGATATGCTTGTTATCTTATTGCTCAGAACGGTGATTCTTCAAAAACAGAGATAGCTGTAGCTCAAACATACTTTGCTGTTCAGACAAGAAAACAAGAGGTTTTTGACAAATTATCAGATATGGAGAAGCGATTGTTTATTCGCGGTGAGGTTTCTAATCAAAATAAAAAACTTTTTCAGACAGCAAAACAAGCTGGTGTTTCAAATTTTGGGCTTTTTAATGATGCTGGATATAAAGGTCTTTATGGAGCTTCTCTTTCTGATACTGAGACTGGAAAAGGTATAAAGAAGGGAGAACTTCTTGATAGGGCTGGTTCTACGGAACTTGCTGCAAATTTATTTCGTATTACTCAGACTGATGAAAAATTAAAGAAAGATAAAATTAGAAGTAATAACGAAGCCAAAAGAACTCATTTTATGGTTGGTGGAAAAGTAAGACAAACAATAAAAGACATAGGAGGAGAATTGCCAGAAAATTTACTACCGGAAAGGCACATAAAAGAAGTCAAGAAGGTAATTAAAAAAATTGGAAGATCGTCGGGGAAGAGTTTCTTAACCGACAAGAAATAGATATCTTGAAAGATTTATTAAAATAATCATTTAAGCCTATGAAAATTTTTATTGCCTCAGATCATGCTGGTTTTAATCTAAAGGAGGTGTTGGTGAAATACTTGGAAAAGTTAGATTATGAAGTGATCGATAAAGGTCCGGAGGTTTTGGACTTAAATGATGATTATCCTGATTTTATTTCTTTGGTTGCCAAGGAGGTTTCAAATAATCCAAAAGTAAAAGGAATTGTTATTGGAGGGTCTGGACAGGGTGAAGCGATGGTGGCTAATAGATTTCCGGGCGTGCGGGCTTCGGTTTATTACGGTGGCGCAATTGGTATGATAAGAACGACAAGGGAGCATAATGACTCAAATATTTTGTCGCTTGGTGCAAGATTTTTGATTGATGAGGATGCGAAGGAAGCGGTGAAGCTTTGGCTTGATACGCCCTTTGGTAGTGATGAGCGGCATATTTCAAGAATTAGAAAAATAGAAAGTTATCCGCTAAAATAAATTTTTATGGAAATAATTCCTGCGATAATTGGTAAAAATATCGTCGAGATTAAGGATAAGATTGATAAGATAAAAGGCCAAACAAAATGGATTCAGATTGATGTAATGGATGGTAATTTTGTTCCAACCAGAAGCTGGCCATATACTACTGGCGATATCGAAGAGCTCGCTTTAGTAGATTCAATTAGAAAAGATGACACAAAGCTTGAGGTTCATTTAATGGTAGAAAATCCAGAATATGTTTTAGAAGACTGGATAAGTTTTGGAGCAGATAGAATAATTTTTCACTACGAGGCTACTTCAAATATAAAGGAGATAATCGAGACTCTGGAGGACGAGGAGATAGAATGTGGTATCGCTTTGAAAATGGATACAGATGTATGTGTGCTAGATGATTTTCTCGGTGATTTTGATTTAATTCAGCTTATGAGTATCGATGAAATCGGTAGTTATGGAAAAGAATTTCAGGAATCTGTAATTGAGAAAATTATACAACTAAAAGAAACCCATCCAGGAATAAGAATAAGTGTTGACGGGGGAGTGAGTCTTGAAAATGCGCAAGAATTGATAGATGTAGGGGCAGAAAATCTTGTTGTAGGTTCTGCAATCTTTAATTCAGAAGATATTCCAAAAACAATTTTAAAATTTAAAAAAATAATTAGTTAGTATTCTTTTGTCATTGCGAGCTTTGGGCGAAGCAATCCAGGCCTAGTTGTTTTTAATCCTGGATGCGACATTGTTTACTTATGAGCGAGAGCGAATTAGTAAACAAGAAGTGACCTTGTGTCGCCACGGGCTTTGCCCTCGCAATGACGTAATTATTATCAACTTTTAATTTACAGATTAATTTATGAAAATATTTCTATACGACGAATTTAGTCCTCAAGATATTGCAATGATGCAGGCTCTTTATTCTAGGAGTCCATTAAGTGTCGAAACTCATATTAAGAAGGTTAAAGAATCTGGTTCTGGTAAGTTTATGGAAAGGTTTTATGTTGGATATGGCCACGCAAGTATTGCTGACTGTGGAAGTACTACTTTGTTCATTGAGGGAGTGAGTATGCTCGCTGCGAAAGCGATAGAGGATTGGCCTTTGTTCTCTGGTCAGGAATCAAGCTCTAGATATATAGATTACGGAAGTCAGCCTATTGTCGACCCTGTTGGTTCGAAGCAGTCCGCTTTGGTTTTAAATAATTGGCTTGAGTTTTATAAAAAATCGCAGGCGAAGGTTGAAGAACATTTGATGGGTAAATACCCTAAAAAAGAGGGTGAAGATGAAGTAATGTATGGCAAGGCAATAAAGGCCAGAGCCTTTGATATTTTGAGAGGTTTTCTTCCTGCTGGAGTTTCAACACAGCTTTCTTGGCATACTAACTTAAGGCAGGCTTATGACAAAATTTCATCTCTTAAACACCATCCATTGGTTGAAGTTAGAGAACTCGCAAATTCCATTCACAACAAATTAAGAGAAAAGTATCCGCAAAGCTTCGGACATATCGAGCCTGAAGAAAAAGAAAATTATAGAGAATTTTTAGGAGATAAATATACTTATTTCTTTGAGGATTATAAGAAAGATTTTTC
The DNA here is from genome assembly GCA_964531375.1 of uncultured Candidatus Saccharibacteria bacterium. GTDB lineage: Bacteria > Patescibacteriota > Minisyncoccia > Phycocordibacterales > UBA12445 > UBA12445. The sequence continues at coordinate 4,757 of CAZHDO010000005.1, forward strand.
CGCCAAAACGACGATAAAAGAATCTGATCTTAATAAATTTAAAGATGTCACAAATAAGCGCCCAGAGAGGATAGGTTTCCCACAATTTCTAGCTGAGCTCGGAAGTGTTAACTTTAATTTCTTATTAGATTTTGGTTCATTTAGGGATATCCAAAGACACCGAAACGGAGTTTGTAGAATGCCATTGCTTACTTCAAAATTAGGTTTTAATGAATGGTATTTAGATCAGTTACCCAGTGATATACAAAAAGAAGCCAAGGTGCTTTTAAAAGAACAAATTAAGGCGATTAAAGAATTGAAGGTCGAAAAAGAAGTTGCCCAATATTATCTCGCAATGGGATTCAATGTAAGTTGCAAAGTTACCTACGGCCTGCCAGCCGCTGCATACGTCATAGAACTCCGCTCAGGAAGAACAGTTCACCCAACACTCAGAATCGTCGCCCATAAAATGCACAAAGCAATGTTAAAATTATTTCCTAAATTAAAACTTCACTCCGACCTCTCTCTCGACGATTGGGACGTAAGAAGGGGACTGCATGACATTAAACAGGTTAAATAGGGTGGTTTAAGTCAAAAAAACGCTTACTTTGCAAGTTTTTGTCGACAGAGCGTTTTAAAAGTAAAATACTTGACAAATGTGTTATGTTGTGCTAAACTACAAAAATAGTAAGTTTTTTAAAAATTGAAACACAGGAGAACGTTATGACTTCTTTTATGTACCAATTACCTTGCCCTAAGTTGACTTTGATTCTAAAGAGCCCACTCCTAAAAGAGCCTCTTTTGGATGTTCCCGAGGAATTGAATAATTTTGACCTTGCTGTTGATTATTCGATTAGCCTTGAGCAGATGGTTGCTCTTGGACGATTCGACTGGACTAACGAAAAAATTATCGAAAATTTTGAAAAATCTGGTACTGGTAATGTAACGTTGTCTGCTAAAATTTTTCGGATTAATTGCAGACTTTCGACCGAAGGTGTGGTTGTAGAAATGGGAAAAGAAGGACTTCGTCCCGCAACCCTTATGGAGATTATCGCTTTTGGTGTTAATTATCCAGAGGTTCAGCGATGTTTTTCCATTATGGCACTGGGTTCCTATTGTAAGATTAGCGGCTATTGCTACGTGCCTTACTTGTGTGAGTTGTATGGTGAAAGAAATCTCAACCTTAGTTGTAGTGATGGTGGATGGAACGAGGGTTGTCATTTCCTCGCCATACGTACGTAACTTTTTTATTCTTTTGTCTTTGGCTTTGGTCTTTGGACTACGCCCCGTGATTTTTATCGCGGGGATTTTTTTATGTAAAATTATTTTCGTTTATTCTTTTTTGTATCCGCTTGAATATCAACGCTGTTGTTTGGCAAAACAACATAATGCTTATATGGTGAACAGTAAGTAAGTTCTTTTAGAATACAAAAAATCAAAAAACAAAAGGAGTTGCACTTATGGCCAAACGTCCGCGTGGTAGTGTTTGTCAGAGGGTTCCACCAAGAATTGTGACAGATTTTAAGGGCTTTCTTTCGGATTTTATTCAGAGTGAACTTTCTGAGTCCTTGAAAAAATTTGATGTTGGTTTTTTAAAATATATCGAACAGAGTAAAAATCATCGGCGTACAGGAAATTCTGTAGTAAATACAAATATCACTCCGTTTATTCCCGATGGATTGGAGCTTGTCAATCATTCTAAAATGGGAGATATTTCTTGGGATCCACTGAAATTTTCCCTCTACGTCTCGGAAAAACAGCGAGGATGGCATATTAAAGGAGATGAGCTTCGCAAGGAGCTCGGGAGTAGGACAGTAGCAAATGCATGCATCCTTGACCACCTTCTTATGAACCTTCACCTTATTCCAGAAGAATGGAAGGGTTTTGTTATTTGTTTCTGGGCTACAATTTATCGTTCAGAAGGCAACCTTTGTGTACGTAATCTTTATTGGAACAACGGTAGATGGGGTCAGGATTACGAACAGATAGATACCGATTGGGGCGCCGATGAACTCGCTCTTGTTCTAAATGATATTTAGTTTCTTGAATCAATTTCGTCTACCAATTTCCCACTTTCTCTCGAAGGTGGGGATTTTTTTATTTAAAATAATTTTCTTTTATTCTTGATTTTGTATATTATGTAGGACAAGGATTGATTAGAAGTTTTATATATTTTTTTCGTCATTGCGAACTTCAAGTGAAGCAATCCAGGTCTAATTGTATTAAATTCTGGATTGCTTCGTGCCTCGCAATGACGTGTAGGTTTTAAACAAAATTAAACATGAAAGATAAACAAATTGAGAAGTTGATGAAGGAGGAGAAGGCTAGGCAGAAGAAAACTATTTCTTTGATTGCTTCAGAGAATTATGTTTCGGCGGATGTACTTAAGGCGCTTGGATCGGAATTTACAAATAAATATTCAGAAGGTTATCCGGGCAAAAGATATTATGGTGGGCAGACTTATACCGATAAACTTGAATTACTTTGTCAAGAGCGCGCTTTGAAACTTTTTAATTTGTCTCCAGAGAAGTGGAGTGTGAATGTCCAGCCTCTTTCTGGTTCACCAGCAAATCTCGCTGTTTATCTTGGTCTTATTCCGCTCGGGGGAAAAATAATGGGAATGACGCTTGATAATGGTGGACATCTCACTCACGGACATAAAGTTTCAATGACAGGTAAGGCTTGGGTGCAAATACCATATGGAGTAAATAAAGAGACTGAGGTTTTGGACTACGAAGAAATAAAGAAAATTGCACTCGAGAATAAGCCAAATATTATTGTTGCTGGTTATACTGCCTATCCGAGAGCTGTTGATTTTAAAAAATTTAGACAAATCGCCGATGAGTGTGGCGCGATACTTATGGTGGATATGTCGCACTTTGCGGGTCTTGTCGCTGGCGGCGCTTATGCTAGTCCGTTTGAATACGCTGATATTGTGACGACGACTACCCACAAGACTCTTCGCGGACCACGAGGCGCGATGATTTTTTCAAAGAAAGATGCACGCGATTTTTCTAAGCTTATCGATAAAGCGGTTTTTCCCGGACTACAGGGCGGGCCACACATGAATCAAGTTGCATCTGTTGCTGTGGCGCTAAAAGAAGCAGATTCTGGAGCTTTCAAAAAATATGCAAATCAGGTTGTAAAAAATGCGAAAGTTCTAGCGGACGAGCTCGCTAAATTAGGCTGGAGAATTGTCTCTGGTGGAACAGATAGTCATTTGATACTTATGGACACTTGGATGAGTGGTAAGGGGATAAGCGGTGCTGAGGCGAGTGATAGACTTGAAAAAGAAGGAATTATCGTAAACAAAAACACAATCCCCGGCGAAACCCGTTCCCCATTCGATCCTTCAGGAATTCGTCTTGGAACCGCTGGCGAAACCACCCGAGGCGCTAAAGAAAAAGATATGGTGAAAATTGCAAAGAGAATAGATAAGATTCTTAAGGCTGGCAAATAATTTTTAGTGTTGATTTTTAATCGTGAATATGTATAATACAAGACTATGTTAACTTTATCTGCAAAAAAGAGAGAAATATTTGGTAAGAAGGTTAAACCAGGCAGAGATGACGGTATAATCCCCGTTGTTGTCTATGGACCAGGCGAACCTACTACACACTTTTCGGTCAAATTAAATGACTTTATAAAAGTTTGGAAAAAGGCCGGAGAAACATCTGTTATTAAATTAGATACTGATGCTGGCGAGAAGAATGTTCTTATTCAGGACGTTGCTGTTCATACAATCAGCGGTACTCCTATTCACATCGACTTTTACGCTGTTAAGAAAGGTATGTTGGTTAAAGTTAGAATTCCAATCAGATTCGAGGGTGATGCTCCTGCTATCAAGACTTACGGTGGAATCTTGGTGAAGGTTATGCACAATATCGAAGTTGAAGCTGCTTCTGAAAATCTTCCACACGAGATTGTTGTAAACGTATCTTCATTGGCTACACTTTCAGACAGAATTGCTGTTAAGAATGTAAAACTTGGTGAGGGTGTAAAAGCCACTACTTCAGGAGATGAAGTTATTGCGCTTGTATCAGCTGCAAACGAAGTAGAAGAGGAGAAAGCTGCTGAAGCCACTGACTTAACTAAGATTGAAGTTGAAAAGAAGGGTAAAAAGCCAGCAGAAGGCGAAGAAGCTATTCCTGCTCCAGCAAAGAAAGAAGCAAAGAAATAAAAATAATTTTACAGAAACCCCGAAAGGGGTTTTTGTTTTGTGGTATTTGGATTTTAGATTAATCTTCGGTTATACTGAAGAGAACTTATGAAATTTAGTTTTAGAAAAAAATTTATTTTATTAATTTTGTTTGTTGTTTTAATTGGTCCGTTTTATGTTCGTGCAGAAGGTTCTGATATTACTTGTGATACGGTTAATGAGAATGAAAGACCTGAAATTTTGGATATTAAATATAAGAAATGTCAGGAGGAGATTGTCTTGCATCAGAAATTAATTTCAGAGAAAGAGAAGGAAGCTGCGAGCTTGCAAAGAGATATAAATATTATTACAGCAAGAGCTCAGAAATCTAGTTCAGAAATTAATGCGAGAAATATTTCTATATTAAACCTTGCGCGCGAGATTGATAAGAAAAATCAAAACATTCAGCTAATGGAGGATAAAGTGGATAACATTAAAACGTCCACTTCTGAACTTATAAGAAAAACGGTTGATCTTGAATCGGCGACACTTCCGGAGGTGATTTTGGATAACAGAAATCTTTCTGACTTTTTTATCGATCTTGGAACTTTTGAGTCAATTGAAACATCCCTCAAGGATACAATGAACAAACTAAAGGATTTAAAATCAGAAGAGGAAGCCCAGAAGTTGGAATTAGCTGAAAAGCAACAAAAGGAGAGGGGGATGAAGTCTCTTCAAGAAATCGAAAAAAGAAAACTTGATCTCACTGAAGCTGAGAAAAACAGAATACTAAAAGAGACAAAAGGTGAGGAGATAAAATACAAAGCCATTCTTACAGAAAAGCAGGCTCTGATTAGCAAGATTACGAATATGATACTTAAGATTGTTGGTGGTGGAGAACTTAAGTTTGTTGATGCTCTTAAGCTTGTGAGGGTTGCTGAGCAGGCAATAGGTATCAGAGCTGCTTTTGTGCTAGCTGTTTTGACTCAGGAGTCCGGAATGAACGGTGCAATAGGTGTAAACTTGGGTAAGTGTTTTTATAATACAAAATGGAGCAACAGAAGTGGTACTGTAATGAGTGATGCTCAAAAACCATCTTTTCTTGCCTTGCTTGCTGAACTAGGTAGAAATCCAAATTTAACAACAGTTTCCTGTCCAATATCGAAAGATGGTGATTATGGTGGAGCTATGGGTCCTTCTCAATTTATGCCTACGACTTGGTGGGATAAAGATAATTTAACTGGGTACAAGAAAAGAGTAGAAAAAATCACGGGAAATGTTCCTGCGTCCCCATTTAATAATATAGACGCATTCACCGCGACAGCTTTATATCTAAATGATGCATTAGATGGTTGTGAGGGTATGTATGGTACTAAATATAAGCAAGAAAGCTGTGCCGCCGCTAAATATTATGCTGGAGGTAATTGGAAAAAACACATTAGTGGTTATGGTGCAAAAGTTGCCAACAGGGCTGTTGAATTCCAGAAAGATATTGATGTTCTTGACTCAGAGTAGTTTCTTTGGTATCTTAGGTCATTAAGAAAAAACATATGAAAAAGGATATACACCCAAATTTTTATGAGAATTCAAAGGTAATTTGTTCCTGTGGGAATGAATTCGAGGTTGGTTCTACATTAAAGGAAATTAGAGTCGAAATCTGTGGTAAGTGTCACCCATTCTTCACCGGAAACGAGAAGATCATTGATACTGCAGGAAGAATTGAGAAATTTAAGGCAAGAGCTTCCAAGAAAACAAAATAGCGTAAATAAAAAACACTCCGATAGATTTAGAATTGGAGTGTTTTTTATTTGCTAGTTATCAGGTTATAATGTTCTAAGGTTAAAAGTTTCAACTTTATAACTAATTTTATGGACATAGAAAAATATCGAAACAATCAAAAAACTATCTATCTTTTTAAGGAATACGATAGGCTTGCCAGTGAAATAGAGGAGACAAAATCTCTCGCTTCTTCGGATTTGTCTATGAAAGATATGATTGATGAGGAAGTTAAAAAACTTGAAGATACTAAAAATACCCTTGCGTCTCAGATAGAAGAAATCGCCAGAGAAGAAGAAAAAGCTGCGCTTGAACCTAAAGAAATTATTTTGGAAGTTCGCGCTGGAGCAGGAGGGGATGAAGCGGCAATTTTCGCTAGGGAGCTTTCTGAGATGTATATGAGATATGCGGAAGTTAAGGGTTGGGGTTGGAAAACTTTAGACGAGTCTGAATCTGAACTTGGTGGATACAAGGAAGCTTCTTTTGAAATAAAAGGAAAGGGCGCATATTCACGATTAAAATATGAAATGGGTGTTCATAGGGTTCAGCGTGTTCCTGCCACTGAGAAGCAGGGGAGGGTTCATACTTCGACGGCATCAGTTGCTATACTGCCAATAATTGAAAGTAAAAAGGTTAATATTCCAGAAACCGATATTGAAATGGAATTTTGTTGCGCAGGTGGGAAGGGTGGTCAGAACGTTAATAAGGTTGAGACAGCTGTGAGACTTGTTCACAAGCCAACTGGAATCGTCGTCCGTTGTACAAGTGAAAGAAGTCAGTTAAAAAATCGAGAGACAGCTATGAGTATTCTTGCTGCGAAGGTGGCAGAATTGGCGAGAGAGGAGGAGGCTAAAAAACTTTCAGCTGACAGAAAGAATCAAATTGGCACAGGAGATAGGTCTGAAAAAATAAGAACATACAATTTTCCTCAAAACAGAATCACGGATCACAGAATAAAGGAATCTTGGCATAATATTGAGAAAATATTCGCCGGTGGGCTCGATGTAATTGTCGACGAAATCGTAAAAGTCGAGAATGGAGAAAAAACCATCGGAAGCGAGGAGTAATTAATTAGACATTACGAATTTAAACAAACTTGCCATGTTCGAATCGTCGCTTCCTTTGGAAACGACGATTCTGGTTTCCTGTTTAATTTTCAAGCTTGAGGGCTTGGTGGTAAAAAAGAAACGCCACTTCCAAAAGGGAAGAGACGTTTCGTACTTGGTTAAGGATTGGATAAAGCTTTACAAAAACCCTAAAATATGCAGAATAGGGGATGTTTAATGTTCTTTTAAATAAGGCAATAAAAAAAGGAGGTGACAGGGTTTGGTCTGTTTTTGTTTTACGAAAATAAAAAAAGATAAATAAAAGGAGTGTCAGATATGAACGTTATTGTTCCTAAGAGCTATTTGGACTCGTTGGAAAAGAGCCTTGAAAAGGCTCAAGAAGATTTGCGAAGGCTCCTGTCTGTTAGTAAGTTCATTCAACAGAACCAGGTAATGTACCTTCGTGAAGAGGAAATCGATATTCCAGCTGTTGAAAGTGGTTTTGTGATCAATGAATCACTGGTTGGCGTTAATGGAATCGCAAAATTTTCAAAAACGTTTAAAACCTGGTTTTTTCGTCAGACAGTTAAGCCTCGTCATGAGATTCATCTTTCCAGCTATGAACTTCTTCGTACTCTGAAAAAAGGAGAGCTTTTTAAACAGTTGGCAGAGTATGGGAAGAAAGAAGCTGATTTTGGAGCTGTTCTGCACATCCTCTCTTTCCAGTCTGAAGGACGACGAAGCGGTTATTTGCATGCAGATGGTCATCCTAATTACGTTATTATGAAGTCGACGAAACCACAACGACAGGGTGATAATCGTTCTAAGGGTGATGAAACAAGAATTGTTCGCCTTGTTCATGATACCCATGGCTGGAACCTTCATGAATGTTCCGAACATGATCTCATCTTGCCGGAGAAATCGCGCATCTTTTGTGCTTGAGATGATTATGAAAATAAAGAGAGTGTATTTTGGGGTGGACTTCTTTAGTAGTGGTGGTTATGGTATTTGGAAAGTTCTAATAAGGGAGGCTTGGTTAAAAAAACTTTCCATACACCAGAAAAAAATTATTGGAAAAGCACGTTGAGCTGCATTATTTATTTCAATCGCATTCAGGTTTATCCTGGGTGCGGTTTTTCATTTTTGTGTGGATTTGGTTAAAAACGGCCATTTTGTTGGCTTTTGGCTTGTTTTGATTGCTTTTTTGTCTATTTTTTGCTAGTCTTTACTGACTGTTATCTGGCTAAGAGTCAAACCGGCGGAAACAGAAAAACTGAATACAAACAAGCTTTTATTAAAGATTATTTTATCATATTAATTTAACGTACTATTAGGATGGAAATTGAACAAAAATTAGATTTTTCAGGAATCAACGACAAAACTTTAATCGCTCTTATCGAAGAACTCTACAAGGCTGGAGCTCATTTTGGTTATTCAAGAACAAGAAGACATCCTTCTGTTAAGTCTTTTGTTTATGGATCAAAAAACAGAATGGATATTGTTGATCTTGAAAGTATTGCTAAGTCTTTAAAGTCAGCTCTTGAATTTATTGCAAAGCTCGGTTCAGAGGGTAAACAAATTCTTTTTGTTGGTAATAAGAAAGAGTCTCAGGATTTAGTTGTTGAGTGCGCAAAGAAACTTAATATGCCATATGTGGCTCTTAGGTGGATTGGTGGAACTCTTACAAATTCTTTAGAGATCAGGAAGAGAGTCGCAAGAATGGAAGACTTAATGACAAGGAAGGCTACAGGTGCTCTTGATGTTTATACAAAGAAAGAGAGGTTGTTATTAGACAGGGAAGTTGCAAAGCTCCAGAAACATTTTGCAGGTATTGCTATTATGAAGAGGGCTCCAGCTGCTGTTGTTGTTATTGATTCAAGAAATGAAGCTACCGCTGTGGAAGAGGCAAGAATGGCAAATATCCCAGTTGTAAGTTTGTCTGGTACTGATAATAATATTTCAGGAATCGCTTTTCCTGTCGTTGCGAACGATATTTCAAGAACAAATATTTCATTATTCTTAAACAAGATAATTGAAGCATATAAAGAAGGTATAAAGAACGCTCCAAAGGTAGTTACTCCTACACCTGTCGCAACTACTGCCCCTATTGCTCCAAAAGTTGTATAATAGAATTTCAAACTAGCGAAGTTGGATGCTAGTCTGGTTTATTAACTTTATTTGACGTATAAAATTAAATTACCATGGCAATAACTAGTGAACAAATTAAGAAAATTAGAGACCTTACCAATGTGTCTGTTATGCAATGTAAGAGAGCTTTAGAAGAGGCTGGCGGAGATGAAGCAAAGGCACTCTTGCTTTTGAGTAAAAAGGGAACTGAGATTGCTCAGAAAAAAGCCGAGAGAACTCTTGGTGCTGGTGTTGTCGTTTCTTATGTTCACTCTAGTGGTACAGCTGGATCTTTAATCGAATTAAATTCTGAATCTGATTTCGTTGCCAAGAATGAAGGTTTTAAAGCTTTGGCTTATGATATAGCTATGCATATTGTTGCAATGAAGCCAGAATACTTAAAACCAGAAGATGTGCCTGCTGATGCTGTTGCTAAGGTTGAAAAGATGTTTGCAGAAGAGGTAGAGAAGGCTAATAAGCCAGAAGAAATAAAGAAGAAGATGCTTGAGGGTAAAATTTCTTCTTACTTCGGAGAGAGAACTCTTTTAAAGCAGGCTTATATAAAGAATCCTGACCAAACAATAGAAGATCTTATAAAAGCACACATTCAGAAGTTTGGAGAAAAAATAGAAGTAGCTAGATTCACTAGATTCTCTGTTTTGGATAAATAAAATAATGTATTACTTATTATCAATATCATCTGTTTCTTTTTTCATTTCATCCTTCGTCCTTTTACGAAGGGTTCATGAGAATAGGATTATAGGAATTCCTGGGGATCACAGTAGTGATGTCTATTGGCCGTTCAATGTTATCTTCGGATATTTTTATAGAAAGATAAAAATGGTTTTTGTAACTATAAATAATTTCCTAGCTCCACACTTCGTAAAATTAGTTGGTAATTTCGCAACAAAACTTTACAGATTTACATCAGTCGCTTCAGGTTATTTTTTACAGCTCTCAAATCTTGTGCACGGTAAGGGTTCTTTGAAGAAAAATACTGGACAAACTTCCCTTTTTATCAGAGATATTTCAGAATATAAAAAAGCACTTAACGGAAAATAAATTATCTGCTATTATATTTGGACGAAGTTTTGTTTTAAAATTTAAGTAGCAGTATTGCCATCTTACCCGCGCGAATGACTGAAGTCATTCAGTCGGGCGGGGCTCAGTAGCATCAATTGTTTTGTAAACAATGTTTACTGTATACGTATTAAGAAGTGAAGATGGTAGATTGTACAAGGGCATGACTAATAATCTGGTTAGACGTTTTAAAGAGCATGGATGTGGAAAAACTAAAACCACTAGCACTATGCAAAATTTAAAAATTGTTTATACTGAAGAGTACGAAAATTTTGATGGGGCGAGAAGTCGAGAATTATATTTAAAAACTGCATCTGGTAGAAGATTTTTAAAAACAGTATTGCCATCTTAGCTCAGTGGTAGAGCAATTGTTTTGTAAACAATAGGTCGTCGGTTCAAATCCGACAGATGGCTCAGATTTTACGCAGTAAAATATTCTAAACTGTCGGATTTGAACCGACGAAGGGGGTCGGGGAAACTGTAGTTTCCCCGTGTAGGAAGGACTGGGAAAACCGTGGGTTTCCCAGGAGGTTTAATTCCGACAGATGGCTCCAGTATTATGGTTTAACCTATTTCGAAACGTCGTTTCCTTTTTTGGGAAACGACGTTTCTGATTTGCTGAATGATTGTAAATTGACCGCAAGTTCGAAGCGTAATTGATAACCAGGAAACGTCACTTCCAAAGGGAAGAGACGTTTCGCATTACCAATTAATTACACCCACTCTAAAATAACCACTCCCTAAACCTCGTTTCCTTTTCAGAAACGAGGTTTATGATTTACTAAATGGTAGTAAATTTGCTGTAAGTTTAAAGGATGGTGGACATCATCACCTTCAAAAGGGATGAGACGTTTTGTCCTTGGTTAAATCCTTAAAGTACAAATTGACATCTTATTTCATATTTCGTAAAATTTGGAGATAATTTTTTGTTCTTTGAATTTAAAGCCAAGCTCTAAAGGAGTTCGGTTTATTATAGAGTTAGGAGGTGTTCTAATAATGAAGATGGTTCGTCGAAGAGAAAAGTCCTTTTCTGTTTATTGCTTTAATCTCGTCCGGCTTAGGCTGGAAGTTTTCTTTCTTCGTGTTGTTGTTGCTTTTTTCGAGCCCTGTTCTTAAGTTGGACCAATCTCTCTCTTTTTGCCACACGACCTTGTGTGGCTTTTTTATATAGACTTAAGTTTCTTGTTGGTTTATACTTTTGTTTATGCAAAAGAAAGATTTAGAAAAAGGTCATATACATCCAATTACTCAAACAATAGTGGAAATCGTAGATGCTTTTAAAGATATTGGTTTTACTGTAGCCGACGGGCCGGAAATTGAAACTGAATTTTATAATTTTAATGCATTGAATGTGCCCCAGGATCACCCAGCAAGAGATATGCAAGATACTTTCTGGTTGAAACCACTTGACGCTCGAAAATTACTAAGAACCCAAACAAGTGCTGTGCAGATAAGGCACATGCAGAATAACCCTCCACCGATAAAGATTATTGCTCCAGGAAAGATTTTTAGAAACGAGGCGACTGACGCTACGCACGAGGCACAATTTCATCAGATAGAAGGTTTGGTTGTTGATAAAAACATATCGCTTGCACACTTAAAAGGAACTCTAGAATATTTTCTTAAGAAACTTTTTGGAGATTCTGTTGAGATTAGATTAAGGCCAAGTTATTTTCCGTTCGTTGAGCCGGGTTTTGAAATAGACATGTCTTGTTCTGGCTGTATTAAGGGTGAAAATGATACCTGCTCAATGTGTCACGGGACTCGTTGGATAGAAATTATGGGGGCAGGAATGGTGCACCCAAACGTTTTAAGGGCTGTTGGTGTTGATCCTGAAATCTGGAAAGGTTTTGCCTTTGGAATCGGTGCAGATAGGCTTGTGATGCTTAAATATGGCATAGATGATATTAGAAATCTTTATTCGGGCGATTTGAGGTTTGTAAATCAATTTTAAATATGAAAGTATCTTATAACTGGTTACAGTCACATTTTAAAAAACAATTACCACCTGTTGAGGAAATTACAAATGGATTAATTTTTCACTCTTTTGAAGTGGAGGGTGGTGAAAAATACAAAGATGGTTATGTTTTTGATATAAAAATTCTTCCTGACCGAGCTCATGATTGTTTGTGTCATCTTGGTGTTACTAGAGAAATTAGTGCTATATTTAATATTGAAAAACCGGCCGTTCCTTTTGAAAAATTAGGTAATGTTGGCGGCAAGAAGAGTTCTGTTCAGGTTGAAATTGAGGATGGCGAACTGTGTAGAAGATATGTTGGTAGAGTTGTTAGAGATATTATTGTTAAGGATTCTGGGCAGGATATAAAAGATAAGCTGGAAAGTATCGGTCAAAAATCAATCAATAATATTGTTGATGCTGCTAATTTGATTATGTTTGAGATTGGTCAACCGCTTCATGCTTTTGACCTAGATAAGATAAAAGGAAATATCGTTGTTCGAAACGCCAAATTAGGTGAAAAAATTACCACATTAGATGATAGGGAGGTTGAACTTAGGATAGACACTCTTGTTATTGCCGACGATGTTGGACCACTTGCTATTGCTGGGGTGAAAGGAGGCAAGAGAGCGGGTGTCACAAAAGAAACTAAAAACATTTTTTTGGAGTCTGCTAATTTTAACCCAGTAGCAACAAGAAAGACTGCGACAAAATTAAATATTCACACAGATGCTTCAAAGAGGTTTGAGAATGATTTTCCTGCAGAGCTTGCAATGGAGGCGATACATCTTTTTTCTGGCGTACTAAAGGCAATGGCTTCAGCTGAAAAGACTGTTTTTGAGGATATAATTGATATTTACAAAAAACCCGAAGGCATAAGAGAAATTTTTGTAACACAAAAAGAGATAAGCGCTATTCTTGGAATTAAATTAGAAAAAGATGAGATTGTAAGTATTTTGAAGAGACTGGATATTTCTGCAACGGTAGAAAATGAAAAAATAAAGGTTATATCTCCAGTCTGGCGTTTGGATTTAAATATTAAAGAAGACGTTGCCGAAGAGGTTGGTAGAATTAATGGATACGAAAAAGTACCTAATTTATTGCCGGAAAATAAACTGATCGTAAAACAAAATCCTGAATACTTAGTCGTCAATAAAATAAAGGAGTTTTTGTTCAAACAAAATTTTTCTGAAATTTACAGTTATTCTTTTTCTGAATACGGAGATGTTGAAATAGACAAACCCCTTGCTAGTGATAAAAAATTCTTAAGAAAAAATATTACAGAACCACTTTGTGAAAAAATAGAATTTAATTTAAGAAACTCAATTTTTGACCAAGATCCGATAAGAATTTTTGAGATTGGTAATGTTTATAATTTAGAAGGGGAGACGAAGAGTCTTTGTTTTGGAGTTGGTTATAAAACAAAAAAATTAAACAAAAGTAAGGCTGAAATAGATATTATCACTGCAAATCTTCTAAAAGAACTAAAAATCGTACAAGACATTAAACCAACTGTCGTTGAAAAAGAAAATATGACAGTTGTTGAGTTTGAAATGACTGATATTTTTAAATTATCCTTAGTTGATGATTTTGATTTGCAGACTTTGATAAACAAAGATGCTAATTATAAGAAAATATCGCAATACCCAAGATCAATAAGGGACATAGCGTTATTTGTGCCCCCAGAGATTACTTCAGATAGGGTAGAGAATTTAATTAAAGAAAATTCAGGGACCCTCTTGGTTAATGATCCGATTTTGTTCGACACTTTTGAGAAAAAAGATGAGTCTGGTGCTGTGATAAAAAAATCTTTTGCATTTAGGCTTATTTTCCAATCTTACGAAAGAACATTACTCGAACAAGAGATAAATGAGTTAGTTTTAGGAATTATTGCAAAAATTGAGGAAAATCAAGATTGGGTAGTTCGAAAATAGGACTAATTAGGAATTCTTAATCACATAATTTGACAGTTGTTGTTTATCTTCGTTTGTGTTGATAAAATAGGTTTTTTAATTATGGAAAATATGCTAAAATAGCGAAGTTAAAAGAGATAAATAAACACTAAAATATGGCCAAAGATAAAAAAGACGGATATAGTTCAGAAGATATTGTTGTTCTTGAAGGACTTGAGCCTGTCAGAAAGAGACCTGGAATGTACATCGGTTCTACTGGAACAGACGGTCTTCACCACTTAATCACTGAAATTTTTGACAACTCCAGAGACGAAGCGATGAATGGTCATGCGAATGAGATTGAGGTTGCTCTTCTTCCTGATGATATGGTTAGGGTTGTGGATAACGGTAGAGGTATCCCTGTTGATATTCATCCTAAAACAAAAGTCTCTGCGCTTGAAACTGTTATGACCGTGCTTCATGCTGGAGGTAAATTCGAAGGTACATCATATAATATTTCAGGAGGTCTTCATGGTGTTGGTGCGTCTGTTGTGAATGCGCTTTCTACTTATCTTCGTGTTGATGTTTGGAAGCCAGATGGAAGATATTTTCAGGAATATCAGATTGGCAAGAGAAAGGCTTTGGTTAAAAAAGAGAAAAATCCAAACAAAGATATACATGGCACTGTGGTTATGTTTAAACCAGATGGCACTATCTTTTCGGATATTATTTTTAATTGGGACAGAGTGGTCAACCATATGCGTCAGCAGGCATATTTGGTAAAGAAATTAAGAATAAGAGTTGTTGATGCTAGGAACATTGATCCAAAAACAGATTTAACTGAAGCTTTCTATTTAAGTGATCTTGGTCTCGATATCCCTTCTCAGACTTTTTATTTTGAAGGTGGATTATTGTCCCTTGTAAGTTTTTACAATTTAAAACAAGTTGCAGTACATCGAAATATTTTTTATGTTGAAAAGGAAGCGAATGGTTTAGTTGTTGAATGTGCTCTTCAGTATGTTGACGATATCTCCTCAAGAGAGCTTAGCTACGCGAATAATATAAACACCCCAGATGGTGGTATGCATTTAACTGGTTTCAGAACAGCACTTACAAGAATCTTGAATGATTATTCAAAGAAAAACGGTGCAAAAGATGAGGATAGTTTTACTGGTGATGATGTGAGAGAGGGTGTGACTGCAATTGTTTCTGTTAAACTAAGAGATCCTCAGTTTGAGGGTCAGACAAAGGCTAAGTTGGGTAACGTTGAGGCAAGAGGAGCCACAGAGACAGTCTTTGGAGAAGCTTTCGCAGCTTTCCTCGAAGAAAAGCCAGATGATGCCAAAGCTATTGTAAATAAAATTCTTCTTGCTATGAAGGCAAGAAAAGCTGCAAAGGCTGCGAAAGACAGTGTTCTTAGAAAGGGTGCTCTTGAGGGATTAAGTCTTCCTGGAAAGCTCGCAGACTGTCAGACCAGAAAAGCAGAGGAAGCTGAATTATTTATTGTTGAGGGAGATTCCGCAGGCGGATCTTCAAAACAAGGTAGAGATAGAAGAACCCAAGCTATTTTACCGCTTAAGGGTAAAATATTGAACGTTGAAAGAGCAAGACTTGATAAGGTTCTCTCATCTATTGAAATCAAATCATTAGTCATTGCACTTGGGACAGCTATTGGAGATATTTTTGATCAATCAAAATTAAGATACCACAAAGTTATTATTGCCACCGATGCGGACGTCGACGGTGCACACATTCGCACATTATTGCTCACTCTTTTTTATAGGCATTTTAAACCGCTTGTAGAGTCTGGTCATATCTATATTGCACAACCGCCATTGTATAAACTCAAAAAGGGTAAAAATAATTATTATGCTTATAGTGACGAAGAGAAAGATAAGGTAATGAAGCAAATTGGGGGAGATGTTAACGTTCTTGAAGAAACTGAAGGTGCTTCAGAGGGTGGAGAGGAGGATGAAGGAGAAGAGGCTGTTGCAAAAAGAGCTTCTAAAATTTCTGTTCAGCGATACAAGGGTCTTGGAGAAATGAACCCAAGCGAGCTTTGGGAAACGACAATGGATCCTGACAGAAGAATACTGAAACAAGTTACAATTGATTCCGCCATGGAGGCCGATAGTACTTTTGATATTCTTATGGGTTCGGAGGTTTTGCCAAGAAAAATGTTTATCCAGAGTCATGCAAAGTTGGCCAATATTGATGTTTAATTAATTACAAATTAATAATTAACAATTACGAATTATATATTTAACAAAATACTTATCGGGTTTGTTTTGGTTAATTTAATATTAACGCCTGTTTCTTTTGCCGCGGAAACCTCGCTTCCTAATACTGGTTTTATAAAAAGTGGAATTTGGTTTTCAAAAGACCCTTTTTATGCTGGCGAAAAAATTCGAATTTACACAATACTTTTTAATGGCTCGGAAAATGACTTACTAGGTGAAGTTGATTTTGAGAATAATAGTAAGTCTATTTGCAAAGGGGATTTTGCCTTAACTGCAGGGAGGACTCAGGAGGTATGGTGCGATTGGCTCGCTGTAAGGGGGAATAATAAGATTACTGCTAAAATAGTTAACCCCAAGATATCTATTGTTGGTGAAGCTCTGCAGCCAGTTATTTTAGATAATGGCATAAGCGGTATTAGTGAGAGAAAAATAATAGACCCACCTGTTGCTGTGACATCAGTGGTTTCTGTTAATAAGAACAACGACATAATAAATCCAGACCAAGGATTTGGTACAAGCTCGAGTTTTGCAGAAGAAAAGATAAAAGAAAATCTTGAGGTGTTGAAAGATGGTGTAGATGCTGTTGCTCCGAAGGAGATAACTAGAGAAAGCGTAGACAAGGCGAAAGATAAAATTATTTCCTACATACCGTCTTCGGTGGTTAATACAGTGAAGAGTATTTCTGATAAAACAGGAATATCTAAGCTTACAGGGCCACTTTCTTTTGTTGTTGATTTCTTGATTGCTGTCTATAAATTTGTTATAAATGACCCGCTTACTATAATAGTCATATTCTCCTTTATTGTTTGGAAAATATTGAATTATATATATCAAAGGACAAGAAGGCCTTTTTAAGATATATTATTGCGTGTTCCTCCCCTTGTTATTCCGAGCGAAAGCCGAGGAATCCCTTGTTTAAATTATTGGTCTGCATTGTCTTTTTTGAGGATATTGCTTATGAAAAAACCTATAAATTTTGAGATTAAGAAAAGACTTGAAGACCGCCTAGGAAGAGCGGGAATTTTACATACTCCGCACGGCGACATAGAAACACCAGCTTTTATTGTTGTTGGAACGAAAGCCACTGTGAAATCTCTTACCCCTGAAGATTTGATTTCTTTAGGAACACAGGCGGTTCTTTCTAATACATACCACCTTTATCTCGAGCCTGGTGACGAGCTTTTAAAAAAAGCTGGTGGTCTTAATAAATTTATGAATTGGAACGGGCCGACATACACCGATTCAGGAGGATTTCAGGTTTTTTCTCTTGGCGTTGCGATGGATAATAAGACAAATAAATTTGGAGTTAAAAAAACAGCACCCGAACCTCTCGTCATCCCGGACTCGATCCAGGATCCAGTTATTTCTGTGCCTGAGTCTTCGTCATTGCGAGCTGTGGGCGAAAGCCCTGCCTACCAGCAGGCAGGAATCCAGGAAGATCTTTGCAGGGAAGAAAACGTTTCCAGTAAACTCGCAAAAATAGATGAAGATGGGGTAACTTTTAAATCTTTTTTGGATGGAAGCGAACATAGATTTACTCCAGAACGATCAATCGAAATTCAGCATAATATTGGCGCCGATATGATTTTTGCTTTTGACGAATGTACTTCACCATTAGCTCCTTACGAATATCAAAAAGAGGCAATGGAGAGAACTCATAGATGGGCTGAGAGGTCACTGAAAAGGCACAAAGAACTTGATTCTGAGAATCGCGCACTCCTTGGAATAGTTCAAGGAGGTAGGTTTGAAGACTTACGAAAAGAGAGCGCAAAAGTCATATCAGCAATGGACTTCGACGGATTTGGCATAGGAGGCTCCTTCGATAAGGAAGATGTCTACAAAGCCCTAATTTGGGTCAACGAAGTGCTTCCTGAAGACAAACCAAGGCATTTTCTCGGTATTGGTGCCGTTGAGGACTTATTTGGTGGTATTGAGAATGGTGTAGATACTTTTGATTGTGTTGCTCCGACAAGAATGGCCAGAAATGGTGCGCTAGAAACAAGCGAGGGGAGACTAAATATAAATAACGCAAAATTTAAAACCGATTTCACTCCGATAGAAAAAGATTGCGAATGTTACACCTGCAAAAATTACACAAGAGCATATTTAGCTCATTTATTTAGGACAGAAGAATTACTCGGCTATCGTCTTGCTTCAATTCACAATCTTTATTTTATAGTTAATCTAGTCAAAAAAATCCGTCAGTCAATTTTAGACGAAAATTTCTTCGAGTTTAAGGAGGAGTTTTTAAGTAAATATAAATAGAATTACCGCAGTTGTTACAGGTCCCTATTTAAAAATACACTTTTCATCTAAAAGACAGTAAGGTGTTTTTTAAAATCTTACTATAGTACTGAGACGATTGCGATACTACTATAGTAAGCGTATAATATTACCATGATCAATGCTTCGGAAATAATTTTAAAAATACTAAAAGAAAGCGCGCAGGTGACTTTAGAATTATCAGAGATGATGATACATTCTCGTAGCGAGTCATATCGGCTGTTTAGAGAAAGCTTGCATGGTAACTCGAAAGGGGAGAAAAAAGGTGGTGTAAAACCTATAAGCAAACAGAATTTTTACAACTTGTTAAATTATTTAAAAAGGGAAGGTTTTGTTCACAAAGATAATAAGGATAATGATTCTGTTTGGAGTATTACGGATTTGGGTATTAAAAAATTGGAGAGAATTAGGCTTAGAGCTCTGAACTCTAAAAATAATATAAATTATAAAGTAGAAAAAACAGACAAAAGTATTATCGTGGCTTTTGATATACCAGAAAAATACGGGAAACATCGAGCATGGCTTAGAGAAGTTCTTGGTTATTTAGATTTTAATATGGCACAAAAAAGTTTATGGATTGGCACTTCTAAAATACCAGAAGAATTTATTTTTGATCTAAAAAATAGGGGATTAGTGGACCATGTTGATATTTTTGAATTAGGCGCAAAGGGCACCTTACAGCGAATGAATCTAAAAGAGGGAGCAACTGCGAAATAACATATTCACTATAGTATTATCGCAATCGTCATAATACTATAGTGAGGTATTGTGGGGTGTGTTTTTGGGTGTTTATTTGGTATAATTTATTGTGTTTAAAATAATTACATAAGAAAATGTCTAAATTTAATGAAGATTTTGGTGTTCCGTTCCATAAACAGACTACTAGCGACAAGATGAATAAAATGGCTAAATTAGACGAAAGAGACATCGTTGACAATTCTGAATATTTGGAGAAGATTAAAAAGACTCAACAGGAAGTTGATAAGTTGATTGCAGAGAAGAAGTTGAAAGAAGAAAGAGAGGCTCAAGATAAATTAAAAAGCGAAATTTTGAATATTTTTGATAAAAGTGGAGAAGGGGTAAGGGGGGCTAACATTCTTAATCGTGATGGAACATTGAAGGAGCGTGTCCAAGATGAACTAAGGCAAATAAATGCAATTACTAAACCGCAAGATTCTAGCGGTGGAATTTTTAATGAGGATGGGAAATTAAAAGAAGAAGTGGGGGGTAAATTAGGCGACAGAGAAAAAAGGTCGGAGGAGGATTTGATCCAGTTAATAAATGAGGAGTCGTTTGATAGTGCCGAAGAAAAATATGGGAATTATGATGTTTCTGAAAAAGTGATTGAGGTGTTAAAGAATAAATTATCAGAGATTGTAAAGGAGGAAGGTTTTTCTGGTGTTGTAAATGATCAAGGTAGGTTTGCGAAATTAACGGAAATTGTTGAGGGGAAATTTAAAACAAAATTGGGATTAAGTAAGTCCTATATTCAAGAAACTTTGATTGTTTTTCTTGAAAACTCAAGGGAAAGAGATTTGAATTATCTAAAGAGACAAACTGATAAATTGGCTCTTAAATACGATTTGGATAAAGAGCAAATATCGGAAGTTGTGCAAAACTTATTAGCGAAGAGGATAGCCAATTCCTATGAAGCACACGCTCTTGATGATTATGGTATAACGACAAAACAAGCAAAAGAGGCAGAAAAAAATTTCGACTTGTCAAAAAAAGAAGTCGAGTCTATTGATAAAAAAGCATTTGAAAATATATTTTATGAAAACAACCTGAAATATCTCGATTGGGAGAAGTTAGGGAAATTTAAAAAAGAGTATAATATTGGAGATGAATTTGTAGACAAACTGCTTAAAGAACATTTAGGCGAGGTTATAAAGAAATACAGCGGATATTTTTTTAGTCCAGCGAATCTCGCTAATTTTACGAAGGGTCTTAAATCTATAACCAATGACCCAGTGTTGATCGATAACGCAGTAGAAGAAATAAAATTAAATATTTTTATACATAAGATTGACATTGGGTATCCTTACGTCTTAGAAGACGGCGACTTAGAAGGACTCCCGGAAAATCTTAAATTTATTCCCGAAGTGCAGGATAAAATCAAAAATTATGTGCAAAATATAACGTTTGATAAATTTACTCCGGCAGTTGAAAACTTAATAATGTTAAACGAAGAAGAGATTGTTCCGATAATCGATAAGAGGATTGATGAAGTTTTTCTTAAAATAAAGGAAGAAAAAGATGAGTTTAGGGCACATAAATTTAAATCCTTTTTTAGAATTATCAATCACTATGGAAAAGAGAAGGCGTTATCTTTTGCTCAAAGATTGACGTTGGGGGCTAATTTTTCTTCCGCACGTGAATTTATTCAAAATGTCAGCGCGGAAGGAGAACTTTCTGAATGGACGGAATCGTTTAAGAATAACACCGACGTCCAAAGTGCCCTTTTGTCTAAAGTTGAGGAGGTAATGGGAGCTAGCTGGTCAGAAGAATTTATTTTGAAATGGGGTGATTTTATGAGTGCCGAGTCGTTGAAAGAATCTTTTGGTCACTTGGCAAATAAAAACATCTCCGCGTCTATTTTATTTTGTCATAAACTTCTTGCTGTTAACAATTTCGGTGAGATACTGAGAATGATTAAATTAGATGAAGATGAATCCAAGAATGAAGCGAAACAGAAGACCATAATAAATTTAATTATCGCAGTAAACCCAGTGTTAAAAGAGTTATTTACTAATCCGACAAAGCTCGGGAAGGCCACTAATCTGATTACGAACAAAATTGTTCAGTTTATAGGTAAAATAGAGGATCGTGATGACTTAGCGATGATCTTGTCTGGGAAGATGCTTGAAATATCCAGGGTTTTTCAGAGTTCAGATAGTAGTGTAATAGACAAAAGAAGTTTATTTTTAGAATTATATGATCCCGATATCGATTCCAAAGACAAACAATTTTTAGGAGAAATACAGTCTCTTTCTATTGACAACGGGATATCAAAAACTGAGGCATATAAAAAAATAGTTTTAAAGGACGAGGAAGGGCTTTTGATCGAATCCGGTAGTCATAGCATGATGGTGTATTTTGAGAAGCTACTTTCTCGAGAACAGGATGAGAACAAAAAAGCGGATCTTGAAAGTAAAATAAATAGGATTAGGGGAAATATTAAAAAAGCAGATAAAAGGAATAGACAGCTTTTTACTAAAATAAATGATAAAAATATTTCCCAAGAAGAAAAAGTCGAATTAATTGTGCCAAAAGAGACAAGTGTATCTCAAGTTGGACCCGAGAAGGTGACTTTGCCAATTCTTGAAGAAGCTGCTTTTTGTGATGCGCTTTTGGGGGAATTAGGTGCTAAACAGGAAAATAATCTTGGCTTGCATATATCAGCTACTAAATATTATGATAAAATTGGAATGACATTGTTAAGCCGACTGCCATCTTATGATAATCTTCACGGCGCTCTAGTAAATAGGGTTTATGGAGACATTTCTGGGTACCCTCATAAATACTATGGTCCAAGTGGTAGTGAAGATGATGCTTTTAGTATGGGACCGGCTCATAAATGTATTATCCTGGGGTTACCAAGCACAATGATTTCAAGTATCGTTGTTAAAGATGAAGTTGATGTGTTCGAACAAAAAAAAGCTGTTGCTATGAATGGTTTTTATATTCCAATTGTAAGAGAAAGCGACACAGAGATTTTATTTACCCCTGATGAATTTGATGAAATGAAGGTTTTTTATGGTTCTTTACACAGACAAGGCTATCCTTCAGAAGTTATCGATAGTGTGTATAAATATTATCTAGAGCAAAAAAATAGCGGAGAGGTCACGAAACATAAAATCGTAATTGAAAAAGGCTTCGATTTTGTTAGAGAACAATTGAATTCAGGATTGGAACAGGAAAAGACTTTTGATCTTGCGGTCTTGGTTGATTTCTTAAAAAAGAACGATTTAAATAAAAAGGATATTGGATGGTATCAGACGTCTTCGTTTGGGGAAGTAATGGAACAGATAAGGGGAGATACCGCAAGTAAAAATAGGTGGAAAGCTAGGGATGCCTTGTTTATATATCCAGAAGGTTTTGATAAAAAACCAAAAAGTATTTCTGAAAACATAGAAACAATAAAAAGTATAGAGAGAAAGCCACATGGTTTTATTGACGCATTTGAAGGCCAACTTGAATATATTACACCGCCCCAAACACTATATTTTGAAAATTTGGAATATCAGAAGAATATTAGAAACCTTATGTTTAGGGAAGGTATTAATACAGATGAAATAAACAAACCGAGCATCCGTATTGGTAATATTGAGAATTCTGCAAAGTATTTCACAGAAAAAAGAGTAGTGCTTATGAGGTTTGTGTGGAATGAGTGTTTTAATAAGGTGGGTGATAAAATTAGTGATAAAAAACAATTGTCATTATATCGAGAATTACTAATACCCATAATAACTGGAAGTTTAGGTAGATCTGAGACTGTTCTTGGTTCGGATTTGGACTACAATATTCTTCTTGATGATGAAAAAATTCCTGCGGATATCGACAAGGATAAGTTTATGCAAGAGATAAAAGAATTTGTAAATAATGTTCTTTCTCCTGAGATGGGCGAATTAATTAAAGAGAAAAAGTTGAGACCTGATGCGGGATTGGGTAAAGAGGATAGAAAACCTTTTAGTATTGTGAGTAGAATTAAAGAATTTGATATTGAGTTATCAAAAAAGAGACAAGAAGAGGAGCCAACTGAAATAATAACGATGGAGCCGCTATTTACAAACGGGGAAGAAATAGTTAAAAAGGCGAAAAATTATCTTTTTGAAAATAAGTCGGCCTATCTTTTGTCGTCGTTTGTTGAGAGAGATCTTCAGATTGGAACCAAGGAAAAGAATTCTTTTATAGCTGATTTTGAAGAATTATATTCTTCGGTTGCAAGCGGTAATATTATCAAAAAAATTAAAGAATCAATGCAGAGGACTTTGGTTTTTAAAATGAACCAGCTTTTGTTTCAGGCAATAGAAGACGGGAAAATTGCAAAAGCTGAAGTTGACAGTATTCCCTCTGCTGTTGTTGAATTAATAAGATATTTAGGTTCAAGGGGTATTTTATCTGAAAAAGAAACGACAACCTGCGAGGGTCTATGGGCCGTTTCTTATAAATTGAGGTTTTTGGGAGAGGTTTATTCTGACGGTGGGGCAAATACAGAAAAAGTTGTTAAAGTCAAAAATGTAGAATATAAAATCGAAGATCTTTCGTATGATGATAGAACAGTGGTTTTTCAGCTTCTGAAGGACTTCAGAGAGCAAGTTTTATATAAATAGTTTTATTTTTCCCACCTTCCAAAAACTCCTTGAGGTAATATTCTTTCGCTTCCTTTTTCTTGGAGGCCGATTTCGGATGATTCGATTTTTCCGCTGAGATTACCGAAGGCGCTAATTAAGATATTTTTAACTGTTGTTGGAGACATTCCTGTTGAGTAGGAGTTAACGAGGAAAAATAGGGGATTGTTGGTGAGGATCATTTTGCATTTCTCGATAAGGGGCCAGAGGTCTTGTTCTATTTTCCAGACTTCACCTTTTGCACCTCGTCCAAATGATGGTGGGTCCATTATTATTGCGTCGTATTTTGTGCCTCTTTTGGCTTCTCTTTCGACGAATTTTACTGCATCGTCAACAATCCATCTGACTTTATCTCCAAAGCTATTTATCTCGGCATTTTCTTTTGCCCAGCCGACAATTCCTTTTGAGGAATCAACGTGGCAAACTTTTGCGCCGGCATATGTTGCCGCAACAGTAGCTCCGCCGGTATAAGCAAAAAGATTTAAGACGTTAATTTCTCTTTTCGACTCTTTTATTTTATTGATCATCCAGTCCCAGTTCACGGCTTGCTCAGGGAATAGGCCTGTGTGTTTAAATTGTGTTGGTTTAATTATGAATTTAAGGTTGGAATATTTTACCTCCCACCTGTCTGGCATTTGGTTTCTTACTGACCATTTTCCGCCACCTTCTTCACTCCTTAGATAATGGGCATCTGCGTCACTCCATTCTTTCTTTGAGAGCTTTTTGGGCCAAATAGCCAGCGGGTCAGGACGAGATAGGATAAAGCTGTTTGTGGAAGAACCCCAGCGTTCAAGCTTCTCCCCGTCGCCAGAATCTAATAATTCATAATCTTTCCAATTGTTTGCTGTTTGCATTTACCCTGTTAAGTAAAAATTTGCTTTTACTTATTAATTAATATCAATAAATTTCGACTCAATTTCTAGTTTTGTTGTTACCCAATCACAATTTAGCAAATTTTAAATTTTATTCTAAAATTTTACTAAACAGGGTGAACTAAATCTAGCAGATTTTAAGGCAAAATAACAGTCTTTTTGCTTAATGGATAATCGGTTGTGATTATTTGACAAACTTGAATAGGTATGTTATACTTCAAAGGTAGCTAGATCTAATCAATTAAAAACAGAAAAAGGAGAAGTACTTTGAAAAATGATAAAAAAGTAGTAAAAGATGTAGCTTTGGCTTCTTTATTCGCAAAAATCATGGTTACTGTTTTTGTGATTATATTTGTGTCTATTTTTTTCAACAGGGAATCTTCAGTGGAGGATATTGTTCGTGAGAAAAGCTCCAGGAAGCTGGGTCAGGTTGTTTCAAACAAGTTTGTTCCGGTTATGATTTATCGGTTGGATGGGAGGGGTGGAGGAAAATTTATCGGGTGTGGTTCTTATTTCTTGAAGCATGGGAGGGGGCAGGTAATAACGTCAGAACACTTGTTCGTTAATAACAAAACTCCCTCAGCTTACGCGTTTCGGGTTGCTAGACCATGGGAGAATGATATCAGGCATTTTTTTAGTGGTTTAAATAAATTCTCCGAATTTGTACGAGGGAAGGAGTGTTTTCCTGATGTTGTTGTTTTGGATTGTGGCAAGATAGCAACAATCAGTTATCATTCGGACCGTATGGACAGTATTGTTGCCTCTTCAACAACACTCTCTTCTTGTAAACAAAGATTAAGGTCTTTGGTAAGTGGAGAGGTCGTTGATGTGATTGCAGCTGTTGAAATGAATGACGATGATCCAAGCTCGTTTGTTATTGATTGCTCCAGCGTCAAGGGAGAAAGTGGAACAGGGTTTGTGGACAGTGAGAACAATATTTATATTGTAAAAGGCACGATTAAATCGTGGCCAGGATACAGCAAATATTACAAAGGAGACGTTTCAAGGTTAACGGTTGTTTCTGGGCCTTATTGCGTCACTGAATAGTTTTCATTATCATACCGCCAGTTGCAAATGCAATTGGCGGTTTTTTACATTTAACTTTATTTTCACAACTATGGCGGTTTTTTGATTTTTATGTTATAATTAAAGAATTAATAATTTAATTATATAAATTTATGGAGATTATATTTTTAGGCATACTTCCAGTGTTTCCTATTTTATTTTTGTTTTTAATTTCTGGTCTTAGGGTTATAAATCAATATGAAAAGGGGCTTATTTTAACTTTTGGTAAATATTCTTCTACGAGAGGGCCGGGGCTCAATTGGATTTTCCCTGTTGTTCAGTCGATGATAAAGGTAGATATGAGAACAAGGACTGTTGATATTCCAAAGCAAGAAGCAATAACAAAAGACAATGTTCCCGTTGGAATTAACGGGGTGGTTTATTTTAAAGTTGAAAATGCAGAACTTGCGATATTGGAAATTCAGAGCTACATGGTGGCTGTATCTCAGTATTCACAAGCTGCCTTGAGAGACGTTACAGGAAGTGTTGAGCTTGATACTTTGCTTGCAGAGAGAGATAGAATTGCGGATGAAATAAAAAAGATAGTTGATCAGGCAACTGGTGCTTGGGGGGTAAATGTTTTGGAGATAAAAATTCAGGATATTGAACTTCCTGCTGATATGAAGAGAATAATGGCAAGGCAAGCAGAGACAGAAAGGGAGAGACGATCAGCTATTATTAGAGCGCAAGGAGAGCTCTCAGCCTCAGAAGATATGAAAAAAGCAGCAGTAAACCTAGCATCAGTTCCTGGTGGTATGACACTTCGAACCTTGAAGGCAATAGAAAGCACTGCCACGAGTCCATCACAGACTATTATCTACGCATTGCCTCTTGAAGTAATGGAGGGAATAAAATCAATTTCTGAACACTTCGCTAAGAAATAAAAATTTACGGGAAATATATGGAAGTACCAAAAAAGAGCGACTACCTTAATAAGATAAATCTTCAAAATAAATATAAGAACATAGACACTGGCCCCAATATTCCACTTATTGTGGTTATTGTGAGCCTTGTTTTGTTTTTAGCTTTTTTTGCTCAGATATTTTATTGGTTTTATGTTGTTTCAAGTAAGCCTTATGAATATACGACGCCGGTTGTTGGTGAAGTTACAAATGAATGGAAAGTTTCCGATTTTAAAAAAGAAATTACCGCCACGACTACACACATCAGTGCTGAAGATGCTGAGTCTTTGTTGAAGACTAATACAAATTGGCCATGGATAGGGGTGGAAATTCAGGGTGTAATTTTGTTTAATAATATCAACCCTGGCGGTGTTTCGAATGATCCAACAAGAGATACTTCGTTTAGGATTGATAAGAAACATAAAATCACATATATTTCCAATTACCACTGGAATAATGCGCAAGGGGCTTTTCCTGGCTATATTGGATTAAAAGACAAAGATGGAAATATCCTCGGTAGCTGGAATTCTGTGGGTCAAGATGGGCAAGGAGGGGCACAAAATGTGGTTTGGGAGGCCATGCCAAATATTATTTTGGAACCAGGTGTGTATACAATAACCGATTCTAGTCCAGAAACTTGGTCTCGCAATGATATGTCTAAGAATAGAGGTTTTTCTTTTGTAAAAGGAATCGCAATTGGAGAAAATAATACCTGCTTTATCTTGGATGGTGATTTAAGGTATTTATCAAAAGACGAAGGTGGAGTAAATGACGTGAAAATTCTACAGGATTTCTTAAAAAATGAGGGTTATTTTGATTTTGTTCCTGATGGTTTTTATGGACTTTCGACAGTCAATGCGGTAAAAGAATTTCAAAAAAATTACAACTTCAAACAAAGTGGGATTGCTGACGAAAAAACAAGGGCTAAGATTGAGGAAATGAGTTGCTTTAGTAACTATGAAGAAAATTAGTATTGGATAATTTTAATTACGTCAGTGTTGTATTCAAATAAAAAAAAGGGAATAATGTCTTTTTTTATTGGCTCAACAATAGCTTTTTTGATATTGGTATTTTTTAGTGCGTTATTTTTTTTGACTAGTAAATCTTATTCGTTTGTGACTCAAGGTATTTTTAGAAGCAATGAAATTCCAAAGAAGATAGATAAAAATATTTATATTCTTTCTTTTGGTGATGCTATGTTCGATAGAGGCGTTAGGGCTGTGATGAATAATGGTAAAGACCCTTTTGAGTTGATTCAGAAAGATTCTGCTCGTTTTGCAGAGGATTATGATTTTAAGATTTTAAACCTAGAGGGGCCAATTACGACAAGTAATATTGGTCAAGAGAAAGAATATAATTTTAAATTTGATCCAGAAATTGCCGTTTTGCTTAAGGAAAACAATTATAATCTTGTTAATTTGGCGAATAACCATATGCTCGACTATTATCGGGCTGGTCACAAAGAGACTGTGGGAATTTTGGATAGAAATAAGATTGGCCACTTTGGTGGATTGAAAATCGAGGATACTTATAAGATTGAAACGGTAAAAGGTAAGAAAGTTGCTTTTGTTGGTATAGATGAGTCTACATTTGTATTTGATATTAATAAATTTTATTCTTTAATAGAGAAATTAAAGATAGAAAATGATTATGTTGTTGTTAACATTCATTGGGGAAATGAGTATGATTTTTTGCCATCAGAGAGTCAGAAAAACGTTGGACATAGTCTAGTAGATTCTGGCGCTGATATTGTTTATGGTCACCATCCTCATGTAATTCAGCCTATTGAGATTTATAAAAATAGAGCCATCTTTTATTCCCTCGGTAATTTTATTTTCGACCAAGTAAATTCATATTCAAAAAAGGGGATTGGTGTTAGTGCTGTTTTGGGAGAAGGAAAGAATACTTTTAACATTTTTCCTTTTGATATTGTCGGCAATAGACCCAAATTGTTTAATGCTTCTAGTACAATCGAATTTTGTGATAAATACTTGGGTGATATTAAGGGTAGTGTAGGTTGTTATTTTGAGGTGATACAATTACGACCATGAGAGGATTCGAAAATAATAATATTAAATGGAAATTCGCAAAAAATAATTTTGAAGGTAGTTTAAAACTTTGGTAGAAATATAATATGTTAAAACCAATTCAGAAAGTAATAATGTTTCTTTTTTTGGGGATCATCTGCGTACAAGCTGTTTTGTTAACTCAAGTTTTTTATCGGTCTATGGTGGATAAAATTTTAGAAAAAAATTCCCCACCTTATTATATAGCAAATGATTTTTTAGAGAATATAGATAATAAAGACACTTTGGATAAGCAAAAGATTTTAGGCAACAATAATAAGCCAAAAATAGAAAATACCGATATTTCAAATTGGGAGATATACAGAAATGACAAGTATGCTTTCGAGTTTAAACACCCAAAAGAGTGGAAACCTCTATTTTATGAGACACGACTTGTTTCGTCACCCTTAGAAAGTGGTTTTGTTGTAAATTTTCAAGATAATTCATATGTTGATTCAATTAAGATGTCTCTAGATATTAATCCTATTAATGGCCACCAATCCGCTTCTCGTAGTGACCAATTTGGAATGGAGGTATTCATTAAAAGAAACAATGAAAGTCTTGTTCGAATTGCCTATTCGAGGATTATTGATGGAAAAGAGCAACTTTTAACCCCCAAAGAAAAGATTGATTATGAAAAGATTATATCTACATTTAAGTTTACAGCCGAAATACCAGATGAAAAAAGCACAATATATGAGAATAAAAAATATGGTTTTACTTTGGAGTTTCCACCTTTGTGGAAGGATTATCGTGTAAAAGAAGAGCAAGGTGCTTCGGTGTTCGGTTTAGAAGATTACGATAATGTTTTTACCATTGGTATTATGTCGAAGGAGCAATACACTGGCTGCAAAAATGCTGAGCTATGTACTTTGACGTATATAGCTGAAAACAAAGATCATGTCTTTGTGTTATATGGTCATCAAGATTTTCCACAGGCACTTTTGCATCTTGCAGCTGGAAAAAATGGGTGGGATTCAATAGTTTCTACATTAAAATTTACCAATAATTGATTTAAAAAAAGAACCATTTAAAGATAACAAAAGTTTAGGTAGATTTCCTAAGCAATAACTTTTGCTTTTTTTCTTTTGTGCAATTATCGTTGTTGGTATTTTTTATTTTCGACCAAGTAAATTCATATTCAAAAAAGGGGATTGGTGTTAGTGCTGTTTTGGGAGAAGGAAAGAATACTTTTAACATTTTTCCTTTTGATATTGTCGGCAATAGACCCAAATTGTTTAATGCTTCTAGTACAATTGAATTTTGTGACGAATACCTAATTAATATTGAAAATAAAAAAGATTGTAGTTTTGATGTGGCAAGATAGTTGTTAAAATATTTTATTAATTGCTTAAAAGTTAGATATATTATAATATTTACCGCATACATTACACATATGTAATTATTCGGGAGCTTAGTTAAATGGTATAACTGCGGTCTCCAAAACCGCTGTCGTGGGTTCGATTCCTACAGCTCCCGCAAAAAAAATCCGCCTTGAAAAGGGCGGATTTTGTGCGGAAGCTAGTAAGGCATACTAAATGCCTTACGCGTAGGAATCGAAGACCTTTTGAGCATATTTTGAAGTGCAAAGCACGAACAAAATATCCAAAAGGTGTACCGTCCATGTAATGGAAGATTCCTTTTTTTGTTTTATTGTGTAAGGTTGCTGAAGAGTATTTTTGCCTTACTTTATCTAAGCAACAAAAAACCGCCCTTGTGGACGGTTTTTAAATTATTTCTTAACCTCTTTGTGTTTAGTCTTCTTTGTGCACCATTTGCAGAATTTTAAGTATTCAAGTTTCCTTGTAACAAGCTTTTTGTTTTTGCTAGTCCAATAGTTAATCCTTTTGCAGGTGGTACAAGCTAATTTAATTAATCGTTTCTGTGGCATAAAATTTATTTAATGAAAAATGTTGCGATTCAAAGATAATAGTACAATTTGATAAAAAAATCAACCCCATTGAATTTAATATGTTGTTTATTTTAAAATATGGCTATTTTAAACAATATAAATTGAATAATAAAGAAAAATCCCCACTTTTGGTGGGGAAGGCGAATGGGCAAAACTACCATGCCAAATTGTGACAAATAGCACACCTGACTTCATATTCATCGAGGTCGCCGGCTTTGATTGTGTTACCTGCAGCATCTTTTTGCGCAGTATCTTTTCTTTTTAAGTAACTGAGATTGCCGTCTTTTTTGCACATAGTACAGATTCCGGTAACCTTGATAACTTCGTTGGCTTTTGCCATTAAAATTGGCATAACGCCGAATGGTTTTTTATTTGAATCCATATCGAGGCCAACCACAACAATTTCGAAATCTCGGGTTACGTTTTTTTCCATCAGTCGGTCGATAACATCGACAATCCACGGTCCAAAAAATTGACACTCTTCAACACCAAGGAAGTCTGGATTATACTTTTTAAGAATAATATCTACTTCTTCTTTGTTTCTGACAATTTCCGCTTGAATGTCCCTGGGGCCTTGTCGAAGACCGATGTCTGTTTTGATGACAAGTGTTTCCAGTCTTGAAAACTGCTTACGTTCGATGAATCTTTTGAGCGTCTGTGTCTTGAACGAGAACATTGGGCCTGTTACAACGGTCAGTTTTGCCATCGCATACTCCTTTTAAATGTACTTACCCGACAGGAATATATCATTAAGTTAACTGGTCATCAATCTATGAAATTAGGCATTGTAGTGTTAGAATATCTCAAACATGCCAAGGGGTAAGAAAAACAAAGATAATGATTCTTCTGAGAATAAATTAAGTTCGCTTTTTGATTTTGATCAGCCAAAAGAAGAAATAGATAAGAAAGATTTTTTCACGGTTGGTGAATTTCTTGAATCTTTGAACGAATATTTAAAAAGTAAAAAGAATTTCGTTGTTGGTGAAGTTACGGAATTCAAAGCTCATGATAAATGGGCTTCTTTCTCTTTGAAAGACAAGCAGGATGGTTCTATTTTAAAATGTTTTCTTTCTATTTGGACATATAGAAAATCTGGAGTTTTACTCGAGGACGGAATGGAGATAAAAGTCGGCGGTTTTCCTAGGATATACAAACTTGCGGGAACTTTTAGTTTTAATGTGGAGTCGATCGAGCCACTTGGCGAGGGTTCTCTGAAGAAGGCTTATGTCTTGCTTTTGAAAAAGCTCGAGCTTGAGGGTTTGTTTGCTAGAAAACGTCCTTTTGATAAATTTATTAAGAGAGTTGGGGTTATTTCTTCTAAAGACGGTGTGGTTATCCACGATTTTTTAAGGAATTTAAAGCCGCTTGGTTTTAAAATTGATTTCTATAATTCTCGCGTTGAGGGAGCTGATGCTGTACCTGGAATCATTGGTGGAATAAAATGGTTTAATAAAAATATTCCGGGTTTAGACATACTTGTCTTGATGCGAGGCGGCGGAAGTTTGGAGAGTATGCAGGCTTTTAATAATGAACAGGTCTGTAGGGAAATATTTGCTTCTAAAATACCTGTTTTGTGTGGAATTGGACATGAGGTAGATGTTCCAATTGCTTGTCTTGTTGCTGATTCGTATGTGTCTACGCCGACAGCGACGGCTTATGAAATAAATAAAAGCTGGGATGATATCTTGCTTGGCTTGCCCGTTATGGAACGCCAGATTTTTAGTGGTTTTACTTATAATTTCAATAGACTAGCGCAAAAGATTCCAACTTATAAAAAAGGAATAGTTACACATTTTCAGTTTTATTTGGATAGGAGGGTTCGAGAGGTCGGAACACTTGCGTCAAGGATTTCTTCTGGTTTTAAGCAAATATTTTCACAGTTTGATATTCTCTCTAGAAAGATTACAAAAGATGGACTTGGTAAAATTGCTGAAAGTATTACCAAGATGCTTTACAAAATATCTAGTATTGAGAAAATGATTGTTTTGGCTAATCCTGAAAGAAATTTAAAATTAGGATATAGTATCGTTTTTAATGAAAAAGGGAAAGTCTTGAAAAATATAGACGACATTAGGGTGGGTGAAAAAATAACAACAAAATTAAAAGATGGGGAAGTTGAATCCGAGGTTAAAATAATTAGGAATTAGAAATTACGAATTATGAATTAAAAAAATAAAAAAATGGCAAATAAGAAAAACGAAATCGCAGAATCATTAAAAAAACTTGAAGCTATTGCAGACTGGTTTGAAAAAGAAAGCGAGATAGATGTAGAAGAGGGGCTCAAGAAGGTTCGCGAGGGTGGCGAGCTTATAAAAGAACTTCGAGGTCGCCTTAAAGAGGTTGCAAATGAATTTGAGGAAATAAAGAAGGATGTTTTTAAAGAGGAGTAGGTTATCATCTATTTTGCTTTTTCTTTTTGTCATTCCGAGCGCAGTCGAGGAATCGCTTCTACGTTTAAGGGATCCCTCGACTGCGCTCGGGATGACAGGTGGTTTGGAGTGATAGCAAATAAATATGAAAAACCATATATATTATATTTATATTCTGGCTAGCCACAGCGGTACTTTGTACATTGGGGTAACAAATAATTTAGAACGTAGAATTTCTGAACATAAACAGGGACTGGTCGAAGGTTTTACAAAAAAATATGCATGTAGCCGTTTAATATATTACGAAGAGTGTGGTGATGTTAACCAAGCAATCACACGAGAAAAGCAATTGAAAAATTGGAACAGAAAAAAGAAGGAAGTTTTAATTAAAACTCTCAATCCGCAATGGAATGATTTAGCTGAAGTTTAGGGGGAGGTATTTTGTCATTTCGACATTGTGGAGGAATTGCTTATGCTAAAACACTAAGGGATCCCTCGATTGCGCTCGGGATGACAAGAGGGAGGGTGGTGCCGGATTTATTTTGTAAATTTTGTTACCTGCTCAAGTATTTTTTCTGTTTCTTCTGGTTTGAACCATTTTATTCTTTTATCTTTTTTGAACCAAGTCATTTGACGCTTGGCATATTTTACAATTTCAGAATTTAGTTTTTCGATCATTTCTTCTTTGGAAAGTTCACCTTGCAGGTATTTTGCAACATATCTATATTCAAGACCAAGCTCGTCGAGCCTTTTCCAAGAGACGCCACTTTTTTTTAGTTTTTCAACCTCAGAAAACATTCCAGCATCTATTCTCTTTAGTAATCTTTTTTTAATTCTTTCTTTTAGGTTTTCCATTTCTGGAAGTAATCCAATTTCAAGAATATTGAATTTATTAGAATCTTTTTTAAGTTCTGGTACAACTCCAAGCGCTTTTGCAATTTCAATAGCCCTTATGAGTCTTACTGGATTTTTAGGATCAATGTTTTGAGACCTTCTTGGGTCTAGTTTGTCTAGTATAATAAAGAGCTCCTCGGGTGTTTTTTTGGAAAGCTCTTTTCGGAGTTCTTTGTTTGGTGGTACTTCTGGAATAGACATATCATCGATTACTGCTTGTACATAAAGTCCTGTTCCTCCACAAATTATTGGGGTTTTTTCGCTAGTTAAAATCTGCGCAATAGCCTTTTCTGCTAAAATTTTAAAATCACTAACTGTGAAGACATTTCTGGGATATTCTACGTCTAGCAAATAGTGAGGGACTCCACCTTTTTCTTCTTCTGTCACCTTGCCTGTCCCAATATCCATACCCTTATAAACCTGCCTTGAATCAGCTGAAATCACCTCGCCATTGATTTCTTTTGCTATAAGCACCGCAATGTCACTTTTGCCAGAAGCGGTAGGTCCTACGACCGTTATGATTTTTGGTTTATTTTCATTCATTTGATGATAAATATTAAGCTATCATAGATTTAAATAATAAAAAAGAACCAATATATCTATTTTTTCTTTATTTGTGACTGTTTATGTGCTAAATTTTGCATATGAAAGATAGTAAGAAATTTTGGAACAAAGAATACAGCACACCTGGCATTTTTAACCTTTCCACCGAACCAGCCGAGGATTTGAAAAAATTCACAAGATGGCTTGAGCGGGAATACGGAAAAGGTTTTTTGGACAACAGAACTGATGTTTTGGACCTTGGTTGTGGAAACGGGAGAAATTTAATTTATCTTTCGGAATCTTTTGGGTGTCGAGGGTACGGTTATGATATATCGGATGAAGCGATAAATCAGGCGAAATCTGCTTCAAAAGGTCTTCCTTTGACTTTTCAGGCCAGAACCATTGCAGGGCGGTTTGAACTAGAAAACGAATCGATGGATATTGTTATTGATATGATGGCTTCTCATTATTTGAAAGAGAAAGAAAGGGTGATTTATCTGAACGAAATCGTTAGAATTATAAAACCAGGAGGTTGGATGTTTTTTAAGTCTTTTTTGAAAGAGGAAGACCAGCATGCTGAAAGGTTATTGAAACAAAACAGCGCGGGCGAGGAGGATTCATATATACATCCAAAACATGGCACATATGAGCACGTTTGGGCGGAGGAAAAAATGATAGAATTTTTCGAGCCTTATTTTGATATCGAAAAAGTAGAAAGATCAGGTAAGCATCTTATGAACGGAAGGGCTTTCAAAAGAAGGCATGTTATCGTTTATTTACGAAAGAAGTTTTAATTAGCTTTAATGATTTTTTTGCTTGATTTGTCTTTTAAAATCGATCTTTTATTGTACTTGACAGATAACTACATAACATGCTATAAAGGCGACATTCGAGTACGTTGTAAAATCAAAAGTGGTAGCTTGTTTATCTTTTATTGAGGTAGGCGCAATGGGTATAAATTAAATTTGTATCTAATGCGCCTGTCTCATAAAAAAGGAGTGAGACAGTGGATGGTGTGTTCTATCTTTTTTTTTGTTTTTTTAATACTTCTGCAATTTCGCAGAGTATACTGGCATCGTTACTATATTTGTAGGTGCGCAATGTTCAAAATCCCAAGGAGAAATCGATAAGTGAAAAATTTCGTCGTTTCGGAAGATGATTCTGTGGGTTTTCGCGATCAGAGTGAAAATCAATTGTTGCGAGATGGTAAGGCTATTGTCGGTAAGACTATTGGGAGTCAGGGAAAAGAACGTAAGGTTACGGTTTGGAGACCTATTGAAGGTGGTAAACTCAAGGGCACCTTTAATTCGTCTTTTAAACCAGCTGGCAATCGCAACAAGAAGGTGGTATTGACCCACGGAATAAACGAAGAGATTGCTAGTACCGTTGCTAGTGGTCTTATGACCGAAGAAATTTCGAAGAATGGTGATTTTAAACGAACTGTGATTAAAGAGGTTGGTGGTATCGAGCTTAGGACAGATATCAAGGTTGTGTACGAGCGAAGCAGGTAAGAGTTACCATCTATATTAATTATACAAATCCAATTTGAATCTATAAAAAGATGAAGATTGGTCGCCAGTTTCTTTCACAGGAGCTGGCGTTTTATTATTGTAAAAACTAGCTTTTTAAGAATTTGACACAAAACACAGCATCGTGCTATAAAAGACAAGTTCGAGTACATTGTAAATTCAAGAGTGGTAACTTATTTGTTTTTGTAGTGAGATAGGCGTAATGGATATAAATTTTTTGTATCTAATACGCCTGTCTCATACAAAAGGAGTGAGACAGTGAACAGTGTGTTCTATCTTTTTTTTGCTTTTTTAAATACTCTCGCAATTTCGCAGAGTATGCGCGTGTTTATCTAGTTTGTAGATGACATTTGTTTTTATCAAGGAGAAAATTAGAAGTGAATAATCCTGCTTCCGTTTCTGTAGACTCGTCTGAAAAGTTCATTCGCAACACGTTCAAAGCTGAGTTTCTTCGTTCCGATTCGGTCAAGAAGGAATTCATTCGCACCAAAGAGTCAGATGTTCGTTTGCTCAAAAAGGACGCGAAAAAAAACGTGGTTAATGGTTCTGTTAAGATTTCGCATATCTCGACAGCTATCACGGCAAAAAAGCGCATGAATCTTAAGACGGTAGATAAGATTGCTGATGCGGTGGCCGAAAAGATTGAGATCAACAAGTTCTCGAAGGGGCGTTTCGAAAGTTCTTCCAGGATCAATGTTGATGGTTTCGAATTCGGCATTGGTTTCGATCTTACTTTCACACAGAACGTTGGAAATGGTACTGACACGACTGGGGAAAGGTGCGAAATCACCAACCCCAACAATACCCAGGAAAAGTGTCTTAACGGCACTAATCCGAACAACAAGTTCAACGAAAACGAATAAGCCGCCACCCGCCGCCTAAGCCAACCAAATCTGTTAAAGGATGAAGGTTGGGCGCTAGTTTCTCTTTTTGAGACTGGCGTTTTTTATTGCTTAAAAATTGACACTAAGGCATCGGTTGTGCTAATAAATAGCCAGTATTGTAATCTTGAAAACAAAATACGGAGGTGTGAAGTATGCCTATGGCTATGTGTTATCCTAAATTGGACTATGTTCCTGGGAGTCAAACTGTTGAGTCTCATCTTATGCTCACTGTGGTCATGGGTGATGGAAGGCGGTTGAAGAATGATATTATTAAGTCGTTCTACGATTCCGACTGGAAAAAACTTTCTTCAGCACGCCGTGATGATATTGAGGCGACCAGACCTCTTGATGAAGTACAGGTTGATAAGCACGGTAATGTTGATCAAGAGGAGCTCTCGAAGTGGTTTTTGAGAGCAAGGGATCATGAACGTGCAAGGAAAAAGGGTCGTATTGACCCTGACCAGTGCGAACAGATGTAACTGGTCTGGAAAGTGTGTTTCGGCATCGAGCTAGTCTCGGTGCCTTTTGTTTTTGTGTTTAAATTATTCAATATTTTTTTGAAAAAATTGACATCTTCTGCTCGCTCGTGATATAAAAAGTTTGATACTGTTCCTTAAAATCAATATCAGGAGAAGACAAGTGATCTGTCGATGTGTTTCGGTTAAGTATATTCCGGGTGAACAGGTACCTGTTCCTGGTACTCTTAATGACTATTCGATGTTTGAGGAAGGCGTTGTGTATATTGAAGAAAAAAACGGTCGAGTGTTAAGATCGACCAGCAAAAAGATGGACCTTGAAATAGAACTCATCGATGGGAGCTTTGAACACTGTGATATTTTCCCATTCTTTCGCAAAAGATGGGGACGCATATCCAACAAGAGAAGAAAGGCTATTATCGCAAAAAAGCCCGCTGTAATTAAGCGACTAATATCAGGTGTTGTTTGCGAATTAGACCTAGCTGATTGGCTTGAACAAGCAAGGGCCGTGCTTAAGGTTCTTGAGAAGTGCGAGCAAAATATTCCGGAGAAACATGCCCGAAGTTGGGAATTTCTTCAGATGGAGTATTGAATTTTTTTTACCTGACCTCTCCTTTTTTGCTTTCGACACCGGTCCCTCGGTGTCCTTTTTTGTTCAAAATTATTTGACATGATTTGCTGGGTATTGTAGTGTAAGGCTAGTTTTTTGAAATTTAAATAAAATCAAGGGGTATTTGTATGAAAGTTAAGTGTTTGGACGTGCTTTTTTCAAAAATTGTTAATTTTCCAACTGTTCAAGGAATAAAAAAAGATAGAAAAAATGAACACAGTAATGAGAGTCGCGGTCGTTTCTTCTATAAACAGGCAAGGGGTACTGCGAAATCTGGTATTAACCCTTTGCTTATGCTTGAGTACGAGAAAGCTGCTAAAAAAAGAACTTTCGACCTTTTGCCTTTTTTCTATGAAAGGTGGGGAGTCAAGAAAATTATTCAAAAGACGGCCAATGCTCTGAAGAAGACGAAACCGTCAGAAATTACTATCGACGAATATGGGGTAGTCGATAGCGGCGAACTTCAGGCTTGGTGCGAAAGAGCTGAAGTTGTCTTGGGTTTGAGATAGCTCTATTTGTTTTTATTGACACCGACAAGTTCGGTGTCTTTTTTCTTTTGTGTGAAATATAATGACAAAATAGTCAATTTCGTATAGCATTTACAAATATGAATATAAAAAGTGCGGTTTTTAAGAAGGGGATAAGGGGTTCGGACAATATCTTATTTGATACCAAAATGCAGATAGCTTTTATTGGGCGCTCGAATGTTGGTAAATCTAGTCTCATGAACTGTCTTTTGAATCGTTCTGATTTGGTTCGCTCGGGTAAGCTTCCTGGCAAAACCACTGAAATCAACTTTTTCCTTGTAAACGATATGTATTACTTTGTTGACCTTCCTGGTTATGGATATGCAAAAC
This sequence comes from uncultured Candidatus Saccharibacteria bacterium, assembly GCA_964531375.1. Taxonomy (GTDB): domain Bacteria; phylum Patescibacteriota; class Minisyncoccia; order Phycocordibacterales; family UBA12445; genus UBA12445. The sequence continues at coordinate 43,605 of CAZHDO010000005.1, forward strand.
TTCCGCTTGATGTTCGTGAACAAATCGCAAAGATGATTCAGTGGTATTTTTTCCAGAACGTTTTTAAAAGGAAAGCCGTGCTTGTTTTAGATATTAAGGTTGGTCCAAATGAGATGGATCTTGAAATGATCAGGATTTTACAAGAACGCAAGCAGGAGGTAATTATTGTAGCAAATAAAGCTGATACTCTTAACCAAAAGGAAAGAGTAGAAAGAATTAGGGATATTTCCTCACTAATTCCAGGTTTTGAAATTATTCCTGGCTCAGCTAAGACAAAAGAGGGGAGAGATGAAATCCTTGGAAGAATTATTGCATAAAATCCAAATATTCATGTTTCAAAATAGTACTGGGGATAAACCAGTGCTATTTTTTTTGAGGATTGTTTATAATTTAATATAATAGCTAATTTTATTTATTAAATTTTATAAATGGTCATGAGAAAAGTAATTAAGTTTTTTGGGTTTTTGTCGGTTTTTTTGTTGTTTGCTTTTAGTAGACAGGCTTTTGCAGTTCCTACAACTGACTATATCCCACCAGACACAAGCATATCGTCTTCCATAGATGATGCTGGTTTTATAGTTGTGGATAATGCAACGACTTCTGCGACCGGTATCAATATTGTTTTTACTGGCACAGATAATATAAGCCCACCATATACTCTGTCTTTTTCTTGTAGTTTTGATGGGGGTGCGTTCGCTCCTTGTGTAAGCCCTATTGCTTATTCTGGTTTACCACTTGGCAGACATTCTTTTTCTGTTAAAGCTACTGACCAAGCAAAAAATACCGATCAGTCACCAGTGGTTTTAAATTGGGAGATTGTTATCCCTCCAGACAGGACGGCTCCGGATACTTTGATTGTTTCTTCTGTAGAAGGAAATGGTGTTAACTTGGCTTCAAATGGTTCTACTATTTCAAATAGCATGGTTTTTTCTTTTTCTGGTATGGATGATAGAACAGATTCTGGTCTTTTGTCTTTCGTGTGTGGTTTGGATAACGCGGCATCGTTACCTTGTATGCCTCCTGTAAGTTACTCAGGTTTAGGTCTTGGAGTTCACACCTTTACTGTTTCTGCTATTGATCAGGCTGGTAATATAGATGCAACGCCAGCTATCTATTCTTGGTCAATAATTCCTCCTCCAGACATAACACCACCGGACACGTTGATAGTGTCTGCGATTGACGAGAGTGGGGCTACGACGACAATCAATGGTTCAACTAAATCAACTGGTATTAATATTACCTTTGCAGGTGCGGACGACAGAACTGCCACAAATGACTTAGCTTTCTCTTGCTCTATAGACAATGGTGGATTTTCTTCTTGTGTAAGTCCTAAAAATTATTCGGGACTTGCAATTGGTACACATACTTTTTCTGTTGTAGCGATAGACCAGGCAGGGAATACTGATGCTTCTCCATCTGTTTTTCAGTGGACAATCGTAAGTGATTTGGATGTTGTTGCCCCTGAGACAACAATTGTTTCTGTGGTTGATCAAAATGGGGGGGTGTTAAACATGAATCAGTCCACCAACTCAACGGGTGTGTCAATTAGCTTTACTGGTATTGATGACAGGACAAGTGCTGATAATTTAGCTTTCTCTTGCGCTATTGATGGTGGTGCATATTCTCCTTGTACGAGTGCCAAGAGTTATTCAGGACTTGCTCTAGGCGGACACACCTTTTCTGTTGTGGCTACGGATCAGGTAGGCAATGTGGATGCGACCCCTGCATTGTTTTATTGGACAATTACGGGTAAGTGCCAGGACCCTATTATTCAATTACAAAGCTTAATAGCCTTGATTAAGAGCTATAATTATTCTCAAGATTTAACAAAGAAATTAACTGATTATCCAAATCAAGCAATCAAGAGTCTTACTGATAAATACAACAAAAATGACGTGCATTTGGCTTATGTCGCACTCGATAATTTTATAAAGAGGGTTGATTCAGAATCAAAGTATAAAAATAGCCAAATAACTAAAGATAAGGCTGTTTTATTGAGTAAATTGGCTGAAGACATAAAAATAAACATTACATGTATCGATTCAGTCGTTTCTTTGCAAAATCTTATTAAGTTGGTAATTAGCCTAGATTTGCCAAAAGATATTACACACAAGCTAACTCAATACCCTTACGATGCAATTGTTTGGTTGGTTGACAAAAATCACAAGGACAAGCCAGTTTGTTATGAGATAGATAGATTTATTAAAGAGGTGAATGGTATTTTGGATTATAAGAAATATCATTACATCAGGGATGAGGATATGGGCTGTGGAGGTAAGGGGGACTACGATGACCGAAATAAGAAATATAGCGATGGTAAAAATGAGGGTGGAAAAGATTCAAAAGATGGTAAGAGGGGTGCTTATGGTGATGGATCAAATAATAAACTAGATACTCACGACAAAGGTGAATCGGGAAATCGAGATGGTAGAAATGGTGGCTATGGTGACAATAGAGAAGATAATAACGAAAATGGAGGATATTACATCCTAGATAAAGACAAAGCCTCTCAGATGATTAAGGCTGCACAGGCAATTAAAGCAGAGTTTGGCTGTAGCTCAAGTAGAGATATCTTTGGAAATACCACAAGCATGTTTGCTGTTTTAAGCGAATATCTTGTCGCCAGCTTAAATTTTTTTTTATCAATTTTTAGTTAAATAAATTTTCTTTAATTAGAAAAGTTAAAAATTCCGCACATAAGTCTTGCGGAATTTTTATTTTATGTCCAACTGAATATTTTTGTAGTTTATCCACATACTCGCTGGGTTACTTATGTTCAAATTCCTTATTTATTATGGGTTATTTTCGCTACTGTCTTACAATTTACAATAACTTATTTAAATAGGTAAAAAATTATATGTGTGATAGAATCGAAGAAGAGAAAATTTTCTCGATATTTTAATTATTAATTAATTTGCGGATTATAAGTTAAGCAGGATAATATAATAAATGGAAAAGAATATTTATGGGGACGCTTCAGTTTTAAGAAATGCATTGATGAAGGGTGGTATGTTTTTATCAATTTTTCTAGCATTTATTTTTGCTGGATTTTTTCCACAGAATGTTTTTGCGACGTCATATTCGCCCGGAGATGTTTTGGTGAATGAGTTTAGGCTCGACGGTGTTCAATGGGTAGAGCTTTTAAATACAACTAATAACAACATAGACCTCGGAGCATCTACTTGGGAATTTGTGTCCCTCGAACTTGGACCAGGTGGGTCAGCTACTACCACTCTTTCAGGATTACTTCCTGCGAATGGTTTAATTACACTTGAACCAATAAGTACACTGTCAACTACGACCGATACTTTTTTGTCTTTAAAAAATGACGGCACAAGTATTTATACCATGTCTTATGGTGGGACAACTTTTGGTGAGCCACATCTTGCAGGATTTCCTAGCTCAGGTGAGTCAGCTTATTACAATGGGGCTGCATGGGCGACAACAGCATTTCCGACAAGGGGTTGGTATAATGGAGCCCCGGCACCTACTATTGCATCTATCGTTGGTACTATAAACTCCTCAGGTGTTACAACCAACTGGCTTGGTGGGATTGTTGATTCTTCGGCAGCGGCTGATTTGTATTTTGAAAAGACAGGTTTTGGTAGAGTTGCTTTTTCTTCGGTATTGAACTTAACAAGTTCTTCAACAAAGACCTTTTTGCAGAATCTTGGAAGTATGATGGACGCTTCTGCTGGAAGAATGAACTTTGATGCAAGAACTGCATATCTTTTGAAAAATGCAGGAGCAACTATTTCTATTTATAAAGTCAATGAGATTGGGTATGATGTTTCAAATTTGAGCACAACTAGTATGACGGTTAAAGATGACACAGGAAATGTTCTTTCTGGAGGCGCTCTTCCTTTGTTTTCTGATATTGCAACAAGTACCGCAAATAGTGGAACATTCACGTTTACAACAAGTCACTTTACTCAATTTGGATTTGATCCAATTGTTCAGGAAGTACGCGCAATAGGCTCAACTTCTTCAACTAGTCCATATTACGTTTTTAGTTCTAACGTTAACGGTTCGGTTATTTATGGAGGTTCATGTAGTGGAACCGCTTCGGCTTCTACAACAATAGGTGACAATACTGTCACTTTTGGTCCATTAGCCCCTGCAACTTATGCTGATTGTACAGTAAAGGTGGTTGACGGAGCAGGTGCATCTACAACATTAGCAGTGTCTTCTTTTGATGTTACACTTGCAACAAATCCATCAGTTGTAGATCTCGGAACTGCTGGTAATTTTGTTATTTTATCAAAGAGTGGAATCTCAAACACGGGAACAACTGCAATTACAGGCGATATTGGAGTTAGTCCAATTGGTGCAACTGCTATTACCGGCTTTGGATTGACACTAGATTCTTCAAATACTTTTGCGTCATCTTCTTTGGCGACCGGGCGAGTGTACGCAGCTGATTATGCAGCCCCTACACCATCTGCAATGACCACGGCTGTAAGTAGTATGGAAGCCGCATATACAGATGCAGCTGGAAGAACTCTTCCTGTTGCGACAGAGCTAGGTTCTGGAAATATTGGTGGTATGACACTTACAAGAGGTCTCTATAAATGGACTACAGGCGTGACAATACCAACCGACCTTACTCTTTCTGGTGGTGCAAATGATGTTTGGATATTCCAAATAGAAGGAACACTTAATATTAGCTCGGCTAGGAGTATTATTCTTAGTGGAGGCGCTCAGGCAAAGAATATTTTCTGGCAGGTAGCTGGTCAAACAACAATTGGAACAACCGCTGTTTTTAATGGAAACATATTAGATCAAACAGCTATCGTAATTGAGAATGGCGCAACATTGAACGGAAGGGCACTAGCTCAAACTGCTGTTACTTTAGATGCTAATACTATTACGGCTCCCGCAGCAAGCTCCGCTAAAGCAATCACAGCCTTCAACTTCACATCCCCAGCTGCTACAGGTGTAATTA
>CAZHDO010000006.1:0-5575 GCA_964531375.1 uncultured Candidatus Saccharibacteria bacterium
TAGTTGCGCTCAAGTTAACAGCGAAGTTGTGATTGGCAGATGAAGTAGAGAAAGCCAATCCCTGACCAGAAGGTTGACCAAGGAAATTTGTTGCGGATGTTGTGGAAAATGCTAACCCCTGATTCTGTGACAAGAAATAGAGAGACGACGTTGTAGAAAAGATTTGACCAGCAGATGTCCATGATAATCCTCCATAGCCATTATCAGTAAGGAAACCACCGACAATGCCTTGAGTAGCTGGCCAAGTATATGTTTGACCGTTTAATACCGTACTACCAGTAACAGTAAGCATACCAGTAACTCTTACATCGGGAGCAGTAAATCCGATTCTGTCTGACGCATTAAACTGTACTCTTCCATCACTACCAACAGCATTAAAAGAAAGCAGACCGCTAGCTGAGGAGTTTGTAAAATTCATGTTTTGAGAAGGAACATCGGAAGGGACTGTGAAAGTAAGTCCGCCTTTTGCATTGGCCTGAATAGCTTGATTTGATTGCAACCATAAAGTACCAGTATCTGTCTGAAGATTTAAATTACCAGTACCCTGTGTCTTTACCAACATTGACTGGTCAACATCAGTAGTAAAATTCATCACATTCGAAACATCAGAGATAACCTGCTTTCCATTTACATAAAGAGAACTTGCTCCAATGTGTACTTCATTCGCCCAAAGGTCTGAAAACCTATTGTTTGTATCGCCAATTGTCCTTGTGGAAATATTACCAGAAGCACCCGTCATTTCTGGCATAATATTTCCTGAAAAAGTAGTTGATCCGAGATAAGAATCACCAGAAACCGTGAGTGCTGTTGTCGAAGCATAATTCAAAAATGAAGTACTTGTTGCTATTATTGATGAAGTTTTAATCGAACCGTCTACATAAGCATTACCAGAAACAGATAATCTTTCTGAAGGAGTAGACGAACCAATTCCAAGATTACCCAAACCCGTAAACGTTAAAATCTGAGAACCTGTACTTGAAATTACCCTAAAGAGATCAGCCACCTGTCCAGCGAAACCACGGATAGCAAGTGCAATAGAATTAGTAGACACAGGCTCAACGGTTAATGATGTATTTGAAACTGGTGTAGTTGTACCAACAGAAGATTGTTCTGTACCAGAAACCTTACGAGACACGAAGGAAGCAGGCACGGCTCCAAATTTCTTTCTTGGTGACATTTCAGTATCCCACGTAGGAGAAGAACCAGTACCTCCAATCTTTACACCAAGATATAAATCTTGATTAAAATCTACATTATTCAAACTAGAAACCCCCCCAAGAAGAACACTAAATAAACCATCTTTTAGTGGAATTTTATTTGAAGCTGTTCTTACTTCTGTCCAGACTGGAGTACCCCCGCTTACGGTTGTATATAAATTAAACTCAACGTTGTAATTATCATTTGAAACAGGAGACCCAGTGGAAACACTTTTTAATTTACCTTGATAATTAATCTCTTTATTAAAATCTGCATACGAAGAAAAGGCACCAAATATCAATATTGGCAACAAGAAAAAAGCAATTAAATAAATTTTAGAACTTTTATTTACTTTCTCTATCTTCACGAAATATTGTTTTTCTATACATCAGGACTCAAGAAAAAATACAATTTCCCGATGTAATAATATTTTAGCACACCATCACAAAATAGAAACCATATTTCAAACAAAACTGTGGATAACTTTATACTTCTTGTTTCTGTAAAATATCATTTGTTTACAAGGTATATTTAAAATATTAAATTTTAAAAATCTAATTTTATTAAATAAAGAGATGAATTATTTTAAAAAATCAAAACGCAACAAAACTCTAATGAAAATCATGGTCAAGATGAATGTAATCCACCAATAGCACTCAATAAAAGAACTCAAACTTTCGAATGCATAGACATCACAAGAAGCTCCCTTTGTCAGATCCTTATTGATGTCTATTTTAGGTGCCTCATAAGACACAGCGAAAGAAATTTCTCCTTGGTCTATTAGCTCCTTCTTAAGACTAAAAACTTTTACCGTTGCTGTATAATTTCCAATATTAAGCTCGTTTATAATAAAATCTGAGGTTTTGTATGTATAACTATTCCCATCCTGTTTTGCCAAAAATGTTCTTTCTATATTTTTTCCAACATCAGTGCTTTTTACATCTATTGTCAAAATGTCTAAATACTCACCGCCTGGGGTCAATAATACCTTTAAATTAAGTGGTTTTTTGGCCAATACTGAATAATTTTTATTTGAGAAATTTGCAGTCCCCTCTGTCTGTTGCAAATCAATCTTTTTTATAACCTTACCTCTGTATTTTTCTGGAATTTCATTTTCAGGAATATTAACCTCTTTCTTTTCTCCACACATGAGGTCGTTAATTTTCTTTATTGTGGTTTGATACACATACGCAGTACCTTTTAAGTGACCCCAAGGAAGAAGCACGTCATCTGAATATTTTTCTTGAAATCTTATAACAGCATCAGCGGTCTTTTGGTCGTAAACACCATCCGTATTCAAAGCACCCTCACCCTCGTGGTCTCTCAAAAATTTCTTAAGCTTAATAACTTGCTCGGCATCATTATTTGCGCCAAGTTTGATATATTTAGAAAGCTCAAATTCGCACTGATACCCAACCGGTTTAGGATTAAGTGCATTATCGATTAATTCCTTTATTTTTTCAATTGGCGTTAATTTTGTTTTAGAAAAAGTCACACTAATACTAGCGCCTGACGAACAAGAATTACTGCACGAATAATTATTATCACAAACAAAAGTTGTGTAGTAATATTTTTTACCATCTTCTAATTTATCGTCGTCAAAAGATTCGTATTTTTTTTCAAAAACAGGCACCCCATCATAAATATCTTTTGGAAAAAATCTGTCAGACCTAACAACCCTGACATAACCACTCTCTTGTAAACCTGGAGGATTCTTCCACTTAAAAGACAGCCCATTACCATAAGAAGAATATTCAAAATCGGAAACATTGTGCGGGTACATCCCCTGATTAGGCAATGGCGCTGTCTGAAAAGTTCTTGGATTTGATAAAACCACATGGCCATTACCGTCTGTAGCATTCACCTGGAAACAATACATCTTGTTTGGTAAAAGATCTGGAAGCAAAACCATATGCTGTCTTGAATAATCACCAGAATACGTGTATGTCTTGTTAAGACTTAAACAACTATCGCCGTAATTTACCACATATTTTGTAGGTAAATTTGTCCTAAGCTCGATAGAACCAGAACAAGACTTAATGGCAACTTCTAATTTTAAAATACTAACAGGAGGTGGTGGTTGTACCCCGCCATCATCACAATGACCTTGTCCATTGCCATTTCCTTTGCAATTTTGACCTATCTCTCCGATAACCTGCACTTTCACATTAATCTGCTCGCTCGTAGCAGCATATGCGTTATTAAAGCTGAGTAAAAATATTAAAATTAAGATTATCTTTTTTATCATTTTAATTTGCAACAGCTGTTATTGTGGTCGTAGCATAATAATCCCCCTGCTTTTGAGCCTTTCCTGCCCCCACACCAGCTCTAAATTTTAATACAGTCTCTGTGCCCGTCGGTCCATTACTAGCATTACTTCCCGCGATGACTTTAACTGAAGTGGAAAAACCATCCCAGCATTTTCCGCTAGTATCGTAACTTCCAGCACTACAAACACTTCCATTATCCTTAAATCTAGAATTAATATCACCTCCCTCCACCGAAAAACCGAAATTTGACTGACCGGCCACAACAGAATAATCATAATCAGGATTGGACCCAGACGGAGAATAATTAGCAAACGAATCATCAACAGATTGAAGCGCAGGACTTCCTTCTGTCTGAACAAATAAAGTATAGCCACTCGTACTATCAGTAACCACATTCAGAGACACTGACCCGTTTGAATACCCGCCAGTTAACCCCCCTAAGGATGGACTCATTGTAACGTTATTTTCCGACAAAGAAAGTGAAATGGTCGAAGAGTCTTGCTGAAGAAAACCGGCTGTAGAAAGAGCATATAAGGCGCTTGAAGATGTTCCAGAGCTAATTTCACCAATCGTACTATCTAGGTCGAAATTTGAATTAACAGAGTTCCCTCCCGAAAAATTTATACTATCAGAGTCAAGCGAATACACAGAGCCAGTCATTACGTCGCCATAGGCAAAATTACAGAAAATTAACAAATAGCAAAAAAATGACAGACCAATAAACTTTCTCATACCGAAGATTATAACACCGCATAATTTTTTTATGAAATGTGGATAATTTTAACAAACAAAAAAAACGCCGTTTCCGAAGAAAACGACGTTTTTTAAATCATACTTATTTTCTACCTAAAACTTTTTATTTTCTCTTTCTTTCGAATTGGAAATTAGTCTTGAACCACCTTAAGAGAACTACAGCAACCAATAAGAACAAGAACAGGTACAAAAGTTTCATTAAGGGAATTACTACAAATGATACACTTGCCTCATCATATGACTTTGGATCTGTATCATCACCATAACCCTTATACAACTTCACCTTTGCGGTATACCAACCCATCATATTATCAGAACCAATACTCATCTCTCTTGACCTTAGAGAATCTGGCAACGAGAACCAAGGATCCATTTCTAAGCTTCTAACCTCCTCACCAAACATATTTGTGACAGAGATTGTTCCTGATGGATTTAAGTGTACAGAACCATTATTTTCATAAACAGTACTGAATGTTATATCCTTATCCCCCCAAAAAGTACTTTCATCATTCATTATCTTGAATTCTTTCATCTTTCCGTCTTCCTTTACAGCTCCAGCAATTCTAACGAAAAACAAAACACCTGATCTTATTTCTATTGGAATAGCACCCTTTGTGTCATTCTTAACAGTTATTGGCTCTTTGTCTGGGGCCTTAACTGTCGAAAAGAGAACGCTTCCATACATACCTCCTGGCTCTGCATTCTTTGGAATTGTTATTGTTACAGGAACCCTTGCCCTTGTCCCATTTTGTAGCGTAAACTTTGGAGACTCAAATTTTATATAATTCTTTAGGGTATATGGACCTGTTTTGTCACCTAGTAATTCTACTGACTTAGACAGATCTCTCGTACCCATCATATCCTCAACTGCTATATTAAAAATTCTATCCTCACCCATTCTATTCGAAACCATTAATTCTGTTCGAACAGTCTCCCCGGGCTCAACGTAAAACTCTTGCTTACCAGGACCAACTACAATATCTTTAGCAATACCATCTGTTCCGATTTTCTCTATTAAATAAGCATTAGAAACAAAAGGCAACGCAACCAAACAAAAAAGAAACAACGACGTAAAGCTTTTCTTCATAAAACCATTAGACATTTTTTATATTTTACTAAATTAATTAATAATATTAATAATGCGCAGAGAAATTATAACATAAGGAAAATTAAAAACAAAAAAACTATACACAGGGGTAAATTACAACCCCCTAACATAAATCATAAACCTCGTTTCTACAGGAAACGAGGTTTAGAGAGTGGTGAGTTTAAGTGGTTGATTTAGGTGGTGTGGTTTAGAGTATGCAGTAATTAGTGGTAATGCAAAACGTCTCTTCCCTTTTGGAAGTGACGTT
>CAZHDO010000006.1:5675-43995 GCA_964531375.1 uncultured Candidatus Saccharibacteria bacterium
TCTGATTTAAGCATGGTAAACAAAAACCACCTTTTGAGGGGTGGTTTTGAAGTTTCTTAACTTGCGACTATTAGTTCATAGTAGCTGTGAGTGTTGTTGTAGCTGTGTACCAATCCTGTCCAACTGGTAGTGTGTGAGTAGCTTTAACTTCAGCCTTGAAATCTAATGTTGCTGTTTCTCCATCTGCATCTGTAGCTGTTGTTCTTTTCATAATAGTTGCGTCCTTTACAGCTCCAAAATCTGTTCCTGAATTTTTTGAAGCATATATTGCAGGGCTTGCTACGTTTGCTGAATCTGTTGTGATAGCCATACCAAAACCTGTATTGTCTGCGGATACTGCCCAAGTTGCTGGAGTAGCTGCAACTGCTGAAATTTTATTACCTGTTACCTCTCCGATCATATCACCAGCTGTACTTGAAGATGTTGTGTTAACTGTAAATCCTGCGTAATTGTTTGTTATAACTGTAGCGATTGTACTTCCTGTACCAACACCTCCTGTCAAACCTGGGATAGCTGGTAACATTGTTACTGCTGTACTAGATAATGCAATTGAAATTTCGGATGTAACTTGCTGTCTTGTAACAACAGTCTTTACATCGGATGTTAATGCTGATGCGAAACCAGGTTCGAAAGCTGGGAACATAACTACGGCTAACATCATAGCTACTACTACATATGATAACTCTTTTGAAAAATTCTTCATTGTTTTTTTATTATTTTATTAATTACTAATTTTTTAAATTTATATATTTTTTATTTACAAATTGTGTGATGTGTATTACGACCTACAAAAATTATAACATCGCAAAAAATAACTCAAAGACAAAATTGTGGATAAAGCTGTGTATAAAGTACAAAGTAAAAAGACAAAAAAATAATTCTAAAATAACCTATTAAAATAATGTCATTTTGGAAAACAATTTTTGTCTTATTAAAAATTCGACACTGAATTTATGACTTTTTACACATTTTTTCCACCTTTTCATAAAGACAAAATTTTGCATTTAAAAATATTTTGTATTTTTGTCTGTTATTTTTTGAGAAAATTGTGGGTAAAAAAAATGCGAAATTTGGTGGGAATTTGGGGTATGTTTCTTGAGAGAAATACGTTAGTGAAAACCATAAACGTCTATTGGAAATCATAAACATCTAACCTAAATCATAAACCTCGTTTCTACAGGAAACGAGGTTTAGAGAGTGGTTGATTTAAGCGATTGTTAGGTGGTGGGTTAAGATAGGCAGTGCGAAACGTCTCTTCCCTTTTGGAAGTGACTTTTCTGATTTAAGCATGGTAAACAAAAACCACCTTTTGAGGGGTGGTTTTGAAGTTTTAATCTTATTTTTTAAATGGGAAACCTAGTATCTTTAGCAATTCAAGTGCGTGTTCTTTGTTTTTTGCGGTTGTTACTATTGTAATAGCAAGACCGAATACATCTCTTAAATCCTCATCTGCACATTCTGGGAAAATTGTGTTTTCCTTTACAGCCAATGTTACATTACCCATTTCATCTACCGACTTAGGTTCCAAACCTCTAAAGTCTCTCATTCTTGGGATCGCAACATTCACAAATTTATTCAAAAAAGAATACATTCTGTCTCCTCTGAGTGTAACCATGTGACCAACAAGATCTCCTTGTCTTATCTTAAATGAAGCGACAGACTTCTTTGCGCCCTTTGAAACAGGCTTTTGTCCAACAATCTTAGAAAGACGATCAACAACGATTTCATTCTTTTTCTTATCTTTAAAAGAACCCGTTCCAGCCGATACCACAACTTTTGTGATTTTTGGAACACCCATAATATTCTTAATACCCAATTTACTTTGGATCGTAGAAATATTCTTTATGTAAGTTTGTTTTATTGAGTCCATGTTTTTCTTTAAAAACTTATATTTCTTTTCCGCATTTTCTGCAGATTCTGACCTTTTTGCCTCCTATATCTTTCGATCCTGTTCTAACGCCTTGTCCACAGCTTCCGCAGAATAGTTTAACAGCACAAGCTTTCATTGGCATATTAACGGTAATTGTCTGACCTTTTTGGCCTGCTTTTCTGGCTTTCTGTCTCTTTTTAAGTAAGTTTATACCCTCAACAACCACAGTACCTTCACTTGGAAAAGCCCTAACAACCTTCCCTTTCTTACCTTTATCCTTTCCGGATGAAACTATTATGTTGTCGTTCTTTTTAACTATCATATATATAATTGAATGTAGATGGTGTTTTAAAATATTTTTTCTTCTATATATTTACCGTCTACTAAATTTATTAAACTATCTCAGGTGCAAGTGATGCTATCTTCTGGAAACCTAGCTCAACTAATTCTCTAGGAATTGGACCGAATATTCTTGCTCCGACTGGCTCATGCTTCTCTTTGTCTATAATAACAACAGCATTTTCGTCAAATCTTAAGTAACTTCCATCTTTTCTTCTAAAAGGAGCCTTTTGTCTAACGATAACAGCACTTAACACATCCTTTTTCTTAACAGCCTTTCTAGGCTCAGCCACCTGAACAGAAAGAATAACAATATCTCCTATTCTAGCGTATCTCTTTTTTGAGCCTCCAATAACCTTAAAGATTCTTCCGATCTTTGCTCCGGTATTATCTGCTATTTTAACGATTGAACGTGGCTGTACCATTTTATTAAAATTTAAGATTTAACAACTACTTTTTCTCTATGGATAATATCTTGAATGACTTATCTTTTGAAATTGGCCTGCATTCTTCAATAATAACTACATCACCCTCTTTGCACTCATTCTTCTCATCGTGTGCTTTAATTCTTTTTGAAATATTGAAATACTTCTTATATTTTGGGTGCTTTACATATCTTTCAACAGAAACAACAACAGTCTTGTCCATCTTATCAGATACGACAGTTCCTTTTAATTTCTTACTATTTGTTTCTTTTATCTCTTTTACTTCTTTTTTCATAAATGTTTTTATTTATCAAGAAGAGTTAAAATTCTGGCTATTTCTTTCCTTATAACAGCCCCCTCTTTGACATTCTTTACCTTACTACCAGATGAATTAAATCTAAAATCTTTCAAAGCAACTCTCTTTTCCGATAAGAGTTTGTTTAATTCTTCCTGTGTTTTGTTTTTAAAATCAACTTTTTTCATATTATTCTCGACTTACGATTACTGTTCTTACAGGCATTTTGCATCCTGCTTGCTTAAGACTAAGCATTGCTGTGGCTTTGTCAACACCATCAATCTCAAAAAGCATTCTTCCTGGACGAACTTCGAAGCAATAACCCACTGGATCACCCTTGCCCCTACCCATACGAACTTCTGGCGGTTTCTTTGTAATTGGTCTATCTGGGAATATTCTGATCCAAACTTTACCGAACTTCTTCACATACTTACTCATAACCTTTCTTGCTGATTCAAGCTGATTCGAAGTCACTCTTGAATAATCAAGAGCCTTTAAGCCGAAAGTTCCGAAGGCTAAGCTTGTGCCTCGAGATTCAGGGAAATTTTTCTTAAAATTTCTTCTATCTCTCTGCCACTTTCTGTGTTTTACTTTTTTTGGAGTAAGCATCGTAGTTTATTTATTCGTATTAGTTTTCTTTTTATCAGCAAAAATCTCCCCCTTGTAGATCCAGACCTTTATTCCGATATCTCCATAAGGAAGATGCGCTTTTTCTTTTGCGAAATCAATATCAGCTCTTAGCGTCTGAAGTGGCAATCTGCCTTTCTTAACAGTTTCAACTCTACTCATTTCAGCACCACCTAATCTACCAGAAATCGTTACTCTTGCACCCAAAACATCTCTACTTGCCATTGTTTTCTCAAGAGCCTGCTTAACAACTCTCATAAAAGGTAATCTTTTTTCTAAACCTTCGGCAATCATTTCTCCCACAATAGCTGAGTGTGTCTCAGGAGACCTAACCTCTTCTACCTCAATTCTAATTTCCTTTGGGATAGAAATCTTATTCTTCTTAAGTATTGAAACAATTTTGTCTTTCAACTTAGCAGTACCTTCGCCACTTCTACCAATAACAAGTCCAGGTTTAGCGGTTTTGATTATTATCTTATATAGGTTTGTGCCTCTTTCCATGTCGACACTATCAACCTGACTACCTCTAAGTTTTTCCTGTAGAAATTCTCTAAGTATTATGTCAGTTTTCAAATATTCCTGATATTTACCACGTGTACCAAACCAGCGAGACTTCCAATCTCTTAGAACAACTAATCTATGGGAATATGGATGAACGGTGTGTGACATAAATAATTAAAAATTATAATTTAAAACTTTATTTAACTTTAGTTGCAACCTTCTTTTTCGTAACCGTCTTTTTTACAACTTTCTTTTTTGGCTCAACTGGCTTTTCTATTTTCTTGATCTCAGTCTCATTAACTCCCAAATCTAAACTAACATGACTTGTTCTCTTCTTGATAGGAAACGATCTTCCAAATGCTCTTGGCATTCCCCTCTTAAGGACAATTCCACCATCAACTCTAATGTCTTTTATATAAAGGACATCCTTAGAAAGCTTGAAATTGTGGATTGCATTGGCAACTCCAGAGTTTATAAGCTTAATCATAGGCTCGCCAGCTTTCTTTCCAGAAAATGATATAAGAGCAATAGCTTCTTCTATTTTTTTGCCTTTCACCAAGGAAGCCAGAAGTCGCACTTTTCTAGGTGCTTGTCTGTATCTATTTAATTCAGCCTTAATTATCATAAAATATTAAATTTATTTCTTAGCTCCAGCAGATTCCACCTTAGCGGCTTTAGCTGCATTTATCTCAGCCTCCTTCTTCTTTGTTTCTAATTCCTTCTGCATCTTACCTCCATGCTTTGTGAATTTTCTTGTTGGAGAAAACTCTCCCAACCTATGACCTACCATATCTTCTGTTGGTCTAACTTCAAGATGAGCTCTTCCGTTGTGAACACCAAACAAAAAACCAACCATTTCTGGTGTGATTTGACTTCTTCTTGACCAAGTTTTGATCAAAGGAGTTGTCTCCGGCTTTTTGCCTTCTATTTTCTTAGCTAGTTTTGGATCTATATAAGGACCCTTTTTTAGTGACCTGGACATATTTTTTGTGTATCTTTACGAAAGTTTTACAATGCAAACAATCCTAGCAGATGTTTATAATAAAGTCAAAAGATATAAATAAAAGCCTTAATATCAAAAACAGGGGCAAAAACACAAATATAATAAGATACAGTTATTTTATTGCTTTTTTTACGATTTTATAATAGTATGTTGTTATTATAAAAATACATTTTACGCAACAAAAATATCTTGGATAAAAAAATACGAATAAATAATCAAATAAGGGTCGCTGAAGTCAGGGTGATCGATGATTTAGGAGTAAATCTCGGAGTAATCAGCACCGCAGAAGGAATTCGTCTGGCAGAGAGCAAGGGACTTGATCTTATCGAAATTTCTCCCAACATCATTCCCCCTATTGCAAAAATAATGGATTATGGTAAATTTCAATACCTGGAGAATAAAAAACAGAAGCTCGCAAAATCCAAAATACAGACTGTCGAGATCAAGAACATTCAAATAGGAATAGCAACTAGTGACCACGATTTAGAATTAAAAGCCAAAAACGCTTCTGAATTTCTAAAAGAGGGTAATAAATTAAGAGTAATCTTAACACTAAGGGGTAGAGAGAAATATCTTGATAGAAATTTTCTTAAAGAAAGAGCAAATAGACTATTGAAGCTTTTAACGGAGGAATACAAATTAATAGACGATCTTAAGCCGGCCCAGAGAGGTTTAGGAATGACAATCGAAAAAGCAAAAAAATAATTTAATAATATTAACAGTTATGAAAACAAATAATTCTTACGCAAAAAGAATAAGGATAACCAAGAATGGTAAGATACTTTCCAGAAAAGCTGGTAAGAATCATTTCAACGCCAAAGAAAGTAGGTCGACACAGCTAAGCTCAAAAGGTATGGCTACAAACAATATAAATAATATGAAGAAGGCAGGTATCGCAAAATATATGCCTCACCACGTTTAATACTTATAAATAAAACAAGATGCCTAGAGTAAAAAAGGGATTAAATGCCCTAAAGAAAAGAAAGAAATTATTAAAGCAAGTAAAAGGTTATAGATTCGGTAGAGGAACTAAAGCAAAGCAAGCCACAGAGGCAATTTTACACGCAGGTAAGTACGCTTTTGCACACAGAAGGAAGAAGAAGAGAACTATGAGAAAATTGTTCCAAGAGAAGATCGGAGCAACATCCAAAGAAAACGGAACATCTTACAGCAAGCTTATGGGTGATATGAAAAAGAAGAATATCGCTCTAAATAGAAAAGTTCTAGCTGATATGGCAGAAAAAAGCCCAGCAACATTCGTAAGAATCGTTGAGAAGTGCAAATAAAAATCTAATATAAATAATAAAACCATTTGGAAACGACGTTTCCAAGTGGTTTTATTTTACAACATATATTTAAGTTATCCACACACAGTACTCAACGATATCTAATCGCTTGTAGGTTTTTCTAGACATCTTAAAACGAAGACGTTATTATTTGAATTATGATAAATCCAATTGGAGCACATTTCTCTATTAAGAATGGCTATTTAGGAGCTTTTAAAGAAGCGCTTGAAACCGGCGCTGATGCGCTTCAGATATTTGCAAAAAGCCCTGCCTCGGCCAAATTAAGACTGGTGACCAATGAAGAATCTATCTCCGTTAAGAAATGGGCGAATAGAGATAAAATTAGAGCCCTGATAATCCACTCCTCTTATCTAATCAACCTAGCAAAGGAAGAGTACAGCGAAGATTCTTTTGCAATCAAAACAATAATTGAAGATTTAAATAACTCCGAATTATTAGGAGGTATTGGTACTGTTGTTCATTTTGGCAAATCACTAGACGTTCCGGAAAACCACGCTCTAAGCAATTACGTAAAAAACATTGGGCTTATCGTAGAAAAGACACCAAACCTGAAATCTAAAATTTTAATAGAAAACACAGCAGGGCAAGGAACAGAAATGGGTTATGATCTGGAGAAACTGTCTAAAACCTTTCATGAAATAAATAACAATGAACGAGTCAGAGTCTGTGTTGACTTGGCCCACGCTTTTGGAGCTGGGTATGACCTATCAAAAGAAGATGAAGCAAAAAATATAGCCAACAAATTAAAGGATTTATTTGGTATCAATAATGTTGCGTGTATACATTTCAACGATTCAAAAAAGCCATTAGGATCACATGTTGACCGACACGAAGATATCGGATTTGGTCAAATTAACGAAGAAGGGTTGAAATCATTTGCCATAGAATTATCAAAAATAGGCGGTAATAATATTCCATTAATTCTAGAAACCCCGCAAGACAACGCAAGTTATACAGAACAAATAAGAAAAATAAAAGATTGGTTGTAGAATAACCACTAGCAAAACCTCGTTTACTTTTATAAACGAGGTTTCTGACCAACCATATGATGGGCCTGGATTTTTAAATTTAACGATAAACAGGAAACGTCGTTTCGAAAAAGAAACGACGTTTCACTTTTTGGTTATTTATTACATATACGCTACATCACCCTCTTAATACTCTCGCCTATCCCAGAACTTGCATCCCCATTTTTTGTTTGCCAATTATCACTTGTATGATAAACCCTTGTTGCCTCTAGTTCTTTATCTTTTTTTACAAATTCAAGCAACTTCTGAACCAAGGTCTTTGGATTACTATCAAAAACTATTTTAGAATTATGATCCTGTCGATGACTCCTTTCTATTATTGTTCTTATCGTCTCATCAGTATCCCAATCCCCCTCTAAAATACCAATTGGCTTTTGATCCTCGAACGCCACGACAAATTCATGTATTGTACCAATTCTCCCCGGCCCAATTATTACCGCATCAGAAGTTCTAGTCATAAGCATATCCCTTCCAACATAACCAAAGCCTGTATAAATTATCAAATCCATATACTCAAGTGGCAATTTGTACAAATTTACGTGCTCTGCAGGCCCAGATGCTGGAGAAAGTCCAATAGACATACCATTCGCCTCTTTTGCACCCTTGGCGGACCAAATAGGCACTCCTGTGGTAGCACCAGTTATACAAATACACCCCTGTCGGACAATTTCTCTTCCTAGCTCCTTACAAACCTCAAACGCGTTGGTTTCTGACAAATGGTCTGTAGAAGCTGAGCCCGAAACAGCTATCTTAACTTTTAAATTCGCATGTTTATCTGCTACTAAAGGATTATCTTCCATCGTTTTATTTTATTATCCTAATAAATGATATTCGCCATAAGCCGGAGCAACGGCATCTATCGCTAAATTATCCCTAACTTTCTGAACCATAAACAAAGATGATTTCGGCTCGCCCAATATCACAAAAACTTTCTTCAAGGTGTCAGCATCTCCGTATATAAAGTTTATAAGATCGTCAGAGCCTTTGTGTCCAGAATAACCAGAAATAGATACAACCTTGGCCTTAACATTAACATTTTGCCCCATTATCCTGACATTTTTTGTTCCTTCCTGAAGAACCCTGCCCAAAGTTCCAACCGACTGATATCCCGTAAGCAAAAGAGTACTCTTTGGATCTGATAGGTAATTTATTTCATGGTGAAGTATTCTTCCACCATTAGACATACCCGAACCTGCAATAATTATCTTTGGGTGGTTATAATCTTTAATTGCGATAGACTCGTCAGTAGTAAAAGTTCTTACCAGCTGAGGAAACGAAAACATTTCGCCATCCTTACTGCGCATAAAAGACGAATGTGCGCTATCTTTCATATAGTCAGCATATTTTTTATAAATATCAGTTACCTTTATTGCCAAAGGAGAATCAAGGTAAACTCTAACAAGCGGAATCATTCCTTTTGCCATCATCTCCTTTATCTCGAAGAGAATTTCCTGTGTTTTTTCAATTGAAAAAGCAGGAATCATAAGAGTACCGCCAGATCTCACTGTCTCTTCAATCACATCCTCTAGAATATCTTTACTAGCTTGATGATCTGGATGGTTTCTATCTCCATAAACACTTTCTATCATTAAGTAATCTGCATCGGTAATCGCTTCTGTGTCATTTAATAAAGGCGAAGGACTATTACCCATATCACCGGTGTACAACAACCTCTTACTATTATGTTCTATCTCGATCATTGCTGAACCAAGAACGTGACCTGAATCCCTAAATGTAATTTTTATTTTATCTGAAATATCAAATGTCTCTCTATAAGGAGCTGTTTCCCAAAGCTTGATCGCCATATCCACGTCTTCTTCACTATACAAAATCGGCTTGCCTTCTTTTTTAGCCTCTTTCTCCAAAAGCCCCAAACTATCAACCAACATCACCTCAGAAATATCCTTTGTTGGTGGTGTAGAGTAAATTTTACCCCTAAATCCCTCCCTTACTAGCCGAGGAATTAAACCTATGTGATCCAAATGAGAATGACTAATAAAAAGAAAATCTATTTCTTTTGGATCATAAGGAAAAGGACTCCAGTTGGTTCTTGTGCCCACCTGCTCTCCTTGAGACAAACCACAATCTAAAAGAAATTTTATATTTGAATTCTCAACCAAAAAATTTGCCCCTGTCACAGTACCCGCACCCCCATAAAAAGTTACCTTTAATTTATTATCGCTTGTCATTTTTTATTTTTGTAATTTTAGTCATTCTATTATAACTCAAAAAAAGAAAGAGAAGAAATAGTTATCCTAAAAAAAACAAAAACCAATTTTATAATACAGAAAAAACTCGTCAATTAAGACGAGTTCTTTCTAGGCAATGATATACCAAACCTAGAAAATTCTAGGTGGGTGCCCACGACTTTACACCAAGGTGCAAAGAAAGAAAAGCTCCCGTGCTTTATTAATCAGCTAGTTTGGTATATCAAGTTGCCTGTAATAATTATACACCAAGCAAGAATAATAACAACTAACTTTTCAAATAAATTTTACACACCGCGAACAAACAATGAAATTATAGCTCTCCTCTGTCTTCTACACCATAAACAAACTCATAATCTGACCTATTGTATTCGAATATTTCGTTCTCTTTAAAGAATCTAGGAATTTCTTTATCTGCAGATTCTTTACTATCAGAAGCATGAACAACATTAGTTTGAGTGCTCATCGAAAAATCTCCTCTTATACTTCCAGCATCAGCCTCATATCCTTTTGTAGGACCAACAATTATCCTTACAGCATTAATCGCCTTAAAACCAGAGACCGCCATAACAACCACTGGCGAAGATTGCATAAAAGATTTCAAAGAATGAAAGAATGGCTTGTCTTTATGATGACCGTAATGCTCTTCAATAAGAACATCTCCAAGCTCAACCATCTTAAGACCAATTATTTTCAACCCCTTTCTCTCAAACCTTGTTATAATGTCACCTAAAAGGCCCCTCATTATACAATCAGGTTTCATAATTATAAGCGTTCTCTCTTCTTGTGTTTTTTGCATATTTATACTTTATTAACTTTTTATAAAACCAGGTGTCAAAATTTCAACCCCATTTTTCGTAACCACGACAGTCTTCTCAAAATGAGCACTTCTTTTCCCATCTTTGGTCAAAACAGTAAAATCATCATCAGCTTCTATTATTGCGTCTTTACCCTCATTTACCATTGGTTCAAGCGCTATCACCATTCCCTCCTTTAATTTCAATCCAGCACCCTTTTTGCCATAATTTGGCACATATGGAGGTTCATGTATCTTATAACCAAGACCATGTCCAGACAACTCCCTAACTATCCCAAATTTATAAGGTTTAATAAACGTCTCGATTGCATTACCAACATCACCAATACTAACCCCTTCTCTTATCGCTTTTATGCCGATTTCAAGAGACTTTTTTGTGACATCAATCAATTTTTGAGAATTTTCATCTATATTACCCACAGGCACAGTAACTGCCATATCAGTAAACATACCATCGTGTTCAAGACCCAGATCAAGGCCCACAATATCACCCTCAACAAGAATCCTATTACCAGGAATACCGTGCACAACCTCTTCATTAACCGAAATACAGATAGAAGCCGGAAATGATATTTTGGCCCCGTGTGGTTTGTAATTTTTAAAAGAAGCCTTATCGCCCAAATCTTTTATCAATCGTTCAGAAAGATTATCAAGTTCAATTTCACTGACACCAGGCTTTACGACTTTCGCAACCTCGCTTAAAACATAAGAGAGACGTCTTCCCCCCTCTCTAAGTATTTCGATATCCCTCGTAGTCTTTATCGTTATTTTTTCTCCCATTTTTAATTACAGTATCTCCTTGAGCAAACTCATTATATTCTTTCCTATTGTTTCAATATCTGGCTCACCATCAATATGCAAAAATACATGTTCTGGGCTATTCCTATAATAATCGATCACAGGAGTAACATCAGCGTCGTAAAACTTCAAACGTTCCTCAATCGCCTCCTTCGTATCGTCTGCTCTCTTTCTTTTCATTAACCTGTTTACCGCGCTATCATATGACAAATCGATAAAAATAACAATCGGTTTATCTCTTTTGTAAAACCTAAAAGCACCGTCAAGCATTATCGCTTCATGTAACTTTCTTGGCATGCCGTCGGTAATTATATGCTCGTGCCCCTTAATATTATCCATAAAAAACTTCCCCCACATCGAAACAGGTAAAAAATCAGGAACAAGTGTCCCCTTAGCCAGAACATCTCTAATTATTCCAGCAGTATAGCTAGTCTCTTTTGCGAGCTCTCTTAGGAAATTGCCGGTTACAATATGAAAAATCTCTCTTTTTTCTGGATCATTGGCTTTTAAATAAGCCTCAACAAGATCAGCCTGTGTCCCCTTTCCACACCCAGAACGCCCAATAAATATAATTGTTTGCGATTTCATGAGCCTATTTTAGCATTTTAAAACAGCTCCGCAGACTTGACAATTACAAAATATTGTACTATCATACAACAAAAGTTCTTAAAAAAAATTCGCAAGGAGGCAGTTATGAAGAAAATTATTTTGGCTGGTTTAATTCTGGTATCGATTTCTCTTTCTGGTTGCGACAACAACCCAGCAGGTGACAACTTGGGGATTTTCAACTCTTCAATAACCACCATGCCCAAAAGCAAGGACTTTCAAGAGAAAGCCCCAACCCCCGTACCCATTCAACAGAAATAATTTTTTCTTTCCTTACGACCCAAACCGCTCTGAATTTCGATCAGAGCGGTTTTTTCTTTTTTAATCGTTGGAAACAACTTTAATCGAATCAAAGATATTCTTTGCAACTGTTGGGCTATAATATTTTCCAGTACTTATGCCAATTTCACACGACTGCAAAGAGCCAGTTTTTGGAGACATTTTAATTAAACTAAAATCATCGCCAACAAATTCTCCTATTCCCCTAAAACTATCGAAAGTCACGTCAAAAACAGAACTAGAGTTCAATGTAAGTTTTTTATTTTGCGTTATTCCATCTTTTTCTGAACCTTCATAGCCGATTTCTCTAATAGGGCATGTTAAATTACCGACGACAGCGCCCTCAAAAATAAAATTAGCAACACTACTTTTTGTCTGAGAATTATTTATCAACTCAACGGTCCACTCTGAAGGGTATTTAAATTGATAATTTTTATATGTGTATGTTTTCCAATTAGTAGTATCTTCAAATAAATTTATTTTTTGTGGAACAACTTCAGTTGTGGTGGCAATATTAGTATTCTCTATTAAATCCACAGCACTCGTTGTTGTGCTAACCATAGACTGAAAATCTACAGGTGAAGTTTCGGTTTCATTATTCATCTTAACAGAAGAATAATTATCTACATTAACATTTACCCGATTGAGGATACTAAACAAACCAACCATAATACCACCGAACATTATTGCAGGAATTAAAATTCCTCCAATTAAGAAAACCACAATAAACGACCACTTGCTTCCAACCTGTAAAACAGCTCCGTTTTTGAGTCTTTTGATGTTCTCGTAGAGAAGACGGGTGTATATTAAAGACATAGGCGTAGACAATAAACCGGCAAAAGAAATAATACGATCAGTGTCGAAGCCAAACATAGACAGAAGAATCAACGGCTGAATTAAAACCGCAGTGGAAACACCAAACATAAAAATACCAAAAACAAAAGACCTCCAGAGTACACCAAGCCAATATCCATCAACATATGCTCTGCTGACAAGCAAAGCATCCATTCCCTTTTTATCCTCACCAAAAAGAACAGACAAAGATAGACTAAACCAAACAGAAAATATAACACCTGGAATTAAAAAAAGTACACCTCCCGCAGAAATGATAAAAAACGAAATTATCATTATCCATAAAACAGAAAGAATTTTACTAAAACCACCTTTTATTATCTCTGAAAAGGAAAGATCTTTTTCTATATTAAAGACAACAAACAAGACGGAAGACGTAGAAAGTGGCACAGTCACAACATAGGCC
Organism: uncultured Candidatus Saccharibacteria bacterium; assembly: GCA_964531375.1. Taxonomy (GTDB): domain Bacteria; phylum Patescibacteriota; class Minisyncoccia; order Phycocordibacterales; family UBA12445; genus UBA12445. Next base: position 19,036 of record CAZHDO010000006.1, read on the forward strand.
AACATCAATAAAATAGACGAAAAAATTAAAGCATTTCCAGACAACATCGATACAAAATACGACACCACAAAAACAACCAAAGAAGGTATTAGTGCAAACAAAAAGCTCGAAAACTTATTTTTATAAATATTAAATGACTCCTTAAACAACTCCGCGCTTGAGTTTAAAACCGTAACAGGAGCCTTGACCTGAAATTGTGACACCCCCGACTGGTGCTTGAGTATTTTGAAAAGATGGGACAAAAGCTTGCGGCTGTTGAGGTATTTCTACTTTAACGGGCACAATAAGAGCAAAAACCCCATCTATATCGCTCTTTGACCACCCGCCCGACACCATGAGAGCATTTTCAATCTCCACCCTCGCAACACCATTACTTAACTGACTTTTAACATACTCCAAAAGCTGTTGGTTCATTTTTAATTTATTTATCTTGTCCACTTAATAATACTATTATCTAAATTTTTTACCTATATTCTAATGTGGATAAGCCAAGAATCTGCTTAATTAAAATAACACAAAAACTTGACAAATATAGTTTAATGGTTTAATATATATTTCAGTTCTTTAAAATCTAAGTTAGGAGCTTTATATGAAAAAAGTGTTTATGCTGGTTGCTTTGTTTTCTGTTTTTGTGGTTGTTGGCTGTTTGGGTGGAGGGGAAAATAATTCCTCTGCCCCCATCGTGACTGACGGATACCGTTCTGTTGAGTTAGCAATAAAAAATGATCCACCAACTCCTGCCTATAAAATCGTTACCGGGGGTGCGATTGACCAAGTTATTGGCCATGTTCAACTTAAAACCGACACCCAAGCAGTAAGCCTGGAACAGATTAGCCTTAAGCTGACAAACGGCACAAGTGCTGACCTATCCCAAGTAACAATTTGGGACGGAGCTGAAAAAATTGGCAGTGCTGTATTTATTGGAAGAAATAATATAGCGACCACTACACTAAGCCCCGCTATTTTGATTCCAGCCAACAGCAAAAAGACTCTTAGCTTAAAAGCTGATTTTTCCTCAATCGGGGTAAATCAGGCAGGAGGACAGGGACACCTAGTCGCGGTTGACGTAACCAGTGCTAAAGGAATTGGCATTGTTACGAGGACAACCGTTGACTCAACAGGAAGCACTGCGTTTACGGGAGTAAGAATGTTTAGGTCTTACCCAATGTTTGCACCAGAACCCGTTACTCAAACTACATTAGTAGCTGGAGTAGCGGACCTTTACAGGTTCAGTGTTTCAACCTCCGCATTAGGAGACGGAATTGGGTTAGCGAAACTGACGTTTTCAATTAAAACTTCAGTGCCCAATGACGTCTCAGGAACGATGACAGTAACTAGTATTAAGGTTTACGGTTACAGCGACCCGGGATTCTCAAGTCCTATTTCTGGACCAATAAATGGCCAGATAGTTGCTACTATTCCCGCACTAGCAAGTAACGGAATGGTGATTGCGACACTTGCGTCAGTCCTGCAAGTTCCTGCAAATTCAACCCTCTACTTCAAAGTAGTGGGAGATGTGGGCCTGACACCCGGTACTGGAACCTTTGCTGGAGCCATTACAACCTCCCTACTGGGCGACGCTTCATATCCCGTCCAGTCACCTATTTTTATGGTCCCGGTGGCTTCCCTTAGTGACTCTAATTTGGTCTGGTCGCCAAATTGGATGACATCGTCAACCGAAACAGATTCGGATTGGACGAATGGATTTGGTGTTGCTGGATTGCCTTCAGACCATTTGCAATCCACAACAATCTCAAAATAAAAGGAGTAAAAACTCAAACCGCCCTGGTTTCGAACAGGGCGGTTTTTTATTTTTTAAAAATTATTTAATTTTAGTATTCTCTCATTGAGACCTGTGCGTCTATCTGTCTTACAATTTCAAGCACAACAGAAACAACAATCAAAAGCGCTGTTCCTCCAAGTGTTAATGACTGATTTCCAGTAACTGCCTGCATAATTAGAGGTAAAACTGCAATTAATCCCAAGAACACAGAACCAACAAGTGTTAATCGAACCAAAACGTTACTTAAGTATTCTGAAGTAGAAGCGCCTGGTCTTACTCCGGGAATAAAAGCGCCACTCTTCTGTAAATTAGTAGAAATTGCTTCTGGGTCAAAAGTAACAGCAGTATAAAAGTATGTGAACAAAACAACCAAGATGAAATACGACAATCCGTAAACAAACTGATTTGTTATAAAAGAATTCAATGCATCTGAAACAACTTTTACCGTTTCGTTGTTTAATGTTGAAAGAAACTTAACCAACATCTGTGGGAAAATAAGAAAAGATAAGGCAAATATTATCGGAATAACGCCAGCCTGATTAACTCTAAGTGGTAGATAAGTCGAAGCTCCTCCAAAGACTTTATTACCTCTTATTTGTTTGGCATAAGTAACAGGTATTGGTCTTTCTGCTTCACTTATAATAACCACGCCTGCGATTATTATTATTGAAACAACCAAGAAAGCTATATATGTAGGTATCTGTGATGTATCAAAAGTAAGTGCCAGGTTGCTTATCGTTGTTGGAATTCTTGAGACGATACCAGAAAAAATAAGAAGTGAAAGTCCATTACCAATACCATATTCTGTAATAAGCTCCCCTATCCACATAAGAAGAGTGGCTCCTGCAGTGACAACCAAAGCCATCACGAATTTATCAAAAAGAGTTGCACCTACAAGCAAAACTCCATTATTACCAAGAAGAGTTAAGAATCCTAGACTTTGGAAGAATGCCAAAGGAACTGAAGCTATTCTTGCGTATTGAGAAAATCTTAATCTTCCAGCGGTCCCGGCCTCCTGATACATTTCCTTAAAAGAAGGAAAAATCATTGTAAGCAACTGCATTATGATAGAAGAAGTGATATAAGGACCAACACCAAGCATAAAAATAGAAAGATTGGACAAACCACCTCCAGACAAGACATCCATTAATCCTAAAAGCTGATTACTGTTAAAAAATCTACTCAAGGCCATTGGGTTAACGCCTGGCACAGGAATCGTAGCTCCTAACCTGAAAAGCATTAGAGCGAACATAACAAAAAACATCTTATTTCTAAGATCTGGGTCGCTGAACGCTAACTTCATTTTATTCCAAATAGATGTCATCCTAGTAGAAATTAATTAAATAAATTCAACAATATTTATAATTTATCCTGCAAAATACTGTTTCCTTGCTTTTAAATATTACTAATTCCCAACAGGATAAATTTTATTTACTCTTAACAGTACCTCCAGCTTTTTCAACAGTAGCCTTCGTTCCAGCAGAAACAACACAACCAACGATATTTAATTTTTTAGAAATTGCTTCATTTCCAAGTATCTTTATTGAAGGAATTTTACCTTTCATTGTTTGAATAACACCAGCAGCAAATAGAGTTGCAATAGAAACTGTGTCTCCATCTTTAAAGCTCTTATCTATCGTAGATAGTTTTACAACAACAGGCTTGTTTTGAATTGAGCTAAATCTGTATCCTCTTAGTTTAGGGATTTTCTTAATGGTATCTCTCATTTCTGGTCTAAGCTTTCTACCAGACCTTGCGAGCTGTCCTTTTGTACCCTTACCGGAAGTTGTACCACGCTTACCTCCTCTTCCGACGATTTTTTTACCCTTATTTGGATGTTTTCTTATTACTTGATGTATCTGCATTTTATTATATCTTGCTTAAAGCCAAAACTGTGGCCTGTGCGTTATTAAGCTGGTTCTTTGTTCTTGATTGAAACTTACTTGAAACATCTGTAATACCTGCCAAAGTAAGAACTGTTCTGGCTGAGCTTCCTGCAACCAATCCTCTCCCCTTTGCTGGTCTAAGAGCAACCCTTGAACTTGAGTACTTTGCCTCTGACTCATGAGGAATTGACATTGATTTTGTAACCTTCACTTTGATTGTGTGTTTCTTTCCGCTCTTTATAGCTTTTTCAATAGCAGATGCTGTATCTCCGGCCTTTCCAATTCCAACCCCAACCATCCCTTTCTTATCACCAACAACAACAGCAACGGAGAAAGTAAATCTTTTTCCACCCCTTGTGATACGAGCCACTCTTCTAATATTTAAAATCTTGTAGTCAATATCAGGCTTTACAAAACCTGGTCGTCCTCCCTGTCCTGGCTTTCGTGGTCCAGAAAATCTTCCGCCACCGCTCTGTCCTGGTCTACCAGCGTAAGGTGTCTTTGTACCGCTATATGCTGGCCTTGCACCTGTAACAGGAGCTGTTGTTGTAGCTGTGCTGGTAACTTTATTTGTTGTTGAATTAGCGTTATTTTCCATAATAGAGCTTAATTAAAATTCCAAACCTCCTGCTCTTGCGCTGTCTGCAAGTGCCTTAATTCTTCCTGTGTATATAAATCCACCCCTATCAAAAACAACCTTTTTGATTTTCTTGCCTTTTGCCTTTTCAGCCAATTCTTTTCCGACTTCAATAGCCTTTGCCAACTTTCCTTTTGTCTTTAATTTTATATCACTTGCAGAAACAAGAGTTTTTCCGCTTTTGTCATCTATTATCTGCGCATAAGTAAACTTATTGGACTTAAAAACTGAAAGTCTTGGTTTTTCGGCAACACCAATGACAGTAGATCTTATCCTAGAGTGTCTTCTTATTCTTTTTGCTTTTTTTGATAGTCCAGCTTTCATCTTTTTTTATTTAAAATTAAGAAACAGTTTTCTTACCTTGTTTTATCTTAATAACCTGACCTTCGTATTTAATACCCTTACCCTTATATGGTTCTGGCTTCTTGAGCGATGTAACCTTCTCTGCAAATTGTCCAACGAGCTCTTTGTCAAAACCAGAAATTGTCATAACGTTCTTTTCCATGACAACCTTAAGTCCTTTTGGAATCATTTTTTCGACTGGGTGGGAAAAACCTAAGTTAAATGTAATCTTTTCTCCAGCAACCTGAGCCTTAAAACCAATTCCTTCAATTATCAAAACCTTCTTAAAGCCTTTTGTTACGCCTTCCAACATATTCTTAATATGAGCAGCGTATGTTCCCCAGAGAGATCTTAGGAAGATTGTTTCTGATTTTGGGGTAAGTTTAATATCACTGCCATTAATTTCAATAGCAATTTCTGGTTTAAACTCCCTTGATACTTCACCAAGAGGACCTTTTACTTTAAAAATGTTAAGACCTTTCTCTACGCTCAAGTTTACTTGAACTCCAGCAGGTATTGTTAACTTTTGTTTTCCAATTCTAGACATTTTTGAAATTTACCAAATTTTAAAGAGTAATTCGCCCCCGAGACCTTTTTGTTTTGCCATTTTACCTGTCAAAATACCTGAAGTTGTAGACAATACAGAAACACCCCTGGAATTATTCGCAGCTAGTTCGTTCTTTGTAATATATGTTCTTCTTGAAAGTTTAGACATTCTCTTTACATCCTGAACTCTTGGCTTTCTGTTTTCAGAAGACAAAGCTGCTTTATCAAAATATGCAATCCCTAATTCAAGCTTTCTTAAATATGGAAGCTTATCTTTACCAATAACATCAACAGATTTCAAATAACCTTCGTCTTTTAAAACGTTAGCTATCTCGTTCTTAATTTTTGAAAAAGAGATGACAATAGAATCTTTGCCCGCACAACTTGCGTTCTTGATCCTTGTTATCATATCTGCAATAGGGTCTCCTACCATGATGATTTTCTAATTCCAGGAATTTTACCCTCATTGGCATATTCTCTGAAACAAATACGGCAAAGTCCAAAGTCTCTCATATAGCCTCTTTTTCGCCCACATCTAAAGCATCTTAATAATGCCCTTGATTTAAACTTAGGTTCCTTTTTAGCTCTTGCGATAACTGATTTCTTTGCCATTTAATAATAAAACTAATGAATTAATGTTTCAAATCGGCGTCAAAAACACCTAATAAAATAACAATTTGAAACTGCGGTTCATACTACCAAGAAGATTATTTAAAGTCAAACATTGCTTATATAGTATATAGTATTTTGTGTTTAGTATAGGGTATTCAACACGAAAAATACCAAATACAAAATACTTAATACCAAATACCTTTCCCCTACCATAATCCCAAAGGACTTGTTGTTGCAGTATTATCGTTGGCAAAATAAACGTTTATTGCTTTCTGTACTGGCGACGGATAATAAGTGAGAACAGAAAGACCAACCGTATTATTTCTAAATTCCACATCTTCGAGATTAACTGGTGATTTATAATATTTAATTGCGGAAGAAGAATCTCTAAATACGGCCCCTTTTATATCTGAATAGCTATCGGTGTTCAATATAACACCAAACCAACTATCTTTTGGTGCGTTGTCTAGATTTGAAGAGAAAATAACAGGATTAGCACTTGTACCCTCAACCGAGAGGTAGCCATTAACAAGCAATCTACTTGGTTCACCTATACTAGAATTCAATATTTTTGCCCCTTCTTTTATCTGGAGTGCTGAACCCGCAACAACCTCAGCCGTTCCATAAACGAAATATGGCATCGGATTTGCAACAAGGGTGGTTGTTGAGTTAGAAGTGGATATCTGGCCACTAATACTTATTAGATTAGGAATTGCAGTTGCTGAACCTGATACTGAACTATTTCCAGAAACATCACCGCCAATTTTGTTTATTAAGCTAATCGCCCGGACCTTATTGCCATCAAAAGTGTTATTAGTAATCACAGCATTCGAAACATTTGAAGTGATACCTATTGAGTTTAAAGAAAATTCATTATTATTCACAACTGGTGAACCTGCTGTAATATTAAGACCAACAGTGGCTGACGTATTGTCATTTTTTCTAAACTTGCAGGACGATATATTTCCACTTGAGTAACGCATATTTACACCATAAGGCGCACTTTGCTCAAAAATAGAATTACTAATATCAACTGCTGAAGATTCTACATACAAAGCACCAACTTTCACACCATAATCAATACCCCCATAACGAAAAATTGAATTATTAAACACGGAAGTTCCAGGGGCCGACAATAACTGTACCCCATACCAACTACCAGTGACAGGGCAAACAGCTGTATTAGAAGCATTTCCTCTTTGACACACGCCATCGCCGTTTGTATCTCCGCCATAATCATCATCAAGTAAAGAAGTAAATACTATTGGATTTTCTGCATCACCATTTGCTAAAATTTTACCCGCTGTCTTAAATAGAGAGCCTTCTGCAAATTTTAACACAACCCCAGGTTCAATGGTTGTCACCGCTGAGCTTTTAATATCAACTGTGGTGTTTTTAGGTATAAAGTAAGGACTTCTGTCTTTTTTTAAAGTTATATCATTTGTTATTGTACTATTTCTACTAATTAAATAATTTGCACTGTTTCTTGCCTTTGGCGTACCATAAATCGCCGCACCTGATACATTTTTTCCATTATAAATTTCGCCATTATTTCCTGTCCAGTTCCAACTAGACCAAGACTCGTCAAAGCCAAATTTTTCAGATGTTCTTTGATTATAAACTCCGCCCCAATTAAAGGAATAAGACACTTCGTCTATTGTCGTAGAAGAATAAGAAAGGATTAGATTTTCACCAGTATTAGAAAGACCAGCACCAAAATCAGTCCAAAGATCTGCAGGAATATCTTTAATCGGGCTCTGAGTAGACTCATCCGTCTCGCCCGACTGCTTACTTTCTATTAAATAATAACCCTTCGGTGGAATAACCCCTGATAATTTTATATATGGCGACATATCTGTTTTTGAATATAAAACAAATTTATCAAGAGAAATGTTTTTATCGGTCTGATTATATAATTCAAGCCATTCGTCTTCTGGATGACCAACTGTTCCATTCCAGGCAATTTCATTAATAACAATTGGCGTTTTTACAATATCAGCAAAGATCTCAACTGTGCTTGATTTATTACCAGATATGTCTATGGCCGAAACAGAGAAATTTGCACGTGAATTGTCTGAGCCAATAAAAATAGTACTTGTGGCCGTCGTTGTACTGATTACTCCATTCATATTAAATTCAAAATAACCAAGATCTTCAGCCGAACTATTCCATCTTATCGATAATGTTGTCGTTGAAACAAGACAAATACTAGGCGAAAGTGAATTTTGACATTCAGATATAAAAATCGACACTTCTGGTGGTGTCGTATCTTTTTCTTCTATTTTTTCCTCTGTTGATGTTGCGACCGAATCGGTTGTTGTTGAGTTAGAGAAGTTATTTTCCGTAGTTGTTGAATTATCGTTGTTTTCATTGGTTATTTTTGAGTTATCCACATCTTTATCCTCAACCTTATCCACAGGTTTATCCCCATCTCCCTCTTTGGAAACGTCGTTTCCAAAGGTGTTATTTGGTAAGTTGTCCACAGGTTTTGCACCTTCTCCAGTTAAAATAGGAAAAGCGGCGCCACTTACATTATTTACCGTCCTATTTACAAATACTGGAGCGGTATTTTGAAGATTACTTTTAAGATTAACGAGGATTTCATAAGCTTTTTGCAGATTTTCTAAATCAACTTCGATATTTGGCGTATTATCAGTCACGATCGTACCTTGATTTTGTTCGGGCGATTGGACAGAAGGGTCAGCCAGGGCTATTTCTGTCATTGGTTTTTCTACAATTGAACCACTTGGAATTGTTGCCAGATTGTTTTGACTGTTAGAAACAGCAATCCGGTTAATTGCCGAAAAAGAAGACACGATGGACGTTTTTATCTCTTTTATCGCTTCGCTCAAAAGGGCACCTGAGGTATAAGAAAGAAACGACCCAGCGCTTTCAGTTTCCGATGCAATAACATTTGCGCCTTGATAAAAACCACTGGCGATATTCGAGGTGCTTTTTATGATGGGTGAAATAAAATTATCCTGCAGAATTGAACCAAGTCCAAACAGAGCTAATTTTAGATAATTAGAATTTGATAAATCTTTATTAAGTGCAATCGCCTTTTCTATTTCCGCCTGTGCCTGAAACGCCTTTTCCTTTAAATATGCCTGTCTTGCAGTCTCCCCTTCTTTAAGAAATAAATCAATAACACCAGCAGAAGAAAGAATCGCTTGTTTACCAAGACGATCAAAATAACCAGAGAGAACGGAGGTATCGTTGCCTTTTAACAAAGAATAAGAAAAGCCTCCGTTTCCATTGTCTTTGGTTATTAATAATTTTATTTTATCTTTCTGAATACTATCTAGTCCATAAGCATAACCGTCTCTATATTCCAAAATAAATGGTTCATCGTAATGATATCCATAAATATTAGAGAAGTCATCTCCAAAAAAATTTCTATTAGAATAATTAGCGAGAAAATCTAAATAATCGTTTATACTTAAAAATTCTTTAGGTTTTTGATTTAAATATAATTTATTTAAATCCTGCAGTGTTATTCTATTTTTATTCTGACTTGCCCAAGTTTCATAAGTACTTTGGCCTGTATAAAGCCCCAACAACCCTTTGCCAATATGAGGATCATTTCTTGTGTGGTCTGGCACAGTCATATCTTGAGTCAAGTGAAGTATATGTCCCAAATAAATAAAAGCCTTATCTTTATCTCCCTCAGCATAAAGTCTAATAGCTTCAGGCCAAGTATAAATATTATCAGTGATGGGGCTCATTACCCACTCCTTAGTCGTTCTAAAATTATTTATTCCTATATTTCTAACAGGGTCATAGAAATGATTCAAAACCCTTATTTCTGGATAATCCTCGGCAATAGATCCTTTTATTATTAGCTCTTTTTCAGCATCGGTTAATTTATTACTAAAATTTTTATCATAAAAATAAACCGACTGCTCTGTTAAACCTGAGTGAGTTGTCTCGGGAGTATAACCGTAGATATTCCAAAAAGGGGAAAATAAAACAATAACTACAAATAAATTTTTTTTAAAATCCATTTCTTGTTTAATTAATTTTCCAATTTTGATTGAAACTATTCAAATTAAAATCAATAGACTTGTTTCGAACCTCTCCTTTTGGAACAAAAATTTTATTGCCGAAATCGTCTTTTATTGTTTCATCTTTTATAGTTGTGTATTCATACTCAAACGTACACCCATTTCCCTCTTTATTGCACCCCTTAACCCCACCCCCCACATCAGTAAAATAGGTAATACTCATATCCAAATTTCCTTTCTCTGCCAGCTCTTTTTTCAGTCCTTCAAGTGCTTTTTTTTGCACCTTCACATTGTAATATTTAGAAGCCAATTCAATGTCTTTTTTCTTTAGGGCATCTAAAAACATATCAAAAGTTTCCTCGGGTGTTTTCCCCCCAAAAGTATCAGCTTTTTGAGCATCCTCTAGTTCTTTTCTTTCGTTATCTAATCTTTCTTGATAAATCTTTGCCTCGAGACTATATTTATATTCACGAATTTGTGGCCAATAAATCCCCAAAGCTGTAATACTTGCAAAAACAAACAACAAAATAACTACAATTATACCGATTACTTTTTTCATAAAATATTTTTTATTATTTTCATTCTCCAATTTACTTATCCAATAATTTTTTAATAATTTTAAAATCTTCCATCAAAATTCCGATCTTGCTTCCATTATAGACAGCGACACATGGGTGATATAAAACAACAACCTTAACTGACCCATAAGTAGTATTTGAATCAAAAAATTTCCCGTGTATCTCCCCTATCGGCAATAACTTTTCTTTTAGACCAAATTTTTCCAAAACATAATTCATGGAATATCGCCCGAGCGTTGCAATTATTTTTGGCTGTATTACTTCTATTTGTTTATCTAAAAAGGGGCCGTAAATATCGATTTCCTCAAGCGATGGGTCTCTATTTTCTGGTGGTCTATCTTTAACAATGTTTGTAATAAAAACATCCTTTCTTTCAAGATCGATTGAATTCAAAAGCTTATCCAGTATCTTTCCCGCGGTTCCACAAAAAGGCTTTCCAGTTTTTGCCTCATTTTTACCAGGAGCCTCGCCAATAAACATAATTTTAGCACTACAGTCTCCGTCCCCAACCACAGGCAAGTAGCCGTTCTGTGTCCTATACTCGTATAAGGGAGATTTTTTTAAAGAAAGTAGCTCCGTATTCATTTCTTCCATTATTCTTATTTTATCGGCTTTTTTCATAACAAATACAAATCTTATCTATTAAAAATCTCTTTTATAAATTTCCAAAGACCACTTTCTTTATTTTTCGGTTCCAGTGTTAAAATAACCTTATTTGTCGTAGTGGGCACACCAACATTAATCTTACCAACCATAGCGGGTTTACTATCCACCTCAACAGAAATGTTTTGTTTAACTGTGTTTTTAAGCACCCTCGAAGAAGTCGATGTTGCTGTTGTCGTAGCAAGCCCCTGCAAAACCCTTAATTTATCCATCAAAATCGCCAACTGAACCTCAACCGGCTTATCCACAAGACTATCAACAGGTTTATCAACATACTTATCCACACCTTTATCCCCATTTGCCTTTTTGGAAACGTCGTTTCCAAATGATTTAATTAACAGGTTATCCACAGTTTTATCCACAACCTTATACACATCTGGCTTAAATATGGCTATTAATTTACCCGAAGGCGACAATAATTCGATGAAATCACTATAATTAAGCTCAATTCCTGTTATTTTAGAATCAAAGATAATATCTTTCTCGGGAAGAATAATTGTATCATTAGCAAAAGTAAAATACCTAAAGCCAGACCTTAATTTCCAATCTTTTAAATTAACCTCGAGATCTAAATTATTGGCTATTTTTACAAAATACTCTCCATTTTTCTGTATTTTTTCTATTTTAAAATCAGGTTCAATAACCTTAATATTTGACCTGGAAACATACGACTGGCCTTCAAATGTGGAATTTAAAATAACAATATAAATACCGGGCAAATCGTAGTTATGAAAAACTTGTGAACCAGAATAAGAGCTTCCATCACCAAAAGACCAAGAATAAAGATCTCCATCTATTTTATTACTCGCACTGTCTAATAATTTTGCAGAAAAAAATACTGGCGTGTCAGCCAGTACAAAACGATCTCTTCCTGCACTTAATGTTACTTTTATTTTTACCGGGGCTTTGCTTATACTTTCACCGCCCGAGTGTGCTGAATAATTACCCATCTCGGAAGCCAGACTTTCTTCGACAGTATCCTTATTCGCCGTGCTTTGGGTTGTGGTAGCCGTAGAAGAAGACGTTATATTTTCAACAATAGGGTTAGTAGAGCTCGTTATTAAATAATTTTTTAATCCCGGCGTTGCTGTTGCTGTTATCCAAACACCAGAACCATCTTTCTGCATCGTTAAGTCGCTCTTTGCATCACCTCCAGCTGGCCACCCCTTACTTGCATCCAGAAAATCTAAAATAGTCCCACTGGATGATTTAAGAGTTAAATATTCACCCGAGTTGCTTAAACCACTTCCACCAAAAGAACCAATATCGTCTCCAATCCCGTCAACAGGATCAGGGCAACTATTTGTAGTTCTTTCTACTAAATAATAACCCTTTGCTGTTATCTTTTTTGTTAAAAATAAAACGGTCACATCTTGACCGTTTGTTCCTTTCTCGAAAATTTTTGAATCCTTCAAATCAACCTCCGAATCTCCGTCATTATATAATTCAATCCATTCGCAGTAAGCACTTTTACTATCCCCCATCCAAGCAATTTCGTTTATCTTGACGTCCGCAAAAACAACAAAAGGTAAAAACAGGATAGATAATGAAATCAGAAATGAGAACAATAATTCTTTCATTAATAAAATTTTACTCCTTGCCAAATAAAAAAGCAAAATTTTAATTACAACTAAAACATTTATTGAATTTAATCAAGACCCTTAACTGTTGAAATAATATTACTTTTTCAAAAAACGTTAATATGATTCTTGACCATCGTCTTCCTTCCTACTTGTCATGTCGGGAAGTAAATATTCTCCAAATAGGTTATATTTTTCCTTATTATTTTCAAACTGACTTAAGATAATATTTTTCTCACATATTTCACTTGGAATATCTTCAGTGTACTCAGCCCAACTACTTAAACTAGTACTTCGACCTGTTTCCTCAAAAACAAGTCCGTGTACCCTGTCGTTTAAATTAACATACGCGCTTAAATGCAATAAATAATCCTCATCTTCTGCGTGCTTTGACCTGAAAACATTCTCAAAAATAGAGCCTCTTCTCTTTAGCTTATTGTTTATATATTTTGTATATCCGCCAGAAACACTCTTCATAAAACGACTAATACCGCCATCTATATTTTGCCTTAAAACAAGATGAAAGTGATTTGGATTAATACAATAAGCCACCAAATCAACCAATCGCTCTTCCCTTGGCAACACCTTCACTTCAGTACCGCCAAGAACTTTTTTCTTATGTTGGTTTTCAAAAATACTACCTATCGGTTTAATAGAGTTGAAAGCAGTTAAACTTTTTCGAAAACGTTCAAAATCATATTTATCCAGAAAAAGATTGCGACCATCGATTCCGTGGTTATAAATATGATAATGATCACCAGTAATAAATGAATTCCTACTCATTTTTACGATACTACCATTTGGAAACGTCGTTTCCAAATATGAAATTGGGGATAAGGGTGTGGATATCTTGTTGGTAAGTGGCTTTGGAAACGACGTTTCCAAATTTATTGGCTGTAAAAGATGGTGCTGATTAGGTTATTATCGGCGTCGTAGATACTTATCATATCTCCACCTTTGCTTCCAAAGGAATTCGTGCTATTCATATAAACTCGCCACTCCCCACTTCCAAAATTAGTATCTTGGTAATTTTCCTCAACGCATGCATTGTAATTTAATCTTCTATTTACAACGTCTTGGCATTCTTTAGAAACATCTCGCGGGAATTCTTTAATGTAAGCATTGCAATTCGTTATTGTTTTCAAGAAAAGAGTGCAAGATAGATCTAAATTACCTTCTAAATAGTCTCGAGGGCAAGACTGCGATAAATGTGGCGTAAAGGCCTGAAATTGCTCCAAATAGCCAGAGCACTTGTTTAACTTGAAAGATACCCCAATGGGAGAATATCCGGGTAGAATAAGGGCCTTTTCTCCAGGGTAAACAACAACATCCTTTTCTTCGTTGACCTTACCTTGTTTAAAAATAGGAACACCTTTTTCTATAACCTTGGGAACAGAATCAATTACTCCTTTAATTTTCCAACCGGTAATATTTATCGATTTTTTACTTGTTGGCAAAACGCTAATTTCTATAATTTGCGTATTAGTTTCTTTATCCAGAGACACCGATAAACGGGCATTTGAATAATCTTTTCCAACTTTAACCTGTGAATTTTTTGTTAATTCTGGAATTTTTGGAAGAGCTAATTCTCCATAAACTTCGCCGCTATTTAATGGATTTGGCGGCCTCATAAAGGGTCGCGCATTTTGATCTACTCTCGATGGACCTCCCCCCCAAACCCAAAAAAGCCAAAGAATGAGGGCTATTAATCCTATTTCATATATAATGCCTTTTGAATTATCAGCTCCGGCAGGTGGTGGTGCCATTTTTATAGTGACTTTAAAATATTTTTAAGGTCCTCGTCTGATGGGTTGTTTTTTACGCCGTCTTCTAATATATTTTTTGCCTTAACAATATCCTTAATCACCTCTTTATAGAATAGATAGGTTTGATAATACCAAAAACCGTTGTTCATTCCATTCTTTATAGATAACATATAATTAACCTCGGCCCTTGCATTATCCTTAAGATAATATCCATAGAGATTACCAAGATTACTGTAAGGCAGTGGGTCTGTTGGGCTCAATAAGGAAGCGTATTCCCAAGCCTCCTTAGCACCTTCATAATCATCGATAGACTTCCTGTAAACGCCGAGCTGTATCCAATTATCAAAACTACTTGGGTTCTTTTTAAGCAAGGCAATTACCTTATTTATATCAGCTTCAATCTTGCTATCAAATTCAGGAAGACTTCCTTCTAGAAAAACAATAGGCCTATTAAGTGCGGGTGTCGGAATGGAAGGCTGAGTTGTTGTTGGGATAGCAACGATTTCACCAAAAACACCTGGAGCTATTTCGACCTTTTGTCCTGGTTTTAAACTTGCCAAATCAAGTGTGGTTGAGGCGGTTGTTTCATTTATAGTAGAGGTTGCGAGTAATTCAGCTTGATTAATTGTGCTTTTTTGTGGGACTGCAAATCCAAAATAAACCAGAGATATAAAAACAATTGTGATAATTAAATAAATTCCTTTTTTCATTTATATAGTTTAAGTTAAAAAAAGGAAAAAATCCAGTTGTTATATTCGCCATATTTGTCATTTGGAAACGACGTTTCCAAGGGGAGTTTTCGACAGTTTATCCACAGGTTTATCAACAGTTGGTGATTTGGAAACGTCGTTTCCAAAAAAGGGAAAATACATTTCGTGGGGGGGGTAACGATTCGGAGGAATACAAAAACACCCTTCGGTTTCCCGAGGGGTGTTTTTGGTTTTAGCTCATCCAATTTGCATTACTGCATTTTGGAGCACAAGGGCTAAAGGCTTATTTAGAGATTGTTGCAGACTGTAAGAAGTCTGAAGGCAATCCACTAACACCATAACCGTTTGTCCAATCAGAATCAGTAGAAACTGATGTTCCGTTGGCATTTGGTGACCAAATGAAGTCACTGTTTGTGTCAGCTGACATCTGATCAAGTGTAGCCATAAAGCTTGGTGAGGTTACGTTTGTAGGGTAAGCTGCATCACCGTTAAGCTTTGTTGTGACAGATCCTGAGAATGTTCCAGAACCACTTGTCAAAGCTACATCTCCCACTACTTTGAAGTAGTAAGTTGTACCTGCTGGAACCTGTAGAATTGCTGTTGTAGAAGCAATTGTTGTTCCACCATTCAATAATGCTGGGATAGTAGCAACTATCTGACCATTTGTGAATGTACCTGGAACTACACTAGAGAATCCAGCGTCTGTGTAACCATAAACCTTAACGTTAGTTACAGCTGTACTTCCTGAAACTGCGTTAGCAGTAGAAGTTGCAATTGTAAGAGCAACCTTTGCTAATCCAATTCCATTTCCTGCTGCAGGTGTTGAGATACTGAACTTGTAAAGGTCCATAGTACCTGCAACCAGTGTTGAAGGAACAGATAATGCTGCAAATGTTGGGTAAGATCTAAATACTCTTACGCCTGGAGCACTTGTACCACCTGTTGCCCAAACATCAGAACCTGAAGAAGATCCTGAACCTCTTGCACCACTAAAGTTAACTTTAATCAATGCACCGTCTCTGCCTGGCATACCAACTCCAATATTCTGAAGACTTGCTGTAATTCTCAAGTCCTTATCAGTATCTCTTAGAAGAGTTACTCCAGAAATTGTTGATGTTGCTGTGTATGTGCTACCAGTGAAGGTAACTGTACCAACCTGAGTTGAACCATCCCAGATCTTTGCTGATACTATATCAGAAGTAGAAGCTAGATTTCCGTTTAAGGTCAAACCAAGTTCGCTTAGAATTACATCCTGATTTGAAGGGTGTAGTCTCAAGCTACCAACAACTACATCTGAAGCCCCAGATGCTGCTATCTTGTAAGATAGAGTACTTGGGTCAGATGCTACTAATGTACCTGCTCCAAGTGTGAATGTTCCACCACTGTTTGTTGCTCCTGTAGCTGTAACAGTTGTGCCTGAAGTAACACCTGTAGCGGACAAAGCTGCAATCTGAGCTCCTGTTACGCCCCAAGTATATCTACCTGTAGCTACAGCACTAGGAGAAACGTTACACTTCATAGCCAATGTCTTAACTGTTCCCTTTGGAACTGTTAAAGGATTGTCAAAAGTGATTGTTTCAGCACCAGCGTGAGCTACTGTAGGATTTACAACTGTAGAGTTGATAGCTGTAGCGCCATCAAACAACTGACAAGAAGTAAGATCTGTTAATACTGCAGGTGCAGTCACTGTAAGTGTCAAAGGAACTGAAGAGAATCTTACATCCTCACCTGAATTTGAACCATCAAACTGATAGTTTGTGAAGAGAAGCTTCTGACCCCCAGCTACCACTGTCTGAGAAGGAACATCGTAAGAAACTGCTACGTTCATCGAAGCGGCCTTAACTGTAACTGTGTTCATTGCGAAGGTTGTAAAACCTGCTAATGAAATATTGTTGCCAGTCAATTGACCTGTTACGTTTGTCCAGTCTGTTGCTGGAGCTGTGTTAACAACGTATGTTGCGTTGTTGCCTGTTGCTGAAGATACTTTACCTTTCAATGTGTATGTAGAAACACCAATTGGGAAGGTTACAGAATCAGTGAAAGTAACTTTCTGGTTTGAACCAGCGTCTGCTACTGCATCAACTGGACCTGCAACTACCGCACCATTCTGATTAACCAAAGAAACATTAGTCAAAAGCATGTTTGAAGCATTGCTTGCTGCTGTAATGTGGAAAATCATTGACTGTGCTGTGATTGCTTCACCCTTTAGGTTGATATCAAATCCACCCAAAGTCTGATTAGGAACGTTAACTGCCACGTTCTGAGCAGGAACTGAAACAGCCTTTGAAATTGTTGAAGCCTGTCCAGCTGTGATTGTTACTGTGTATCCTGTGAAGTATGGATTACTGTTGTCGTTGTAAGGAGCTACTGTTCCGCCTGTTGGAACAATTCCGTATCCATAAGTCTCACCTGCTAAGAAGATATCTGTATTCTTGTAGATATCAAACTTAACTGTTCTTCCTGATGAACCAGAACCAACTATGTCAGCCTGAACATAGATATCTTTTGACAAACCTTTGTCAATAAGAATTCCGTCATTACCAAACATTGTTGTGTAGTACTTTCCATCAGATGAAATTGTTGTGTCGTATGTAGCTGTACCGCCATCTACAACAACAACCTTAACATTTGCTAGATCGCCACTTGAAACTGAACCTGACTGGTACCATCTGATTGCTTTCAAGATAACCTTTTCAGCAGAACCAGCTGTAACTCTAACTCCAGAAAACTTGTAGTTATTTGTACCAATTTCTTTTGAAGCACTTGCTCCTGGGTCAAAAGAAGATGTGTACATAGGAGCTGTACCAACAGTCAATGTTTCATTGATTGTGTTCATCGCACCTTTTATAGGGAAAATATCACCTGCTAATGTAGCAGAAGTATTGATACCTACAACATCAAGAGCGATAAGTGTACCGCCTTGTGAGCCTGAAGCTCCTCTATTACCAGCAATAGTCAAAGTTCTGGATGTTCCAGCTTTGATTGTTATTGGGTCACCAATTGTTGACTGGTGAACTGAATTCAATGTTTTTGCTATACCGATCTGACCACCGTTCTCATCCAAGAGTACGATTCCTGAAAGAACTGAATCAACTGAGCTTCCTGTTCTCTGAACAGTAACTCCGTTTACAATAACATCAGAAGCACCAGCTGTCAAAACGATCTTTGTGAACGGAACTCTTGATGTAAGAGCTGGAACCAAAGCGTTAGCTGGCTGAACTGAAGCTGCTGTGACTGTTAATGATCCGGCTACTCCTGGGGTAACAACCACCGGTGTACCTGGAGTAACTGGTGTTACTGGAGTAACTGCTACAAGGCCGTTTAATTTAGCTCTTGTGATTGCTCCTACGTAACCAGCTGCTGGTGTAATTCCCCACTTCTTCTGGAATTTTATAACAGCGGCCTTTGTTGCTGGACCAAAGGATTGTGTTTCGTTGCCCTTTGAACCTGCACCTGATAATGCAACTACTGTATCAGCATCTCCATTAAGGATTTGCTGAAGAGACATAACCTGAGCTCCCTTTGAACCTAACATTAGGTTTGAAGTAAGAGCTGTCGCTGATGAAGCTACAGACTGTGATGATCCAAGTTTTGATTGTAACATCTGAATCTGTGCCATAAGCTGAGCGATCTGTGTTGCAACGTCGTCCGCAGCAAAAGCTGGGAGAACTGCTACTCCACCTACCATAGCAAGTGCTGTTATTGCACCTACTACGCCAGTTGTGATCTTAGCGATTTTTGATTTACTCATTATTTTTTATAAATTTTTTATAATATTCACAGCTTTATCTAAAATTTTATTTTTTAGACTAAACTGCTCTGTGTGAAAAGATTCTAGATTTCGACACCTACTAAAATTCTCACACAAAATAATTAATACCTAAACGCAATTCTTTCCATAAAGAAACCCGACAGGACTTCTCTATTGAATCAAACCACGAATAAAGTCTACGACGCATATACTATTGATATGGAACGTCAAGATGTTCATTGATTACACGTCTTTATTCACTTTTCAATGATCATCCCAGATCGACCAAACATACTCGTACCTTTTACAGTACCAAATGCGAAGATGCACTACGGCACCTTGCACTTATAAACAAGTATATTATTAATCAATCAATTCCGCAAAACCCCACTTGTGGATAACTTATTCTCTAGTTACACCCTTATAAAATAAGGCTAGAATAAGCCCAAAGCGAGTAGGAGTATGATAGCATTTTAGAGGTATATTTGCAAGATAAAATATTGACTGAGGCTTATTACTATCCACCTTTAGACAAACTTCGAAATCAATCAAAATCAATTTTTAAACTCCAGAACACTTATTTTAGGCAAAGTAAATATCATTAGAGTTTTTAGGTGTCTGATATAATCGCAAAAATTCTCATTAAAGGACAGGTTCGTTAAAGACTTTCTGTGGTGCTGAGCGAGTATCTACTCCACCTTCTCTCTCCTGTCTTTTTGAGTACCTTTTTTACAATAAGATAAATCAAATCTCTCTGAATTGTCTTCTCGCTCAAATCAGCTCCCATACCTATTAAGGCTATTATTTCTGGTACAGTGTAACTAGACCCAGGCTTCATCAGCGAAAGAATAAGGTCATGTCTTTTTTTCTTATTTTTATCGGGAGTTGATATGTTTTCTGAATTAGTGTCTTTGATAATTTTATCTGCTCCTAAAAGGCCGTCCTTAACAACCCCTGTACTGTTATACTGCCCGCTGTCTCTTACTTGTCCCTTATTAGCCATGTCCTTTTTTGTGTCTTTAATAACAACTTTTGTGTTTCCGCTTATTTGTTCTTGTTTGGGTGCTGATATGTTTTTAAGTAGCTCGTCGTTATTTTTTTTATCTGCAAAATATCTATCTTCTGATTCTGTAGTATCAACTGAAAGTTTATTTGCTTTGTGCTCCATTTCTCGCAACTGCCCTGTTTCAAAAAAATCTCTTGAGACGAGTATGTTTTCAGAATGTGTAGAATAAAATTTATTCTTTAAAAATTCTTCCAGTGTAAAATATTCTGTCTTTAAGATTTCAAAATTCATTCTCGAGATTAGACCACCCATCCATGAAACCTGAAGCAAAGAGGACATTTCAAAAATCTTAGCAGAGATTTTTACAATAGAAATTTTATGTCCCTTATCACCCTTGCCGGACTCAATAGACCCAATGTCTGATATTATTTCTATACCAACTTTTCTAATCATCCATTTGATCGGCTCCCCATCATCAATCAAATTAGACACAAGGTACAATGCTGAAGCAAGTCTCTCTGCTTTTGTGATAGCAATTTTAAAGTACTCTTTATTCTCAAAGACTTGAAGACTTTTATTTCTTATGTCCTTAATATAAGACATTTCTGTGTCTTTAATTAAGTCCTTTTGTTGTCCGATATTAGTGTTCATCTGTTTGTCTTTTATGAAATTTTTTAGAAAATATTTTTGTCCGTTTACTGTCTGTTTGCGCATTATATATGAGACATTTTTCAGTGTCCAATATAATAATTTTATAGAATAAAAATTGACGGTTAGGCAAATAGATAATGTTATGAGCTGACACCTGACTACCAAAATTTAATTAGTTTTACTTCTTAAATGTCTCAAGACTACAAACTACTGCCAGCACACGAAACGTCGTTTCAAAAAGGAGACGACGTTTCGTTTAATGCAAGATATAAAACTGGAAAGAGTTGATATTTTAGAGTAGAATTAGTGAGTATTTTATTTGAAATTAGCGTCTGAATATTATGTCAAAAATTGAATTAAAAAATAAAAAGAAAACACCTGAAAAAACCAAAAACAAAGACGACGAAAAAACCCAAACGCTTTCTTTAACCGGTGAAACTAAGCACGGGATAATTTCTGTGTTCTTCTCTGTTGTGTCTGTTTTTCTAGTTCTCTCTTACTATGACATGGCGGGTGTTGTTGGAAAATATACTTATCAAATTCTCGGAAAACTTTTTGGTACAGGATATGCACTCTTCCCGATCTCATCACTTCTGCTTAGTTTTGCTTTTATTAAGGCAATGAGACCAAAGATTGTATCTGTAACCTTAGCTGGAGGTATGCTTTTCTTATTATCTTCTCTTGCCCTCACAGACCTAATCTTTAAAGAAAGAACAGCTGGAGAAATAACTGGCGGATCTATCGGAAGCTTAGTTGCTCTTCCTTTTTTAAAACTCTTTGATGGTACTCTCAGTATTATATTACTTGGAGCAATCACAATAATTTCAACTCTTATTATATTTGAATCAAGAATAACACTAGAACCTAGCCTGTTTGGTAAAAAACTCTGGGGCAATGTACCTATAGAAGAAGATGAAACTGACGGGGAGCTCAATGAAGAGGAAGACGAGGCAATTGAAGAAACAGTCAAGGCTATTGAAGGAAAAAATGTCGATGACAAAAAGACGACACCAAAGGGTCAAGTCGATAAAAACGACACACCCATTATTGCTAAAGTTGAAAAGAAGCAAAAATCAATTGGGGATAAAATTGAAAACTTTTTGGATTCAGTTGTGTCTTCTCCAAGAACTAGGGGCAAATTTACACCCCCTCCCCTCACCCTATTTGAAAAAGATTCTGGTAAGCCTGGCGTCGGTGACATAAAAGCAAACGCGAACATAATTAAAAGAACTTTATTTAATTTCGGCATTGACGTTGAAATGGATGAAATTTCTATCGGTCCTTCTATTACAAGATATGCACTTAAACCAGCTGAAGGTATAAAACTTTCCAGAATTATCACACTCCAAAACGACCTCTCGATGGCTCTAGCAGCACACCCTCTAAGAATCGAAGCACCGATCCCAGGAAAGTCACTCGTGGGTATTGAAATTCCAAACAAGACCAAATCGATTGTTGGACTAGCTAGCTTGTTCGGAACAACAACGTTCCAAGACTCCCCACACGCACTTTATCTAGCGATGGGAAGGGGCGTTTCTGGTATTCCTTATTACACGAACTTAGCAAAAGCACCTCACATGCTTATTGCAGGTACTACCGGTTCGGGTAAATCAGTAACCATTCACACAATAGTCACTTCCCTGCTATACAGAAACCCACCAGACAAACTTAGGTTTATAATGATTGACCCTAAGAGAGTTGAATTAACCTTATACAAAGGAATTCAGCATCTTCTAACAGAAGTAATAACCGACCCAAAGAAAGCCATTCTTGCGTTAAAATGGGCAACAAAAGAAATGGAAAGACGATATAATGTGCTCGAGCAAGCGACGGTTAAGGATATTCAGTCATATCACAAAACAATAGAGCCGATTTTGAACGCAGCTGACAATAGTGAAGATGGAGAAGTCGAGAAAGACAGTTTACCTGAATCAATGCCATATATAGTTATCATCATCGACGAGTTGGCTGATATTATGACAGCATTTCCAAGAGAGCTTGAAGCATCAATCGTTCGCCTAGCTCAAATGTCTAGAGCTGTCGGTATTCACCTTATTCTATCAACACAAAGACCATCAACAGAAGTCATTACAGGTCTTATTAAGGCAAACATTCCTACTCGCGTCGCCTTACAAGTACCTTCTCAAATAGACTCAAGAACGATTATTGACATGCCGGGAGCAGAAAAACTTTTGGGCGCTGGAGACATGCTCTTTATTGGGAGTGAAAATTCAAAAGCAGTGAGAATCCAGTCCGGATATGTTACAGAAACTGAAATTAAAAATCTTGTAAAATTCATCAGAGACAGACACCAAGACGACCTCCCTAGTGAAATTAATTTCACAGAAGCCAAAGACGACGACAATCTTGCATCTGAAGATTTTGGAGGTGAAGATTCTGATATCGACGGAAATGAAGATAACCAAATATACAATGAAGCCAAAAAGGTTGTCGTTACGAACCAAAAAGCTTCTTCTTCCTTCCTACAAAGAAAACTAAAACTTGGATACGCAAGAGCTGCAAGAATTATGGATTTACTTGAGGAAAGAGGTATAATTGGACCAGGCGAAGGCTCAAAACCAAGAGAAGTTTATATAAAAGCAGACGGAATTGATGACCGAGGAGCTATTGGTTCACTAGTAAAAGAATACAACGAAAAAGAAATCGCTGAAAACGAGGTTGAGGGTGGTGACATTGTAAGCGAAGAAGAAAATGATTTAACAAAAACAGAAGAATCAACAGAGGATGATTCAAATAAAGACCTATTGTAATAAGCAAACAAAATAATTTTAAAATGCGTGACCGTATAAGAAAAAATTTAAAAATATCGATAATAGTAATTATTACTATTGCGATACTAACTTATGCGTGTTTTGAAGCTAATAGTCTTATCAGAGGGCCTTCTATAGACATTGACTACCCAACCAGTAACCTATCCCTACACGACGACACCATAAACATAAGCGGAAAAGCAAGAAATATCCATCAATTTCTACTTAACGGTAGACCTGTTTTTGTAAGTAGTACAGGAGATTTTTCTGAAAAAGTAATTCTTCTCAAGGGATATAACTCTATTTTTATGGAAGCAAAAGACCGACTAGGAGCAAAAACGCAAAAACTTCTCGAATATGTAATAGACGACTCAACAAACGCCTCTACAAGTGAAAAAATTGCCAAAACTGAATCAAAAATATTAGGAATATAAAAAAACACATTCACAACATATTAGAAAAACAAAATCTAGTTGAATCACTGGGCTTTAAAATATAAAATTAAATTATTATTAGATATCAAAAAATCATGGCTAAAAAAGAAAAGATTGAAAAGACAGACAAAGAAGAAAAGGGATTTTCTAACAACATCGAAAACACAATAAAATCGATTCAAAGTAAGTTTGGAGAAGGTTCTATTATGAAGCTTGGAGATAAGCCAAAAGTTGGCGTTAATGCCATCCCAACAGGTTCTATTGGTATTGATATCGCACTTGGTGTTGGAGGCCTTCCAAGAGGAAGAATAATCGAAATTTTTGGACCAGAATCATCCGGAAAAACCACACTAGCTCTACATGTTATTGCTGAAGCTCAAAAAACAGGAGGCGTTTGCGCTTTTATCGATGCAGAGCATGCAATGGATCCTGACTATTCAAAAAAATTGGGAGTTAAAATAGAAGAATTACTTATTTCTCAGCCAGACAATGGAGAGCAGGCTCTTGAGATAGCTGAAACACTAATAAGATCTGGAGAGATTGATGTTATTGTTATTGACTCCGTCGCGGCTCTTACACCAAAAGATGAAATTGAGGGAGACATGGGAGCTTCTCATATGGGAAAACAAGCAAGGCTAATGTCACAAGCGTTAAGAAAAATGACCGCATTAGTAGCAAGGTCAAAAACTGTTGTCATTTTCATAAATCAAATAAGAATGCAAATTGGCGTTATGTTTGGAAATCCGGAAACAACCCCAGGAGGAAAAGCACTTAAATTCTTCTCGTCAGTTCGAATCGATATTAGAAAAATTGCACAAATTAAAAAGGGTGAAGAAGTTGTTGGAAGCAGAACAAGAGCAAAAATTGTAAAAAATAAAGTTGCCGCACCCTTTAAACAAGCGGAGTTCGA
Source organism: uncultured Candidatus Saccharibacteria bacterium (assembly GCA_964531375.1). Classification (GTDB taxonomy): domain Bacteria; phylum Patescibacteriota; class Minisyncoccia; order Phycocordibacterales; family UBA12445; genus UBA12445. The sequence continues at coordinate 43,666 of CAZHDO010000006.1, forward strand.
CATTATCTACAACGAAGGCATCTCCCCTGAAGGAGAAATTATCGCCCTTGGTGAAAAGGAGGGAGTCATAACAAAAAGCGGAAACGGCTACGTATACGGTGAAGCAAAACTCGGACGTGGTTATGATGCAACAAGAACCTTCTTAAAAGAAAATAAAGACTTAAGAGAGGAGATTTTAGCAAAGATCAAAGAGAAGTTATTGATGCAGTAAATTTACTTGCAGCAAATACCACCCTTGAAACCTCGTTTCTCATTTGGAAACGAGGTTTCTGTTTAAGGAGGAACAAATCATCTCTTGCGCTGTCTGAATTAGGGAGTGCGAAACGTCTC
>CAZHDO010000007.1:0-37907 GCA_964531375.1 uncultured Candidatus Saccharibacteria bacterium
CAGAGTATTATAGATTATTAACAGAGGGTGTCCTACTTCGGGGGTAGCGAGAGGCTTTAACTTTATCTATATATTATATACGATTGCGGTCATTTTGTCAAGTGCTTTTACCCCATTTTAAACTAGCTTTGTTTAAGGCCATATTTTAAGAAGTCTCTATATCCCCGCCTACGCGAAGATGACACTAAAAATTTGTAATTCGTAATTAACTTTTATTCATACCTCAACGCTTCGATTGGGCTCTTTTTGGAGGCTTGGTATGCGGGGTAAATTCCGAAAATTAGGCCGATTATTCCGGAAACCATAATACCTAAAATCGCGGCTAAAATTGGGAATTCAAAAACCCAATTAAGACCTGCGAAGTTACTTAGAAGAACTGCAGTGGTATATGAAAGACCGGCGCCAAGTAATATACCAATCAAACCGCCAAGTCCAGTCAACATCACGGCCTCAATTAAAAACTGAAACATTATGTCGTTACTAGTCGCACCAAGCGCCTTCCTTAATCCAATCTCTCTAGTTCTTTCAGTAACAGATACGAGCATTATGTTCATAATCCCAACACCTCCAACAACTAGTGAAATAGCGGCAACAGCAGCTAAAAATAAAGTTAAAATATTCATAATCGTACTGACCTGATCCATTGCCCCCTGCTGGGTAACTACATAAAAATCATCTTTTTTTGGATCAGTTATATCGTGAGAATTTCTTAGCGTAACGGTAACATCTCGAATCGTATCAGCCACACTATTTTCACTGTCTGCATTTATCAGAACATGATGGAAATGTTTAATACCGAAAATGTACTGCTGGGCGGTAGAATAAGGCACAACAGCAGCTTCGTCGAAATTAATAAAACCTTGACCTTTTTGAGCGAGAATCCCTACCACCTTAAAACTAATTCCTTTGAGTTTTATTTTTTGATTTAAGGCTTCATCATTTCCAAATAGTTCTTGTTTAACTTTTGAACCAATCACAACAACATATGATTTATTTTTAACATCCTCATCATCAAGAAATCTTCCCTGAGAAAGCTTCATATCGTACATACTCTGAATTATTCCTGATGATCCAAAAATAGAAAGCTGATATGTTTGGTTACCATTTGCGGCAATACCACCACCAACATTTAACGGCTCTATATCAGAAGCGTGCGGAACGTTAGATTTATTTCTCAAAGCATCAAGATCTTTTTGTTTCAAAGAATCGCTCATCATCTGAGCAGCACTAGATGGTCCCTCTGGCTTTCTTCCTGGGTGGATAATAATCATTCTTGAACCAATGGACTGTATCTGATTTAAAATAAGGTCCTGAGCTCCCTTGCCCAAAGACATAACCATCATTATCGAGGTTATTCCAATAACAATACCCAAAATAGTAAGAGCTGATCTAGATTTATTTCGACTAACACCCTTTGCAGCAGTTTTAATACTATATTTTAAAATCATAATTATTTTATAAAAATATCAGTTGCTCGATGTCTGTGTTCTACAACACTGTCGCTCTCTATTTTACCATCATGAAGTCTAATTATTCTTTCCGCATGCTCAGCTGTGTAAGTTTCGTGAGTAATGAGTACTATGGTATGCTCCTCTTCTTCGTTTAATTTCTGAATTATCTCCATAATCAACTGACCTGATTTAGAATCTAAATTTCCTGTCGGCTCATCAGCAAAAATGACCTGTGGTTCAAGCACAAGCGCTCTCGCAATAGCAACTCTTTGTTTTTCTCCACCAGAAAGTTGTGACGATTCGTGATTTATTCTATGTAGTAAACCAACATCTTCAATCGCCTTTCTTGCTCTATCTTTCCATTCAGATTCTGGAATTCCAGAATAAATTAGTGGAAGCAATACATTATCGAGAGTTGTTGTTCTTGGTAATAAATTAAACGCCTGAAAAACAAATCCCATATCTCTATTTCTAACGCGCGCAATTTCTTCATCAGAATACTCACTAAAAGATTTTCCATTAAAAAAATAATCACCTCTAGTTTGTCTATCCAAGAAACCTAGAATATGAAGCAGCGTTGATTTACCAGAACCAGATGGACCCATTATTGCAACAAACTCTGCCTTATGAATATGGAAACTTACACCATCAAGAGCTGGCGTCTCTGTTTCCCCGTCCTTGTAAACTTTCTCAATTTTATTGCAAAGAATTAACGGCTCTTCTTCTGTGTAATTTTTTTTCATAAAATGATTTTATTCAGAAAGAATTCCAACAATTTTATCGCCTTCGTTTAGCCCAGAAACAACCTCGGTAAAACCATTAGATCCCCTTAAGCCAAGCTCGATAACTCTTTCCTCTGGATCTTTTTTGCCAGTGTTAATCATGACTATTTTTTTACCACCTCGAGTGATAATAGCCCTTTGTGGTATTGCCAAAACACCCTCTTTTTTGTTGGTAAGAATATCTATATTCGCAGTCATACCCGACTTAATCCTGTCATCTTTTTTAACAAACTGGAGCGTCGTCTTATATGTAGCAACTCCTTCAATCATCGTCTCTGCTGGATCTATTTTTTTAACTTTTGCCTCAAAGAGAACATCACTACCGTAGGCATCTAGCGTAACTTTCGCGGTATCATCTATTTTTATCTTCGCGATATCTGCCTCTGGGACATTCGCTTCCATTTCAAACTCAGAATCCGTAATCACAGCAAATACTGGTGTATTAGCTGACACTATCTCGCCTAGCTCAAAAGACTTCTTCGTCACAATTCCATTTATCGGTGACCTTAAAACTGTCTTATCGATTTGAGCTCTTGTGTTGCTAATACTTGCGCTTGCCTGTTCAACTAAAGCTTCTTGCGCGCGAATTTGCTCTACGGCAACACCAGACTTCTTTAATAGCATCTGCTCGTTCGCGAGTTTTAAAGACGAATCTGCGTTTCTTAATTTTTCTTCAGCAGACAACAGGCTCGTAATCGCTAAATTAATTGTCATTCTAGCAGACGAAGTTTCTGATTTATATGAATCAATTGTGGTTTGAGAAAGATTTGAATTTGGAGCGAGACTGTTTACAGCCAAAGATAATTTATCCAAAAAATTCTTTATTAGATCCAACTTGATATATGAATCTTTTAAATAATCATCAACATTACTATCCGCAGAAAGATTTATGAGTGATTTTGACCAACTAATAAGAGCTGGTTCGATAATATATCTATCAAATTCCAATTTCGATATAAGGGCCGAGTCGCTAACAACAAAAGATAATTTTGGACTCTCACTTCTTGGGTTTGAAAACATTCTATCGATATTGTTTCTAATCGAGTCGTCTGATTTAGTATATGAATCATTTATTTTATCAATCAAGCCGTTTCTTGAATCAGTAATTGTCTTGGTCGCACTATCAACACTTGCTTGTTGCACATTTAGCTCTTCTTGCTTTGTTCCCTTCTTTAGTTCGTCTAATCTAGCCTGCTGTGCTTTTTTGTTCCCAATAGCCTGCTCAAGCTGAGCCATAAGATCGGCATTATCAAGAGAAGCCAAAACATCTCCAACCAAAACCCTACTTCCAACATCAACATTTAATTTCGTAATTTTCCCAACAGCATTAAAAGCAAGAGATGCGCTTCCAACCGGCTTAACCTTGCCAGTTACACTAACCTCTTGAACTACCTCAGTCTTATTTGCGGTCACATAATTATCAACAACGTTAGTGTCTGTTTTAAAATAGAAATATGAACCAAACAACAAAACCAAAACGACTAAAATCACTCCGACTATTTTCTTGCTCATTTTTATTTAAAATTATGTTTATATTTCATCTATTATAGCATTCTATATTTTTTTTCCACAAGGCTTTTACTCTTTTTTGTAGACATTGCTAAATTTTTTAAAAGTGGTATACTATTTTGATGTTAAAAAGAACCATAAAAAGAGAACATATCAATACAAATAACGCAACAGGGTTACACAACAACATCTGGGGCGATTTTTCTGGATTAAGTGGCAGTGTCGCCAATATTTACGGAGACCTTACAATTCACAAAATAACAGGTAATACAAGCAATGTTCGAGGAGATGTTAGCGGAAAATTTGGAAACGTAAGTAATATAATCGGTGATTTTTCAAACATAGTAGGAGACTTAAGTAATCTAAGGGGTGATGTCACAAATCTACGAGGAGATACTAGTAGTTTAATTGGTGAGACAAGTAAGATTAGAGGAAGTGTCGCAACTATCTACGGCGACGTTTCAAACCTCTCTGGTGATGTCAGCAACATAATCGGAAACGTTTCAAACATTTCTGGAGATACTTCAAAAATATCTGGAAACGTAACTGAACTATTGGGAAATGTAACAAACCTTGTTGGTAACGTAACAAATCTAAAAGGTGTCGTAAGCAACATCTCAGGCAATGTGAACGGACTAGAAGGTGAGGCTACAGGGATATCAGGCAAAATTGGTGATATCGTAAAATAATCATAAACATAAACAAAAACCACTTCCAAATTGGGGGGGGTGGTTTTTTGTATTTATAAAGAAAGAAACACACTTTGAATTTACTTTGCTTAATATCCCCTAATCTGATAAAATTGAATACATTATTAGCCTAATATTACAAAAATATGAATGTAAATATAAAAGCACTTGGAGTTGAGCTTACACCTGAAATTACAGCTTATTTAAAGAAGAAATTTAGCTCTCTAGATAAATTTGTAAAAGATGGCGATAATGATGCACATGCAGATATTGAAATAGGAAAAACGACGAATCACCACAATCAAGGAAATATTTTCTTCACCGAAATTAATTTCAGAGTTTATGGTAAAAATTTTAATGCAAAATGCCAAGGTGAGAGTTTAATGGCCTCGATAGACAAAACTAAAGACGTCGCACTCGAGGAGATAAGAAAGCACAAAGACATACTCACAGACCACAAATAATCAAGCAAACGAAAAACCGCCAAATTGAAAAATTCGGTGGTTTTTTAAATCTAAAAAATTTTACAACTTAACTTCTTTTATGATTTCATAAGTCGAGCCACCTGGAACTAAAATTGATTCCATAAGAACAAGTTCGCTGGCAAACATTTTCCAAGAAATTTCTTCTTTCAATCTCGCAACTGGAAACTTCGCAAAATTTTCAGGTGTAAACCTTGCAAGGGTAAGATGTGTAAAGAAATTACTCTTTAAATTTTCTCGTCCAAGTGTGTTTTTTAAAATCTCTCTTAAAGAAAAAATTTTCTGTGGGACCTCCCCTGTCGCCCATATAAGTCTGGGACTAAAATGATTTGGCCCAACAGTAGCCACATCTAAAGTAATTGGTATTCCTCCAACCTTACCGCTAAGTGTTGAGAGTTTTTCGATAACACCGTCAACATTTTCCTCTTCCCAGGGTGGTAATATTGTTATGTGTAAATCCTTCATTTGTATCCAACTTACAGGAAGATTGGTGTGTTTGCTTTGCCAATCAAATATCTCATTTTTTAACTCTTCTGTAACTTTTAAGGCTACAAAAATTCTTTTATTCATATATTTATAATCTATACTTATAATCAAATTTTATTTATCGCGTAAAGAAGGTATTCAACATTCCCCTCTTTTCCCGTAATCGGCGATTCGATATTCTTCTTAACCGAAAAGCCAACCTTCTCTGCTTCTCTGGTTACATCCCTTACAATATTCTCTCTGGAAATGGCTTTTTTTACAATGCCGCGTTTGTTTAACTCCTTCATACCAACCTCAAACTGTGGCTTCACAAGCAAAACAATCTCAGCATCCTTTTTTAACATTTTCTTTAATGCAGGAAAAATCTTAGACAAAGAAATAAAAGAAACATCAACAACAGCGATATCAATTTGTTCAGGAATGATTGCGTCCCTTATATCAGTATTCTCCATCGAGATTATTTTTGGATTGTCGCGAAGCTCCTTACTAAGCTGATCAGTGCCAACATCAACTGCATAAACTTTAGCTACGCCATTTTGAACAAGGCAATCAGTAAAACCACCAGTTGAAGAACCTACATCGACTGCTATCTTATCGGCAACTTTCATATCGAATTTTTCTAACGCATAGGCCAACTTCTCTCCACCCCTACCAACGAATGGTAAATTTGAAAGTATCTCTATATTATCATTCTCATTAAAAACCTCGCTTGGTTTTTTTACGATTTTTCCATTAACCTTAACTTGCGCCCTTCTAACAAGCTCAGCCCCAGCGCTTCGACTCCTTACCAAACCTTTCTTAAATATCAGAGAATCTATTCGTTCTTCCATTTTTTTATTATTTAATGCGCAAATAAACTAAGCTTTCTAACAATTACAATACTAATACAAACCTAGATATTTAAAAAGGCCTAAGCTCTATAATCAATGTTCTTATACTCGGCGCCTTTTTATGCTACTATTTAATTAATAATTTAGATTATGAACGAAAACATACTACAAGTTAAAAACCTTTCGGTGACAATAGAAAAACACCAAATCATAAGCGGGGTGGATTTTTCTGTTAAAAGAGGTGAAACACTTGCGATAATCGGACCAAACGGCGCAGGAAAAAGTGTTCTATTTAGAGCAATTTTGGGATTAATACCCCATAGCGGAACTATTACCTGGGAAGAAAAAGTTAAGATCGGATATGTGCCCCAAAAACTTTCCATTGAAAAAAACTTTCCTCTTAGTGTTCTCGAGTTCCTCCAATTCAAAGGAAATAAAAAAGACATAAAAGATGCAATAGAATCTACTGGAATAAATAGTAACATTTTAAATAAAAAAATAAGCGACATTTCAGGCGGAGAACTTCAAAGAATTATGATTGCTTGGGCAACAATTGGTAACCCAGACGTCCTGTTGTTTGATGAACCATTAGCAGGTATAGATATCGGTGGCGAAGAAACTATCTATAATCTTATATATAACCTAAACAAAAAGAGAGGGACAACTTTGCTTATGATCTCCCACGACATTGGAGTAATGTACAAATACGCAGATATGGTTCTTTGTTTAAATAAAAAACAAATGTGTCTAGGTAGTCCAAAGGACGTAATTAACGAAGAAAACGAAACTAAACTTTATGGAAACATGAGTACGTTCCATGGTCACAGCCATGAGTTTAGCAAACACCACAATGAATAATTAATCTATGGAAAACATAAATTATATAAATTTAATTACGGGAATATTTGTCGGCGGAGCAGCAGGATATCTTGGAAGTATTATGGTTCTAAGAAAGATGGCACTCGTCGGAGACGCTCTTTCTCACGTTGCTCTCCCAGGCATAGCCCTCGCGTTGTTATTCAATATAAACCCCTTCATCGGCGCCTTCAGTATACTTTTCATAGCGACAATCGGTATCTGGTTTTTAGAACAAAGAACAAGTCTTTCTGTCGATGCTCTTGTTGGGGTTTTCTTTACCGCAAGCCTTGCTATTGGCATCCTAATAACTCCGGAAATGGAACTGCTTGAGGCACTATTCGGGGACATTTCAAAAGTGACACCAAACGAAGCAATACTTTCTGTAATTTTATCTATATTTATAATTTTTGTCACAAAATATATTTCAAAAAATGAAATACTTGGAATAATATCTAAAGACCTCGCTAAGACAGAAGGAATTAAAATTGAAAGAAATAATTTAATTTATCTTTTACTCGTATCGACAGTTGTCGCTCTAGGAATAAAAGCAGTTGGAACACTTCTAATGGGAGCGCTTGTGATTATCCCCGCAGCCTCTGCAAAAAACATATCCTCAAATTTTAAAAATTACTCTGTTTTCAGTTTAATTTTTGGATCATTGAGCTCAGCACTAGGAATATTGCTTGTACAAAAAATAAACCTACCATCAGGCCCCTTGATAATTCTATCAAGTTGTATTATCTTTACGCTTTCTGTTATTTTCCGAAAAAGATAAGCCGTACCTGTATTTTTTGCATTTTTGAATTCATTTTGATAATATAACACCAGTTCTTTATACAAAGAATATATTCCGCGATAGCTCAGCGGTAGAGCAATCGCCTGTTAAGCGATTGGTCGCAGGTTCGAATCCTGCTCGCGGAGTAAATCAAAAAGCACCCTTTCTGGGGTGCTTTTTGTTTACTCTGCGAAACACGCAAACTGCTTTGCGTGTGAGCAGGATTCGAAAAGGTTCTCCCATATTTTTGAGGATTTTTTAATCCGAAAAAATGGGAAACCTATACTGTCGCTGTAAGCAAAGAACCTTCCTGCTCGCGGAGCCAAAAAGTTTAAGCGCCTATTTGTGAGCGCTTTTACTTTTCTTGGCTTCGTGAGAGAAAGCCATGCTAAATGGCTTTCGTCAGGATTCGAAGACTCGTTGAGCATATTTTGAAGTGCACAGCACGAACAAAATATCCAACGAGTGAACCGTCCGTGTAACGGAAGAAATCCTGCCCGTGGAGTAATTATTTGAGTCTTATTTTATAAAGTTATTTTTTAATACCAATACATAAAGTGGAACTTTTAAATTTATCTGATAGAATCATAAAATATTAATAAATAAAACAAACCATGGATTTAACAATAAACATAAAAGATATTATCTTAAATATAAGAGTTGTTGTTTTGGTCAAAACAAAGAAAGGTTATGTGCTCGAAAAAAGTCCAAATGGGTATTTATATTTTATTGGTGGACGTATAAAAATTAACGAAACATCAGAGGAGGCAGCTAAAAGAGAAATTCATGAGGAAATAGGCATTGAGATCGATAAATTAATTTTTAAGACTGTTGTTGAAAATTTTTTCATATCAAAAGAAAATAAACCTGTTCACGAAATTTCTTTTGTGTATACGACTGAAGGTGAATTAGAAATACCTGACTTAACAGCAGACTGTATTGAATATCCAAGTGACGAATTTGAGAAGTTAGATATTAGACCAAAAATTTTAAAAGACTACATACTAACCAACAACAATAACCCTCATATTATTTATAAAGGTTTTTAATCAAAAGAATGGATATAGTTAGTTTATCAGCTTCCCCACCCCTAATCACATATTCTTCAGATTCAGAGTTCTAAGCTCGTTCACGATATTATGGAGCCAAAAAGTTTAAGCGCCTATTTGTGGGCGCTTTTACTTTTCTTGACTTCGCGAGAGAAAGCCATGCTAAGTTGCTTTCGTCTAGATTCGAAGACTCATTGAGCATCTTCATGCGAAGAAAATATCCAACAAGTGAATCGTCCCTGTAGGGAAAAATCCTACGCACATAGTTTTAAAAAACAGAAAAAGCTATATAATTATGAGCATATGAATATTTCAAGGAAAAAATTCGTTGCTCTTTTCATCATTTCTGGGTTCATCTTTCTTTTTATTACCACCTCACTTTTGGGATCAACGGGTACCCGAGGATTTCCTAAGTACCCGGACTCATTCCTCAAAACGGCGTCGCCAATAGCTTGGAAGAATACTGTGTCAACAATCATATCGCCCATCAAAATTGTTTTAATAGGACCTTTGTTGCTTTCTAATGATTTCTTAAGAGATGATCCGCCTCCCCCATTTATTAGTATTTATCTAATTTTATACTGGGTATTTCTTTCATTAATCACCCACCGCATCCTCTGCAAAAACTACCCTTAAATTCCTAAAAAAGACCCGACCAATTCTTAACAAAATTAACCTTTGGTCAATCATTTACCCATTAATTATTACACTTTATTTTACCTAAAAGATGTGGTATAATGTGAAAAATGGAACATAAAGATTCTAAAAATTTTTGGCGGAGCATAATTCCAGCAGGGATTGTTTTTCTTATACTCGGAGGCTTTATAGGCTTTGAAGCTATGCAAATTTCAAAATTGACAAAAAATCTTGATTTTTTGTCTATTGAACTATCGTCAACAACAGCAGCACTATCGCAAAACACACAAGAGCTTTCACAAAATATTACAAACCTGCGAGCACAGGGTATCGGGCTTTCCAATACGCTTTCCAGCACCCAACAAAACATAGAGGCTGTTACAACACAAGTCAATGGCGTTAAACAAAATATCGGCTCCATTTCCGGCGCCGTTGGCACTTTACAAAAATTAGCGCAAATAGACCCTGAACTTCTTAAAAAATATTCTAAAGTTTATTTTCTAAACGAAAATTATACACCAGCACATTTAACTTCAATACCATCCGATTATCTATACAATTCATCAAGTTCCGAACAATTTATAACAGAGGCCTGGCCACACCTCAAGAATTTACTTGATACAGCAAAAAATGACGGCATGACACTCTATATCAAGTCCGCTTACCGTTCCTTTGCCGAACAAAAATCACTCAAATCTTTATACACCGTCGTCTATGGCGCCGGAACTGCCAACTCCTTCTCAGCTAATCAAGGATATTCGGAACACCAACTCGGCACAACACTAGACTTTATCACCAAAGGTCTTGGTGGCAAGGTTGATGGTTTTGAGAAAACAAATGTTTATCAATGGCTTCTTGCGAATGCTCACCGTTTCGGATTTGAACTTTCTTTTCCAAAAGGCAATAACTACTATGTCCATGAACCATGGCACTGGCGCTTTGTCGGTGTAAAATTAGCCACACATCTTCATGACAACAAAATAAATTTTTATGACATGGATCAAAGGGAGATAGACACATATCTCGTCAATATATTTGACTAAAGGCAAAAACTTAGGAAATAAGGGAGAAGTGCGATATAATAAGATTAATATGAAAAACAATATTATTGCAATTTTGGTTACTGTTGTTGTCGTTTTAGGTGGGTATTTTATTATCGAAAGTTTATCCCCCACCCCAGAAGTCTCAAAGGTTTCAAGCGTGGCGACAAGCACTCCCTTTAACAACGAATCCACAACAGAAACATCGACCACGACACAAGACAAAGAACAATCAATTATCGGCAAATCAATAGACGGTCGTGATATTATCGCTTATCACTTTGGTAAAGGCAACGAGGAAATTATATTTATTGGCGGTATTCATGGTGGATATTCCTGGAACACAACCCTTGTTGCTTATGAGACTATTGATTATTTAAAGGCGAATCAATCTGTCATCCCTGAAAATATCAAAGTGACGGTCATACCTATTTTAAATCCTGATGGACTCTATAAAGTTGTGGGCAAAACCGGACGATTTACAGCGACTGATGTTTCATCATCGCAAGCCACTCAAATTTCTGGTCGTTTCAACGCCAATAATGTTGATCTAAACCGAAATTTTGATTGTGACTGGCAAACTAGTGCAAAATGGCAAAACACAACTGTCAGTGGAGGAAACTCAACATTTTCCGAGCCAGAAAGTTTAGCTATTAAAAATTATATCGAAGCCCAAAAACCAAAAGCTTTAGTGGTTTGGTATAGCGCTGCTGGTGGTGTATACGCTTCAAATTGTGGCGGTAGCATTTTAGCCGAGACAAGCTCCATCACAAATATTTACGCAAAAGCATCCGGCTATCCATCATTCCAAAACTTTGATTTCTATACAACGACTGGCGACATGGTCAACTGGCTTGCCAAGAAAGAAATTCCAGCAATCAGCGTGCTTTTAACAAACCACACAGATACAGAATGGACCAAAAATCAAAAAGGAATTGACGCACTTCTTCAACACTACGCTAAATAATTTGCGGTAATTTTTGACTATGAAAAATTTTTTTCAGAAACAAACTACTGCTGTCAGTCTCATTTGTATTATCATTTTTACCATTCTAGGAATATGCTTTTGGGTGTTTTTTACACCTACTAAAACAGAAGCTCCCGTAGTAATAACCAAACCAAAAAACGCCACTCCAATACACACAGTAATTGGACAATCAGTGCAGGGGCGAAATATTGATAGTTATAGGTACGGAAATGGAAAAACACACATTGTGCTTGTTGGTGGTATTCACGGTGGTTATGAATGGAACACAGTTGTTTTAGCATACAAATTTGTAGATTATTTTGATGCGAATCCTGAAATTATTCCTGCGAATTTAACCGTGACAATTATTCCGGATGCAAACCCTGATGGAGTTTTTAAAGTAACTGGAACTTCAGGTCGTATTGCGACCGCAGATGTATCAACCAATACGCAGGTTTTGTCGTCTGGACGATTTAACGCAAACAATGTTGACCTTAATCGCAATTTTGATTACAACTGGCAACCAAAAAGCACCTGGCAAACAAAAACAGTTAGCGCCGGCACCGCACCCTTTTCTGAGCCTGAAACGCAAGTTTTGCGAGATTTTCTTCTAAAAGATAATCAATCAGTGGCTGTCTTTTGGCACAGTCAGTCTGGTTCTATATATGCATCACAGGGTAAAGACGGTATTCTTCCAGAAACCATAAACACAATGAACGCATACGCCAAGGCTTCCGGTTATCCAGCTGTAAAAACATTTGATGCCTATGCGACGACTGGTGGAGCCGATGACTGGCTCGCCTCTGTCAATCTCCCAGCATTCACAGTTGAACTTAAAACCCACAATACGATTGATTGGCAAGAGAACTTGGCTGGCGTCTTAGCTCTTTTTGAATACTATAAATAATATTTTCAGCCTCTTTAATATTATAATCTGCTTCATCTCGCTACCTCCAAATCCGAACACTTTAAGAATACGGCATTCTGCGAATTTTTTCACTTTAATTTTGTCAATTACAACAAACACGTATCAGAGAAAAAATTCCTGACACAGACAACAATTGCACTTCTATTTTAAATTTTTCTCTTTGCAACGATTATATCTCCTTTAGGGAATTTGTCTGTTTGCAAAAGTTTTGCTTCAAAGCCAAAACGCTCTAAATATCGAACCCTCGCCTCATCTAATTTTGTCATCGCCTCCATCCCCTGCGCTCGTATTTTTGGATCACCACTATTCGTCTTGGCAGAATTTCTACACCACTCTTCCCATTCAATTTGAGAGATGCCATATCTTGAAGGTTGTTTTTTTGCTTTATCCTGACAGCAGGTCATTATTACCAAAAAAGGACTGTTTGATTTAACCCAGTGCTCGATTATGGTATCTGTTAAATCCCCACAAGCGTGTTTCGCCACAACCACAGAGTTTTCTGGTATTTTAAATTCCTGAAGGGTTTCGGATTTATAATTTACTATTTTTTTAAATTTTTCAGCGTCGGGCAACTCTCCAATAATTAGCTTATTAAAAACAGCAAGGCCTTCCACCGGATCGACAATATCTGTCTCTCTTACTTCTTTCCCCCTTAACATCATTTCCATCGTTAACGCAAGCCCCAAGTCTCCAGCTCCGCCAGCCATATCTACTATCTTGTCAGTATCAGGGGGTAGTTTATCTAACTCTCCATCAACACTAGAAATCATATATTGCAATTCCTCCATTTTTTGTCTAATTTTTTCTTCGGTTTTTCTTGCCCAAGCCTCAAGTGTGTCATCTGTAACCCTCCCCTGTCTATTTTCCCTAATTTTCCTTATCTTAACATTCGAACTATCTCTAAAAATTTCTCTTGCCTTAATAAAAGCCAGTGTATTATAAAAAGTATTTCTATACCTCTCTTCTTTTGACATATTTTCGACATTATTGCGTGGGGTCACAACATCGCTATTTTTAATCCTAGGAGTACCTTTTAAAACCATATTCTTGCGATATCTTTTTGGCATACTTGTTGGATCATAAACCTTGTGCCCCAAAAGACCCTGATCAACCTCACGCGAAGCTTTTACAATCGCCTTCGCTAAATCAAAATTTCTCGAAAGCACAATCACAAAATCTGAATGAATTTTTTTAACAACCGCTTCTCCTTTATTGTTTACATAAAAAGTAGCCATATGACCCCTACCATCACCCCTTTGTTCTGGCCTTAAATTCCACTGTAAAAAAATATTATCATCTATTTTTTTTGCACCAACAAACAAAAAACCATCCGCATCTTGAACTATTCCTGATTCATATCCAGATAGTGCCATATCAACAAAACCATTATCTTTTTCGGAAATTGGCACACCATCTTCAATACGAAATTGTTTTTTTGATAAATCTAATAGATTTTTTGAAGACTCAGAAAAAAACAAGTTCGGATTCGCGCAAGCATCATCTAATAATTTTTTAATCCTATTAAGATCTTTTACAAACTCGCTTTCGGTCATATCCATTTCTCGATCTTTACCATAATTATTTATTGAATTTAGCACAACCCAAACCTTAATCACAGGATCAGATGACTCTTTTAATTGGCTGGAATAATTCCATGGCCCACATTTATGAATATCAATTATCATTTCCAACACCTTATCATATGAACACCCCATTTTTTCAGATAAGCCACGAACCTTCTCAGAGGTTTCTTTTAAAGCCACCATTCCCACAGGATCAAGACCTCTTTTAATCCTATCCTCAAGGCCGCTCAAATTATTTTCCTTAGAAAAATCAACCAAGTCTTGTCCCATCTTTTTAATTATATCCTTAATTTGATTATCCTTATTCTCATTAATTTTACCCGGCAGCTTTTGTTCAATATTATTTTTCATATAATTTTATTTAATATTTATATTTTAACAGAAATGGTTATGTTTAAACAATCAACTAAACCAAATAAATTTCTTAAATAACCCTACTCTTTTGTGTGCTCATTACAAAATTTCAAAACTTGATCGAAGTTTTCGTTTATGCAATAAAGCCTCACGACCGTTCTCCAGGAATTTCTTACTTCAATAACTTTTGCATCGTTATATGGGATTATTTTGCGTATTTCGTCCCAAGAAAAACTTCCAGATTCACTAGAAACAGCAAGATGAAACTTAAAATTATATTCGTATTCTTTTGTTATCTCATTTAAGTAAAAATTTGACTAATATACAAAGATGTGATATTAATAATATTATAATTTGTTATTTAAAAAAATAAAAAGGAGGATGTATGCCTCATCGGTATGATAAAAAAAGCAGGGGTACGCACACCACCTGCATTGACCTTACGGCCAGAATTCACGATATCGCCAAAAAGGTCAAAGACATAATCGGGATTTCCCTGGGGACAATCCACTGTGGAAAGGGCTTTACTGGAGGAATCCAGAAGGTTAAGATTGGGGAAATGAAAGGAGGAATACTGCTTACAGTGCGTCAGTCGCGTTCAATACAGGAGGTCCGTGTCTTCTGTGCTGATGTACAGATCGCTCGCCTAGCGCTCGCTCGAGCACTACGCGACGAAAACATAGCTATCGAGTTTTAAACCAAGGCGTCGTTGGATATTTACCCAACGACGCTTTTTAATACATAAATAATGATATTAACATTTAACACCAAATCTTTCTTAATTAATTTTAATGAGAATATTGAAGTTATACCGGCTATCAACAATAATATTTATTATATATGTTATAATTTTAAAAATTTGATTAAGATTTATATAAACAAGCTCTTCATCTGTAGAAACCACTTTAATATTGTTTTAAACAACCTTCTACTTTTTTAAACGTTCATTACAAAATTTCAAAACTTTATCGAAGTTTTCGTTTATGCAATAAAGCCTCACGACCGTTCTCCAGGAATTTCTTACTTCAATAACTTTTGCATCGTTATATGGGATTATTTTGCGTATTTCGTCCCAAGAAAAACTTCCAGATTCACCAGAAACAGCAAGAAAACCCGCGCCAGAAGACCTCGGTTTTGTTAAAAGCATAAGCAAAAGAACTAACCTATTTATCCTCTTCTCTCGTAAGCCTGATTTATATTCTATTCCCTTGTTATCAACCGTAAACTCAGCGTTATATCTATTCCCAAGAAGCAACATCGAAAACAGCAACAAAAGACCGAATCCCACAATAATAGCCAAATCTAAATAAAGAGGCATTATTACATCAGACACGTCCTCCCCCACCAAAAAAGTTGCTACAATGATAACAATCTGAAAGATAGCAACTGTTATAAATACAACCTTAAACAAGTCTTTCAGAATAAATCTATTGGTGATTAAAGAAAACTCTTTTTCCCAAGTTATTTTATTTTCCATTTTGTGACAAAATAATTACTAAATTAATTAAACTATTTTTTAACTATTAAATTTTTTATTATTTCGATAATTTTAGATGTTATAATCCTCAAAAAATAAAATAAATTTATAGCAACAAGTTTAAACAACTCAAATAGCTTAATCAATACAATCTTTGTAATTTCCAAAATCTTTTTAAGAACTGCAACTGTTTTCTCTGGATATTTTTTATAAGAAATACCAATAAAAACAATAACCAAAATAGCAAAAATCCAGTACCTTAAACCTTTTGTCTTCGATGGAGTATCCACCGTTATTGGTGACTGAGATTGTACCGTAGATAAAACAACTGGCTCGGCAAAAGCAACAACAACCGGAGCAATTTTTTTACCATTTGGACCAATAAGCTCTGATGGTGCATCAGAAGAAGAAACTGGTATTTCTAAATGGTCACCTGTCGCAACTGGAGCAATGTAAGTAGCAACCTTACCAGTAGACTGATCAGCTATTGCATAATGAAGCGTGCCAGTAGCTACAGCATCAAAAACAAGTGAATGTTTCTCCTTGGTCAAATTAAGCCACGTTGCTCCCCAGGTATCGGTCTCCTTTTCATAAACAGGAACAATGAACACGGGATAGTAACCATAAAGGCTCTGTGTTTCCTGATCTAAAACCATTTTCCCAGATGGGCCCTCCCATGTAATATTTACAGGTGAACCAACGCTTTCTATTGTATTACCACCGCTGTCCACAGAAAAAGAATTTTCTACAGAAACTACTCCTTCTGCAACTTTTGATATTGCTTTATATGGAAGACTTGAAATTTTAGAAGCAACACCTGACGCAGACCTCCAACCCCTTGCAAGCACACCGGGATCATATTCATTTGACCCAAGCTCTTTCGCCTGTCTCGCATCTAACATATCGGGACTACGTGCACCTGTCGGTCCATAAATAGGATCCGCGGGCTTGGCTAAGGATTGATAAAGCCTTTGACCAATTCGTGCGCCCCAGACATTTACACAATATTTTTCTGGATCAAAAGAACCGGTACGAACAATCTGTTCAAAGGTATTTGCAAAACCAGAAAGATTTGACTGCTCACCAGGAGACAAATCAAAACCAGGCATTTTTAACTTTCTAATCGAATCGGCTGTCTCGGCTAGTACGTTCCCTGCTGTTCCTGCAGCCGCCAGAGGACCTGCGTCGCCTTGCATTTGAACGTCACCAAAAGCTGTCGTAAATAAGTGGTACCATGTACCAGCATTAGATTCTGGACCATGACCATTCAACTCAATAAGTGAATCGGTAAAAAGACTTGGCGTTGGAGAAACTCCAGTATAAATATCATCACCCGCACGAGCAGATGAGCGCAAGGTATTGTGCGCCAAAAGCAAAGCTTGACGTGCGTCACCACCAACCTGTTCAAGAGCCAAACCAAAAACATCACCTGGAGCAAGCTTATTATCTGTTTGTTTTGCTTTATTAATAATTGCTTTTTGAAGTGCCGGCTCCGTTCCAGACATACTACTGTTTTGCAAATCTCGCATTTGATTTTGCATCTCCTTATACATCTTGAAAGTATCGTAGTCCTTTGGGTTCCTTTTCTTAAACTCTTTCGCTTGCGTAGCTATTTCTTGAATCTTTTTGGCAACTTCATCTACTGTTTTATTAAACACAAAAGAAGGACCCTCTGCACTCCCTTGCGTCATCAACCAAAACATTGCGTGCAAATTACCAGAAGGAGACTCTGACATATATGCGTGAGCGTCTGGGTGTTCTGAGTTGTATTTTTCTATTGCAGAGACAAAAGCTTCTGTTATTTCACTTTCATTCTTTTTTAACAATTTTATTTCCCCTTGACCATTTAAATTATATTTATTTTTCTCAAAATCTTTATCAGTAAAAAAACTCCTAGCCTCCTCACAAGGAATAACATAA
This sequence comes from uncultured Candidatus Saccharibacteria bacterium, assembly GCA_964531375.1. Lineage (GTDB taxonomy): Bacteria > Patescibacteriota > Minisyncoccia > Phycocordibacterales > UBA12445 > UBA12445. Next base: position 17,817 of record CAZHDO010000007.1, read on the forward strand.
ACACCACCCTCTTTTTCCTTTTTATTTGTATTGATTTTTACCTCAAGAATATTATCTGAACTAAAAATAGGACAAGACGCAGATGGCATGTTCGCGTAACTAACATATTTCAACAAATCATTTCCAGAAGCTTTTATTAATGTATTTGTCGGTATGGTAAGCGTAAAACCGCCAGAATCACAAGATAGTTTAGCTATTCCGCCACTTATTGTACCAGTACATGTCATTTGCGGATTACATCTCTTTTTTGTACAACTGGCTACAAAAATACCATTACCCTTATCGGTTATTAATCCCTTGTTTGTTCCTCCAGTCATGGTGTCTGTATCAAAATCAAAAGAATATGTAAGGGAATCATTTTGAGGTCTATTGCATTTATTAGAATTACTTTCACTGTTTTTTGTGACCGAGGGAGAAGATGGTACATTATATGGTATTGTGTGCTTAGCATCTGCATACATTTGCCCAATACGCGTTCTAGAAACCTCACGATCACCCTCCATTACCACTTCAATCAACTTAGAACCCAATACACAGGTCGCCTCAGAAACACCAACCTCAAAAGCCACAACATTGTCTTCAGTGCAATACTCATACTTTATTATCTTTTCAGAAGAAGCAAAACGCGGAAGTTGCCACTTTATATATAAACCAGAGACAATTTCTGTTGTTGAGGACGGAATATTATTATCAGCCGCATAAGAATAAAAAAAACTATCAAAAAAACCAAAAAATATTATCAAGAAGATGGATATTTTAAACAAAGAGAGATAACTAGTTGGTTTTGTTTTTTCTAAAATCATTTCACTTTAATATATCTTAATAATAAAAACACACCAATCATAACATAAAAAACATTACTACACCCTGTTCTTTGCAACCAGAAAGCTAGCCAAAAACAAAAACAACCTTATTTATTATAAGGTTGTTTTTAAACATATCTCGACCCAATATGATGTTTTAGATACTAATTACCTGTCTGGAAAGTTGCTGGCCATACAATACTTTCATTACCCGATCCGTCTCTTGCATAAACTACATAATAATACAAAGTACTTCTTTGAAGATTTGAAATTGTAGCGGAATGTGATGCACGGAGATCAATGTGCACAAGCAATCCAGTTCCACCGATAGTCACTGATGTTGATGGGCCTGACTCAATCATTTGAATTGGTGAGGTACTATAATAAATTATTGCTGAAGCATCTTCGCTTGTATTCCAACTAAGATTCACACTATTGCCAGATGGGGATACGCCAAGCGAATTTATTGTTGGCGAGTTGGTATCTGTTCCACTAAACCCACCTTGATTATATATAGCGGCCAATGTCACAGGACCCACTCTTCCAATAGATGAAATTCCATTTTTGGTTTGAAATCTTGATACTGCTGTTTTTGTAAGTGAGCCGAAATAACCAGTAACTAAACCTTCAGGATAAACATTTTTATCAAGTGCCAAAAAAGTCTGAAGCTCAGAAACATCGTTACCGCTCATACCTAACTCTAATTGACGAGTTGCGGCGTTAACTGTGTTAATTGAGCCAATAGCGAAAAAACCATCGTCACAACCGTCAACACGAGAGACTTACCACTTAATTGCATTTTTATATTTTTCATGGTTTTTAATTAATTTATAATAGCCAAAAACAACCAAACTACATTAGTGTTAATAATTCCTATTAGTAAAACGAGCAAACTTGATTAAAGCTTGCAATCTAATAAAAAGAAGAGGCTAGGGCGACCGGCTCTCTAGTCGCAACCCGATTAAGGTACTTTAATTATACTACTAGTAAATAATTAAGTCAAGATAAGTGTAATGGGTATTATTAATTCCATACAGAGAATTTAGCCAAGCATAATAAATGAAAACGACAATAGTCTCCTGTTCTTTATCTTACATCTAGAATTTAACACTCTTGAACTAACCCAGAATAAATATCAATAAGTGCAAAAAACAAACTTAACGTGAGTGGTCCAAGAAGAAAACCAATTGGCCCAAAAAAGCCAAGACCTCCAATAACAGAAAGAAACACGATAAAAGGATGTAATTGCATACCCTTCCCAACGAGATGTGGTCTTAATAAATTATCAACAAGTCCGACAATAATCGTACCCCACAAAAAAAGACCAAGGGCTGATAAAAATTGCTCACTGAACAAAAGGAAAATGGTTGCTGGAATAAATACAAGGGCCGTACCAACGCCCGGAATTAAAGCGGTTACCGTCGCTAGACTTCCCCACAAAACAGCACTTGGCACACCGAAGATAACCAAACCTACCACAGATAAAAAACCCTGTATTAAAGCTATGACTAAGCTACCCCTAATAACTGAATTAATTGCCAATTCAAGTTTTTTAATAATTGCAATATCGTTACGATCTGCCAAAGGACTAAGTTTAATAATGATATTTTTCAATTTTTCACCGTCTCTAAACAAGAAAAACAAGGCAATTAAAAAGATAAATGCGCCTATTATAAAGTTTGCAAAACTAGAAAAAACATTATTTATATTCTGAATTAACCACCCGAGAACTTGTTTACCATACTGACTAATATCAATAGAAAAATCTTGAGGAATTGGTAATAAATTTTGCAAATAAACCACAAAACTATTTATAGAATTTATTACAGCACCACTATCACTATCAATCGAAAGAGTTGTATACAACTGATAAGCTTCTTGAGATATCTTCACTCCAAAAAGCAACATTGGTGCCAAGACAATAAGTAAGACAGCAAAAACAGTGATTATTGCGGATATCTCATCGTTTCCAGAAATATATTTATGAATATTTTCATAAAGTGGTTTAAATATAACAGCAAAAACGGCTGCCAAAACAAGGGAATAAGCAAAAGGAAGAAAAATGAAAAATACAAGAATAGAAATTAAGACAATGGCGACTAATAAAAAATAAAATTGGTGTTTATCGTTATGCATATGTTTTGTAATTTAATTTTTTTATTAATTGCATTAAGCGCTGATACTACAACAAGCGCCAGAGACCCTGCCATCTTCTAGCGTCACTAACCTTCCGGCTAATTCACCATACTCCATCTCATGCGTAACCATCACGATAGTTTCTCCTTGTTTGTTTAAATCAAGAAATATATCCATTACTGTCTTACTAGCTTCACTATCCAAACTTGCCGTTGGTTCGTCCGCAAAAATAATTTTCGGGTTGTGTGCTATAGCCCTCGCAATACCAACTCGCTGTTGCTCTCCACCCGAAAGCTGAGACGGTAAATTATTGAGCCTTTTACCCAGCCCAACCCTCTCAAGAGCCTCTTCCGACTTACGCAAACATTCCTTCATAGACAAACCGAGCATCATTAGCGGTATTAAAACATTCTCTATTGCGGTTAACTCTGGCAAAAGAGCGTAGTCCTGAAAAATATAACCCAATGTTGAAAGTTTATATTTTGTTTTTTCTTTTTCAGTCATTTTGAGAATATCTATACCTTCTACAAGAATCTCCCCGCTCGTGGGTTTATCTAAAAGAGACATTTGATACAAAAGCGTACTTTTACCAGAACCAGACTTTCCCATTATCGCAACAAACTCGCCCTTGTCTACAGAAAAATCCACCCCTCTAATTGCTGGAATGATAATTTCTCCAACGCGATAATTCTTTATTAAGTTTTTTACTTCAATTATTTTCATTTTATTTTACCTTCCCAAGATAGCATCTAGTGTGTTTTTGCGAGTAATTATAGCAGCTGGCACATATCCTGCTACAACCGTAATAATCAAAAGTATTATAAATCTAACAAAAGTTTCTGAAATTGGTGCATACAAAAACCCATCACTAAAAGGAAAATCTATTGGGTTTTCCATAAAAAACGGTACAAGTATTCCGTAAATAATAATAAAACCAATAAGCGAACCAGCAACAGAATAGAAAATAGACTGCAATGTGTATGATATTTTTATAGCGGCGGAGTCTACACCAATCCCCTTTAATATTCCTATATAACGCCTCCTACTGATTGCATTAATAAAAATAACAATAAACAAAGTTATTGCAGCAACGACAAGACTAATAAAACCAATCAAGGAACCCAAAATAAAGAAGGTTGACTGAAGATCTTTAAAAAACTGCCCCTGAGCCTCACTCCATGTTTCAACCCTCATCTCACCATCTATCCCGTTTGATTTATTAATGGAAATAATATCATCTCTTACGTGTTCTGGGCTCACTGAATCATCTATTTTAAATGATATTTCATTTGCATTATAATCGAACCTTTCGGTCAAAATTCTAACATCTCTGTCTAAGGCATAAATCCTGTTTCCTACCTCACCTATCTTGCTCTTAATTATTCCCTTTACAGTATACTCACGCTCTTTGTCATTCGAAGTTATTCTTATTTTAGCTCCAGGAAAAACACCGCTCAAAAATTTACCACTACCTGGCCTATTCTTTCCTGCGTATTCTTTTAATAAAGAGCTACCAACCAAAACATACCCAACATCGTCTGAAGAAAGATACTCACCCTGTATCACCCTCTTAGACAGGGCTGTAACGATATTCTCGTCTTCTGGGTCAATTCCTGTAATAGAGGCACTCACTCTCTCAAAAACATCTCCTGGCTTTTTAATTTTTTTGTAGTCTGATTCAATTACCCCACTAGTTATATACCTTGTAGACACAGCCTTAATATGGGTTACGTCAGAATAGTTTCGGACAATCTGAAGGGTATTTGGAATAAACTTTTTTGTTGGTAAGTTTGAGATAAGGACATCCCCAGAGTACTGAGACCTGTATGCAGCACTAGAACCCTCAACAAGCCCAACAAGGATACCAGAAACAACAACCAGATTAAGAAAAGTTAGCATCATTACAAAAACAATGAGCGTTGTAGTCCAGACACTCGTTCGCCTTATTTGCCTTACGGCCAAAAACCAACCTACAAATAAAGATTCCTTATCCATTACAATAGATTATAACACAGGCGCTTAACAATAAAACTTTTATTACTTTAAAAAAAACTTTTAAAAATTTAAACAAACACAACATTAACACATATCTATCTTATTAAAAGTAAAAAATGTAAAATTACAATATGAAAAATAGGATCATTACAGTAAAAGATAAGATGCAACATAATTATACATACAACACCTCAGAACCAATTGGAAAAAACTTTGATAAAAAATTTAAACCAGAATTAACACCAAAAGAAATGCTGGAGCTTGGAGTTTTTGGAGGGAAATACATGACAGACTGCAGAGATGAGTTTCCGAAAGATTGGTTTAAAAATGCAAAACTTTGCGCTGAAAAGCACGATCCAAGTATAAATTTTTTCGGAGTAAATGCTAGCCAACCCCTTTCTGTTTGGAGAGAAAAAGGATGGATATACGAAAAAGATCCTCGTGGCTGGTTTCAATGGTACTGCAGATATTTTATTGGACGAAGAATACCAGACGAAGACAAGAGACAAATAAAAAGATGGATTGCAATAAAAAGACACATTGTTCAACTTAAGAAAAATTGTCTATCTAAAATATTAAGCTGCCGAAGAAAGCAACGTCAAGCTATATTGCACCGGGCATATGATTCAAGAAAAATCTGATTTAAAACTCTTGATATATGCAAATAACTAATATACACTGCAACAGTATTTGTTATTTTAAATTCTAATAAGAGGCGGTGTGCAAATGGAAATTGAAGAAATTCGTGAAAAATTTTGGCTATTGTCAGATGAAATCACAAGATTTTCGTTTTTTTCAGGTAAAGATTCTAAACCAGATTTAACAGGAAAAGAAAGCTTTGATGAGTGGCATTTAGAAAGCTTAAAGCCATGCATTAAAAAACTGGACGAGCTAGGCAGTGCCTGTAGGGACCTGCTTAACACTAATCCTTCTCTCGAAGTTTTCTACATGATAATATCTACAATTAGACTGATTAATCTCGAAAAAAATAGCACAAAAACGCTTATTGAACAAAAAGAAAAAGAACTCTTAGAAAAAAGCTAATCCATTTCACCAAAACCAAAACTACCCAATGGGTAGTTTTTTAAAAAACAACAATTGATTAACCTTATCTTATTTGCCACCTGTAACTCTTTTAAAATATTTAACCTCTAAAAACTTACTTTATATTCAAGAATGGCAAAGCACTTCCGGGAACAAATGATACTGGCAAAACTCCATTCCATTTTTCAACAGCTTTTAATGATACATAGTCTGCACCACCCTGGGAAGATATAGCTTGAGCTGATATTCTGATGGCCTCGGCCTCAGCCTTGGCTTTTTCAATAGTCTGCTGGGCCTCTGCCTTAACCTGTTCTAGTTTATTTTTTGCTGCTTCTGCGTTTTGAACAGCGGCTACCTTTGTTTCAATTGCCTGACTAAAAACTGGTGAGAATGAAAAACTAGTAACCGAAAATCTTTCTAAGATTGCGCTTTTGTCTGTAAACTGTTCTGCTAGTAATGAATTCACCTTATCTGAAAACTCAGCCCTTTTTGTAACTAACTCCTCCGCAGTATACTGAGCGGCTGTCGACTTAACAATTTCACGGACCATTGGCTCTATTACATTCATTTCGTAATTATCCACTGAACTATATTGTGAAAATATTTCCTGAACTTTCATGGCATCTATGTGGTAGTTAACAACAACTCCAATGGCAACATCCTGTAAATCTTTTGAAGCACCAAATAAATTATCCCCTGTCGCCTTCTCGTCCCCATTATCTCCAACTTTGTCATAATTTATTGTTCGAGTCTTAACATCCATAACATTAACATTTTCTACAAAAGGTATTTTAAAGTATAAACCCTGTGGAATATTACCAACAATCGCTCCAAAACGAGTTTTCACACCCCTTTCCCCTGCACCAATGGTTCCAATAGAATCAAAAAGAAGCACACACAAAACGACGATAAATAAAACTATTTTAAGTATTTTTGTTCGATTTTCTTCCATATAATTATTAGCTAAATTATTAATTCAACAACTAAAATACTATACCAACGGAGTAATTATTACCATCGAAAACAACTATTTTTCATTTGACAAAAATTATTTCAAATGTTATTTTCAAAAACAGATAGGCGTTTAATTTTGCCTAAATTCTTTGAAAACTGGAGTAGATTATGCTTAAAAAAATTTCTTTAATGTTTATTTTTATTGTGGCCATTTTCCTCACCCCCAACACCACTCACGCAGATGAAGATGTTGTTTTACTTTTTGCGGGAGACACCACCTTCGGTGGTCATTACCCGGAAATCGCGGACACTCAAGACGCTCACTACTCTTTCAAAAACATTTGGAAATTAATCGAGGATTCCGATGCTTTTATGGTTAATTGCGAAAACCCAATCACGGAAGCAGTTCTTAAGATTCTTAAGCAATTCAACTTCAAAATGAATCCGAATTTGACTAATATCTTTAGCCTTAATCGGATTACTCTAGTAAATATCGCAAATAACCATATTTGCGATTATGGAACACAGGGATTGCTCGATACTATAGACAACCTTGATAAATTTGGAATCGAGCACATTGGGGCTGGAAAAAATTTGGAAGAAGCACGACAACCTGTTGTAAAAATAATAAAAGGGATGAAAATTTTCTTCCTTGGCTATGGAAATTACAGCCCGGCGGGAGAGAATTCACCCGGTGTCGCCTACCGGAATAAAAAAGACGTGATCGAAGACATTAAAAATGCCAAAAGAAATGGTGCTGATATTATTATTGTCAACTTCCATTGGGGAGTTGAGCGCGCCACAGAACCAACAAAAAGCGACGTCTCGCTTGCAAAAACAGCCATTGATAATGGTGCCGATGTTATTATCGGCCACCACCCTCACGTCATTCAACCAATCAAAGCTTACCGGGGTAAACCGATTTTTTACTCCCTTGGCAACTTCATCTTTGGTGGAAATCGTAAAGGCGCAAGAAATGGACTTCTTGCCAAAATCACGATCACACCGAACAAAGAAATCCACTACGAAGGAATAAAACTTCGGGTGGATGGTGATACAAAATACCAGCCATACGAAGAGTAAAAGCCCTAAACGGCCGGAACCAATCCGGCCGTTTTTATTTAACATTTATTTTGATACAATACCAAAATAACCGATAGCGAATCAAACATGGAACTTAATTTAGAAAAATTAAAATATAAATTTACATCAAAGCCATTGCTTATTGGTGGCAAGGCAAAGGAATATTATGAAATTAGAAAATCTGGAGTAGATACAGATTTAGTGGTTACAGAAAATGACTATCTTGCTCTATCAAAAATGTACCCTGAAAATTTAAGAGACATATTTGGTGACCTTGGAGTTTGTCCCCTAGATTTTGAAATTTGGAAAACAATACGTGGCCTTAATTACGATTTTTTAAGCGAAAAGGCCATAGAGAAAAATGACTATAAAATAATTTCACTAGAAAAATTACTTTTTCTCACAGCTCTAGCAATGGAGAAGAAAAAATACCACGACGACCTAGAACTTATAGTAAAGAAAATTAATTCTAATATTGAAGAATTATTAAAATAGTCGACTAGTAAAAAGTCTCAGTAAAAATATTTTCTTCAGTTATACCAGCACCTTTCAGCAACTTCCACATATCATCTGTAAAACCAACAGAACCACAAATATAAAAACTCCTATCTTCTAATTTATTAACATATTTTTTAATTATATTTTCATCTATTCTTGAATATTCTTTTATGAATGGGTACGCAGTTTTTTCTTCTGTTAAACAGTGGACTATTTTAAATATTGGGTTTTCTTTTGAAAGATTATTTAGTTCATCAAAAAATGGTGTCTGTTTTACAGTCTTATTACTATAAAAAAGCAAAATGTCACCATCAAAATTTGAGGTTATTTTATCTTTAATCATACCCATAAAAGGTGTTATTCCAACACCACCAGCCAACATAACAATATTTTTCAAGTTTGTGTTTGGATAAAAACGTCCATATGGTCCATCTATTAATATCTTCTCCCCCACGCTCATGCCAACTAAAGCTGAAGAAACTTCTCCTTTTCTTTTTATTGTAATACGAACAAATTTATCACCTGGAACGCTGGAAATTGTGTATGACTTACCGCGAGTTAAATTTGTCGGTTTTATCTTCACATATTGCCCAGGGATATATTCATATTTCGCTCCGTCAGTCGGTTCCAAAAAAAGAGATGTAATATTTTCTGCTTCTTCTTTTTTATTAACCAAAATAAATTCTTTCATTTTATTTTCCAAATTTTAAATAATCCAATACGGCCTCTCGTAATGCTTCGTGTCCCAGAACAGAACAATGAAATTTCCTATCAGGTAAACCACCAAGTCGCTCTACAATCTGTTGTGGCTTAAGATTCTGCGCAGCCTCAAGATCCATTCCCTCATCCTCGGTCGCCATTACAGACATCATGGAGGCTGATGCAATAGCAGATGCACAGCCGAAGGTTCTCCATTTACATTCTTTAATACGTTTCTTTTTTACATCAACCTTTATCCAAACGCTCATCATGTCACCGCATTCAGGGCTACCAACTTGCCCCATACCATCTGCCCGATAATTTTCCTCATTAATTAAAATATTTTTAGGAAAGAAAAAATGCTCCTTAACTTCTGGACTATAATTCCAGTTTTCGCCATCAGATAAACATTTTTTATTATTCTTTTCCATTTACCCTGTTAAGTAAAAATTTGCTTTTACTAATCGATTAATATATTAATTATTTTCTACTAAATATCTACACTGTCACTTTTTACCCATATCAGCAAATTTTAAATTTTATTCTAAAATTTTACTAAACAGGGTGAATTATCTTACCAATGACATGTCTCTTATTTTTTCGACACATTTTGGCAGAATTTTCATTGCATAATCAATATCACTTTTCCTTGTATACCTACCAAGTGTAAATCTAATACTACAATGCGCAAGTGCAAGTGGCACACCAATAGTGGTTAAAACATGAGATGGTGCCAAATCACTAGATGAACAAGCAGAACCTGTCGAACAATATATCCCCTTATCGTCTAGATACAAAAGCAACGATTCCCCCTCAACATCAGATATTGAAATATTTAAATTATTTGGTAAGCGATTTTTAATACTGCCATTCAGACAAACACCCCTTACCCCTGTTTTAATCCTAGACCAAAAATAATCTCTAAGCGCAATTAAACGCTCGGTTTCTTTATTTCTTTTATCATCTGAAACAGCCAAAGCCTCTGCAAATCCGACAATAGATGAAACGTTCTCTGTACCAGACCGAATACCTCCTTCCTGCCCCCCACCGACTATCATGGGCTCAATTGAATACTTTCTACTTAAATAGAGACAACCAACCCCTTTGGGTCCATATATCTTAGAGGAGCTTATTGTCATAGCATCCACGCCTAGTTCTTTTACATTAACCGATAAAGCACCAACTGCCTGACATGCATCGGTATGAAATATGGGATTATAAATTTTTGATTCTTTTAAAATTTTGGCAATTTTTTTGATTGGCTGTATTGTGCCTATTTCATTATTTGCGTACATAATTGATACCAAAATTGTATCAGGCCTAATGCTTTTTTTAAGATGCCTCAGAGAAACTATTCCATTTTTATCTACATCTAAATAAGTTACTTCAAAATTTTCTTTTTCCAACTTCCTGCATGCTTTCAATACAGCTTTGTGTTCTATTTTAGATACGATTATGTGTTTACCCTTATTTTTATAAGCGTTAGCAATTCCAATAATCGCCAAATTATCCGCCTCGGTACCACCGCTAGTAAAAACAATCTCGTCTTTTTCCGTTCCTAAAATTAACGCTATTTTTTCTCTAGATTTTTCAATTGCCTTTTTTGCTATTCTTCCAATAGAGTGTAAAGAGGAAGGGTTTCCGTAATTTTCTTTCTGAAAATTAAACATTACCTCCAAAACATTTGGGTCAATCGGCGTAGTTGATGCGTGATCTAAATATATCTGCCTCATAATTACGCTACCTAACTTTTTTTATTAAATATACCTCGTCATTTATTCTAGGCGCAAAATTAATCTTTATCGCCACCTTATCGCCTTGCCCCGCTTCATTTATAGACTGATGATCTTTTTCCATTGAAATAATTTCTTCCTCCTTGCTTCCCGTTGTCGGACCTTGAACAATAACCTTATCACCTATTTTAACTTTTAAATCGCCTTGAATTGTTATTTCAGCCACACTAATCTTTTTATAATAATTAGAAATAACCCCCAAAAAGAACTTCTTTTGGGTTGCCAAACTCTCATGCTGCCCCATCATTTCACCTGTTGGTTTACCCAAAAAGAAACCGCTACTTTTTCCTCGGTGGTAAACTGTATCCAATCTTTCAGTTAAATTATTCTTAAGAACCCGCAATTCTTCTTTAAATTTTCTATCTCGCTTCTTGGTAGAAAAAATAAAATCTATAACTGTTCTATATGCTTTTGTAACCGTCGCAACATATTCTGGACTTCTATTCCTCCCCTCTATTTTGAGACAACTTACACCAAGATCTAAAATCTTTTCAATAAAATCCATCGTCCTTAAATCGCTTGGACTAAGAACATAATCTTCACCCAGCTCCAGCTCCTGCTCACCATCAACCTGTTTGATTAGATACTTCCTCCTGCATGGCTGTGTACATTCACCACGATTAGCAGACTTTCCTGTCGTAAATTGAGACAAAAAACATCTTCCAGAAATAGATACACACATCGCTCCGTGAATAAATATTTCAATTTCGGCTTTCGTCTTCTCTATAATTTTTTTAATTTGTTCGAGTGAACATTCTCGCGCCAAGACAACCCTCGTCGCCCCAAGCTTCCTATAAAATTCCGCGGTCTCAGAATTGGCAATACTAGCTTGAGTACTAATATGTACTTCAATTTTTAGTTTCTTAGCAATTTGAATTACTGCAAAATCCCAACAAATTATCGCATCTACTCCAGCTTTTTTCACCTCAACGAGAATTTTCTCTACTTTCTTCAATTCTTCCTCATAAATTATAGTATTTAATGCCAGATATGTTTTTATATTGCTCTTTTGTGCAATCTTCACTATTTTGGGCAAATCTTTTATCGTAAAATTCTTTGCACCAGCTCTCATATTAAATCCCTTAATACCAAAAAACACAGCATCCGCACCATTTTCTATCGCAGCTGTCAGCGACATGTAGTCCTGCACCGGAGCAAGTAACTCTGGTTTTTTGTGCTTTTTCATATCTATATTCTTACCATTATATTTAAATAATTAAAAGCCTATCCCTTGTGATATCTGTAAATAATGGTGGTAAAATATGTATAATGTTTTATAATACAAATATGAAAAATTTAATCATATACTACTCAAGAACGGGCAATACGCGTAAAATTGCAGAAAAGATAAAAGAATTAACAAATTGGGAAATCGAAGAAATACAAGAAAACAAAGACAGGCATGGAATATTGGGCTATTTTCTATCCGGAAGAGATGCTACTCTTAAGAAAACAGTGGAAATAAAAACCATAAAAAATGACTTAACAAAATTCGATACTATTATTATTGGCACACCAGTATGGGCATTTAATGTATCTGCGCCCATTCGAACCTTCTTAAGGGAAAACAAAAATAATTTTAAAAAAATAGCATTTTTCTGTACAATGGATGGTGGTGGTGCCGAACGAGCCTTCTCCGAAATGGAAACAGAGTCTGGTATTAAGCCAATAAAAACAATTTATTTCACCAATAAAGAAATTCCACAGACACAAATTGAAAATAAGTTAAATGAATTTACTAAAGAAATTAAGTGACATTAAATAAAATGAAAAAATTATATTTGAGCAAGGAAGATAAAAAAATTTCAGGTGTAGCTGGAGGAATAGCAGAATATTTTGAAATTGACTCAACCATTCTTCGAGTGGCTTTTGTTTTCATGTTAATCTTTACTGGTTTTATACCAGGAGTTATCTTTTATATTTTAGCCACCTTAATTATTCCTGAAAATAAAAATATAGAAATAAAAGATACAAAATAGAAAAGCCTCGCATTATATTTAAATGCGAGGCTTATATTTTGTGTTTTTATTTATCAAGCACAACAATAGGATTGTCTTTATTGCGAAACGCATCCAGCCATAGGTAAGTACAACCCCAATCGCCCTCTTCGTCAGTCCGATACAGATATAGGTGGTACCTATAACCATCCGGACTGCGAAGAACTTGGTTAACAAACTCCATCCAAATAACCCCAGTTTTTCGATAAAGATATCTCAAAGTTTTCTGTCCAGGCTCTTCGTACATGGCCTGACAAATTTTGAAGTCAAGACCTTGCTCGCCTGAGCAAACCAACGCCCTAAGTCGCTCTTCACCAGTTATCTTGTGTCTATTACCAAGATAACTCTTGAACTTAAGTTTATCAGGATTAAATTCAAACAGGTTGGAGCTCCATGTACCAACCTCGACAAGGTCATCAACCAAACCATCCCCGGTCTCGTGACCCCTCCAAATACTCCAGCCCTCACCGACGAAGACGGACGGACTAAAAGGGATACTTCGGTCAATCTTAATAATCATATCGTCCGCCTCCTTAGTAGAGATAGGTCTCTTTTTTCCAAAAATATTCACAAGCCCCCTCTTAAGAACCTGAAAATCACATACACCGTTCATCTCCACCAATTTTTTAAGTTCCTCATATTTTTGCTCTTGCTCCGAAGGAACAACATACGGAGCGTGTTGAATAATAAGCATAAGACCCTCCTCTCGACAACATCTCTATGTCTTGCACTAGGTCACTAGATCTTTAGATCGATAGGACCCATCATCCTCTTTACACCGCACCTCCTTTTTTCCATTATTGTGCTTTTACAAAGAAAACACTCTTTTTTGTTTATATACCCACCAAGTAATCATGTCAATTAAAAAAGTAACAATAAACTAATTTAACCATTTAAAATGGCCATTAATTCAACAAAAAAACAAATTTGATAAACATACTTTTTTATGTATACTAACCCTTGGCTTTGAACATTTAAAAAATAAAAACAAAAAAGGAGAATTACAGATGGAAAAGGAGTATCAGTTGGAAATTTTGGAAAAAAAATTAATAGCTTCAGAGAACGAAGTAAGGCTACTCAGGGCTCAAAAAAAAGAGCTTGAAGAAGATATCGAAAAAAGAACAAAGTCGAGGATTATTCTCGAAACCGTCCTAAGGCAATACAAAGTATTCTATAAGATATCTCCTGTTGGATTTTGCAAGGTAACAAAAGACGGAATCATTCTCAATGCAAACTTAGCTTTTGCAAACCTACTGATTGCAAAAAGAGAAGATCTTCTCAAAAAATCAATAATGAGATACATCCATTTTTTCTTCCATCTTAAAATTGATTCTGAGCACGAAATAGAACCATACGAAATTGAGGTGACAAGGCAGAATAATACCTTTTTCCTCGGAAAAGCCCAGTTTTTCAAAATGCCCAAGCATAGTGATATATACATAACACTGCTTTTATCAAAAGACCTGTCCAAAAAAGAACCAGTGGATGAAATTTCTTGTGAAATTGAAAAATAAGCCTTTTTGTTAAAAATAAACAAAGTACAGCGCACTAATATCAGCCAGATACTTGGTGCGTTTTTTTTGCTAAATTTATTTTATATGTTTTTTAAATTTGACAAATTTATTTAAAAGGTCAATATTTTAAAAAGTACACAGTACTTTAACAAACCAAACAAAAAGGAGGTGAAAAAAATGGGATTAGACCTTGTAAGATTTACCTTAAGAATCTGTTTCTTGGGCTTTATTATTGGTAAATTTAAGAAAAAAATTTCTGATAATGAGCGTGAGCGAGGGTTCGTTAACGCGGTTTTTCCACGACCAGCTGGTAGCTGGACAATCGGAAATGATTTTCTGTGGGAACCAGGAACGCAAATTTCTAAGGAAATCAAAGAAGGAGATTGGGTTCTGTTTTTCGGATACAAATCGTCTTCCGGGTGGAAGGCAAGGTTGGTCTTAAAAATTTTCTAAAGGAGTGTAAAATGAGTAAGATAAAGGAAGACATTGAAGCAAGAACAGATATTCCCGATGACATAAAAGACCTTGTAGAAAGCCTTTTGAAAAAAAATGAACAACTCATAAAAGGAAACAACTTACTGAGAGAAGTTGTGGAAAATTCAATCGATGCTTCATATAAACGTAACTTGCAAAACGATAGATACGAATATTTAAGCCCGGCTTTTGAAAAAATTTCTGGATACACCATTGAAGAGTTCAAAAACCTGGGAATCGAAAAGGTACTAGAAATAGTACACAAAGATGACATTTATCGCGTTAATAAGGAAATAATAAATTCCTCATCAAACACCAATTGCAACTTCATCGAGTACCGCTTCAAACACAAAGATGGAACTTATCGTTGGTTTAGTGATAAGTTTATTACCCTCTTTGACAAAGCCGGGCAACCAGTATTTCATGTTGGGAACCTAAGCGATATCACGGAACACAGAAAGACACAAGATGAATTAAGTAGGTCTGAGAATAAATTACAGAAATTATTCAATGCAATGACGGATGTCATACTCGTACTCGACAATGAAGGTCGATATATTGAAATTGCGACAACTAACGCAAACTTGCTATACCTACCAAGACAAGATTTAATTGGAAAGAAAATGCACGAAGTCCTACCCTGCGAATTTGCTGATTTCTGCCTAGAAAACATCAAAAAAACCCTTTCGGGTGGTTCCTTTGGTCCGATAGACTATAAGCTAGAAATTGGAGGTAAGGAAATTTGGTTCTCAGGAAGTGGTTCAAAGCTTTCTGGAACAGAAATACTCTGGGTTAGTAGAGATGTTACCCAACGTAAAGCAATGGAAATTGAATTACGAGAAGCAAAAGAAAAAGCCGAAGCAGCTAACCTAGCAAAAAGCCAGTTCTTAGCAAACATGTCACATGAGTTACGCACACCGCTAAATGGAATTATGGGCTTTGCACAAATATTAATTCAGGACAATATTGGTGCAACAAGGGAGGCTTTTGAAATCATCTACAAATCGGGTGAAAATCTGGTTGAATTAATAAATGACATACTGGAGTTTTCAAGGATTGAGGCGGGCAAATTAAAAATAAACAATCTCCCGTTTAATCTTTATAAACTAATTTATGGTATTTCAGTATTGCTAAGACCAAAAATAAAAATAAGTGGCCTTGAGTTTACTTTGAATTATCCAGAAAATGTCCCCCAAAATTACGTTGGTGACGAGAGAATCATTAGGCAAATACTGACAAACCTCATCGCAAATGCCACTAAATTCACACACGAGGGTGGAATAACGGTAAATGTAAGTGGAGAAAAAGACGATGAGATGTTTAATTGTGTGATTGATGTCATTGACACTGGTATTGGAATCCCATCCAAAAAAATAGGAAGGCTTGGTGAAAAATTCTACCAAGCTGATGCTGGTATTACACGAAAATACGGCGGAACTGGAATGGGACTTTCAATATCAAAAAGTCTTGCGAATTTACTGAAGGGAGATATTCAAATACAAAGTGAAATTGGGAGAGGTTCTATTTTTACACTAAATCTTAAGCTGGAGGTAGAAAAAGAAACGCAGACAGACAGTATCGCGAAAGAAAAAACAAAAATGAGTTTTCCGGTCAATGTTCTTGTCGTGGAGGATGACTCCACAAACAGAATGGTCCTAACTCGTTTATTAAACCACATTGGCATTACCCAGACACACTCCGTGTCCAATGGAGAACAAGCTCTAGAAAAACTGGGAGAAAAAAACCATGGATATGACCTTGTGCTTATGGATTGCCAAATGCCCATAATGGACGGGTATGAATCAACCACAAAAATACGAATCAAGGAAAAGGAAACAGGTATTCACACCCCCATCATTGCAATAACCGCTCATGCGGGTGAGGAACAAAAGAAAAAATGCCTCTCCGCTGGCATGGACGATTATCTGTGTAAGCCAATCAAAATCCATGAGTTGGCTGAAAAAATGGAAAAATGGTTAAAAAAATAACCAAAGCCAAGCCCTAACATCTCAAATGAGGTGTTAGGGCTTTTTTATTAAATATCTAAAATTAGTGCTATAATAGACAAATGGAAACATTTTTAACGATAATAGGCCTAATATGTGCGTTTTGTGGAATATTTGGCGGAATAATACCAATATTCCCCGGACCACTATTGTCTTATTCAAGTTTATTTTTTCTATATTTCGCAAAAGGAGATAGTGTAATAAATGAGAAAGAAATATTAATTATCGGCTTAGTTACTCTAATTATAGTTATAATTGGGAATATTATTCCAATAGTTTCAGCGAGAACTTCGGGTGCCTCAAAAACAAGCCTTACAGGCTCATTTATTGGAGTTTTTATTGGTTTTTTCCTCTTCCCTCCGTTTGGTATTTTTATCGGGGCACTTCTAGGAGCAATAATTGGAGAATACTACACTTCGAACAATCTAGAGCTAGCAATAAAGGCTGGAATTAGTACACTAATAGGAACTTTATTTGCATTAATGATACAAGTCGCTTATTCGGTATCGATACTTGTTTATTTTATAGTCAAACTTATTAATTAAATATGAGTTAGTGGGTATTAATAATTAAGATAATTTTATGTACGAAAATAACAAAATGAGCTGGTGGTTATATCTAATTGGTTTGTTTATTGTTTTAGGAAGTCACATTTATATACTCACAGCGAATGTGGGGCTAGAATTGGTCCCAGCTCACTCTTACTTAAACATAATAGCTGGATTAATGATTATGGCTGGCTGGCTCACCAGAAAAGCTTAATTATATTAAACAAAAAAGCGTCCTTATTTGGGCGCTTTTTTGTTATCCATATCAATTTTCCATAATTTTTTTTGGCTACCCAAAAAAGCACAGATCAATAAAAATAGTGAAAAAACAGCAATATATGGCAAAACAGTATTAATGAACGACACACCATTAAAAACAAAAATAAGATGAAAAATAATAAACAACAACCTCCCTTCTGTGGGACCAATTCCTAAATAACTTATATTGAAGGCATTATTAGCGGTTACTAATAAAAAAGTATGAACTAAAAACCCACAAAGAACTGCGTATATCATGAATATCCAAAAACCAAAACCCAATACAAGTCCATAACCAATAACGATAGCGGTCATAAAAATAAAATCTAGAAAATGATCAGCATAGTAACCCCACCTAACCAGACCAGTATCCCTCAATCTTCCAATCGACCCATCTAGTAAGTCAGTAATATATTGGAAAAACACCAACAAAGGTATAAACCAAAGAAAAAATTCACTACTTAATCCAAAATAAAAACAACAAACAACAAGCGCACTCCAGATGAAAGTTAAAGAAGTTAAATGATAAGTCTCCAGCCACAAAGGAATTTTTGGTAATATAAAGTTCTTAAACTCATCTTCTTTTTTCTTAAAGAACCACTCCCCTGACTTATTCTTTAATACGTACTCGTTATTCATATTCTCATATTTTATATTAAATAATAAAAAATCATAGCCGTAACAAAAAGCCGACCACAGTGGTCGGCTTTTTGTTAATTTATAATAAATTAAATTACTTTGTAAAAACCTCTTGAAGTTTGGCTCTAGTAGCTGGACCAACTCTTCCTACTTGAGGTAGGCTATATTTCTTCTGGAAAGCTATTACAGCTTTTTCAGTAAGTGGACCAAATGTTCCATTAACAATACCAGATGGATATACCTCACTATCTGTTGCTAGTAATTCTTGAAGTTTTTTAACATCGTCACTCTTAGTTCCCCTTACAAGGTTAGTTGTAAAATTAACTATCTTATAGTTAGCTACAGGAATTTTTGCTCCACCAAAAACTTCTTGAAGCTTAGCCCTAGTAGCTGGACCAACTCTTCCTACTTGAGGAAGACCGTATTTCTTCTGAAAAGCTACCACGGCTTTTTCTGTAGCGGGACCGAAAGATCCATTAATAATACCAGCTGGGTATATATCTCTATCTGTAGATAGTAATTCTTGAAGTTTTCTTACTTCAGAACCAGATGACAAGCCTCTTACGAGGTCAGAAACAAACAATACAACATCTCCTTCAACAGACTTTATATTAACCGCAATAGATGCTGCTGTAGGTGTGGCTACAGATGCAACGGTAGTAGGATAAGTTCTTACATAACCAAGAGACGAAGAGCCACCACCGCTAATTCCTCCACCAGAGGGTGTTGTTACTTGAGAATATGAAGCGAAACTTGTGAAGTGTTTTGTCCAAATTACAAGATCAGAACCAACATCTATCTTACATTCAGCGTCAACGGCTAAGGCATTACCAGTTGTTTGATCGTCAGCAGCACAGGTCGCTGTAATTTCGGTGAAGGAAATACCTGTTCTTATATAACCAGCCCTTTTGCCAGCCTGACCAGGAAGTAAAATTCTAACAGCCTTATCGAAAGACAATTTAGCACCCGTAAAACCAACCTCGACAGCAGCACCCAATGTCTTTGTTTGTCCTGATGTTTCAGGTAAGGAGACAGTTGTCACTGTTGGTGCGGCAATAACTCCATCCCAAGCAGGGTCTGCGCTTGTAACTACAGTGGAAGCTGGAATCGCAACTGTTGCGTTATTTGCATTAGCAGACGTTATTGTAGTTTGTGGCAATGTTCCCGTTCCACCCGAAATCAAAGCACCGAAATCGATACTTGGATTAGTTGTTCCACTACTTACAGTTACAGCAACAGCTTGCGTTGGATTAGTTACAACAACCTCTGGTGTTGAGCTATTAACTGTGGCACTACCAGTATTATCTGGAGCAGTCTGTGTGTTAGCCAAAACAACAACAGATACGGTATATGCTTGTGTGGTTGAATTTGCTGCTGTTACGATATATGTACTTGTAGCCGTGAAATTATGAGCAGCTCCTGAAGCTGGGCTCACAGTTGCGCCAGTTGAAGTAGATATTGTAGGCACAAGTGCAGTGACGTTTGTACCATATGGAACTGTTAATGAAATAGTATGAGTAGTCTCATTAATTGTAGTTGTTCCAACCTGACCTGAAATAGTGAATCCTGTAATTGCTTTAGCAGAATTTGGCGTCACTATAACTCCAACATCATATGCTTGAGTTGAAGCATCTCCTGCTGTAACTGTGT
>CAZHDO010000008.1:0-1569 GCA_964531375.1 uncultured Candidatus Saccharibacteria bacterium
AGATGTTTACGAATGATTGCGCTGCGATGTCTCCCATTACTTGTAGCTTGTATGCAGGGGTGGTGGTGCCTATGCCGATGTTGCCAGAGGAGTCGACAATCAAAGAAGGAGTTGAAGTAGGAGCATTTTCTATATTCAAAACAGTATTTATTCCCTTTATGGCCTCAACCAAAACAGGAGTTAAATGACCATAGTCCATACCAATAGCATACCCTGGAGCAGAAGGATCCCATGCAACCAATTCTGGATAATACTGGCCAACCTCTTCAGCAATCATACCCATATCTTGTCTTCCGCCATGTTCCTGATCCAAATCGTAATAAAGACCCCTCATTTTCAACACATCTGATAGCGCACTAGAAAGTGGTCTTAAATTACTCTTCCATCTAATAGATGAAGCTGTTCCATAATCAACACCAGCGCCGTTTGCATAGAAATCAAAAGTTCCACCAGAAGAAGTTATACCAATCCCATTAGAAGAAATTGCTTTAATTGCTGTACCAAAAGAAGTTTCTGTATGAAGGGTCTGAGCATTTACCGAACCAGTAGAATCATATAAGGTCAAAGCCGAAAAACTATTTTGATTACCGTTTATACTTGCACCAGTACCATTGTCTCTTATTACAGAATTAGCAGCAGCGCCCGAACTTGTCCATCTAGTTACATAACCAGTCGTTCCACTACCAGTAACACCAACTGGAGTAGCCCATGTTCCATCCCCTCTCCAAAAAGTATTAGCAGAAGCCCCTGAACCAGAATTTAAATTATTTACAGAAAGATTTCCTGTGATATTTGAAGCTGTACCTGAAATACTACCAGCACTTGTTATATATCCTGCATTATTCACAAATTGCGAAATATTAGAACCAGCAGTTACAAATCCGTATGTATTCGTCCAGCCTGTATTACCACTTGTGATATAACCGGTATTATTAGACCATTGAGAAATATTAGGTGAAGTAAAATTAGAAACAGTTAAGGCTGATATTGTCGCGCCTGTATGACTATGTGAATCGTTACCAACAACTGTATTACCCTGTGTCCCAGTTACATCACCCGCAAGAACTCCAGAGAAATTCGCGACTGTACCTGTAGCTGTTATATAACCTGAATTATTTATAAACTGAGAAATATTCATACTAGAAAGCGCGCCAGCGGTAGTAGCGTAATTTACAGACATTGAAGAAACATTCAAAGAGGTCACAGGTGTTCCTCCATTAATTCTTGCAATACTCATATCTCCAGTAGAACTCAAAGAGAATCCTCCATTACCAGCGCCAATGGTTGTGTCATTCAAGTATATTGAAGAAGCGTTTCCAGTCCTTAAGGTCCCCTTTACCCAAAGATTCGAAGCTACTGTTGAAGTACCAGTCGACTTATTAATATCTACTGTACCCGCAAAACTAGACGCGTTTGTGTTTGTGACAGCAAGATTTGTGACAGTTGTGCTTCCCATATTCGCAGTACCAGAAACAACCAAATCAGTAATTGAAGCATTACTCATGAACTGTGGCGCTGTCCAAACATTAGTTGTATATGTCTTTGGAATAGTTGTAGAAGCGTTTACAA
>CAZHDO010000008.1:1669-31793 GCA_964531375.1 uncultured Candidatus Saccharibacteria bacterium
TGTTTACTGTGTAATAGAGGTTTGTTGCGCCTTCGGTGAGGGCGTCGGTGGTGGTGGAATACCAGCTTGCTAAAGATAGGTAATTTCCGGAAAGATCAGAAAAGGTTGGTAAACCAAAAGTCGAAGTAGCTACAAGATCATAACCACCAGAATTATTTCCAACCAGGGTTTGGCCATAAGTTGGAGCTGTGGTTGTGCCCGTACCGCCACGAGCCACCGCCAAAACACCAGTTGTTTCAGTGGTTAAATCAACAAGAGAAGAAGTAACATAGCCAGCAGTTGCTCTCAATATCCCAGAGATGGTTCCAATTTTAAGATTGGAAACTAACGTATTTTGAAAAGTAGATGTTGCGGTCGTAGATGTTGCTGTAAAATTACTTGCAACAACTTCACCACCAACAGAAAGAGCTGAATATGGAGAAGAAGTTCCGATCCCAACATTACCAGCACTTGTAACAACCAAAAAATTAGCACCGTTACCTTGAGCTGAAAAAACATTTCCAGTACCGCTTTGGTTTACAGTAAGTGCAGTATCTGCGGTATTAACAGAAATGGTACTTGTACCAGTGCTTCGAAGAAAATCAGAAGAATCAAGACCATCTAGTCTGTCTGCCTCAAAAGCAGAAGGAGCAGATGCAAGCATTTTTCTTGGCAACATTTCAGAATCACCCTGTACTGAAACACCTAAATAAAGTATCTGATTGAAACTCAAGGAAGCTGTACTTGAAGACTGCCCTATTAATGTACTAAAAATACCACCGGAGGTTACAACATTACTAGTCTCGTCAAAAACAGCCACTCCGCCAGCGGGGGCTGTATAAAGCCTGAATCTTATAGAATAAGTGCCATCCGATACAACAACACCAGAATTATCAGTAATTTTACCCTGATAGCCCAGCTCTTTATTAAAGGCCGAAGTTGCAGCAAAAACCTGAGTAAACAGGGAGGAAAATATCAGACACAAAATCAATAGTTTTACGATTTTCCTTTTAAACATTGTAATATATGGCTAAAATGATAATTGGGACAACCCTACCACATTATTGAGATTTTTGCAAGGGCTTTTTACACAACCAGAGCTATTCCCCATTAGCACGTTTTTATTACTCAAAACAAAAACACCCCTTTTGGGGTGTTTTTAAAACATATATTCCTACCTTATTTCGAGAAGCTCCTTTATTTTACCCTTATCAAAACCGATAATTACCTCACTACCAATCTCTATTACAGGCACCCCAGATTGACCTGTTTTTTTGACCATCTCATTGCGCGCCTCTTCGTCTAAATAAACATCCTTTTCTGTGTATTCAATTTTATTCTCTTTAAAAAATTCCTTTGCCATCCTACAGTATACACAAGATACTGTTCCGTAAACTTTAACTGATTTCATAAATTCATTTTATATACTAATAATTACGAAGAGTATACCACAAGAGATAATATAAATAAAAAAGTAGACATGCATATTTAAAGGACACCTCAAAATGTCCTTTAAATATGCATGTCTTTTATTATTGTCCTTTATACTATTTACTCTTCATTTCATATACACCAATCCAGTTTTCTGGTTGGTGTTCCAAAAAATAAACACACCTTTCGCTTAATACCTTTGTTGGCCCGTCTTCAACTTTACTTAAAATAGATTTGGCCACCACAACCCCCTCCTCCCACTTGCCTTCATAATATAATTTTCTAAGTTTGTTAAAACCTTCAAGGATAGAGTTAACTTGCGTTACTTTTTTTCTTGCCACGACCTCAAAAATAGTTACTGGTAAATTTTTACCTTTTACTTTAATTTTATCTATTTCCCGAACAAGTAAATTATATTTATCAATATTTTCCTGACCAAGCTTATCCTTAGTCGCTTCGCTTATAATTATCTTTACTCCATAAGTCTTTGTCTGGCCCTCAAGTCTTGAGGCCAGATTGACAGTATCACCCATTACCGTATAGTCAAAACGCGCCTCAGAACCCATATTACCCACAGTAACCTTCCCCGTATTCAAACCAATACCGATATCTATCTCAGGATCACCTTCTTTCTTGTTATTCTCATTAAAATCCGCGAGGGAATCAACCATATCAAGCGATGATAAAATCCCATCCAGCGCCTGATTCTGGTTGTCTACTGGCGCCCCCCAAAAAGCCATAATTGCATCACCGATATATTTATCCACAACCCCCTTTTTATTGAGAATAATATTAGTCATTCTTGTAAGATATTTGTTCAAAAAATTAGTCAATTTAGATGGAGACATTCCCTCGGAAAGTGTTGTAAAACTTCTTACATCCGAGAAAAAAACAGTAACTTCCCTCTCCTCACCGCCAAGCTTAACCTTTGAAGGATCGCTCAGAATCTCGTTTAAAACATCTTTAGAAACATATTTAGAAAAAACCTTCCTCATTTCTCTTTTTTCTTTATCTGTACCTAAAAATCTATAAAAGAAAGAAGTAGACGTAGCTGTTATCCATGAAATATTTACATAAACGATACTAACAACAATACCGAAATCAAAAAGAACAATTATGGATACTGCATAGATAACCCCTAAAATTAAATTAAACACTAAAGCAATTTGAACGGTCTCCGCAAAATAAAATATCAAACAAGGCAATATCGAAGCAAGTAAAATCCAAGCAAATAGATACACCCCACCCAGATCCCTAAGTCTATAATTATGCTCAAACATATTCGCTATTTGGGCTTGTATCTCCACACCGCTCATTTGAGTGCCTTTATCAAATGGGGTTGGTTTTTCATCATGAAGATCAGCAGCGGTCGCTCCAATAAAAATAACCCTGTCTCTAAATAAATCAGAAGGAACACTGCTTTCAAAAATTCGCCAGAATGGAATTCTTCTAACCGAACCATTCGGCCCAGAAAAAACTATACGCTCAACCGGTTTATTTTCTATATTTTGTGGGATAGAAATACCACCCCTTTCCAATGTCTCGTAAGCCAAACCTTTATACAAAAAACCGTCTACATCCCTTATTTCAAATGGTAAACTTCTAACAATTCCATCTTTATCACTTATTAAATTAACATGTCCAAAAGAAATATTTTTTTGACCATTAAATTCCGGAATCGGCTTAAGAAAACCATCTGAAAATGAAGCACCTTCTCTGTTTATACTTAGAATTAAAGCTTCAACTGGTGCGACTATCGGGTACGATATTTTACTAAATGCGTCGGCAAGAGTCTTGTCATCTGTGGACCCAAACCTTGAAGGCTCGGACATTATTACATCCAGGCCAACAGCTTTTGGCTTAAATTTATTGAGTTCAGAAAAAGCCCTGGCAAAAACCTCTCTTTTCCAAGGCCACTGCCCTATTTTTTCGATAGATTGATTATCAATTTCCAATATTACAATCTGAGAATCAACTGGTCTGGTGCTAAATAATATATCTTCAAAAAAATTCTCTACTCCATAGAAAAAACCATATTTATAAAGAGAAAAAGTAATAGCAAAAACTAAAAAACCAATACCTATAAATACAGGCAAAGAAGCCTGGGTCTTGTCCCCCTTTGTCTTTTTTCTAAATATATTTTTCATATAATTAAGATTCCTTAAAAACTACTGACCTATAAAATTATCCTCATTTATACTTTCGTCAATTTTTAAAATCACACGGACAGGATCACTCTTTCCAAGCATCTTTTTACCATTTTTATCTTCCCATGTTGCAATAATAAAACCGTTACCCTCTCCAACTTCTGAAACGGAGTCATCTAATTTTGCAGCAAAAGACCCTGGTCTAGTTACCTTGCCGATAGGACCGATAACACTCCAGACTGCCTCTTTTGTTATATCTTTTGTCGTGCCTTTTTTATCATAAAGTGTGGCGTGTAGGGTAAACATTTCACCCTCACTAACACTATTAAGCTGACCGAGTGTTTCTATTTTCATACTATCCCAATTTTCAGAAGTTTCGATATTATTTTCGTTCACTTTTTTCAACTCGTCTGTTTTTTTAATATCCTCAGGTGTTTTTATTTTATCCTCAACCTTTGAATTAACTTCCTTACCATCTGGAGTTTTATCGTCTTTTGAATTTTGTTGATTTTCTTGTTTCTTTGCCCTTATTCCGTTCAACACATCTTCAGACTCTCTATTCAGCTCTCTCTTGAAATCCATTTTGTCCCCATTGACCTTATCTTTGATCTCCTTGATTTTATCTTCTATTTTTTTATCATCACCCTCATTACCACTAAACCATTCATCTTTTTTAATCTTTTCGGTTATTTTCTCAGGAACAAAAGACAACTCAACTGTTTTCAGTATAGAATCTTTTTGTGCTGGTGATGCTGAAGCAGCTTGTGTTTCTAGTTTTTTTATCTTATCAATGTCGGTATCCGCAACCCTTAAAATCTTCCCCTCTTCAACAATAATTGACTGTGTCTTAATTTTTTCTTTTGTTTTTGGATCAATAACATCAACCGCTATTTTATGTTGTGAACCATATATTTCCGACTTTTTACCATCGGAACTTACACCAAAAGCGCTTCCCCTTACAGTAGCGACCGTATTTGAAGTCTCAACCTTCCATATTGAATCAGGAGTTGCTAGTTCAATGATTTTTGACCAAATTTTACCTATTGAAAGACTGGCTTCTAATATCAATTTTCCAGAATCTTTATTATATTCAGCACTCTTAATGGTAAATCTAGTACTTGGACTTATACGGAGAACAGACCCATCAAAAAGATGAATCGAAGACTTACCTGTCTCATTTGTACTAATAACACTTCCCTCACCCACAGAATCCCCTGTGGATAACTCATTTTTTGCTTCAATTCCATCTTTACTAACAATCAAAAAAGCCTTTCCGGAAAGGACCTCAATCCAACCCCCCTTTGCAATAGGACTTATAACCTCTGCCTCTTTTTTGACCACCGGTGGTGTGGTTGTGGCTATGGTTGAAGTATTACCGCCCCTCATCGAAAAACCTCCTACAACCAATAAAACAAGACCTAATCCTATAATTAAATATTTTTTTGTCATAGTGATATAATGTCACAAAAAAATGTAAATCTCAAATCGAATCCAAAGATTGTCAAACAAATTCGGCCTTATATAACAACATACGAAACGCCACTTCCCCTTGGAAGTGACGTTTCTGATTTGGTATTTGGAATAAGTTGCGCTCTCGAAACCTCGTTTCCCTTTTTTGAAAACGAGGTTTCTGACTTGCGATTAGGCCTAGAGTGGCTCGTAATTTAACGTAAGTAGTAAATCAGAAACGTCGTTTAACAAGTAAACGACGTTTCGCTAGTGGTTATTTACATCTAATATAACCTAATTCGACCTCCCTATTGAGTTAATAGAACCACTATTTATCGTTACGACCGAGCCCGAGAAGAATGGAGTTCCTTCGTCACCGTCTGAGGTACCATCACTCGTAATAAATACAGAGTTTCCAATTGTTGAAATATTACCATCGGCGTAAATCCCTACTCCATATCCATAAAGGTTCCCAGTTAACCAAACGTCCCCCGAGCTTTTTATATCAAACTCCACAGTGCGGTCTGCGCCACTTATTGTTAAATCTCCCTGAATATAAACATCCACAACTTGTCCTTTTGGAATTAAGATTCCACCGGGGAAAGTAGAGGTGAAGTATTTGCCATCAACAGTGGTAGGATAAGACACCCCATTTATAACCGTCGCAACATTAGTTAAATCATGTTCTGATGCGGTTCCCATCTGATTCCAAGAAATTGAAGACAGCGTGAGATCTTCTTTTGAATTTGCTGTGATACGAATTCCAGAGAAACGTATTCCTTTGTCACCGATGTTTCTACTGTTTGACGTGGTCGGATCATATGAAGACAGCATTGCGGTTGCGCCACCAATCACAAGAGTATCGTTTGCGGTTTGTGCAGTACCTTTAATTGGCAACTCACCCGATACTTTTGTTGTTGCATCAATATTGCTAATTTGAATTACTGGTGATTGCCCAGAATAATCAGTAAGATCTTCAACCATATTTCCGAGAATACTAACTGTTTTGGAAGTATTGGCAGGTATTGTAAATGGCCCCCTAAAAACTATCTGATGATTTGAATTAAAACTACGATCATCCGCCAAGCTATCGCCGTTTTCATCAACAAATGAAACACTATCAAACATAGAGTCCAACCCTATCAACGGTAACATTATTAATAACCACATCTTCTGAACCCGCTGTGAGCGTGGCAACCGTAAAAGGCACCCCAATTGCGCTTGCAGGAGCAAGCATCGTCTCAGGTTGTTCTGACTTCGTAACAGTAAGAATATTTTGCTCCACGGGGGAAATATTCGACACCGTGGTTAAAGATACAGCAACACTACATAACTCATTGAGTTTTGCTCGAGTCGAAACCCCTACAGAACCAGTTCCCTTTAGTAACCCAAACGGAGACAAAATATCTTTTGCATATTTCTCTTGAAACCTTACGACCGCTCGTTTAGTTAAGTTACCGTAAATGTTGAGTTCGTTTCCGAACGACCCTGGTCCAACCATCGCAATCATAGTCGACGCGTCACTATTTAAAAATCTCTGCAATTTTAATACGTCCTCCCCCACACTTCCAATCTTAAGATTCTTCGACCAGACAAACGGACAAACATCAGAAAAATTATTAGCGAAAGTTAAGCCAGGCAAAAAAACAAAAGACACAAGCAAGCTTAACAAAAACCAATTTTTTAGATCTTTCATAATTTTAAATTTCAACAACCAAAGAAATACTTATAATAATTTCTAAGTATTATAACATTTGCAAACCACTTTCGGAAACAAGGTTTCTGATTCAGGAGCAATGAGACATCTCTTACGCGATCTGGATGAGGCTTTACAAAAGGTGGTTTCTGTTTACCCATATAACCACTTACGAATCGTCTCTTCTCCTTGGAAGTGACGTTTCTAGTTTACGATTAGGTTTAAAGTGGCCTGTAGTTTAGTGTAGGTAGTAAATAAGAAACGTCGTTTAAAAAGTAAACGACGTTTCGCTTTGTGTATATAATAACAGAAGACAGATTGGGTATTATTTATACCTTGAAGGTATGCAGACATATCAGTTTAGATTGACCTGTTTTGATAACACTACAGAGAAAGATCCCCTTTCTTACGACTCTTTCTCAACAACAACTCTGGCTTTCCCGCATTTTCTTCTTCCCCTATCTTAACACCAAGCGAACAAAACAGGTAACTCATGTGATTATAACAATTAACAAAAAATAAAAAAGAGTATTCCTGTAAACAAGAATACTCTTAAAAAACTACTTACACTAGCAATCGCTAATAACACTTGTGAGGGAGATCGTGCATCCACAGATACGCAGAGGTGTATTCACTTTCTCCACCCCCATTCATTTCTATCGCGCAGGATATGATTGCCCAATAATGTACTGGCGCGACAACACCGAGCGCGCGTTTGCCCATATTTATGGCCCCGAGCGCCTTATCAAGAAACAACAAGTCATTCAAGGTCACATTACTGGCGGCTTCTTTATAGTTACGTGGCTTGTACTTGCCAAGTATTTCTTTTACAGCCTTAAGGTAGACACCACCCATTACAGCATCCTCCACCACAAGTTCGAGATTATGCATCTCAGCCTCTTCTGCAGCAAATAACACAGTCCCAGGCTCCGCATAAGCAGATTTGGCATGGTCAACACGATCACGAAGAGCATGACCAAACTCATGATAAAGGTGTCCAGCAAGAACAGAGATTGGTCGTTCAAATGCAAACAACATTGCACAGTTGCGACCAGAATCCCAAAAGAGACTGCTGATGAACTTTTCACTCCGTACCTCAGTTTCGGGGACAAAACAAATACCTGAACTTAACCCACCTGCGTCTTTTTTGGTCGGCATTTGAATTTGCCCATCAACATACACCCCGAGACTAAAAGTTCCGAAATTTCGGTAAATACGTTCCGTGAGCGACGACACGTTCTTAAAACGATCCAGCAAGGATTGTATTAGTTTCCTCTTCTCTTCAAGTACTGGTCGAAATTTTTCACGGTTGTTTGCAAAGTCCGTAAGCCACCATTCGCTGCCAGCTTCAGCACGATTTTGATATGACTGCAACACCATCTGAACCTTTCTTACCAGCAATCGTTCTTCTCGCTCGCTATACTGGCAATAATAGCCCAACCACAACAAGACGATTATGAATACTACCCAAATCTTCCAAGAACTATTTTCCATTTGGATTCTATTCTTTTTGCGATTACTCATTAGTATCGCCTCCATTTTTCAATTTACATCTGTAAATTATATAAGCATATTTTTTTTATTATGTCAATTTTAATTGCGATATGTTTGGCTTAAGTATTACTTAAAAAAACACTTCTTTTGGCGAAGTGTTTTTTAAATATATTTTTATTAGCCCTCCCTACTTCTTCGTTCTCGCAAGACCTGCGGTGGCGGCGGGGTTTCCAGGCTGGACACTCAAAGCTTTTGTGAACATTTCGTTTGCTTTTGCTTTTTGACCCTGCTGTTCGTAGACAAGCGCCTTGGAATTGTAAAAATCTACGTATGTTGGATTTGCCTTGATTCCCTCGTCATAAATAGACAAAGCTACCTCTGGCTTACTTAAGATATAGTTATAAACGCTAGCGAGGTTCATATAGGAAGTTGTGAGTTTTGGATTGATTTTCATTGCTGTACGATATTCAGCCTCGGCTTTTACATAATCCTTAAGATCTCTGTATGTATTACCTAGATTATTGTGCATAACAGCATTACCAGAATCTAATTCAACACCTTTCTCGTATGCATCCTTGGCCCCTTCAATATCCCCGATCGCATACTTAACGACACCTAACTCCTGTCTAAGAGCGCTACTGCCAGGATTAGTCTCGATCTCTTTCTGAAGAGCTGGTAGTCTTTCGGAAAATTGTTGTTCTAGAGTTTTTTCAGAAGCAACTTTTGGTTTTGATGTGAAGTAATATAAACCTAGTGCCAAAATAACAACAAAAAACAAAATTAAAAATACGGATACGTTTCCCTTCTTTAATTCACTCTGTAATATTTTAAATTTCTTGTTCATTTTTTTTAAATAATCTTATTAATAACCTTGATTCTATATTAATTTCAAACTATATCAAGATACTTTTACAGCTTTAAAAGAAACCAAGAAGCAACTGCCCTTCCCCTCAACAGAAGTAAACTTAATATCTCCACTCATTTTTTCTACAAGCATTTTTGTTATAAACAAACCAAGCCCTGTCCCCATAATACCCTGAGTATCCTTGCTTGTAGCTCTGAAAAACTTACCAAATATTTTATCTTGTTGATCCTCTGGGATACCAAAGCCATCATCTCTTACTTCTATTTCAACCACACCCTCATTTGAATTATATAATTTTATTTCAACACTTCCACCAACTCTATTGTATTTAATAGCATTGCCGATTAAATTCTCAAAAACCTCTTTTGCCTTACCCTCATCAGCTAAAACCATAAAATCACCCTCGAGGCTGTCGGTGTTCAGTTTTATATTTTTCTCTAAAACTAAAGACTCAATCTCAGCCAACACCCCCTTAACGACATCGACAATTTTTATCGGCCTTGTCTCAATTTTCATAGTTCCCGCCTCGGATCTGGCTATTTCAAGCAAATTATTAACTAATTCGCTTAAGTGCCCGCTCGCCATAGCAATAGCATCGAGATCTTTTTTTACAGCTGGTGGGAATTGCACATCCTCTTCTTTAACCAACTCAAGGAAACCTTTTATCGCGGTTACAGGAGTTCGAAGTTCGTG
Source organism: uncultured Candidatus Saccharibacteria bacterium (assembly GCA_964531375.1). GTDB lineage: Bacteria > Patescibacteriota > Minisyncoccia > Phycocordibacterales > UBA12445 > UBA12445. The sequence goes on from CAZHDO010000008.1 coordinate 11,424, forward strand.
AGTAGCAACGAACACAAATTCATCCTTAAGCTTGGCCACAGACCTAGCCTTCTCCAGCTCTCTTTCATTAGACTCTCTAAGTGCAATCGCCCCTTTTATCAACTCTTCTTTTTGCTCTATTTCTTTTTTAACAGATTTTATCAACTGCCAACCAAAAATTGTAACCAGCACAAGAGTTATAGCGGTTAAAATTCTGTTTACATCATTCTGAATAAAAGCAAATTGAGAAGCAATAAGAGCAAAAATACCAATAACGAGGGCCTGAGCACCGATAAGTTTAAAATTAAAAACTTTATACCGAACAACCATATAAGCAAGTACTCCTATAAGTACCGGCATACCAAAAAAGGCATAAACAAAATAACTATAGTCAAAAGCATCACCAAAAATATATCCAGTAAAAACATACTCCATAGCAAAAAACAATGAAATAAACGAGCATACTGAGATTGAAGCAAGAGCAATCCTCCCTCTATCTTCTTTTCCATTTATTATTGACCAGGTTGCAAAAATTATTATTGTTACAAAATAAAAAAGGTCCATGTAATAACCATAATCCCCGATCAAACTATCTTCTACAACCTCACAAATATTCCAATTATAACTTGTTAGGTTGTGACTAACAGAATACATAAGAACTCCTGCAAAAGACAACACGGGTAATAACCAAATAATTTTATAAATTAGGCGCGCATCTCTTTTTTTTATCAAAACAAAAAGAAAATATGATGAAAAAAGAAAAAGCAAAAGGTCGGCAATTTCAATTACTGAACGAGCAAATACCACTGGACCTCTTCCAAGAAATACAAACCATTCCACCAAATCACCAAGAGTAAAAACAAAGAAGACTAGAGATAAAAAGAAAAATATCTTTGCTTCAAGACTCCTATCTTTACTCAAAATAAAAATCCCAACTAATATTGTAACAATAGCTGTGGGTATATGAGAATACAAAATAAGCTGGACTGGTGCATACACCTGATTAACAACCAATTGTGTATAACAATATGAGTCTTTTATAAAAAAAGATGCTAACGAGTCTAACATTTGAATTTTTTAATATGATTATGCATAATTTCTTTAGCTTCTTCTGAATAACACCACCAATAAGGGTCCCTCTCTTGCCCTCCAGCCTTAGATATTCGAACAATGATTGGCTGAACACCGAAACATGATTCAACCTCCCTAAATGCCGGCAAAATAATTTCATCTATAAAACCTTTTTCTGCTTCCAAGGTGTCATAATCGTCAAAATAAACAACATGACAAACAGCAAGAGATAAAATATAAAAATAATATTTTTCAGGCGAACCACCTTTTATTTTTAGCCACTCTGATGAGTCAATTACTCTGTTTTTCATTACAGGAAATACTGTTTCTAAAAAAAAACGATGAAAATCGGCTAAATTTTCTCCCCACAAAGTTTCTAAATCACACATTCTCTTGCCCTGAGAACTATTAAAATCAATGATATTTTCTTTTAAGGTAATACGCAGAGAATCTTTATTTAAACCTTTTGAAAAGACCATTTGAGTCAATGCATGTTTTGTAAAATTACCTGAATAAAATTTATCTTGTCGAATTTCAAAACCAACCGGGTTAATTTTTGCTTTTTCACATAAACACAAAAAACGCTCAAACTCACCATCTGGCGTACAAATACACCTCCATATAAGTCCTTGCGGTTCATTTTTCAGAATTTCAGGAAAATCATTATTTAGTTTTTTTTCAACCCTATCCTTAAGATCTTTATCTGCCCAACGCCTCCTTATAATTTCACCTGCCTCTTCTATTGACGTATAGATATTCATATTTTTATTTAAAACATTTTTCGCCAGCCTCTGTTTTGTTATCTTCACAGTTAATTATCCTACAAAAAGGACTGTTTTGTGGACAAGAGAGACTATCATAATCTGAACCAGCGTAATTTGAGATAACAAATATTTTCTTATACGTTGTAGTCATACCACAGCTACTGTCGCTACCTTCGCAATCTGAAACAAAACATGAATCATTTTTTGGATCACAGGGAATTTGCTTTATTACTTCATAATTACCGCTCACAAAGACAACATAGTAACTAAATAAAACCGCCAGTGAAGAAAATAGCATTAATATTAGAAATAAAATTTTATTCTCATTTTTCATTGCCTTTATTGTATCAATTTTGTTTTATTTTCGCCATAAAAATCTCACTTATGTTTAGTTTTTCATTTAAGTTTCCCACTGATCTTAAGGACACAACCGATGTTTTTTGTTAAATAAATAACAAAATCATCTCAGCGAACAATCCCCCTAGACCTTCTATCTATTAGATCCCTGACGTCCTTTGCATAATACCACCAAACCTTATTACGTTGTTCGTCTGTTGGAATAATAGGCACAATTAAGGGCTCAATACCAAATTGCGCTTTTGCCTCAAGAAAGGCAGGAAAGACAACCTCCCGAGTAAAAGCCCTTTCTTTTTCATTATCTAAAAAATTCTCAAATAAAACACCATGACAAATAAAGAAAAGCATAAGTTTCTTGTAATAAAGAAAAGGTTTACCCCCATGCTCTTTATACCACTTAGAACCATCACAAGTCTCAACGCCAGAAATCTTGCTATTTAATATACGGTGATGGAAATTTACGAAATTCTCTCCCCATAAGGTCTTAATTTCAGTAAATTTCTTTTTCTCCTCCCTTCCATCTAGTGCGATTATATGCTTTGACTCTGACAGCAGATTGTTGTTTTTATCAATCCCCATCTTAAAAATCATCTTTGCCAAACAGGCTTTATCGTAGTTAGTAGTAACAAAAAGATCTTCCAAGTACTCAAACACAACGGGTTTCAGTTCGGTGAAATTCGCTTGCATTAAAAAGTTCTCAAATGCAATGTTTGGTGTAGCAATATGTATAACAGAAATAGCTTTTGGTTCGTTTTTAAAAATATCAGGAAGAGAGTTTCCTAAATATTTTTCTACCTCTTCTTTTAATTTCTTATCGCCCCACCTTTTTTTTATTTCCCTACTGGCCTCATCTGGCGTCTTGTAAAATCCAATCTTTCTATAATCATCTAAGTTATTAAAAGCACTGGAAATTTCCATAAACAATTTTATTTTTTACTAAATACCAATCCGGTATTATTACCCTCTCCTTCTTTGCATTTTAACCGCATATGTTGATTGTATCAAAAAACACTTAATCTGCAAAATTATTTTTTACTTTAACTATTTAATGTGCAATAATTAAAAAATGAACTGGTTTTTTATAGCAATGATTGCACCCGCCCTACATGCGGTTACTAATTGTATAGACAAATTCTTTATAGAAACATATATTGCAAAAGATACTGAAAACAAAGAAGAAGTTGGTTCTTTAATACTTTTTTCTTCTCTTTTTACGGTTTTTGCCCTACCTTTTATTCTTTTGTTTCAACCACATGTACTAAACGTTAGCATAACCTCAGCCTTAACATTAATACTAGGCGGAATAATTACCGAAATAGCTATTATTCTATATTTATACGCATTAGAAAAAGATGAATCATCCATCGTTACCCCCTTTTTTCTTCTGATACCCGTCTTTGGATACTTTTTGGGTTTCATTTTTCTTGGAGAAACACTATCCCTTAATCAAATATTTTTTTCTTTACTAATTATATTAGCCTCTGCCCTATTGTCATTAGACCTAACAGGAGCAAAAGTAAAATTAAGAGGCCATGTTGTTCTCTTAATGTCTGGTTCATCATTTCTTTATGCCCTCACATATGTAATTTTTAAAAAGATGGCCATTGAAGACGGCTACTGGCTTTCATCATTTTGGATTTTCACAGGAATGTTAATATCTGGTATATTAATTTTTATTTTCAAAAAAAACTACAGAGATGATTTTATTCAAGTCTTTAGAAAATATAGCGGCACAATTATCTTTATTAATTTTTTTAGCGAGATAATAACAATAATTGCTGATTTTATTTATTTTTACTCCTCCCTACAGGCTCCAATAGCCCTAGTCATGATGATGAACGTCTTCCAACCATTCTTCGTTTTCCTATACGGAATATTCCTAACCCTTTTCTTCCCCCACATTGCAACCGAAAAACTATCCAAAAAACACCTAACCCAAAAAATCATAGCCATCGCCACCATGATGCTCGGCTCCTTTTTCTTGTATTACTAGAAGGTGGTGCTAGAAAATAAAAACAGTCAACATGGCACACAAATTGATATGCATTATATAAAATTATCTGATAGGATGCTTATATTATGAACAGAAATTTACAAATAAAAATATCTAAACTATCAAATCTTCTTTTTTATGTAAAAAACTCGAAGCCTTCATCCCCACTTAGCTCGGATTTACAGACTTTTTTGAGCGACAATAATATCGATGTGTTTTTTTTCGAAAAAAATGAGAGTAAAATTTGGGCGCAAATAAAAAAAATAGTAGACAAGCAACACCAAAACGAAATTAAAAGAAGTATTGAAATTTTAAAACCTGACTTTTTATTGAAATGGGTAAAAATAGAGAAAAATTTAAAGTTATGGAAAAAACAACTCAATAATAAAAAACATTTAATTAGTGAAATCTTTGCAAAAATAAAAAAATTACTCGGTATAGAAAATTTTTCTATTTACCAAATACCAATCTATCTTATTTATTCCACGTACAACGACACTAGTGCTTGGTTTTCGTGGACATGCGAAAACAAATTCATAGTGGTAGAAATTCCCATCGAAGACAACACCACAGACGAACTCTTTTCTGTGGGTATTCTAACGCACGAAATATTTCATTTAGCACTACGAGAAAATAAAAAAATAATATCCTTAATCAACCAGTTCACAGAAGAAAACGAAAGCTTACTTACAAAACTATCCAATGGTATGCCAAATAGAATCTTTTTGGAAGAGTTGCTATTAAGCTCTTTTATTCCCGAAGGTTATTTGGGAGAAAAATATCTAAATCAAAAAATACCGTCCAGTAACGATATTAAACCAAAAAACATGCTTATGTGGCGACGCTCAATCGCATCAAAAATGCAAGATACCTCAAAAAAATATACCGATGACAATAAACAAATCGACAATGATTGTATCCAAAAAATAATCGACCTAATTAAACCAACATAAAAACAACTTATTGTTTAATTATTATTTAAATACCCTATAAAATCTTTTTCCACATCCTCTAATTTAATACCGAAAATTTCTTTAAATGCAACATTAAACTCTTCAAAATAATAATTTTTTCTTGCTTTTAATACCAACAAAATAACTTTTTCAAAAGAATACTTATTGGCGATATAATCAATAAAGAGAGCTGAATAAACATACACACAACCACCTGAATATTGACTCCAGCCTGCCTCTGATGATATTTTTTTCAAAAAATCTTCTTCGATATACATATTAGCTTCTCGGTATTTATCCACCTGACCAGATACAAAATTTGCAATTCCCTCATTAAGCCAAAGTGGGATAATTTTATCCCTAATTAGCTGATTCAAATATACGTGAACCAACTCATGTTTCAATGTTGGTAAAAATTCTTCCTTTTTATGTGAACTATATTTTTCAAAAGAATTTGGATGTAAAATATCTATTCTATTTTTATTTGTATTTCCAACTTCCCAATCAAATGTTTTCCTGTTTAGAGTTTTGTCATATTGGTCTCTAGTATCGTGAATGTTAATAAGTAGTTCAAAATTCAATTTTTTATTAAATACACTTTCAATATCCACAATCATTTTTTGTGTTTCAATCGCAACATTATCTATATCTTGTCTATCTTTTTTAACGTTTATATTAATCATTTACACATAATAAAAGATGGTAGGGTATATTGCAACCCTACCATCTGCAATAAAACCTTTTAAGTTTTATTGCATCCTGTGTTTTGACACGATACGCAAGAATTGCACTTGCAACCACGAACCGGACCACGATCAATCAAAGCAACCAACTCTTCCGCTGGATCATGAGAACGATTAACAACCTCCGTGGAACTAATAAAGAACTTTTCCGAAATCTTTACGCCAGTTTCCATATTTTTCACCTCCTTTCGTTTTGGATTATACCCCTAACCAACAACCTTTCAAAAACAAACCTTAAATCATTGTTTACAAAACCAAAACTTTCTGCGATCTCGTAAACTGAGCAAGAGCGTTTTTGGGCTAAGATTTCAACAATCTTAAAACCAGCTGGTGTAAAAAATTCAATATTATTATGCACATAAGCAATTCCACCAAAACTCTCTTTTCGTATTTTCACAGAAGGATTAAACTCAAACCTTTCGGATATGGATATTTTATATTCTTTATTATCTCGATTGGGAAGTTTAACAACCCTCTCTTTTTCTGTTATGGGTTGCGACATATACATATCTTTACCATTTCTTTTTCCATTTGTAATCTTAGATGACATACGACAACCACCTTCGCACACAAATACAGCTAAACAACTAGAACATTCAACGGGAAGTATCGACTCGTCAGACCAAGGACTCATTTTTTTCCACACAGAAGACATCCCCTCTTCTAAAATACTACCAAAAGATTCATCTGAGTGAACACAGGGTCTTACTTGTCCGTATGCAGATATTGCGCACGAAGTAATCGCTGCAGAGCAAATTCTTTTTCCAAAAAAGAATAAAAAATCATCTTCGTCATCTCTATCAAACAAACACCTGGCAACTGGTTCCAGGGTATCCACATTAATGCTATATTTTTTACCAATCACCAGAAGATTTCTTAAGACCTGTTTACATTCGTCCCGACACAAAACCATTGAAAGATTCGATTTATGTGACGGTACGATCGGAGTAACACAAAAAGTATTTATACCCAAACCACAAACAAATTCAGCAACTTTAAATATTTCTTTATGATTATGTTTTGAAGCAACCATGTTTATTGACACAGGCAAACCAGCTCCGATTAAGTTTTCTATACCCTTTATTGCCTGTGAAAAACCGTCCTCAGCACACGATATAAAATTATGTACCACCTCCAGGCCCAACAAAGAACACAGAACACGGTTAAGCCCTTCATTTTTAAGACGACATGCAATGTCTTTTGTAATCAATGTTGCGTTACTATTTAACCCAACCTCAATTCCGTATTTTTTTGCAGCTTTTAAAACCAAAAACAAAACTTCAGATCTTAAAAGCGGTTCTCCACCCGTAATTGTAAGGGCACCAACACCGCTTTCATTTAAAATATCCATGATTCTTAAAAACTGAGCGATTCCCAACTCCTTCTTGGGTTCAGCTCCACCATACCTCCAGAAATTATAGCAATGACGGCACTTAAAGTTACACTCTTCGGTCAATTCAAGCTGAACCTCTACCGGACCAGATAATCGTTTCATTTTATCTCATTCCTTTGTTTTATTTTGATTGTCAAAGAATCTAAGGTACTTACATAAAACTACAAGACAATATGATATTTGTCAACAATACGAGATAAGGTAGTGTGCATATGAAATATTTTTTCCTGAAATATAAAAATAAAAAAGTATATGTTTATTATCTATTATAACGTTGTGGTATATCTTTATTAATTTATAATTAAAGGATGGAATACAAAACAATACCAGAAATAATGGAAAATTTAGGTTTATCAGAAAAGACGGTATACAGGCTACTAGCTTATTTGGTGTCTGTAAATTGTACCGAGATATATCCTTGTGAGGAGGGTGATAGGTTTGACCCATTTCCTCCACACGGTTATAAGATAGAAGCAGATCCAGAGTTAGTTGAATCAATCAGAAAATTACTGCCCATGAGAACCTACGATATGGCGGATAAATTAGGCAAGAGCCCTTATGATGTATTTATAGCAGTTGCTAAAATAAAGACAGAGTAGTTAAGGCATCACATAATAATAATTTATTTTTATTAGTATATAAAAATGTACGATAGTTTAGCCGATAATTTAATTCAAAAACAAAGACGAATGATTTCTGAGTTCATTAAAGTCTAATTTACAAAACGCCTAACCAGATGTTATAGTACGCCTGTAATGAAGAATAACCAAAATCAGCAAGTCGTAAGTTCTATTATTGTCTTCAACAAAAAGCTCCTACTCCTGTTAAGGGACAACTCACCGGGGATTAGAGATCCTGAGTGTTGGCAATTACCAGGAGGAGTAGTAGAAGGAAACGAAACAATAAGTGAAGCTATTCGCAGAGAACTTTTGGAAGAAATTGGCATTACCCCCAAAAATATTAATTACTTAACCAATCCCTATCCAAATATTCATATTTTTTACATACCACTCACAGAAAAAGAAACAACAAAAATAAAAAAAGGAGACGAAGGAACAGATCTTCGTTTTTTTTCGTTAGATGAAATAGCAAATATTCCTCTTACACAAAAACTACAACACACCATAAAAAACCAAAAAGAGCTGCTTGACTCTCTCTTGTCATAATAATATTTAACATAAAGTATTCTAAAAAATTAGACTCAGTGTGGTTATAAGAAAACTTTGGGCGGGGTTTTGCATTTATTAAAAACCACCTCCAGCTTGGAGCCGGAAATGGTTTATTTACCACAGATAAAAAACTAACTAATTTTAGCCATTCTTTTAAAAAGATAGCGGACGTTATAGGCAACAAGTAACATTATTAAGGAAACTAGAATTAACACTAATTCTATTGAGGGAATTGCGCTTATGTAAATTTCTCTCTGTGACATAGAAAGAGAAAACATACCCGTATTTTTATTTTCGAAATTTTGTAATGGTAAGTATGATGTTTCGAATGGTTTTCCAGCTATCTCAGTTCTAAGGGAAATCGAATTACCATTAACAAAAACTTCGTTATAAACTAAATCATCTGATAATTGAGTACCAACAATTGTATTAAGGTCACCTATCCCAGAAACAGTAGATGCAATTACAGAATCTTTTTCATAAACGACAACCTCGTGTCCTGTTATCTTTTTTATATTATCAGCAAAAGAAGCATCTAAAGGAAAACCAACAGCAACATATCCCAAAATAAGCCCGTCAGAAGAAATAATTGGCGAAACTGACCTTATGGAGTATCGCTCTGCGTCAGTAGACTCCAAAGAGACAACGGAATAACCCTCCTTGGCCTTTAGTACTGAATTTTCAGAAATAATCGAATCCCCTTTTCCTGTATTTACACCACTTCGCAACAAAACCTTTCCGTCACCATCTGCGATTGTTAAAAAACCTAAATTTTCCTTTTTAAGGAAATTAGAAGAAAAAACCTCTAAGTCAGAATAATTTTTATTAAACAAAAAACTTCTTAAATCCACATTTGAAGCGAGTATTCTTGATTTAGCAAGAGCTTCGTCTTTTAAGTGAATATTAAGGTAATCGAAAAGCCTAATATTAGCAGAGAGATCCATAATCGCCTCTTGCTCTAATCTATTTGTAATAACCATCGAAGCAACGAGCGTAATAATTACCGAAACAGACAAGAAAAATGAAACAATTGTTATTAAAAATTTTTCATTAATTCTAGGGTACAAAAATTTCCAAATCCAAACGGCCAAAAAAACAAAACCTATAAACTGGAACGTGTGGCCTAGTAACCATGTAATATCGAAAACACCTTCTTGGTAAAAAAATGAAAGAATTGAGTTTAGAGTTAAAAATGAAAATGAAAAAAACGCTATTAAAATATTTTTTATATTTCCCTGCTTATAGTGATCGTAATATAGAATCGTTATTCCAGAGAATAGAACAACCTCCCAAAAACTAAAATAATAACCAGCAGTTGAAAGCGCAGGAACAACAACCGCTGCATTTAATATCGACTTATTGACAGGTTTTTCTAAAATAGCGTTCCAGAAAATTAAAACAAGACCTAAAATCTGAGATAAATGACCCCAGTATTGGTAATTTTCATTTCCAAAACCCAAGGCAATAACCATTTGAGATAAAGCCAAAATAGCAAAACCAACCCCTTTCGATATTTCAAGAAATCTTTTTTTTGCAGTAAGAGAATCAAAAACAATCCATGCTACCACAGCAAAAACAAATGATCCAAAAATCTGGATTGCAAAATTTAGATTATTTAAAATAAAAAACAAAGACATTTTTTATATTTTGAATACTACTTTTTAATAATAAAAAGAAGTGATTATTAATTATACCACGCTAATTTTTAAATTTAGAAATTTTATCCACAATTTCATTTTCACCAAGCAGGCCAATATATGAATCCCTTAATAAGCCGTTGTCATCGATAAAATAAATTACTGGCAAATTTCTAGCTTCATATAGATCACTTATTGCGCCATTTTTATCAAGCAAAACCTCCTTTTTGGAATATCCGCCTTTTTCTATAAAATCCAAAACAATTGCCCTATCTTGTTGGCTATCTATTGCTACAATATTAAAAGAATTATCTCCTTTTCTTATTAGTCCACTCAAAATATCAAATTGTTTTTTTGAATTTTCGTTCCAAGTATTCCAAAACAAAACGACAAAGGGTGTGCCCGAAAAATCAGAAAACTTTACAAATTTACCGTTTAAATTTTGAAGTTCAAAATATGGAGCTGGATTACCGGAAGTGGTTGCTCCAATATTCTGAGCAAAATCTTGTCCGTCAGCTATTATCTGAAAATCCCCACCCACAAGATATCTAGCTAATACATTTAGTAAAATTATAATTAAAAAAAGTATCCCTAAGATCTTTCCTGCCATTTTAAAATACTTATTTTGATCTACTTCCATTTTATCTAAAAAATAATAAACTTACTTAAAATATCCTCAAAAAATCCCTTAGCTCCAACTCTTTTTTTCATATTAAACGTGGTGTCTAAAAATTTAGGATTTTTTAATTCAAAGTCATTTGTATCAAGATTAACTAAACCATTCTTTCGAATCATTATGTTATATTTTCCAGAAGGTAAGAGTAAGTTATACGATCCAGTCCCGTCTGTCTTGACTGGATTAATTGAACTATATTTTAAGCCATTCCATTTTACAAAAGAACGACTCACCTCATCATACTGCATAATCGTCATATCGGCGCCGGAAACAAAACTCTCCGGAGTGCTTGAGCTATTATTGAGAGTCACCCTCCCCTCTTCAATAACTTCAATTGTACCAATTTTTTTTCCTTCTACTAAATTATTAAAGTCATCTATTGCGTTGAATTTAATTGGAAAAATACCAACGTCGTCTAAAGAAAATTTTGTTCTCCAGAGACCGTCAGAAGACTCTTTGTTCAATTTTATAGCTCTTTTTCCAATCACAACAGAAGCTGACTTGGTCTTATTTTCAAAAGAGGCTATAAAATTAACATTACTCCCCTTAGAGATTTTAAAAACATCATCTTCTGGATAAAGACTTATTCCATTTAGAGACAAATCAAAACTTCCCAATCTAGGAGGCATTGTATCTACAATAATTTCCTCTGTTAAAATTTTTGAAATATTTCCAGCATAATCAACAGACCTAACCCTTATCTTATAATCACCATCGTCTAGAGCAAATGGATATTTAATTTTAAAATTAACCTTGTTTTTCGCAGGCCTACTATCTAAGGTTGCCTTAAACCAATGCTCTCCATCAAAACTATATTCTAGGAATTCAACACCCATTTGACCGTCTGATGCCGAACCAGAAGCCTCAAATGTAAATTCTTTCTTAAAATTGTTTTTCTTTACTGGATTTAGTAATATTTCGGGCGGCGTATTATCAACACAAAAATCAACAACCCTCGATGTATTTAAAATACCATCACCCGATTCTAATTTCAGTTGATATCCACACCCCTCTTTGAAATCAGAAACATTAAACTCAAATTTATTATTAAGAGGGTTTGAATCTAACTGCTTAAAGACACTATCTCCTGGTTTTTTGTAAGAAAGGGTAGTGTTTTTTAATTCATCACCATCAAGATCATATGCACTAAAAGAAACAATTGAATTATGGTTAAGACCCTTACCATCTCTTGGGTTTATAAAATATAGAACTGGCGGGTTATTATATATTACATCCATATCAGAAACGGAACTTTTTTCCCCACTGTCGCTAATCGCACTAGCAGACAAAGTGTTTTTGCCCCGCTCCTTCATTGTTACACCTGGGATTGAAAAAAAACCTAGAAAATTAGTTCTTCCAGAAAAAATATTTTCTCCATTTTTAACACTGACCAAGCTATCAGGTGTTGAGCTCCCAAAAACTGTTATCTGTAAACCGGCAACATTTTTATCTTCGTCTTGGCTATCACTAATTATTTCTCCATTTTTTAAAGATGAGATGACCGGAGTAATTGTTTTATCAAAAACAACTGCTATTGTTTTAACTCCCTTACCATAGACACCTCGACTGTCTTTGGCTCTAAACAGAACAGAATATTTTTTTTGTTCCGCTGTTTTGATTGCAATAGAAAAACCAACTTCTGAATCGTTTTGAACATCTAAGGTGCGATAATTTACTGGAATCCATTTTTTTCCATTATCTAAACTATAATCAACCGCAGTTATTCTTAATCTTGAAGGTAGCTTTTCTGAACTTTTAACAGTTCCACTAACGAGATATTCCTCTTTACCTATAGATGTACTGTCTCCGTCATTAAAAGAAAAAAATGGTAAGTAATTCTTGATAACAAGGTTGTCGGTTACAAATTTCTTCTTTGTTGTTCCATCGTTTGCGGTTACTCTAATAGAATATTCACCATCGGAAAAGGTTGAGGTATCCCAGCTATATTTTTTATCTTCAACACCAGTAACGAGATATTTCCAAGTTGCTCCATTATCCCCGCTCACTTCGTAATCAAAAAGAAGCTTGTCATTGTTCTTATCACTACTTTTAATCGATATTTCAGTCACCAATGGCAACTTCTGTCCAGAAACAGGATAATCAATAAAAAGTTCAGGTATAATATTGCACTTTAGTGTAATATTTGCAGGCTCGCTTATGTTCCATGAAAAATCTCTAGAGACTAAATTTAAAAAATTTAGACCATAATTAAAATCAGTTTTAAGGTTAATTTTTGAAAACAAAAATTCACCTTCTTCATTAGACGTTGTTTTATATTTATCCTTACCGTTGACAGATAGAATAACCTCATTGCCTTTTTCAACCTTTCCCTTTACATCAGTGACACCATTTAAAATAACTTCATTATTCTTTGGGGAGGTAACGACAGGCATTGTTGGAAAATCGTTACCAACATTGAACTGACCACCAAAGACAATAACGTTACTTTCGTTTCCAGCAAGATCTTTTCCTAAAACAGTTATTTCAGCAGGACCATTATAGCCTTTAATAACTCTGTATAATCCTTCAAAATGTTTTCCACTTCCCAACACAGGAACGTCAAAAGAGTTAAAATTATTTTGTGTAACCCTTACCACCGGCGAAGCAGAAAGTTCCTTGGACGAATCAATGACTATTTTTACATCCTCTCCTTGAGAAACCGCGGGGTCAGTTTTAACTGTAAAAACAGGAGCCGTGTGGTCTATGCTAAAACTACCAGAAACAGCCTCGCCCGTTTCATTAACCTTATCAGTTGCATCAATAATTATATTATAAGTATTTCCGCCAGGAAGTTCTTTTGTGTCCCACTTAAAAATACCTTTTGCAGGCAAATTAGTCGCTAATTGAACCTTTTGTCTTATGTCAGATGTTTTTGAATAATAAATAGTAACGGGGGTACTGCCAAGACCTAAATAACCTAGACCTTCTTTATCATTCTTATCGGTCGCTTCATAGATAATATCAATCATCGTGCCGTATGTCCTTGTGTCAACCGGCGAATAAATAGCAACCTCAGGACGGTAAGCAACAGGACCACCACCACCTAGGTTTTCAGGAATTGTCCCACTACCGGCTGAAACTGTATATCCAACGGTAAAAAGAAATTCTCCTACAAAATCTGTACTTGCCTTACATTCAAGATAGTCTAAATCACCACAATTATCATCTTCCCTTGTTTCGACAACAGAATAATTAGAGTTTTTATTATCTAATACAGCAGAAATATCATCCTCAACTGAATAACTTGAACCGGTCCCGACAAAACTACCACTTTTTCTATCAAAAACACTCCAAGGTCCACCTGTCGAATTAAAAAGCACCCTCTCGTCTGCCTTATAATCGTTTTTCTCCAAAGAGATTGAAAAAGAAACGCATGGAATAAAAAACCCTAAAAGCAACATTAAAAATAATATTTTTTGCCATCTCATTTTTTTAAGTTTAAATTCCCAATTTCTACTATTTTATTTTGGTCTAACCTAAAAAGTATTGATTTACCTGATTTAACATAAACCAAAACCTTATCACCGATTCTGGCATTCTTAAAAAATTGATTATCTTTTAAATAATCAAGATTGGCAACTGTCGCCACTGTGGGCTTTTCATCAGCAGGTAAAACAATTAATTCACCGACCCTCTTAATAACATCCTCACTACTTATTTCAATCTTTTTATTTGAGAAAAAATACGGATAGCAAATAAAAACAATGATAAAAAATACCCAAACAAGAGCAATAGAATAATTCTTTAATAAATTATCGATTCCTTTTTTTAAGATCATAAGATAAATTAATTACTTGTGACCGCTTCTACTGGTGCCGCGACAGTTTCTGAAACTACCTCAGAAACAGATGGTGTATTTGATATATTATTTAGCTCTACGACTGGCGCTACAATAGGCTCAACAACAGGTTCTGTTACTGGCTCCATAGATTCCACGACAGGATTTGTAACTTCTGGGGTGATTGGTGTTTCATTTACAGGAGCACTTTCAGTAGTAGTCCCTGTAGATATACTACTCGTTGAATTGTCTATTGGCAATTGGCTACTACTTGTTGCCTCATTAGCAACCGAAGGTAAGACTCCAGTGGTACTATTTGCATTCCTGCTTGAAGAACCCTCTGTTATTGCCTGACTCACAGAAGCGGTATCATTCTGCTGAATACTTGCGCCCTGACCTCTTGGTGAGAATGTTTTTGCATCTTTTATAGCAAGAGCCATCCAGCTTAATCTTATATCAATAGGAGCATTAATATTCAGAGCAATCGTAAAACCCTTAGTACTCTTTTTTGTTATTAAATATTTAATATCAGAAGCCCACACTAACGCATCCTTACCATTATCCTCCCCATCGTTGAATGAAATTGTTGAATTCACCACTGGCTGGTTTACATATTCTTTATCGAAAACAATATCAACGCTCTTTTGACCCTGTGGAATCAAGGCGAAACCACCCATATCAGCATTAAAGTATGCTCTTCCGAAGAAATTAACATCATTCAGCATTTCAACAATATTACCAACAGAACCAATCTTATCCACTGTTAAACCACCAATTGTAGCTTTTGGAGCGATTATCTCGAGACCAGCCGCTATTCTGTCTGTAAATATTTCAGACAAACTTGTAGTTGCTCGGTTTTGAATAAGCAATTCTTTATCAGAAATTAACTTCGCAAGCACATTTCGACTAAAACCATTATCAACCAACGATGTAGATGATGCCATTTCACCTAAACCATCACCGTTATAATTTTCATTACCAACAAACATGTTAACCCTTCCAATACCATCATCACTGTATCCACTTATCGCTTTACCTATTATATTTCCAGATTTCCTTGCTTTCATAGCAACCCCAGCAATCGAAGACATTGTTAGATTGTCGCCTTTTTTAATATTTCCATTTTCAGTACTTACCTTAACAGGCACACGTCCAGACAACGCTACAGGAATTCCAGATATACCCTCGCCCTCCATTCCACCAATCAATAAGGCGGGCTTAGTTGAAGCAACACCAAGGATTAATTCTTTAGTAGACTTTTCACTCTTCTTAACTCCAATGTCCATATCAGGATCCAAAGAAACAATATCACCAGACTCAATAGAATTGTCGTTTGTAGGATAAATTTCAGCTAAGTCAGCGGCTCCGATAGTATCTATTTCTTGAACCAAAATATCTCTGTTGGTTATATTGTGCGCAATACCAGCGGCAGATTTAGCGCAAATAGAATAAGTTGTTGAAGCATTGGTTGCCGGAGAATCTGTTATTGCAAAAGAAACAAGACCTTCTCCAATACCAGTAGCTGCAGTAAGAGTTGTAAAATGAATTCGTGTAGCCAAAACATTCACACCGCAAGCATAGCCCCTAATCAAAGTCACATTAACATCATCATCAGTATTACTACCACTGTTTATCTGAGCGGTTGCATCAATCCTTACCTGAACAGACGATGATGATGGAGCAATAGAAGTGGACAAAATAACCCTGTTTGTTGCGTTCAGTGTAGACGTGGCCATAGCGCTATTACCCTTCGCTAGAGGGGCGCCGTGATCGACACCACATTCAAACTTCTTTGTTGTTGCGTTCCACATAAGCTTACTTGAGGTTGCATGACAATCAGACAATCCAGCACCCTCAATCGTATTCGAAACAATAAAGTTTGACGTAGAGGCAGTTCCACTAATTCTAAATGAGCCGGTTGTTGTTCCATTTCCGTTGGCGTCAAAAGATGTCGTTGTTGCTCCTAATGAGTTAAATATTGCAAACATATTTGCTGTCTGTCCAGAGAAGGTTGAATCAAGAAGAAGAGCTGGTTGAGAAGGATCTGAGTTTCTTACATGCAACTGAGCCAAAGGAGCATTAAAATCTGAAGGGAAATTTGAACCAATTGCGATGGCACCACTCGTTGCAATCTGGAAATCTGAGGTTTCAATAGTACCAACTTGTTTTTTAATACTAAAGTATGGAGTATTTGCCCTGGTATCCATTCTAAAGATTGCCCCAATCCTACTTGTATCTCTATTACCAATCTGAGTTGCGTTAATACCATAACTCAAAAGCTGACCATCAACTTCAGAGAACAAACCTAGATTACTTGTTACCCCAGACCACCCAGATAATGAAATACCACCAGCATCTGTACTTGCCACCCTATTAGGGAACGCGTTGTTTCCAATCATTACATTTCCGTCTGTTGAAGTAGCAATGAGATTAGAGGCGACAACATCTCCGACAACTGATAATTTAGCAAACGGAGACGAAGTTCCAATTCCTACGTTGCCGGCATTATTGCTAAATATATTTAATCCAGAAGTTGTCCAAGGTGAAGTTAAGCCCAAAGAAGAAGTCGCAACCAGACTGTATCCACCATTACTATTACCCAACAATACCTGCCCATATGTAGGAGCTGTTGAAAGACCTGTTCCACCATAAGCAACTGACATTGTAGAAGAAGCAGATATTAATCCGTTAATTGCCTGCAAAGGTCCAGTAATAGAACCCATATAGGTACTACCCGTTACGGTAAATGCAGTCGCCGATGCGTAGTTAAATAATTGCGGAGCTGTAAATGTGTTTGAAGTATATGTCTTAGGTATTGTTGTGGAAGAATTTACAAAATAATTAGCTGACGTTGTAGAGAAAAAATCTCTTTGTGTTTTCCAATAGTCAACAGTTGTTGTTGCAAATGATCCACCACCTCTTGCAGCTTGAGTCGTCTCCCAGTAATTAGCAGATGTTGTTGACCATGAAGCAAGACCTAGCGAAGAAGTAGATGTGAGTGTATAACCACCCAAAGAATTTCCAATTAGTAACTGTCCATATGTAGGAGCTGTTGAAAGTCCTGTCCCTCCATAAGCAATAGACATTGCTGATGTGGCAGATACTAATCCGTTGATTGCCTGAAGAGGTCCTGTAATTGAACCTAAGTAAGCATTACCCAACACTGTGAAAGCTGTTGCAGAAGCATAGTTGAATGTCTGAGGAGCTGTGAATGTATTAGATGTATATGTCTTAGCTAATGTAGTAGATGAGTTAGCGAAGTAGTTAGCAGATGTTGAAGAGAATGCGTTTCCTTGGTTCTGAACTAGGAAGTGATTAGCTGAGGTTGTGGAGAATGAATTTTCTCTATTTAGTGTTAACCAATAATTAGCAGATGTGGTTGACCATGAGTTTGACCCATTACCATTCAAAGAAATACATACTCCATTTACAGAGAAGCATCCACCAGTAATATTAATTCCATTTGCAAAAGTTGAAGTAGCGGTGGTTGATGTTGCGGTAAAGTATGACCCCACAACTTGTCCAACAACAGACAAGGCAGCATAAGGGGTTGTTGTTCCAATACCAACAAAGCCCTTACTATTAATAACCATGCTAAATGACGGAGTCACTGAACCGGCTCTTGTTGTATTAAACACTATCCTGCCAGGCATACTACCAACACCAGGAGTACCATCAATTTGTCCTTTATAATTAGAGGATTCCATGAAGGAGGTTCCATCGTACCCATAGAAACTCATTTGACCAACGTCAGCATCCGCATCATTAATGGATGGTGAAGTTAGTGTCCCCTTTGCGGAACCAAAATTCCACACAGGCCAACCACCACCAGCAACCTTAAACGAGACGTCTGACTGTGCCCCTGTTTCATCATTAATAAAAACCTTTTCATAAACGGTAAGACCTGGAATAGCTGGGTTACCAATAGATAGCTTTCTTCCAATTGTTGCATCAGTAGAAACAGTCAAATTTGTCGTTGTTCCGTTTTGGGCTGTAAAGTTCTGTAGTGTCGTTGATGATGTAAATATATTTTCTCCGGTAAATGTATTGCTTGTATAGGTCTTAGGAATTGTTGTTGAAGAATGTGCAAAATAAATTGCAGATGTAGTACTCCATAAATCTGATACTGATCTCCAGTAGTTAGCAGATGTCGTTGAAAAGGCCTTCCCTTGATTTAAAGTCAACCAGTTGTCAGCAGATGTTGTAGAGAAGAAGTTGTTAAATGATTTCCAATAATCAGCAGACGATGAAGAAAAAGCATTATTCAAGTTCTGCGCTAGCCAATAAGAAGCTGAAGTAGAAGAAAACGCATTACTTCTATTTAATGTCAACCAATAATCAGCAGAAGATGTAGAGAAGAAGTATCCCTTATTGAAAGTAGATAATAAATAATTACCCGATGTCGTAGAAAATGCATTACCTTGATTCTGCGATAACCAATAATTATTAGACGTTGTGGAGAATCCTCCACCTCCTCTTGCAACTTGAGTGGTCTCCCAGTAATTAGCAGATGTTGTTGACCATGAAGCAAGACCAAGCGATGAAGTAGATGTGAGTGTGTATCCACCTAAGGCATTTCCAATTAATAATTGCCCATATATTGGAGCGGTTGAAAGACCTGTTCCTCCATAAGCGAGAGACATTGTTGAGGTGGCAGATACGAGGCCATTTATTGCTTGAAGAGGTCCTGTGATTGAACCAAGATAGGTGTTTCCAGACACACTAAACACAGTAGTGGAGGCTTGATTCATATTAGTCTGTGCTGAGAAGGTGGTTGAGGCTGTGAATGTATTAGATGTGTATGTCTTAGCTAATGTAGTAGATGAGTTAGCGAAGTAGTTAGCAGATGTTGTTGAGAATGCGTTTCCTTGGTTCTGAGCTAAGTAGGAATCAGCAGATGTCGTAGAGAAGAAGTTATTAACTGATTTCCAGAAGTTAGCTGATGTTGTTGAGAATGATGTTCCCTGGTTCTGAGCGAGGAAGTAAGCGGCGGATGTTGTAGAGAAGAAGTTGTTTACGTTCTTCCAGGAGTCAGAAGAAGTTGTAGAGAAGAAGTATCCTTTGTCGATTGTAGATAGTAATGCGTTTGTTGATGTTGTTGAGAATCTGTCTGCTGATAGATACCAAGCATTAGCAGATGATGTTGAGAAAGCTGCTCCTTGATTTTGGGATAGGAAGTAAGCGGCGGAAGATGTGGAGAAGGCATTAGAGATATTCTGTGCGAGGAAGTATGAAGCTGAAGATGTTGAGAATGCCTTGTTCTGGTTTAGAGTTAACCAATAATCAGCTGATGTAGTTGAGAATGCAACATCGTTCTGTAATGTTTTCCAGTAATTAGCTGAAGTAGTAGAGAAAGCGTTTGCTAGGTAGTATGCACCGTTCTGACCATTTAATGTTCCTGTCCAATCACCTGTCTTTGTGATGTATGAATCACCTATTACTGATCCATTCCAAATACCAGAAGATACTGTTCCTAGATAAGAGTTACCAGCTACTGTTAGGGCTGTTGCAGAAGCATAGTTGAATGTCTGAGGAGCTGTGAATGTATTAGATGTGTATGTCTTAGCTAATGTAGTAGATGAGTTAGCGAAGTAGTTAGCAGATGTTGTTGAGAATGCGTTTCCTTGGTTCTGAGCTAAGTAGGAATCAGCAGATGTCGTAGAGAAGAAGTTATTAACTGATTTCCAGAAGTTAGCTGATGTTGTTGAGAATGATGTTCCCTGGTTCTGAGCGAGGAAGTAAGCGGCGGATGTTGTAGAGAAGAAGTTGTTTACGTTCTTCCAGGAGTCAGAAGAAGTTGTAGAGAAGAAGTATCCTTTGTCGATTGTAGATAGTAATGCGTTTGTTGATGTTGTTG
>CAZHDO010000009.1:0-29033 GCA_964531375.1 uncultured Candidatus Saccharibacteria bacterium
TAGTGATGGAAGAGAGGGTGGGAGGAGTTACGTCGGCATTTTGGGAGGTATAGATAGTGCCAACACTTCCAGCTGTGCCTGGGGATGTGGCTGAACCGCCTGAAACAGTTTTGGTTAAAGTAGAAGTATCAGAATCGTAGTATAGGGCAATTCTTCCACCACCACCACCACCACCCTTATTTGTAGCCGTGCCTCCATTACCGCCATTAGCGGTAGTAGAACCAGTACCAGTTATGGTGCTTGTCTGAATCCAAATACTTCCGCCCGAACCACCTCCTCCACTAGTACTTCCAGCACTGAGACCACTTGAAATAATTGATCCATTTATATTTAAATTTCCTGAGATATATAACTTAAGAGAACCGCCACCTGTTCCACCATCTGTATACCCTCCACCAGATCCAAAACCAGAAGGAGCTGTATTGATTCCATAAGCAGGTCCTGCTGTACCTGTTGTTCCAACACCACCCACTCCACCATAACCACCCCCACCACCAGCACTAGCTCCAGATCCTCCCTTACCACTACCATTATTCAGTACATATCCCTTACCGCTAGCATTTAAGGTACCACCTAAATCAATTGTAAAGTTGGTTGATGTTGCGCCAGAGAGATTACCGAGGATTGAACCACCAGACTGAACAGTAATGTCGCCGGACATATTGATGCCGAACTTGCTTCCTGTGGTAGAGGTAAGGGAACCGCCAGAAGCAATAACGAGGTCTACTCCAGTTACCACAGTGTTATTCCCCGCAATAATATTTGAACCAGAACCAATATTAAGTGTTTCTGGTGTAGACAAAACTCCGTTATTGTTTAAAATAAAATTAGTTAAAGATGAAGACGGAAGAGACATTGTTCCATTGTTTGTGATCGAGGCATCTGTGGTGGAATTAATAATATTTGTTGCAATATTTAAAGTAGTGCCAGAAGGGACAACATAGCGTGCCATATTCTTTGCCGTTACGTTATCAAATGTATATGTTGTAGCAGATACTTGGGTTGTGTTTACACCATTATTACCATTGTTATCAACAATCAAATTACCATTTGGTGCACTTGCTGATTTTATGAAAATTGTTCCAGCTCCAGCAGTTCCTTGTCCAGTGCCGCCATAACTTTGTTTAGTAATACTCGAACTATCGGTTGTATAATAAATTGCAATTCTACCCCCTCCTCCACCACCACCCTCTCCAAAAAAAGTTGGATTTGTTCCATTGCCCTTACCACCGTTTGCGGTTGTTGATCCTGTGCCAACAAGCGTTCCTGCTTGTATCCAGATACTTCCACCAGATCCACCTGCTGTTCCATATTTTCCAGAAGCACCATTATTTCCATTTGACGACACAGTACCATTAAGAGTGAAGGTATTAGATGTGACGAATTTAAGAGCACCACCGCCTGTGCTTCCAATTTGAGAATCTATATTCACACCACCAGAACCAAAATCTATTGGGGTTTTTAATAAGCCATATGGAGCACCCCCAACTGGATAATAACTTCCACCATTATCAGAATAACCGTCTCCGCCATTACCACCATAGCCAGCACCACCACCGGCATTGCTATTAGTTCCACCTTTACCAGGGCCATTACCAGCAGTGTAACCCCTACTGTCAGCGCTTACCGTACCCCCATAATCAATCGTGAAATTTGTCGATGTTGCACCTGAGAGGTTACCGAGAATGGAACCACCAGACTGAACAGTAATGTCGCCACCCATATTGATACCGAATTTGTTTCCAGCAGAGGAGGTAAGAATACCACCATTGGCGATTACGAGGTTACCGGAGCCAGCAATTACTGAATTATTTAATAGAGTCACGGTCGAGCCAGAACTTAAATTAAAATCATTTACCAAATTAAGTGTTCCATTTTGAATAAAACTAGAGCCAGTAAGCGACAGAGAAGTGAGGCTCAAGGTTCCATTTTGGGTTGTTGTTGCGTTAGATAAAATCAAACTAGAAAGATTATTTATAGTTCCACCGTTAATCAAACTTATGTTTGATAGGGTAAACGTCGCAGGCAACGACATTGTCCCGTTGTTTGTGATCGAGGCGTTTGTTGTGGAGTTAATGATATTCGTTGCAATGTTTAATGTAGCACCAGAAGGAATAATGTAATATGCTTTGTTCTTTACGGTTACATTATCGAATGTATATGTTGTGGCAGATACTTGGGTGGTGTTTGCACCATTAGTGCCGTTATTGTCAACTATCAAGTCACCATTTGAAGCACTTGCTGATTTAACAAAAATTGTACCTGCACCACCAGGGACATATCCAATAGAACCACCGTAGGCCTGCTTAGTTATAGACGAAGTATCGTTGGTATAATAGATAGCTATTCTACCACCCCCAGCACCACCGCCAGTTCCATTACTAGTACCACCAGAGGTACTACTAATGCCACCATTAGCAGTTGTAGAGCCACTTCCAGTCAAAGTATTAGTTTGAATCCAAATACTACCCCCAGAACCACCCGATGAACCATATGTCCCCATAACAGCATCGCCCCCGTTAGCCCTCAAGGAACCGTTTATGGTCAAGGTATTAGAAACCGCAAGCTTCAAAACGCCACCACCAGTTCCACCGTTTTGAGTTGTAATGGATATACCCCCAGAACCCAGATCAATCGGAGCAATTATTGAACCATAGACAGAGCCACCAGCAACAGGACCACCTGATTGCTGAAAATATCCGCCGCCACCATTACCACCATAGCCAGCACCACCACCGGCATTGCTATTAGTTCCACCTTTACCAGGGCCATTACCAGCAGTGTAACCCCTACTGTCAGCGCTTACCGTACCCCCATAATCAATCGTGAAATTTGTCGATGTTGCACCTGAGAGGTTACCGAGAATGGAACCACCAGACTGAACAGTAATGTCGCCACCCATATTGATACCGAATTTGTTTCCAGCAGAGGAGGTAAGAATACCACCATTGGCGATTACGAGGTTACCGGGGCCGGTGATTGTGGTACCATTTGCCATTGTGTGTGAGGTGGAGATTGTACAGGTATGTTCAAGATCTCCAGAATCACAGAGGACACCATCAAATCTTACTGCAGAAGAAGAAGTGGCGGCTTGACCGTCAGCATTTATGACAACTACATCAGCAATACCAAGAGCATGGACAGGAGAGTTAACTGAAATGGTTGTGGAGTTAGGAACAAGAACTCCTGTACCTGCAGTATAGTCAAACTTAACAGTAGGAGAACTAAGAAAACCAGTACCTGTAACTGTGACTGAATTACCTCCAGATGAAAGTATGTAGTATGGAATAACAGAAGTGATGGTTGGTGCAGGATTATATGTTACTTTAGATTTATTCGTGGTGGTTGAAGTTTCAAATCCATATACACCACTAAGGTCTTTTGTACCTATCTTAAAAGTTATCACTCCAGTGGTGTCTAAACCAGTGAGTGTGTAGGTGGCTTTAAATGAAGTGGCTGATGTACTGGCGACAGTGGCAGTGTTTCCATTGATTGTAGAAGTGGCAATACCTAATCCAGCAGAAGATGTAAACGATATTGTGATTTTATCGCCAATCTTGGCTAGAGTAGTGGAAGCGTTACCAGAAGCGATTGTCACAGAAGAAAGAGAGGCGGCATGGGAAATGTTCGGTCCGACCAATACAAAAGAAGCAACGACAAAAGCCATTGCTAGAAATTTTTTACACAACATATATTTAAAATAATTATTGGCCACAAAATTTAATAAAGTTTTACTCATTTATTATATCACCCACCTCCACATTTACTTAAAGAAAAAGTGTGGATAAGGTTGTGGAAAAGTAATCAACCAAATACGAAACGTCATTTCCCTTTTGGAAACGAGGTTTCTGGTTTACAATTCGGCTTTAGAATGGCGCGTAATTTAATGCAGTTGGTGAACCAGAAACGTCGTTTATAAAGTAAACAACGTTTCGTAAACGGTTATTTATTTAATTCGATATCAAAGGTAAACCAGAAACGTCGCTTCCAGAGGAAGAGACGCTTCGAAAGTGGTTATTTAAAAATATATGAAAAAATAACAATAATTGTGGTAAAAAAAACAGGAGAAAGGACGCCAACTAAAAATTTTCTTTCTTTCTTCTCAGAATGCACTGAATCGTGAAATTTTTTAAAAACAATTAATGGTCTATTTTTAAATTTCCCATACAAAAACTGAAGGATATCTGGAAATATTCCACCAAGACAGCCAGCAATAATAAAACCCGTATTTCCATTGTAAAAAAGCAAAAAGGATATAAACAAACCAATAAGACCGTCTAAACTTAACCTAAAAAAATCCCAAAGAAATTCTTTATTTATTCTTATTTTTTCTGAATATTTAGGATCAATCGCTTTTGATAGGTCATATTCCCAATGAGGCACAGCGTCTGCAATAAAATGACTCAAAAAAGCGGCACTAAAAGCTAAAATCAGGTTATCAGGTAACGTTCTAGCGACAGCAACTCCTATTATTATATGGGGAGCAAGTATCATTCTGTTTTTATATTATTTTCATTATAACAAAAATTAATACAAAAAGTGACAAAGTGTTATAATAAAAAAATGGATACAATAACTTTTCTTAGAACGTTTAGAGTAGGCGAATATGCATTATTTGATTTTGGGGCCTCGTTTTTGGGGTTTGCATTATTATCCCCTATTTTATCAAAAATATTTTCTTGGATTGGTGTATATGTTCCAAAAATGAATTGGATATTTTTAACAATACCGTTCAGTATTATTGCACATTTAGCAGTCGGACAAATGACACCAATGACAAAAAACTTTCTTGATACAAAAGATCACTATATCTTAAAGATAGTCATTGTTTCACTACTTCTACTAGGCTTACGTGGGATAAAATTAATAAGATAATATTCTATTTAAAAACCATAAAACTACTATTTTTCAAGCCCAAAATAAGCTCCCCTTTTGAAGTAAATTTAAAAGTCTCTACACGACTAATCATATTGGAAAAATCCCCTTCCTGAGAACCCTCACAATACATTTGAGTTGAAAACATTTTACTAAAACTCATTTTATCTCCATCTGTAGAGTATTCCCCACCAACACCGTTACAATCGGTTGTTGCGGAAAATTTATTTCCGTCGTTAAATTTTAAAGTAAATTTTTTCTCTACAAGTGGCTTAATTTCTTTATTATCGCTCTCTGTGGTACTTACCCAGTTCCAAACTTTCATATTTAGCTTCATCCTAGAAGAATCCGCTTCTCCCTCAAAATCTTGGGCAACTTCGCCAAACTGCATTGTTTTTGGATCCAATAATAACCAAATGCTTTTGCCAACAGAAGGTGGTATTACAAAACTTTCACCCTGAGCCCTATCTGCATAATTAACAACAATTATACCTCCTTTTTTAACCTCAGTCGTCTGTGGCGCAATACGATCTCCCAACAATACCGCCTGTGACCCGGCATAACCGTCCGCGGTGTTTAAAGCCACCACAACATAATAAAAAGTCCCACTTCCCCCACCCTCTTGCGTTAAAACAAAAGCAACATCTTCCTTGCCGTTACTATCAAAATCATAAAAAACTTCATTTCCGAAATATTTTGTAATTATCTTGGAATTTGAGCCAGAAGTAACTTCAATTTCTGAAATTCCATCTTTTAGTGTCACTGTTTTGCCATCGATTGTATAAGTCGCGTCTTTATAACTTGAACCGAGAGGGTTATTGATTTTCTTATTTTTAAAATTAGAAGTACTAATACTCATAGCTAGCAACAAAATCAAAAAAAGATATATAAATATTTTTTGCATTTTTTTATTATATCAAATTAAAAATAACAAACTATCTTAAAAAAGGGCAGCGACGATAGCACCCATAAGATCCGCTATTAAATCTTGCAAATTATTATCATACGGACCTTGAATAGCAATTGTGCCCACAAACTGAATCCCAACATATTCTATTATTTCAATAACAGCACCCAATCCAAGAACAATCAATATCATCCAAAAATTTTTATTTTTTACCTCAAGTAAATTATATTTTTTTGACCAATCGTTCAAAACAATAAAACTTATCATACTATTAAAAAAGTGAATAAATTTATCGAAACGAATGTTATCAACGACGATAAGATTGTAACCTCTAATTCCCCCAAAATGCATTGTGCCCATATAGTGCAAAAGAAAACCAATCTGAATAAGAACAAGGGAACGAATTGAAAATTGAAATTCGCCAGCTTTTTTCCACAAAAAACCAAAAACTAGAAAAATAACAGAAAACGCCAATAAAAAATGCCACCATTTCATATTTTCAGGTTTTTTATACGTCAAAAGCGGAACCACTGAAAAAATAACAACATTTATCAATAAAAATAAACGCTCTTTTGAAACTTGCATTGAATTATTATCTTAAAACCCTTTTTGCTAAAGCAGGGATTGTCCCCTTAAAATTTACCTTGCCTTCATCATAAGACACAGACTGAATCGAAAGACCCGTAATTGTACTTAATATACTATTCGCCTCTCTATTTAAAGCAGATGTCACTCGTTCAGTCATTGGGAACGGGAACCTTCCAATCTCCACCTGCTCTGGGTTAATTTTAATACTGGTTGGAGAAATAACTTCAATCTTGCCTTTAACATAAACAGCATTTTCTAAAGAATAACCCTTATAGTTCTTTATAGACACCTTCGCTGATACCTCTAACGTGCCATCTTTATGAATTTTTACCTGCGCGTCCTTTATTGGAAACTTTTCTGCGTGGTTAAAATTTAACAATGAGGCAATCTCGTTGTCGCTTAGTGTTGCATCAACTGTCTTTTGGCCCTGATACGATATTTTTGTATTTGGACCAAAACCGGCATTGTCGTTTAGAACAAAACCGTTGGCTTTTAAAACTGAATCAAAAACCTCTCTTGAAGGAACGACACCGAGGTCTCTCGCTTTATTTGCACCCATAAATTCCGACAACCCCGGCACAAAACCAGTCATTCCAAGTGCGATTACGACAATTAGTAAAACAAAAAAGCTAAATACTAAAAATTTTTTCATAATATTTATATATTATTCAATAATAAAATCTAATTGCTCCCTAGGAATACCGAGAGAGAGACCATGGTCTACAGCGTTTTTCCAACTATCCTTATTATCATAATTAAAATCGAAAACCTTATCTTTAAAAACAGCAATAATTTCTCTATCTTTCCAAAAATGCATATACCACTTACCCGCTTTTATAAAACAAGACAGCTTCTCAATATCTTCACGAGAAACACTTACAGTATAAAGATGCCACCTATCTTGAGGATTTTCTTCCTCAGAAATTTTTAAACTAGTAATTTCAACATTATTTAGAACCCTATTATCACTTAAGCTTTCTTCTATGATAGTGCCCCTATATTTATTATTCATAAAATAATATTACCACACCAAACCTAAAAACAAATACATCGAACTTGGCAAAAAAAGAATATATAGTATAAAATTACAACAGCTTTTGGTTCTTTCAAAAAGAAAAGGAGAGGAATATGCAAACACTAATGTCATTTATTACTTACTTACTTTCATTTTTAAATCAGAAAAGAGTTCCACAGCTATTCTCGAATTGTCAGAAAATGAGTCTAAGTGTATTTCACTATTAACAAATCTTTTTTTAAATTCCTGTCTGGAAAACAACAAGAACACAGGATTTGGTCAGCAAATTAGAAAAACAGAAAAAGGATTAATTTTCACAGCAATACTTAATGGTGGAAAAAATATTGAAATAAACATAAATGAAGAAATAAGAAATAGTAAGATTCTTCATTATTACGACCACATGCTCCTCACAAAAAACTTAAAAAGAAAAGTAGAAGAAGTATTTTAATCACCTTGACGGGTGATTTTTTTAATCTTCAGTATTTAAAACAAACATTAACATTAAATAAATAGACCAAACAAAAAAGCAACTTCGGCGTAACAAATTCCTTAAAACCTATTTTTATTTGATCTGTTTAGATTAATTATATATCGATATTATATTTGAAAATCGCTATAATCTACTTTACCGATTTTCTCTTCAATTTCCGATTTTTCTTTTCTAATTTCATTGAGACGTTTAACTTTTTCTTCAATCTCAAAAGTACTTCTCTCATTAAAAACCCCATCTCGTAGATTATTCCTAGAAATTTCTAAATAAATCTCGATTGAAGCAATCTCCTTATTCAAGGCTTCAAGTTTTTTCTTTGTCTCTAATTCTCCTATAGGAATTTCCTCGGTAGGTGTCTTTTTTTTGTTGAAAATATTTAATTCCTCTATTTTGTCAAAATCAACACTTACTCCTTTTCTATCAATTTCCTTTTCGAGCCTAACTATATTGCTCCTTGCAAGTTCTGCCACCTCCCCCAGCCTAGCTTGCTCTTCCAATATCTCTAACTCTCTTTTTTCCCTACTAAAGCGTCTTAATTTTATAAAGTTCCAAAAGCCAAAAATATCTCTATCCAACTCCTCTTTAAGTGTCTTAAATTTATCAAGGGAGTTTTTATATATAGCTTTTTGTTCGTCCAACTCTTTTTTTAACCCAAGAACACCTTGCTCTTTGTGACCCACAGAAGACAACTCGTCAGAACTGCTGACCCTACTCGGCTCTTTATTTTCAGAAATTTTAACCTGCTCGTTGTTTTCTTTCTCGGGGAGATTTTCTTTTCTTTTACTTTCGAGCATTTTCCTAACAATGCTATTGGTTTTTTCAGCTTGTCCAATTAAACCACTGTCTATTTCAGGATTCATTGAATTTATTTATCTAATCTTTTAATTCATTAATTATAGCATTTTTAGCAAAAAAAATTAGTCTTCAATGTTCAAACCTAATCCAGATGCTAAATAAATAGCCTGACCCGTATTTACTGTAATACTACCAAGAGATTCCTTGTTTATTACAATCCCATCGATAACAGCACCCTTAAAACTTACATTTTTTAATTTAGTTTGTGAAAACTGCGAATTTTTTAGACTACAATTCTTAAAAATAACATTCTCAAGACTGGCTCCCTGAAAATCAGCATTATTTATTTCACAATCAATAAAAACCATATTTTTAATCTTTGAAAATCGGAAAGATACGTCGTTACATTTAGATTTCTCGATTACAACATCTCGAATAATGCATTCCATTAGCTGCGTTCCTTGTAAACGGCTTTTTGAGATTTCAATTCTTTCAAAATAAGTATGCTCAAAAGTTGCACCAGCAAAATTAACCAATTCAATAACTGAATCGGCGATTTTTATCTCTTTTACAATCGAAGACTGAAATGAAAGATTTGAGACCAAACTTTCAGTAATTTTTATTTCATCCACCTCTGCCCCGTCAAAAGAACCGCTATTTATAACAACCCTATCAAAATCCTGCACAAGAGACTCGATAACAGCAGCCTCTCTTAGGTTGCTTTTATTTAAAATAGGTTTTCTAATTAGCATTATTTTATTTCAATCAAAAAAAACCCAGTGGTCTTAATTAGTAAACCTATTTAGACAAATTCGCCAGTTCGCTGTTTTTACTCTCTATATCTCTATCTAATTGAGCTAATTCGTCATTTTTGGCCTGAATATCTCTATTTATTTGCTCCAAACTACTGTTTTTTTCTTCGAAATCACTATTTTGTCGTTCTAGTTCACGAACAGCCAAATCAATTTTTTCTTTAATTTGCTTATATTCACTCTCAAGCATTAACACACCCTCCTTCATTTTCTTCAACCCCTCCTCTATTTTATATGCGGTATCTGGATTCATATTTTATTTAATTAATTTAATAATAAAAACACTTACTTTCTAAAACTCATAAACATACAAATTTTTTCCAAATTTTTCACCCTGTCGCCCTAAATCAATAACTTGAATTTCTTTTTTATCTGAAAATTTAAAATCGCAAGAAACAAGTCTCGTTCCTTTTACTAGTTCTTTTTTAAGCTTAGGAAGAATATCGTCCATAAATTGAGCCGAAGAGTAAATAAATATATGCGTAGCCGCTGAAAGTTCAGTATCAAAAACATCTTGGCGATAAAAAGTTAGATCAGCCTTATCATGATTTTGTTCCTTTTTTCTTTTTGAAACAAAATAAGGCCAATATGAAATATCAATACCAATATATTTTGCATTGGGCTCTTTTTCGTAAAGAGCAAAAAGTACTTTTCCGTCCCCTGATCCTAAATCATAAACAATGTCCCCCTTTTTAACATGAAGCGTCTTTATTGTTTCCGGAAGAACTTCATTTGGTATTGAAATATATGGAGAATTTCTTGTTGCATACGAATGCCAAAAAAGAAAAAACAGCAAAAAACCGATGAATATAAAAAAAATCAGCTCAAACATTAAAACTAAAAAAGAAATAAAAACCATATATACATATTAGCATAAAACGTTTTTTTGTAATTCTATTTTCAACTTAGACAATATCGCAAAATAAATATAAAATGTTATTATTGTTTTTGAGACACAAACGAATGCCTATTAAAATTAAAAAAACTACAAAACCCCCAGCAAAAGGCGATAAAATCGTTGATGTTTCTAAAAACACCCCGCTAGAAAAAAAGAAAAGGGGTCGACCCAAAAAAATCACAGAAGAAATAGTAAAAATACCCGACAGAATAGAGATAATTCAACAAAGCGTTAAGGGGCACGAAAAAGAATTTTGGGATAAAATGGAAGAAAAACCCAGAGTAAACATAAATGAGGACCGCCTTGAACAAAAAACTAAAGAATTAGAAGAAATAAATGAAACACTTGAGGAGGTAACAAAAACTTTTAAAAAAGAATACACCGACTTCACTGCCCACGCAGTACTGAACACACTATGGTTCGACCCGGAAGGGCGTGAAATTATGGAAAATGAAATAAAAGACCTGCAAATTACAAAAAGCGACCTAGAAAAAGAGATTGCGGATATTAAAAAAGAAAATAACTTATAAACAAATGAGCGTAAACTCAATAAAATTTAACAATTCAAACCCAGAAGAAGCGGTCATTTCTAAATTAAGCCCGGAAGAAGTCAGATTGCAAGAAATTGGAAAAGAATTAGAAGAAAATAGAAATGATAAAGAGGTTGATAGACTTAGAAAACAGTTAAAATTTTTACAGGGAGAGCTAGAAGAATTAAAAAATACACCGTCCAACAATCGAAAAAAAGACGCACAAGAAAGAATTCAGCAACTCACAGTAGAAACTACCACAGTAAGAGAAAATTTACAAAAAGCACAGAACATGACGAATGAACAAATTGAAACAGAAAAAAGATTGAATATAGAAAAAAAGCAACTATTGGATAAAATATTAAAAGAAAAAGAAGCAGCAGAAAAAGAAGTAAATAGGCTAACTAGAATATTTAACAGAATACTTGAAAGCAAGACACCAGATAAAGACAAAGAAATTGAGCAAACTGCGGGTCTAAATTAAACATCACAAAAAACACATTTTAAATAGATGTGTTTTTTGCTCCAAAGATTTTAAATTGCTATAATTAATAAATGGAACAACCTACACAATTTTCTCAAAATATTATTGAAGCAGAAATTGCCGAATTAACAAAAAGAATACAGGAAAAAAGAAAGGTGCTTGAAGAACAAAATGGAATAATTGAAGAAAAAGACCTTATCAGAAGTGCTGTGGCTGAGGGCATCAGCAGCTCCCCATCATCACAAACAAGCTCTTCCTCACAAAAAACAACAGTAACGACCAAATCAACAGAACAAAAAACAGACATAAGCTACATAGACACCATAGATCCCAAAACAGGCGAAGAAGTTAACCGCCTTATTGAAATAGCATTTACAAAAGGAATTGAAGCTGCTTTTTCCGAAGTATCAAAAGATGAGCCATATGTTGTTGATGCCTTTCATGACGTTCTTGTTGATAGACTTTATGAGGATCTTAAAAATAGAGGAATAGTTAAATAATTTAAAAATGAATCAACCAGTTTTTTATCTTTTTGGGGCGTTATCCATAACGTTTCTTGTTGCTTTTTGGGTTTACTACAGAAGGAGAAATCTTGGTTTTCTAAATACAGTTCTTTTGTCCATAAGAGTGCCTCGTGTCGTAAACGAAGACGGCAAAAAAGATCTTTTTATCAGCGAAATCAATTTAACAGAACAGCTTCTTGCCTCCCTCTCTTCCATTGGCGAGCCGTTTTCTTTCGAGGTTTCCGTACACCACACAGGAGAACAAATAAATTTTTACCTAGCAGTTCCAAGACGGTTTGTTGATTTTACAATGAGACAAGTCCAAGGCCTATTTCCTGACGCAAAAGTAGATGTTGTACCAGACTATACAATTTTTGGACCAAATTCTGCCAATGTTGCAACAGAAATGAAACTTCGTGACAGCTATATTTTGCCAATTAGAACCTATAAGGAGGCTGAGGTTGATACTTTTTCTCCTATTATAAGTACCCTCTCAAAACTCCAAGACTCCGACGAAGGGGTTTCTATACAAGTAATACTTAAGCCTGCGAAGTCAGAAATGAAGAAGAATGTGATTCATGCGATAGAACAACTCAAGAAGGGTAAAAAAGTAAAAGACGTTATAAAAAGCGAGTCAATTATAAAAGAATTCTCATCCGCTCTTTGGAAATTACTATTCTTTAGTAAAAAACCAGAAGAAGGAGACCCGAAAATGGTGGTTGATGACGATGCCGTTAAATACCTTCAAACAAAAATAAACAAACAACTTTTTGAGGTAAACGTGAGACTTCTAACATCCGCAACAACAAAAGACCGTGCTGATGATATTTTATTAGCAGTAGCTGGGGCATTTTCACAATTTGAATCACCAACAAGAAATAAAATTGAGATAGTAAAGCCAAGCCTAAAAAGACTAAGGGATCTTATTTTTAAATATTCTTTTAGGGAATTCGACAGTAAAAGCAGTATGGTCTTAAATACCGAAGAAATTGCAAGTTTATGCCACCTTCCGACATCCTCGACAGATGTTCCAAGAATAAGATGGCTCTCCACAAAAGAAGCCCCACCACCATCTGACCTCCCACGCGAAGGAATCGTAATTTGCGATAGTGTATATAGGGGCGACACAAGACCTGTTCGAATGACAGAGGAAGACAGAACCAGACACCTGTATGTTTTAGGCCAGACGGGTGCTGGTAAAACATCATTATTAAAAGCAATGATTAAACAGGATCTTGCGAATGGTAAGGGTATTTGTGTAATGGATCCTCACGGAGAGCTAGTAAATGAAATAATGGCTTACATACCCAAAGAAAGAATAAATGATGTTATTTATTTTAATCCTGGAGATATGTCTAGGCCGATGGGACTAAACATGCTTGAATACGATTTCAACCGACCCGAAGAGAAGACGTTTATTGTAAACGAAATACAATCTATTTTTAGTAAGCTTTTTAGCGAGGAATCAATGGGTCCGATGTTCCAACTTTACATGAGAAACGCCTTACAACTCTTGATGGAAGACGCACCAAACGAGCCCTGTTCCCTGCTCGAGGTTCTCAGGTTGTTCACCGATGATGGTTTCAGAGAAAGAAAACTCGCAAGAATAAAAAATGTTAGCGTTATTGATTTCTGGCAGAAACAGGCCACCCAAACCTCGGGTGACTGGTCGTTGGCAAACATGGCTACTTGGGTGGGTTCAAAGTTTGATAATTTTACAAACAACGATTTTATGCGCCCTGTTATCGGACAGACATCCTCGTCGTTTGATTTTAGGAAAATAATGGATGATGGAAAAATCCTTTTGGTAAACCTATCAAAAGGTAGAATTGGCGACATTAACTCAAATCTTATTGGTATGATAATCATAGGAAAACTTCTTGGCGCCGCCCTTTCTAGACAAGAGCTAATTGATAAAGGCCAAAAAGATTTTAGACCTTTTTATCTATATATTGATGAATTCCAAAACTATACAACAGATTCCATTGAAACAATTTTTTCTGAAGCTAGAAAATATAAATTATGCTTAACCGTTGCACACCAATTCATAGCGCAACTTGAAGACAACATAAGAGAGGCGGTTTTCGGAAACATTGGCTCAATGATTGCACTCAGAGCCGGCGCACCAGACACAGAAGAGCTTCTCAAGCATTTTAGCCCTGAGTTTAATGAAAAAGACTTAACTAATTTTGAAATGTTCTATGGGGCAGCAAAAATATTAGTAAACGGCAAACCCGCAAAACCATTTAGTATCAGAACTTACCGTCCAGAAAGCGGAAACCCGACCATAGGAGAGAAACTAAAAGAACTTTCAAGACTAACATACGGTCGAGACCGCGAAGAAGTCGAACAAGATATTTACAAACGACTACGAGGATAACTCTTAATAAAAAAACTCCCTAACTAAGGAGTTTTTTGTTAAAATAGCCTTGCAATAAGCCATATATTACACATTATACTTGACTTTAGATATCAGTCTGATAAAATAGCAAAACGTTTGAAGGGTTGCATATTCGGTTTTATGTTCACAAGATCATAACTCAAGAATCTCTAGAATATCCTTAATTTAAAGCATATTTTGAATAAAACAAACAACGCTCACCAGCGCAATTGCCTTAGTGACGCTAAAAAATCCTTATTTACTTGCTTTTTACCAAAAAGGCTAGTTTTTATTGTTTTTTTTGTTTATTTTTTAAACTTAGTAATAGTAGCGCGAGTACACGCAGGATTATGGAGCGATGCCATGGATACTGTTAAAAGTCTTTTTACCACAGCCAAGGCTGACGAAAAAGAGGTTATTTTTGATGCTAATTCACAAAATGCCTCACTACTAAAACCAGCAAATACAATCTTAACAACCTCGGAGGGAGAAACTCCGATTATTGATGATTCCGCTCTTATATCTAGTTCAGGACCAGCTGGTACTATTGCTGACTTTGAATACTTAGCACCAACAAGCACAAATATCGATACCTACTTAGTCAGAAAAGGTGATTCTCTTGGAAAAATTGCGGATATGTTTGGCGTTTCTATTAACACAATCCTATGGGCAAACGATATTGCAAACGCAAAATCTTTAAAAGAAGGGCAAACTCTCGTCATTTTGCCTATTTCTGGTGTTAAGCATAAAGTTAAGACTGGTGACACAATCCAGAGCATTACCAAGCTATATGGTGGGGATATTGATGAAGTGTTGAGATATAACGATATTAAGATTAGCGACAAACTCGTTGTTGGAGACGTTGTTATTGTCCCAGATGGTGAAATCAAAATGGTTAACATCGCAAAGACATCAACAAAATCTTCAAACCCAGTACGAGGCTATAAAAACCTACCAAACTATGACGACTATTACATAAAGCCAGCTGTTAATGTTAGAAAAACCCAGAGCTTGCATGGTTTTAATGGTATTGATTTTGCACCATTAACACGCACCACAGGAACAGAACCAATACTTGCTGCAGCTTCAGGCGAAGTAATTATTTCTATTTCAAGTAATGGTTGGAATGGCGGTTATGGAAAACTTATTGTCATAAAACACCCTAATGGAACCCAGACAGTTTATGGACACTGCTATACAATTCTGGTAAATCAGGGTGATCACGTAGAGCAGGGCCAAATAATTGGCGTTATTGGAAACACTGGAAAATCGACAGGCCCTCACTTACACTTCGAAGTCAGAGGTGCACACAACCCTTTTCAATAAATAAAAAACCAATATTTAAGCTTGAAAATCACTATCTTTAAATAGTGATTTTCTTAACCAGCAAAAACAAGAACTTATCCCCTATTTTTCTTTGTCTAATAATAATACTAATGATATAATTATTCTGTAAAAAATCTTTATAATTTTATAATATGAAAAAAATATTTCTACTCGTCGTTGCGTTTGCTCTTATGTTCTCTGGGGTTCAAAAAACATCTGCTAAAACAGCAGAAGAAAGCATTTCAGATTTAGAACAAATGAAGTCTGTGCTTTTACAGGCTGATAAACTACAGAAAAAAATAATTGCGCAAGATGCGATAAACTCTATCTATAAAATAAAGGTTTTACATCCAAATGGAGGAGAAAGCCTCAAGCCAGGGGACGTTTACCAGATTAGCTGGGATACTATTTCTGCTGGAGTTTCCAAGATAAATATCTACTTGGCAACTTCCACCGACAATTACGCTTCAAAATATCCTGGAATTTTACTTGCAAAAGAAGTTCCAGCCGAAACTCCTTACTACAATTGGACAGTAACAAATAACATTTCTGGCGATTATTCTATTTTAATAAGAAATTCAGCAAAAACTTACAAAGTAAGCGACTACAGTGACGCCACTTTTACAGTTCTACCTGTTGATCTAAAAAAATCAGCTGTTAAGATTGTGTCCCCTGTTGGTGGAGAATATTTCCGCTCAGGAATGTCTTACTCTGTAAAATGGACAATGGATAAAGGTGCAGACAGGTTCGTTAATATAAAATTAGTAAAATCTGACGCAAGCGCAACTTCAACTGATTTTGTTTTGTCTAATTTTGAAGATTACATAACAGCAACCGACGGTAGCTATGAATGGAAAATACCGTCTTGGATACCATCTGGTGTTTACAAGATAAAAATATACGGATTAAAAAATGGTTATACATCTGAGCTAGAGTCTAAAAATATTGCAATTAGCGAAAGATTTAGAATTATAAAGTCATCTGAAATTCCAAAAGGTATTACTGTTTTATCCCAAAATGAAGGAGCTGATATTAAGTTAATTATCACGCAAACAGACAATATTGAAACCAAACTTGTCCCCGTAGCATCGACAACAGCAAGTGGAATAGCAACAACAACCTACCAACTTGTAACAACCACGACAACAACCTACTCAACTTCAACAGAAAAAATAGTTTGGTCTACACCTATGGATCTAGACAATGTTGATATTTCTCTTCGCTCGATACCATCAGGAATGATTTTCCCAATTAAATTAAACACAATGAGCTTAATTACCGCAACGACAAGTATAAATGAGCTCACATGGACCCCAAACAAAATAAGCAGTCCAGGTGAAAAATTTTTTATGAGAATCTGTAGAACAAATAGCGGTTATTGTGACGAAAGCGATAAGCCATTCGGAATAATGGTTTCAACTACACCGCAAGATTTAATAGCTAAACCCGTTGTTGATCCAAAAACACCTGAATATGACATCTTGAGATCTATTATAGACAAAATTAAATCATTAGTTTCAGGAAAAGAAGAAAAGAAGCCAAATGTAATTAAAAAAATAGACTACACCGCTTCAACAACAAAAGCCACTTACCTACCACACAATTTCGAGACAAGACTCTCCTGTGGAATGATAGACAGCGATGAAGTTCGAGCACTACAAGAAGCTCTTAAAAAAGAAGGTTTTTTCAAAGATGCAATAACGGGACGATTCTTTGATGTCACAAAAAAAGCCGTTCAAGATTTCCAAAATAAATATGGCTTTGAGCCATCTGGTTCAACTGGTCCCGGAACTCAAGCTAAGTTAAATGAAATTTATGGGACAAATGAGAGTGTTGTAAATATAGCAAACGAACCAACAAAAACAGCCACAACTACTAATTCTAATTAAATAACAAAAAACCACCCACAAGTAGGTGGTTTTTTGTTATAATAAATGTGTGAAAAAACTTTCTTATATTTTTTTGTTTTTATCCCTTAATTTAGTTACTTTTTATTTTTCTTATTACAATTCCACAAATATTAGTCCAGAAAACCTACTAGCGTCTGTCTTTTTTACAGACAGTTCAAGTACTGATTATCTCAAAAACAACTATAATAAATCTGAAAAAAAGATCAAAATACTTGTTGTACCAGGGCACGACGAAGTGTCTTCTGGAACACAATATAAAGGGGCCAGAGAAGCTAATTTGACATCAATCCTCGGAAACGAGCTTATTTCTCTACTTCAAAAAGACAATAGATTCGAAATTATACTCTCAAGAGATGGAAATCTTGCTAACCCACAAATAAAGAAATATTTAGAAAATAATAAAGACAAAATAGAAAATTTTACGAAAGATAAAAAGGCATTGATGAACGACTTAATCCTTTCTGGGAGCATAGCCACAACATCTGGCGTATCTCATGTTTCTGTGGGTGCGGAAACCGCAAATAGGCTTTATGGCACAAATATGTGGGCTAATGAAAATGAAGTAGAACTTATCCTGCATATTCACCTAAATGATTATCCAAAAAGAAAACTGAATATGGAAGGAAAATACTCTGGATTTTCTATTTATGTCCCGGAACCTCAATACTCAAACTCAAAATCCAGTACAGAACTGGCAAATTATGTTTTTAAAGAGTTAAAGAGATTTTATCCAATAAGCAATATGCCAAAAGAGAATTCTGGCGTAATTAGTGATCAGGAGCTAATTGCAATAGGCGCTTATAACACATTAAACCCAGCTTCTATGCTTATCGAATATGGCTATATTTACGAATCTCAGTTTACTAATGAAAAAATTAGAAACACCTTATTTAAAGATATGGCATATCAAACATATCTAGGAATAACTCGTTTTTTCAACAAACAAGAATATGGAAAAAATTACTGGAAAACAACACTACTTCCCTATTACTGGGATACGAACCTGAGCGCCTCAAAAGAAAACATCTCAACCCTTTCATTACAATCTGCACTTACACTCGAGGGCGTTTATCCTCCCAAAAAGTACACAAAAAACGAATGTCCGATAACAGGAAGCTACAAACAGTGCACAGTACTGGCTATAAAAGAATTTCAAAAAAAATATGGAATAGACCAATCAGGAAGAATGGGACCACGCACTTTAAAAAAACTAAACGACTTGTACTCAAAAATACCTGGAGACTAATTTATTTCTTTGGGTCTATACTGAAGCGCTTCAAAAATATGATTTTCTTCAATATTATCTTTACCCTCAAGATCAGCAATCGTGCGAGATAGTTTTATAACCCTATGATATGCACGTGCCGACAAATCCAGCTTAGTCGCTGAAGTTACAAGTAAATTTTGGCATTTTTCATTAAGTGGTGCGTATTTTTTTATTTCTTTAACCCCCATTTCACTATTTGTCTTGATTTTAATAGTCATATCAGAAAATCTTTTGGTTTGAATTTCTCTGGCCTTTCTCACTCTCTCCCGAATAATATCAGATCCCTCACCAACAAAACCACTATCGTCGGCCAATTTTTGATGATCAATTTGAGGAACCTGTACCCACATATCTATTCTATCGACAATCGGTCCTGATAATTTTTGTTGGTATCTATTTATTGCGGAAATATTACAAATACACTCTTTTCCCTTTAAGCCCTTATTTCCGCACGGACATATATTCATTGCTGCTACTAAAATAAAACTAGCTGGAAATTTTATTGTGCCCTTAACCCTAGAAACAGTAATAAACCTATCTTCAAGAGGTTGACGTAGGGCCTCAAGAACCCTTTTTTCAAATTCTGGAAACTCGTCCAAAAACAATACTCCTCTATGTGCTAATGTTATTTCACCTGGTTTAGGCCAGGAACCACCACCAACCAAGGATATATAAGAAGAGGTATGATGTGGAGCCCTAAATGGAGGGTTTAAAATTAGATCAGCCTCAAGATTACCTGACGCAGAATGAATACCAGTAACTTCTATTATTTCGTCTGAAGAAAGATTTGGTAATATGCCTGTAAAAGCCCTGGCAAGCATTGTTTTACCCGTACCAGGAGGACCAAAAAGCGCAATATTATGTCCTCCGGCAGCAGCAATTTCCATTCCCCTCTTTGCGCTCTCTTGCCCCTTTATGTCTGCAAAATCTATGTGGTTTTTAAAAGCACTTTGTGTGTCTATTTCGGTTTCTTGCTGGACTTGTATTTGCCTGTTTTCAAATTCGTCTTTAGATTTATTTAAGTGCTTAAAAATCTGAAATAAACTCTTGCAGGGAAAAATTTTAATTCCTTTTATTAAACCTGCTTCTTTGGCATTTTCCTCAGGCAGGTAAATCTCCTCAAATCCATCCTTTTTAGCTTTTTCTGTAATAAGAAGCGCTCCTTTTATCGGCCTAATTTTACCATCCAAAGAAAGCTCGCCTAAAAACAATTTATTTTTAGGCTCGAAAGAAAGTATGTCGTAAGCCACTAAGTGGCCCAGGGCAATGCCAAGATCAAAAGATGGACCTTCTTTTTTAATATCTGCAGGAGCGAGTGAAACTACTATTTTCTTACTCCCTTTTTGTTCCGGAATAAAACCTGAATTCTTAATAGCTGCAGTAATTCTATCTTTTGATTCGACAATCGCCTTATCACCAAGTCCAACGATCGAAAAAGAATATATCCCCTTGGAAATATCAACTTCAATATCAATTATATGTGTTTTAAGTCCAATTATTTGCGCTGAATGAATACGGGAAATCATTTTTTTGTATATTTAACTCTTAACTCTAAATAATTTAACCTTCTACTTACGCAAGATTGAGTTTAAATGAAAACAGCTCGGAATTACCCAAGCTGTTTTTTAAATTAATCTTCTTTGTGTTCTATACAGGTAATTGCTGCGGGATTTGCCTCTAATCGCTTGTCTTCTATTTCATGATTTTTCCCTCCAACACTGCAAATTCCATATACACCGTCCTCGATTTCCTTAAGAGCCCTTTTTACATCATTCAACCTCCCTTCAATCACAGCATTCAAAGAAAAGGCCTGCTCATAATCCTCCAAATTATCAGCGACCTCATTGCGATCAGGTTCTCTTTCATCATCTTCTTTATCTTTTGACGACACAGCCTCCCAATCATTTAAATTTCTTGGGTTTTTTTGACTAATCCCAGAAAGCTCAGTCTCCAACTTAACCTTTTCTGCCTCAAGTATCTTTTTAAAATAAGAAGTATCTTTTTTCATAGTTAAATACTACCAAAATCCAACTTTTGTGTCTATGTGTTTTTTAATAAAAAACTAATTTGGTGAATTTCTAAACCTGGCGATTATTTCATTAAAACTAGACAAATTTCCTGCAATTGCGATGGTTTTATTATTCAAAAAACCGTAAACCATAACAATTTCCCCAGAGTCGTTCTTTAGAATCCTTGAGTCTTGATTACCTACAACCAAATCCTCAAAATTTTTAGTCAGCAAATTTCCGTCTAAAACACTTCCTCTAATAAATTCATAAATATCCCTAAGCATTGTGCCCTTTTCCCAACCAAGCATTCCAGCAAAAGCATTCTGGTAAGAATCAACCTTAATGATTAACATACCGCTCCTATTTCCATCGAGTGGATTAACGACGCCCAACATATAGCCCCCACCAAGCGACCTTACAAGGTCTCCCGGGGCACTTGAATTCAACAAACTAAATAAATTCAAGACACTTACCTGCTCGATACCCCCATTGGTCCCCTTTTTAACAATCTGAATGTTTTCTATCTTTCCGTAATCTATTTGAGCTTCTAGTATTTCTTTTTTAATACTCGACAAAACCTCACCCATCCCCAAACCAGCCACTTCAATTTGCTTTTTATTTTCAGCGTAGACAATCTCTGGCTGTAATTTTGGTTGAGCAACAATATTTATGGGTACAGTTTGAATCTTACTAAAATATGCATAAACTCCAAAACCAACCCCAGTCAACATCAACAATAGACTAAAACCAATAACCGTATATTTTTTTGTGTTTGATGTTGCAACCTCTTCAGTTAGCTCCCTGCTCCGAGCCTCTTCCATAATAGTCATCCTAGCAATCGAAATACTCTTTTCTTTTACAAGTGTATCAAAATCCTCCTTATATGTTCTGAGGGAGCTAATCTTTTCGACAGGTTTCTTGATAACTGATTCATTCTCAAACTTTGGTTTAATTGGCATTTCAACAGTTTTTTGGGTTTGTCCTTGCGTTTCAGACACAGGAAACTGGGCATTATTTTTTGTTTGTTGTTCGTCCATTTTTATATTTTTCCCAATTTAATATTACGTATTTATTTTACCACATAAACCTCATTAGAATCCAATCACCAAATGGGTTATAATTGCAGCATGTCAGAAAACATACAAGAAGCAAAAAAACAGTTTCTGGAGTACCTTGAAATAGAAAAAGGTAGAAGCCTTAAAACTGTTGAAAACTACGACAGATATCTAAAAAGATTTATCGATTTTACTAAAGCAAAAATACCGACAGATATCACAGAAGACGGTGTTAGGCAATTTAGATTATGGCTCAATAGACAACCATCAGGAGATAGACTTGGCGGGAATTTAAAGAAAAACAGCCAAAATTATCACCTAATCGCATTAAGAGTTTTTTTAAAATACTTAATGAAGAGAAAAATCCCCTCCCTCTCACCCGATCAGATAGAGCTTGCAAAAACAACAGAAAGACATCTAGACCTAATCAACGAAGACGAACTAAAAAGACTTATTTCAATGCCATCTGGCGACGAAATTAAAGATTACAGAGATCGTTCAATTATGGAATTACTGTTTTCAACCGGATTGCGTGTTTCAGAATTATGCTCCTTAAGTAGGGACAGTATTGATATGAAAAAGGATGAATTCTCCATAAGAGGAAAAGGTGGAAAAATTCGCATAGTATTTCTTTCAGAAGAGGCCAGGCAGTCTATCATAAAATATCTCGAAAAAAGACAGGATACCGAAAATGCTTTATTCGTAAGGGTAGATAAAGAGCCAAATAATATAAGCAAATCGGTTTCACTAACACCAAGATCTATAGAGAGAATTATAAAAAGATACGCGATAAAAGCAGGAATTTCAAAAAAAGTCACACCACATGTGATAAGACACACATTCGCAACAGACCTACTACAAAATGGCGCAGATATTCGTTCAGTCCAAGTAATGCTTGGCCATTCCAATATCTCAACAACCCAAATATACACGCACGTCACAGATAAACAACTTAAAGAGGTTCACAAAAATTTTCATAACAAAAATAAATAGTTTTATGGCTCGTTATTTTAGAAAACACAAAACAGCGTCCTTTTTTTATATTTCTAATTGTATTATAATACAGACATGAAATACTTTTTCTTTTATTTCTTTTTGGGTTCTTTTGTTACTTTATTAGCATTTAGATTAACTGAAAAAAAAGAAAAAAGGAGTAACCCCCAAGACGATTTTAGTTATGCAGTTATCCATGAACTTAGGGCATATTTAACAAACCTTAACTGGGTCTTTGAGAAACTCGTAGACAAAGGTCTCGGTACTTTTACAGAAGATCAATATAAAACAATAAACCTTGGAAAAACAACTACAGAAAATGCAAATAGCCTTGTAAATGACACACTGAACGCCATAAGCGTAGACAGAACAGAGGCCAGATTTAAATTTAAACTTAACGATATTAATAAAGTCATAGCGGATATAATTTCAGAATATGCGCTAATCGCCAAAGAAAGAGACATTAGTCTTACTTTTTGGGCATCAGAAAAACCAATTCCCCTATTTTTCTTTGATCATTCACAGATGTATGTGGCGATTCATGACATTGTCCACAATTCTATGAAATACACTCACAATGGCGGAAATATCGCAATTTCTACAAATCTTATCGACGATAAAGTTAAAATAGACGTGGTAGATAATGGAATAGGCAT
Organism: uncultured Candidatus Saccharibacteria bacterium; assembly: GCA_964531375.1. Taxonomy (GTDB): domain Bacteria; phylum Patescibacteriota; class Minisyncoccia; order Phycocordibacterales; family UBA12445; genus UBA12445. The sequence continues at coordinate 23,497 of CAZHDO010000009.1, forward strand.
ACCTGAAAAGGATCAAAAAAATATATTTAAAAAATTCTTCAGAGCACAAAACGCAAAAGTTCTACACGAAGAAGGCTCGGGACTTGGAATGTTTATCACAAAAAGCATTATATCTAGACATAAAGGAGATATAACGTTACAATCAGAGGAGAATAAAGGGACAAAAGTAGAAATAATACTACCTTTATCTAAAACAGAACCACAAGAAAATAAAAATTAAAAAAAATAATATGGATAAAACAGTATTTTTAATTGAGGACGATAGGTTTTTAAGAGAAATGCTTAGTCAAAAACTTATCGACAACAAAATAAGCGTTCAAGTCGCAATGGACGGTAAAACCGCCATAGAGATGATAAAAACAATAAAGCCAGACTTAATTCTATCTGACCTACTCCTGCCAGACGTTGATGGATTTGAAATACTAGCCGCAATTCAAAAAACACCAACATTAACAGGAGTGCCAGTATTAGTTCTTAGCAACTTAGACAAACTTGAGGATATAAAAAAGGCGAAAGACCTTGGAGCAAAAGATTTTATGGTCAAATCAAACTTCACTTCTAATGAAATTGTTGCAAAAGTTAAAGAATTCTTAGAATCTAGATAAAATTTATAAAATATTTTTCTCAACAAAGCCTTCTAAAAGAAGGTTTTATTGTTTTATGGACAAGCTGTGGAAAAATATTACTTTTAAAATTGACCAAGAATTTATAATGTGTATACTAAAAAAGTAAGATTCATTATCAAATATTTATACAAAAAAATGTACAAATGTGGAGCTTGCAGTAGTGAATCAGAATATCCAGTAGAATGCTGTGCAGAAGACATGAAATGTAATTCATGCCAAGGCGCAGGATGTTTGCTATGTGAAGAGGATACGAAATTCCAAGAATAGTATTGCCATTTCAGCCTAAATAATTTAATATGTTGTTTATTGGTTTTACCCAATTAAATAAAAATTGGACAATATATTAGTCATCAAACTGACTACAAAAACCACATTTACAATACAAATCCGCGGGATTGGTTAAATGGTATAATATCGGTTTTCCAAACCGAGGTTGGGAGTTCGATTCTCCCATCCCGCACTTGCAGACAAAAACAGAGCGAACAGCTCTGTTTTTGTTCTCCTGCAAGTAGCGGGATGGGAGAATCGAAAGCCGCAGTCGGACCCCTTCCTGAAAGGAAGGGAGACGAGGCGAGGTCGCGCAAAATTTCCTGTAGGAAATTTATGTGCGACCGATTCTCACAATTATTTTCTATATTTAACAAAAAACCGCCCCAACCAAGAGCGGTCAAACAAACCTCCTCCACAACCACTGCATTCCCCACCACACTCCTCTAAAGGGAGCGCTGATGGTCCACCACTAAGACCCTTTCAAACGTACACCAGAGTCTTGTAATCAAGGTCTCAAACCCCGTCGAAAGCCGCCCGAGAACAAACCCGAACGGTCGCCAGAGCTGTCGACCAGACCAAGAGACGTATCTCTCGACTAACCCTCTTCCAACGAGCCCTTCGACAACAATTAAGAGCCCAAGAACAGCCACCCACAACGTTGCCAACTGCATCACGAGCTGTTCCATAACAGCCTCCTTATTTATCAATTTTTCTTTTACTATATTAACACAACTTAAACATATCTGTCAAACTAAGAAAATGTTAAAATAGAAGGCAAATTATTAACTTAAAAAACATTATGGAGAAAATTAAATCATCTGAAATGTCGGATATTAGTGCCGAATCCGACATTGCTAGACACTTTTTACTTTTTAACGACACAGTTGGCAACAAAAAGGAAGTCGTTGTTAAGCAAATCGACAAACTGGAAAATCTAATTAAGAATAACGAAAATTTTCAACACCCCAAAGAATTAATAGATATATTCAAAAATCATAAAAGGGAAATTAATTTGCCAAATGGCAAAAAAATCAATAAAGCACCACACTTATTGATTGCAGGAGGTTTTATAAGGGATATATTAACCGGTCACGAGCCACGCGATATTGATTTTGCAACAGAGCTATCAGGCGACGAAGTTGAGAATTTGTTAAAAAAGCACTATAAAATTGATCAAGAAAAAGACAGAATCACACTTGATGACGGAACAACAATCGTTTTAAAGAAAACCGGCAAAGAGTTCCCTATCATAAGGATATATTTCAGAAAAGATGGAAGAGATGAAGAATATGAAATTGCAACCTTCAGGGGTCCAAATAAAAAAGCACAAACCGAACAAGAACCCGAGGATGATAAAAATACTGTTAGGATACCGGGACTAGACGCTGAAGCACGCGACCTAACCTGCAACGCCCTTTTTTACAATCCGTTGAGTGGTAGGATATTCGACTATGTTGGCGGACTAAAAGATATTCAGGATAAAAAGCTCAAATTTACTTCCGATCCAAAAAAAATAATAACAGAGGACGCAACAAGATCACTGCGCTATGTTAGATTTTTACTCAAAACTGGTTTTAGTGAGGACGATAATTCAATCTCAGCTATTAAAGATAACTTATCTGAGGTAAAAAAACTAGCGGGAGACAAGATAATGTTGGAACTAATAAAGTTATCTAAAGAGAATAAACGTGGCCTTGTTTTAAAAAAACTAAATGAATTTGGTTTATTAAAAGAAATTATGCCTGAGGTTGAGGCGCTTAAAGATACTTTGAATGCTGAAAATAATGATGTTTTATCACACACAGAAAAAGTACTTGATAATCTACCAAAGGAAAGTTCTTTTGAGCTTGTGATTTCTACATATATTCATGATATTGGAAAAAAAGAAACCAGGAAGGAATTTATTGACGAAAATGGCGTAAAAAAGATCTCTTTTGAGGGGTTTGAAAAAAAGAGCAAAGAAAAGGCACCTACAATACTTAGAAGATTGAGATTCCCAGTCGAAAGTATTGATAAGGTTAAGTGGCTAATAGAAAACCACACAAAAGTAATCGATCTACATAAAATGGAGGAATATGACGCCAGAGAGCTAATTAAAAACAACAACTTCGACGACCTATTATCACTTGCGATTGCTGAAGATAACAGTTCTGAAGCAAATCAAGAAATTAAGAATGAAAGTATTGACAGAATGAACAAATCTATTGATAGAATTAAAAAAATACGCAATTTTTTGTCAGAAAACAAAGAAGTCCTAGAAGATATAGAAAAGTTAGTATCAAAGGAAGCCAACGATACAATAATAGAAAAAATTAATGTCCAGTTTAAAGAAAAAAATCTAGGAGAATTTAGTCTCGCCCAAAATGGTAAATTAATGGGTCAAATTAAAGATAAATTTAGAAGAGAAATTGCAAATCGAATGATTATTGATACCGAAAAAAGTAAATTATTACTAGATGATATCATAAAAGAATTAGCTTAATTTTTATTTAAAATAAGTAAAATAAAAAGAGGCGTCTTAAACCAAAAGACAGCCTCTTTTTTTAAACCAACCCAAAACCACTACAACCTCCTTTCGATTGCCGCAGAAATTATGGCGGCGTCCGTGTCGGAGGACGTGATATTAGCGAAAATTAAGAGCCTCCCTACTCTTACCTCCGCCTCTTCTCTTGAGAGTTTGGGGGTTGAAGACGCGTTTTCAGCGCCCCAGATCCGGAGGGATTTGAGCCTAAGCCCAGCCTCCGAAATCTTTTCCCTCCAACCATCCTCTGGGAGAAATTCCGCCCCCTCGCGGTTCCACTGTAAAAATTCACAGATGCAGTAGGCATCCAATTTACCATCGAAGGATCGAATCGTAAACCTTTGACGTCTACGAATTCGTACCCAATGGCGCGAAGTTCACGAAGAAACGAGAGGTCGGAAAGCCCCGCGAATACGGGTGAATTGTCGGAAACGCTTTCACACCACACTCGCGAGCCAGTGCTAGAGTACGAAGCCGTGAGGGAGTATCTACAATTTCTTTTTCACTTAGATCTTCTACTTTAGAAATTTTTTGATTTTCGTTGGTTGTTTTTTCTGAGACTTTATTATTTAAACCATTTTTAGGTGTTTTTTCCATTTTGTTATTTAATTATCTCGGTTATTTTGTGTCCTATGTGATACGGCGCAAAACCTTTTACCAAAATATTATCTGAACCAATTTCGACTATTTCCATTTTTGTTGACCTATCTTTATAAAAATTTAATTCAAATGGCCTCACTCCAATACCATACTTTACTATTTTAATTATTTTTTCTTCATTTAATTCAATTTTGTCTTCTTTCATAATCTCGTAAACTTCACCTTCATCAATGAAAAATATTTTATCCATAATAGGGTTAATTTTTGTCTCAAAATCACCATTTCCTGTTTCTTGTTTTTTGAATCTCAGACTTTGGCCACTTTTTACAACAAAATACAATGAACCATTTTCAGTCTTAAAAACATTTAAAAACTTTTCTTTTGACTTGAGTAGCTCCTGCATATATCCAACAGTATATTCCTCAATTCTTCCTCTAATTTTTTTATAATCACGAGAACCTTCCACTTCTTCATAAATTTTATCGACTGCGTCGTAGTATTTATTACATATCCCAGATAAATCTTTAGCCTCGAATTGCTTAATTTTCTCAACTTTTTTAAAGTTTTCCATATTTTTTGTCTTTATAATCAAATTTTACATTAATCGTATCAAAAAAGAAATTACGACGTAGGGCTTATTTTAAAAACTTCGACCACAACTCCTTTTTTATGGCATGCGGAAATCTTAAGTAAATCAGAAACGTCGTTTCCACAGGAAACGACGTTTCGTCTGTGGTGAATAGAAATGAAGGTGGTAAAAAACCACTCGCAATCGAGTGGTTTTTGTTTTTTTGTAATGAAAAAGGAGGCGTTCAGTCGATGAACCCTCCTTGTGTACTACTATTTTCTCTTTAGAGATGGGTCGTAATCACCCGAAACCAAAACCTTTGAGGGGCTCTGCTTCCCCTCCAATAACGGCTCTCCATTTTTTATGCAAAAACGGGGACAAAAGTTGTTGTTCTACTACTTAAGCTCATTAACGGTTTTTTTCGCTGCAGTCTTGAATTCTGATACGGCCTTCCTGCAGTCGAAAAGCGTGTACACAATTCCTTCTTCGGGGTCTTCACATGCCGACACAACAACAACATGTGTTGAATTTTCATCCAAAATGTCATCAGGACTTGTTTCTCCTTCCGGTATTTCTACCGTTTTCAGAGAAACCCCATCAGAAATCAACACTTTTAATATCCCCTTCGCATAAATGCCGTCCCGTTCGACTTGCCACTTTTCATCCACGGGAAACTCTCCTCCGCTTTTGAATGTTACTGACCAGCTTGCAGAGTTCAACTTCGCGGGATTCCACTCTGCCAAAAAAGGGAAACGCACCTTTAACTCCTTAACAGCGAACGAATTCAATTTCATACAATACCTCCGTTTGAATTTTCCTTTTATTTTTAACCCACCACCTTAAATTGCGATCTAATTCATAATTCGCAAAAAAGTGTTTGTTTGACAACGTTCTTTCGATCTAGCTACCTTTGAAGTAGGACACTTAGTAAAATAAGTGTATGAAAAAATAT
>CAZHDO010000010.1:0-28218 GCA_964531375.1 uncultured Candidatus Saccharibacteria bacterium
CGTTTCGTAAACGGTTATTTATTTAATTCGATATCAAAGGTAAACCAGAAACGTCACCTCCAAAGGAAGAGACGTTTCGCTTTTTGGTAATAACACCAAACCAAAACTTCTTCGGATTGGGTGATTTTTTATTTAATGTTATAATTTGAGAATGAAATTTAAGAAAAATCTATTTTTTTTAGTGGCGTTTTTTCTGTTAACATCTTTCCTTGTGGCTGACTACAAAAATGGCGTTATAAAAGTTGATGCATCCGGCAGTTCTATTAATTTTACAAAAATAACTTCATACAACGGTGTAAGAGGTGGCGATGCAATGGAAGGCGGAATTTATGACGCGCACGGCAATCCAATAAAAACACTAGAAGATTATGCAAATGGAAAAACAAAATATATTACAATAGCAAGGGATACAAAATACGACGGCGCTATATATAAAATACCAACAATAACTTTTAAAGACTCTTCAGGGAACACAAAAACATTAACAGATGTTGAGGCTCGAGTTACAGACACTGGAAGTGCTTTTAGAACAGATCTTGCGCGCCCCCTTTATATGAAAAATAATAGGCTAAGTTATCAAGATAAAAATGGTGTGTGGAAATCTGCTCCCGAGGCAGCTGGTTTCGAAAAACAATTTCCTAATGGAATGACCCGTGAAGAAAACGAAGCAATAAGAGCCACAAAAACAGATATCGCTGCATATATAGTAGATAACAAATATCAAATTAAAAACCAACCATCCTCTTTTGAGAAAGCTGAGCTCATTCCCATGAACGATAAAGCAAGAGCTGCCGACAAAAGAACCGCTGATTTAATCAAAAAAGCAGATTTAAACTCCACCATTCCAACTTCGGTAAATACAACAGGAGATTTATCTAACACGGAAACAATCATTCAAAACGCACCAACAGAAAGCATTGGAAGTAATTTACCAAGCTCAAGCTATTCTGGCTCGTGGTCATCTGAACCGAATAAATGTTACAAATACGCTGGAGGAGCTGGACCAAAAGGATTACACGAAAATGTTATGTCTTGCAATAGCGGAAACAAGTGTATTACCGTACCAACAGGACCAAGTAACCCAGCCCCCTACTGTGCTTGCAGTCCAGTACTAGACTGCGGGATTAATAATATAGCATGCAACGCTCCTATTAGCGTCACTGGGCCTGGTGCCTGCGAAGACGGAAGGTTGATTTTGACTACCGCGAAGTGCGTAGCTAATTCAAAAAGTTGCGGAACCGCGGGCTGTCTAAATTATGTCTGCAAAAAAGGTAAAAATGCCATTTGGGACCCGCACACAAGAAAATGCGGATGTGATGATGGTTTTGCAGAAGGTTCTGTTTATGTGGTAGGTAAGGATTTAAGAAATTCTCTTGATAATGTCGAGAAAATAATCGGAACCCCAGAAAAACCCTTAAATTCAATTATTCGAAGTCCAGAAAGTCAAAAGATTTACAACACCGCAAAAGGCGAACTTGGTAGCCAAGTCTGCAAAACAGGACTTGCTCATGCTTGTGCAAATACAGTAAGTGGAGTGATGGCAAACTCTGGCATCCCCTTCAAAAGCACCGATTCCACAGCAGTTATGTACAACAACCTCAGAAATGATCCGAACTGGAAAATGGTACCCCTCGAAGACGCTAGAAAGTCCGGATGCGCAGGTTGTTTAATAATTAGCCCAACAGAAGCTAGTAAAATCGGGCACGTTGGAATAATTGGAGACAGTGGAAAGGTTATGGAAAGCACACACGGAGGAGCCTTTAAAGATAATCGATACACAATAGCAAAAGGAGGCCTTTGGGATAAAATATTCACAAATAAAGGTCTACCTACTTATGTTTTTCAGTATCAAAAATAAATTATAGATTCAAGTTCCTGATGATCCCAGCATTTATCACGTTTAAATCAGACTCAGGAACTGAGCCGAAAATACGAACAGTATCACCCACAACAAATCTTGAAATCTGAGTGTTGGCTTTTTTATTGTTCCAAACCCAAGAATCTCTTGCAATCTTAACAACATAATCCCTAAAATCAATACCGACGGTCATTGTAGTCGGTAAGCTTGTGCCAGAAATACTTTTTATTGTTCCCTGGAAATTTCTTGGCAAGAATTGAGTCATGTCTATAAAAACTTTCATATGAGAAACTTGAAGTGTGTTTGTTCCAAAATTAAAAACACCTTCTGCGCTTTCAACAGTGTTCCCAACCTTAACCTCAAACATTCCAACCCTTCTAGTGCCTTTATCGATAGCTGTAGAACCATCCACTAATAAAGTGACAATTTTATTATCTGGAGTTTTCAAAACATAACCAGTTGTAGAAGTCGCTTCACCAATTATAAGACCAGAAATTTTATTCTGTCCCCTCTCGTCGGAAAGATCTTTGACCGAAATTGCATTCATAACAAGACCATCGGAACCATTATCCAAATCCCCCTCTATATTTATTCGATCGCTTATTTTCATTTCAGAGATACTCATCGATTCACCAAATTTTTTCGTCACAGTGGTCTTCTTGTCTGTTTTTATTGTCATTCTAATAAAAGCTTCATTCCAAAAAAGCCTTGCGTATATCGTTCCACCAGAAAATTGCATTATTTTTGCATTTTGAACAGAAACATGCCCATCTTTATTTATATTAACCTCAGAACTTATTCCTTCGGGATTCATAAGCTGTGCAGAAACACCAAAAGGTAAAAAGACAATTAAAGCCAGCATTAAGTTAAATATTTTTTTCATATTTTTAATTTTTTAAATTATTTAATTCAATTATACAAAAGATAACAGTCTTGTGCTAGAATGGCAAAAAGTATTGAGTATTAGGTCTTTTGTATATAGTACTAGGTATCAAAAATAAATTTTAAATGAAAACAGAGACAGCTTATGACGTAATTGTTATAGGAGGAGGGCCGGCTGGGATGATGGCAGCGGGCAAGGCTTCTGAGCGCGGTCTCAAGGTTCTTTTGCTTGAGAAAAATGAAGTACTTGGTAAAAAACTTTTAATTTCCGGTGGTGGTAGGTGTAATTTAACAAACGCCACTTTTGATACTCATGAATTTCTTTCAAAACTAGAAGAAAGCGGTAAATTTCTTTACTCCCCTTTTTCAAAATTTGGAGTTGAAGATACTATTAAATTTTTTAACGCTCACGGTGTTGCTACAAAAATAGAACCTGGAAATCGAGTTTTCCCTACCTCAGATAATTCTTCAACCATACAAAAAGCTCTTATTTTATATCTAAAAGAAAACGGGACTAAAATTACAACCAGCGCGAATGTGCTCGGTTTTACATATAAAGATAAAAAAATAATAAGCGTGCGTGTACTTGAAAATAATATTGAGAAAAATATTTTTGCTAATAATTTTATCTTAGCTTGTGGTGGAACTTCTCATCCGGAAACCGGCTCAACAGGAGATGGTTACAAATGGCTTAAGGAAATTGGTCATAATATTATTTTACCAGAGCCCTCGCTTGTGCCAATTGCGATCAAAGATGCCTGGGCAAAAAATCTTCAAGGCACAACCCTTTCGGATATAAAACTAACAGTTCTACAAAATGAACAAAAAATATTTATTAAAAAGGGTCGAATTCTTTTCACTCACTTTGGAATAAGTGGCCCAACTGTAATAAATATGAGTAAAAAAGTTGGCGAGCTTTTAAAAGTTGGCGCTGTAAAAATTTTACTTGATGTATTCCCCACCCTTGATATCGGGACACTCGACAAAAAAATACTAGAAATTTTCGATAGGAATAAAAACAAACAATTTAAGAATTGTATAAGCGAACTGATTCCACCAAGTTTTGCATCAGCAATATGCCATCTCGCAAATTTAAATCCTGAAATAACAATAAATAACATTACCAAAGACGAACGTGTAAAGATTGTTAGAATTATTAAAGAAATACCAATGGAGGTTAGTCACCTTCTCGGACCAGAAAATTCAATTGTCACTTCAGGAGGCGTAGATCTCAAAGAAGTCGACTTTAAAAATATGAGCTCGAAAATTTACCCAAACTTATATTTTGCAGGCGATATTTTAAACATAAATCGCCCATCAGGAGGATATAGCTTACAAATATGCTGGACGACGGGATATGTGGCTGGGGAGTCAGTTCAAAAATAAGTGGTTGCACAGAAACGTCGTTTCTAAAAAAGAAACGACGTTTCGCTCGTGGTAAAATAATTATTCCTTATCTGTAAACACCACTAATCTTTTGGAATAGCTTTTTTCGCCTTCACTCCAAACACCCTCACACGTAATAAGATTAAGGTGTGATTTTACATCACTCGCCTCGAATACATAAGAAGCATCTGCGCTAGGATTATATCTTCGACTTTCACGAACAACAAAAATAGTGGATACCCCTCTTTCATCTTCCACAATTACCTTATCTCCTTTTTTTAGTTTATATAAATTATCAAAAACAGCAGGTATTCCATCTTTCCAACCATAGTGACCTGAAATAACTGCGCTACCCTCATCCCCAGGACGTGGTCCTAAGTCATACCAAGCCACATTCGTGGGACCTTTTGTAACACCAACCTCTCCTTGTGAAGTTAATCCTATATGCTCAATAGCAGAATCTACATTAATTCCTGGAATTTTAAGACGAAAAGGAAGCCCTTGTTTTAATTGGGCTTCGACAATATTTACTTTTACTTTTTCAGGTGGTTTTATACTAACTATTTCATTTTCTGTTTTAAAATTCTGTCCTAAAAAATCAAAAGTAAATAATAAGATTACCAAAACTGAAAATAATACACCGATAATAGCAGAAATGATTGATAACCATTTTAACAACATTCTTGGTAACATAAATATAATTTTACATAAATTACAGCATAAAAATCCTGTGCCATACCAGGACCTTTATCGACTCCTAGACAAAACAAACTAGATCTTTTCTTTTCTCAAAACAAGGGCTAGCGAGACCGAAACTAACAGCAAAGAACAAGACAAAGCTAAAATAACTATATCTCTAGTATCAGCAGGAAATCCCGTGTTTGGAAGGCCTGGCGCAGTCACAGCAACAGTAGCCGGTGACACATCTACGGCAATCATACCATTAGCATAACCCACAGCTGTACCGATATTTGTTGTTGTCTTTGCAAGGTTAGTATTGCAAGTAAAAATCCATGCTTCATTACTCTCTAGTAAATTGTTTTTATTTAAATCACCAGGATGACCGACAACACGACCAGGCAATCCAGTGCATTTATCATCAGTGATGCTGACATTACTCAATGGCTCTGTGCCCGGATTTGTTACTGTATAGGTATATGTAACAGCACCTCCACCAATAGGAAGAACGAAAATATTTGGCTTCTTTACCACGTGTATTAGCGGTGGTGTCGAGGTTGAACCAACAACCACTGTCGCGTTTGCATAATCATACCCATCCCAGCCATTAGCCTGACCATGCACAGTAACTGTATTAGTTGTAGTCTTAGAGACTAATTTGGAACAACGATATTTCCATGATTCATCTAAATCAAGTAAGGAATTAAGATTGCTGTCACCCGAAAGAAACTCAACAGGAGTACAATCATTGTCCTTAACCCAAATACCACGCATAGCGACCCCCCCCAATATTTTTTACAGTATAAACATATTCAACAGACCCAGGTCCTCCTGGTAAAGCTAACGGGGTTGGTATTTTTGTAATATTAATAAGTGGCAATAAAGCAAAACCAGAACCACCTCCAGTACCAACACCAGTAGGAATATCTGTGTTAATAATTGTGCAGGTTTTATCTTCGCCAGTGGCCAAAATAACACTACCGCTCGAGTTGCAATCTCCACTAAAAACCTGAGTGTAGGAAGAATTTACGTCTTCACTTATCACATAAGTACCAGCAGATAACGAATAAGAATTTCCTGGCGTTGTGACTCCTGGCGCAGGACTTACGACATCCACACCCGCCTTCTTTATGTGCATTGTAAAATCAGAAGGTATGGAGGTTCCAGTGCTTCCGTTAACAACAACCTTAGCGACACGAAGAGTTGCAGGAGAAGCTACGATCTCAGTGTTCGTTATTGTACAAATTTTATTATCTCCACCAGTCAGAGTAACACTTCCACCTGAATCACAATCGCCACTAAAACTTTGTGTATATGCAGGATTTGCAACTTCGCTTACAACATAAATACCAGCAGAAAGAGAATAAGAGGTTCCAGGAGATACAGTTCCTAAGGCAGGACTCCCCGACACATTTACGCCAGCTTTCTTTACAGACAAACTAAAGTCGGAAGAAACCGCAGTACCACCCCCACCATTAACAACAACCTTAACCACACGAAGGGTAGCTGGTACAGTAATTGTATTTGTAGAATTAGTTTTTACCAATTCACCAAAAGCTAGCGCTCTTCCTAATAAAGTCGCCGAACTTCCTAGTGTGATGCCGGCATCATCAAGTATATTTCCAACAAATGAAGAATTTGCTCCAAGTGTTGTTGCTCCAACTGGGGCCCAAAAAACATTATCTGCTGTAGCCCCATTTATCAACAAAATATTAGAATTAGCCCCCGTCGTAAGAGCAGCACCAGACCTGAAAACATAAACACCTGGACCATCCAAGGTAACATCAGTGTTTAATGTTAGATCAATTGCGCCAGCCATTACATAACAACCTGGTGGAAAAGTTCCAGCTGCGTGACCTGGAATAACCACAGCATTTAATGCACCCGATACGGATGTGCAAACTTGACCGTTCAGAACAGAAAGAGCATTGCTTTGGTCCGTTCCCCTAGCGGCTGCGCAAGGAACCACTGTCGCGCCGACAATCGTTGGCGTTACAGCGGGTCCTGTTGTATAACAAATATCCCCATTAATTGTAGTACCGCCTGCAGTATTCGTGTAGGTAGTAGAAACAATACCATATGACGCTGATGAACCGAGTGTTGGTGCTGTTGCCGCAGATACAAAAGTTGGCCCACCAAAACCAATTATTAATGAAACAGCTAATGCAATTACTATTGAATTTTTATTAAACATGATCTTCATATGCTTTGCTAATTAATAAATTTATTTAATAATTTGCCTTTAAATAAGAACGGGTAATTCTTCCAAAATTACCGAAAGCTGGTACAATGCCAACTTTTGATTGAAATTCTGCTAATGCCAAACGAGTCAATTCACCAAAATATGCACTTGCACCAACCTTAGCCAAAGATTCAGCAGCTGGGCCCTTGTTTTGAGAGATTAAAAACCGCTGAAGAAGTACTACATCGTTACTTTTGTCACCCTTTGCAAGATTACTTGAAATATCCAAAACCTTCTGTCCAAAAGCAGAAGAAACCGAGGTACCTTGTCCACTAGCCTGTTGTGCTTGCAAAGACTTCAAAATCTTAAGCAAGTCATTCAATTTATCTAAATCAGACTTACCTGATGAAGTCACGTGTATCACTGGAGTTAATAACGTTGTAGAATATCCTCCTCCATATGTTGTTATTGGTGTTGTGGGGGTTACAACAGTCGGTGTTGCTATCAAAACAGGGACAGGAAGCACGACAGGAGTTATCACAGGAACAGGTGTCATCGGAATTATAGAAGATACCATGGTGACAGCATTTGCATCCAAGGTAACAGCTGTTTGGGCTAATGCCCGACCATTAAGAGTTGCTCCGGTATTTAACACGACCGCTGTTTGATCTAAAACATTTCCCTTAAAATCGGCTGTCGTTCCTATGGTTGTCTGCCCTGCAACGATCCAATAAATATTATTCGCCTGCGCGCCTCCGGTAAGTATAACTTTTACAGCTGAACTAACATTAAGATTTTGTGCTATTTGAAAAATCCAAATATCATTTGCGCCACCAGAAAGGGTAATGTCCGCTGGTATTATGAGACCTGTACCCCATTTATAAACACCAGGGGCAAGTGTAAGTCCGCCAATATTACCAGCACCTAATTCTGTAACATCAGGAGCTCTCCCGCTCCATCTGTATAAGCAGTCTGCATATCAAGTACAGCTGTCGTTAAATTAGCAGGAGTTGGGTCAGCATAGTCTGGTGCATATGCCTTTCCCACGATTAAAGCCGACGTAGAAAACGAACTCGCAGAAGGAAGAATTAAACCAAATCCAGTTATGTAGGTTGCCTTAGCTGGACTAACTCCAATATCCCCAAAAACATAAGTAGAACCAGTGGTTGATATTCCTGTTTTGGCCAAAATTACAAAATTACCAGAGGTTCTAAGATTTATTGGTGACGGATTAGCATAAGCATGTGCGGTAGTTGCTCCATACAATCCTATTACAAAAGAGATAAGAAGGAACAACATCGCTACTGTCGAACTTGTATTAAATTTTTTCATATGTTTTTTTAATTTAAAATGCCGTTAATTCAGACACAAAGCCTCTCTCTATTTTATTTTCCCTTAATAATTCTTATCAAAGTGACAATAATCGCCGCCACAAGAAGTATGTGAATAAAAAAACCAGTCACGTGAAAAACAACAAAACCTAGAATCCATAAAGAAATAAGCAGAAGTCCAATTTCTAAAAACATATATTTAATTTTTTAGCTACTTTTTAATATCAAGATGAGTTAACTCTAATTGGTTGAAATTTTTACCAACAGAGGCGAATAGATTAATCAGGATTTAAATGGCCTTATTTTAAAGGTCCCCACAAATTCCTATTAATTATTCAATATCTTATCTGTTATTATACTCTTTATTTTACAAATTTGCACCTACGGGTTACAAAAAAACACGCATTATATTTAATTTTTTATGATTTAACTTAATAAACACTACCTATATCTTACATATTGTGGTATGCTATTGGAATGAAAAAAGAAACAAATAAGCAGACAAAAAAGACCATAAAAACAGAAACGGGAGAAATAGTAAAAAAGACAAAAACACTTATTAAAAAGGCTGGCAATGAAGCTGGCAAAATGGCGAGCAAGGTATCAGAGGAACTTAAAAAGCAATGGAAAGACAGCGCTCCAAAAAGACAAGAATACAAAGAAGGGTTAAAGAAAACTGCTGAAAAAGTAGGCACTAAGGGGGTAGAAATATTAAAAAGTAGCCTTAAAAATGGTCTAAAAATAGGTGGTGATATTGCAAATGTCATTAAAAAAGACATAAAAGAGATATACAACAAAGACAAAGAGGAAAAAAAGAAGTAATCTTGATTTTATTTTTCTAAAAAATCCGCCACTTAATAGGCGGATTTTTTAATCATAAATACAAACCCTTCTACTCTTGATTCAAGACAGCCCTTGTCCCGGGACCAACGTTACCAAGTTGTGCCAAACCGTGTTTTTTCTGATATTTCTTAACAGCTGCCTGAGTTTGCTCTCCATAATTACCATTAGCAATGCCAACAAAAAATCCTTCTTCTTTGAGTCTTTTTTGTAATTCAATAACATCCACACCTCTTGAGCCCAAACCAAGAGCCTTGCTGAACTTATAGCTAGAAATAACCGGAACGTTAATGGTGGCTGTTTTTTGAAGATCAGCTAACTGTGCTTTTAATAACTCGAGTTGACTTTGCGAATTTGAAGATGAACCCTGGGAAACAGGAAGACCATTCCCCATAACTGAAACATTAAAAGCTGGAATAGATAAAGTATTACTTGTGTATCCAGCTTCAGTTACAACACTCAAAGTACAATTAGTATGTAGACCATTTGAAAGTGATTTAAACTGAACATAATTAACACCAAGCGCCGCAGTTTGTCCTACATCGGAACAATCACCTCCCCACTTTATCGTCCCCTCTCTTGGAGAATAAAAACCATATCGAGGTGTATTTGTCGTTATATTATAAGGGATAGATAAAATCTCAGAAATTGAAAAAGATTGCGCATTTATCGTTTTTAAAATATCACTACCAGATGCTGGAATACTCAGATTACCCGCATTATCCCTAACAGTAACACCGCTTATCTGCAAAGGAACATAAGTGCTTGTATTTCCAGTTTGTACTGTATAAGTCGCAGTATAAGTAGAGCCACCATTTCCCGTAGTCCAAGTAAGAGGAACACCGTTGTATGATCCAGAAATATAGGCGCCGGACATTGGGTTTGCCAAAGTAAGCACGAAGTTAATTTTATCACCCGCTAAAAGTTTACCCGTTGTATTTGCATCGGAAGTTATAGAAACTATTTTGGGTCCAGACCCCCCGCCCAAAGAAAATGAACCATAACCTTGATTACCAGCAGTATCAGTAAACAAAGCCACAGCAGAAACCATATCCTGTGTATCAGATGATGACATTGTATATGAGGCTGTATATGGCCCTACCCCACTTCCGTAAACAGAAACATTATTACCATTAACCTTAAGTGTTGGTGCATACACTGACTCATTGACAGTAAATGAAATAGAAATTTTATTACCAGAACGCGCAACCGTACCATTCGCAAGGTCCGATATCATGGTAAAGGAAGACAAGAGTGGAAGTTGACCATCAACCACCGAATATGGACCGCCTCCCAAGTTAGAATTATCACTCGTACTTACCACACTCGAAGCTATCGTAAGTCCGCCTGTGGCGTTCGAAGGGAAAGCGGCCCCAGAAAAATTCAAATAAACAACAGCTGTTCCTGATCCAGAAATATAACTTAAACTCTTACCACTTAAAGCTCCCGTAAAGTTACTGTAATCATTTAAAGTAGTGACGACAGGCTCAGAGAAAAATATCGTAACAGTATTTGCCCCGGTGATTCTCGCAGAAGCAACCTGAGGAGTCGCCGCAAAGGCAAAATTGGTCGGAATTACAGAGATAAAAGAAACCAATAAAACGACAAAAAATAATACATTTTTAAATTTTTCTCTCATATTTTTATAACAATAGATTAAGAAATTAGACTGACTATTAATACGTTTTTTAAAGACAAAAAGGTGCAAAAACGTTAGCCATCCGTAGACGACTCGATTAATTGTACAACATTTTACAAAGCAAAAGAAGAAAATGAAATATGCGTTTTTTAAAAACAGATTTTAATTATAAAAAAGGGCCCAGAAATTTTTCTGAACCCTATAAATTTGAACTATTCAAAACCGATTTGATGAATTTTCCCGCGACAGCCTCGTTGTTTTATGACACTTCACACAAAAAACAATCTTTTCTTTGAGCCAGTTGTCTCCGTCTGGAGAATCGAGGGTCTGAACGTAATGTTCAACCACTGGTTCCATTGAGCCACATTTTTTACATTTATCACGAGCTATCGTAGTCAAAGAAACCACAGGATACCAAATAGGAACTTTATCATATTTCCCATAATATGACTTATTTTTCTCATACTCGCGCCATTCCTCCTGTGATTTACAAATATCATCCACAGACAAAAACTCGCGAACAACCACCCTTTTTTCTTGTTTACAATCAAGGAAAAAGAAAACATCACAACTCTTGCCTGGATCCGTTTCTTTCCAAGAAAAAAGCAAACCTGTAAGAATCTTAGAAATACGCCTGTTTCTCAAAATAACCTTTTTGGCTTTTTTAACAAACTCTCCCCTTTCCTTGATTGTTGACTCGACGGCTTCTTTACTTACGAGAATGCACTCTTGAAACTTTTTTAGCTCCTTCGGAAACATTCTGACCACTCCTTTCGGTTTTTGATTTTAACGAACCATTTAATATTCCTGCGAATACTAAACTAAGTCTTTCAAAATAACAAGGAAAATAAATTATTTCCCTTAAAATTAATACATTCAAAAAATTTAAATTCCTAATTCCATTTCTATGTCACCTGTTTCTTTGAAACTTAGGGACTGATAAAGACGAACAGCTGGAATGAGGTATCTGACCTCTTAAATGTGGTCCAAATGTGATCATTTTTTTATATATTTAAATTGTTATTTATAGACCATCAATCAAGTCTACTATTTCGGGAAATACTTCTTGATTAAAGTGTTGTCTATCTTCAAAGATAATCAATTCTGATTTTACTAACGCTTTTTTATATTCACCAGACTGTTTGAACGGAACGACTGGGTCATCTTTACTGTGAATTAAATAAACCTTAGAAAATTGCTCATCTACCTTATCCAGAGACTTCGATAAAATAAAATCGCCAAGAGAATCCCCTTGCCCCTCTCGATCAAACGGAGCTGCAACCAAAATAAGCGCTTTATTATTTTTACCTAAGACACTTTCAGAAAAATATTTTGCTAAAAATATTCCACCCAAAGAATGTCCAATAAAAACAACCTCGTCATTTAAAAAAGGAATCATTTTCTCGAACCAAATCTTCCATTCTTCGTATCTGGCATTTGTTCCATTAGGCATTCTTGGAAAAAGAACTTCAATGTCACCGCTCAACACAGAAATAAGTGTGTCTTTCCAATCTTTTCGCATTTTAAATTTATCTATACCTACCTCTTTATTTTTAAGGTAAGCAATGTATTCTTCATATGTATCAAAAGTTGTCCCTCCATGAATTATTACAATTTGTTTTTTCATAAATAGCACTGTCTGTTATTTAATAAATATTCCAGAAACCACAGTTATCCAATAATCCTCGAGTTTAAATCCAAATCAAAAACAGTATTAAGTTTTAATTTATCCAGAAAATACCTATCATGACTAACCACAACCAAGGTTCCTTTATACTCCTTCAGACCATTTTCCAACTCTTCTAAAACTTCCAAATCTAAATGATTACTTGGCTCATCGAGAATAATACAGTTTGGCTTAAGCGCCACCATTTCGGCGATTATAAGCCTGGAATATTCACCTGGACTTACCAAAGAAACATCTTTACCCACATCTTCGGCTGTTATTCTAAACCTATTTAATATTTTACGAGCATCAGTTTCTTCAACCTTGGTGGTATCAATAAATTCCTCAATAACAGTTTTCCTGGATTTATAACTCCATTTTTCCTGAGAAATATATCCGATCTTTAAATTCTCACCTTTTTCAATAGCGCCGCTATCTGCAGAAATTTCGCCGATTAGCATTTTAAGCAATGTCGTCTTCCCTACTCCATTCTTACCAGAGATATGTACCCTGTCTCCATAAAGAATATTTAAATTTAAAGGACCAATGTCTCGCTTACCAATTTTCTTTTGAACATCCTTTAGTGTAAAAACTTTTGTACTACCCCTTTCGTTATCAAATACAATTTTTAAAGGCAAAAGATGTGGTGGTCGAACAACCTCTTCTGTATTTTCCTCATACATAGCGAGTCTGTCTTTCAGCGCTTTCGCTCGTTTTCCGGCCTTAGCCTCCTTGTCCCGAAGCAAAGCAGCTTGGGGCTTCTCCTTCTCATGTATTGGTAAGTTTTTGTTATCTTTTCTTTTGTTTTCAATTTCTTTCATCCAGGACAATCTCTGATTCACAGAAGAACTCATTTTATCGATTTGTTCAGTTTTGTCAGTAAAATCTTTCCACTGTCGCTCGATTCGAGCCTCTCTTTCTTTTATATAATCAGAATAATTTCCACCGTATATAAACAAGGACTTTACTACAGAATCAATCTCAATAATCTTACTAACAATTCTATCCAAAAACATTCGATCATGAGAAACAATCAAAAAGGCTTTATCACTTTTTTTAATAAAATTCTCAACAGTCTCAAGACCCTCAATATCAAGATTATTAGTTGGCTCATCCAATAAAAACAAATCAGCTTCGGAAGCCATAATTGGAGCCAATATTTTCTTTGCCATTTCTCCCCCACTCAAATTTTCGTTACCAAAATGAGTTTGTGGAAGATACTCTATTTTTAATTTTTTGGAATGAGAAATTACTCCGTCATCATTTTCAAGAAGACCGGCAACTATTTTCAACAACGTACTCTTCCCAGACCCGTTCGAACCAACCAAACCGATTCTCTCACCGCTTACAATAGTAAAAGTAATATTTTTAAGAACCTCTATCGTGTTAAATTTCTTGGAAATATGACTACAGGCTAATATAACAGACTGTGATATTTTTTTATTTTGCATACACGAAAATCCGTAATTGGATAATTAAACTAATAAGAAGATTAATTTCGCGTTGTCATTGGATTAATGTAATTAATTATCAAACATAAATTAACTTATAAAAACAAACATAAGGAACATTAGAACAAAATACAAAACATAAAAACCAGCGTTTATCGAGACCAATACAAAATTCTTTTTATCCCAAATCCACTCACTCAGTATTACTGGAGCTATAAACATAAAACCAAAAATCAAACCACCTATAACAGCCATTGAGTAAGTTGTTATACCCAAAGCAGAAACCATAATATTTGCCCCAAAAGACATTAGGAAAGCGAAAAATACAGCAACTAACATTTGGATTTTATCTGGCTTTTCATCTGGGGTTCGATCTGTTAAATAGCGCCATAAATCATTAAACAAAACGCCATACCAAACCCTCGCAACAATAAAATTCAACACCACCCCTAAAAATATACCTAAAATATTCATATTTATTATTTTAATTTAACCCTTAATACCTTTAATTATACAAAACACAAGACATAAAACCAAATAATTTTGCGAAGAATAATTTGACAAATTAATCTAAATATATTATAAGAAATCCAGATTCGGGCGAATAACCCGAACGTGGTGTCTGTGATACCAACAGACACAAAAACAAACACAGGAGAAAGAACATGTACCTTAAAATCCACGAAGACGATGGCTGTGTTACGATAATCGCGCGCGATCATACGAAGACGCGGCTCAAAGGAACCTGCTTCCGTGGTCCGTACTGCCAAAAAGCTGGAAACTTCTTTCGGTGGCATTCTCTGCAAAGCCTTTTTAGAGACGAACTTGTTAAGGAGGATTTCCTTACACTAGTAGATGAACTTTGGGACGGAAAAGACCTTGGAACCCATAGCACCACTATCGAACATGATGATAATGTGGGATGGGAAAGTACCGTTCCTGCCAACACATACCCACAAGAGGAATTGGAGAAATTCCAATTAAACAAAGGGGCTTGCGCTTTAAGAGTAAAGCCTGACCCAAACAAACGCGCGCCAGTAACAAATTTTGTAACCATCGTCTTTGACCTCGAGACAAATGATATTGGCTATCCCGTGGTCATTATCCAATCAGTATACCCAGGATTTGATGTTGGGGAATTGAGTGGTAATGTGACAGAAAGAGAAGGGCGCGTTTTCTTTGACTGGAACTATCCAGGCGAAGAAACTGCACAGCGTCCTTAACAACCGCCCAAACCAAGAAAACCGTCTACCAGACACACTTTCTCGGTAGGCGGTTTTTTATTTTGTTAAAATAAAAAACCGCCCTTACGAGCGATTTAAAAATTGGTGGCCCCTCCGGAGCCTTTCGATTACCAACTGCTCCTCAACCGACGGGGCAGTAAAAATCGACATCACCGCAACCGATAGAACCGGTGGCGCGAACAGAAAAAACAGAGCAAAAAAATGGGCGGAAATCCAATAGCCAACCCCACCCTGTCGCAAAAATCTGCGAACTCGGCTGGGTGCAAATAGCAGTTGTTTGCGACAACGACCCAGCTCAACATGAGAGCAACGGTCGGCACCAAAATCATTGCCATTCGCAACACCTCCACTAAGAATCCAAGGATAATAACAACCCCAGTAACCGCAACAATCAGTAAAAATTGAACAAACCGGAAAATTCTTTCCATGGTATTTCTCCCTTTGTTGAATTTTGAAGAACAATTTTCTTGAAATTAGCACCTAATTATCTTATTGTCAATAGCTAATCAGAGGGCAGTTCTTCGTCGTGGGAGAGCTTAATAAAGTAAAAACAAAATGGCTGGTGGTTTCTTTTACAGACAAGTCTTTTAATATTTCAGCTGAATTTGTATGCGCAATTAAGACTGGATTCCAAAAACCTAAATTTTTAGCCTCCTGCTCCAACAACCACAAGCACAAAGGGCAATCACTTTGACTTGGATTTTTTAAATCTAAAATTTCCCCATCGTTACCGGCACAAAATGAATTTTGAGTTTTTGTATCCATCTCCTTCGACCCTTTAAGTGGTAAATAATGAGAAAAATCGCTACTAATAACAAGACCAACGTCTTTTCTAGACAAAAGTGGTTTTAATAAATCAATAACTTCAGCTCGCTCTTTTTCAGAACCGTTTCCTTTTTGAGACATAACAATCGGAATAATTTCTGCATTAGGAATGTAGTGCTTTAAAAAAGGAACAACTGTAAAAATACCATGCTCTTCAGAAAACAACCGAGAATTGTCCACTAATTCTGAATTCTTCTCTAATTCAAGCACATCTTTTTCTGAGACGGAAACATCTCCAAAAAAACTTCGAAAAACACCCCTTGTTGTGCATAGCAATTTTGCACAACGTCCAAAGTGGTCAGGCGAAATAATCACAATTAAATTTGGGCTAGAGGAAGCCATTAGTCTTATACCAACAGCAATGGGTTCAGAAGCAACAAGGTGATGTGGCACAACCACAGCACGAACACCCTCCCCTTTTATTTTGAAGCCTCCGTCTGTCTTAACAATACCATCAAGCACTGCTAAGTCTAAAGCGCTATCCGTAGCAGGATAAATAAAATTATCAGATTTTGAAATTTGCTGTACATAAAAAATTAGTCCGGCAAAAAACCCAATAAATAAAATTCCAAAAATTATTTGTTTCCCAAAAGTTCTTGAAACCATTTATTAATATCTGGCCAGTTATTTTTTGACGTGTAAGTAATCGAATAGTCACCACCATTATCGGTATAAAAATTCTTCTGCCAATCCTCATCAGTCAACCTATCATTACTAATTGTTTCGTACTGAGAATAGGTAAAACCAACCGCCAACCTCGGCCCATTAATATCTTTAACAGCAACAAAGATAACTCTCGGCACACCTGTTCCTTCTTCAAGAACACCACCATTCATATCAGTATGAACATCAGCAACAACAGCAGTTCGTTTATCTTTAATTGGCAAAACTGGCCCCTCGACAGGAAGAGGCAAAGAATCTTCCATGCGCCTCACCAATAATAATCGCAGCTCTTCCCATCTACTAACCGGGCTGTAATATGAATTTTCTCTTTCAATCTTTGAGTCGGGAGAAATGAAATTCTCAACACAATTATCGATACGATCATTTTTGATACTTACAGAAGACTCACTAAAGCTATTATTTTCTAGTTCTAATTTTGTATATTCACGAACTATATCCAAAAGTGCAATATAATTTTCTAATTTAGCTAAATTTTGCAGATCGAAACCTCGTGCTTTGTATTCCGCCACGAGACGTTTTGCCGCGTAAAATAAACGGTCGTAAGCTTCTGCTTGTGGTTCCACATAACCTTTTGCAGGATCGGGAACCTTGCGTGTGTCACAGGAATCATCACCCCCGCCACCCTTCTCCGCAAAAGACTGTTTAGCATACAAAAGCGAAGTATGTCGCAACTCCGTCCAGAATCCAGAAGCCGTAAGTAGGGTTTTCGCTTCCCAAAGAGGTGACTGCATAAACTGCGGTAAAACAGAATGATTATCTGTTAACCAATTAAATAATCCGGAAATAGTCCAAAGCGTACTAGTGTATAAATTACTTTGCCAATAACTTTCACCCCAAGCTTGCGATTCTGATTTTAATTCTGCCAATCTCGTATCAACAGCACCCTTGCTTTTAAAATAAAAAGGTAAATCAGAAAGGTGTTTATTTGCATACAGAGAACCAAGGATAGACATAACCTCAAGAGAAGATGCTTTATCAGGCAAACTTTGACCGTTTACCTCAGGAGCTTCATCGCCTTGTGTTAATTTACTGGTCCAATAAGAGTCTGGAATAAACTTTTGACTCATAAAACGCATACCCAGAATCGCCTGCATTTCATCTGCCACAGTAACGCCCGCGTCGGGATTAATATTAACAGGAAGTGCTTTTATTTTTGCACTAGGTTTTCGTTTATTTAAATATTCACCCAATATCTTTTTGTCGTATGCCTTATCAATACCCAAATCACTCACCGCCGCCGCATAATCACTTGCGTCAGAATCATCACTTTCTCCCACAATAAAAGCAATTAAAGATGAAAAATTCTTATACTGACCCATAGCATCCTTACTGTCGTTCATCAACTTTCCAATACCAACAGCATAACTTGTTAACTCCTTGCTACTCAACATAAGCGGAATTTGTTGATACCACTGCACAACTCTAAAATACTGACGTCGCAAAGAACTACTTGTGTATGTTCCCCGAGGCTTAAATAAAGTAAATGGTATTTTAACTTGAATATTAGCAATTGGGTCGTTAAATTCTGTCTCAAAAATGGATGGGACCCCGCGAGCTTCTTTTGCATCATAGCTATTTTTCAAATCAGCCAATACAGCTTTTTCACTGTCAGTATCAAGACCAAGACCCTTCACGAACCCCGTAGTATTTGAATAACTGTCGACATCCTTGTCTTTCGCTTGAATTTCAGCCTTAGCAGTATCAACATCAATGCCATTTGCCCGATACAACTTCCAATACTCATCAGCAGTAAGTGGTCTTATTGAGGTCGAAAGTAATACATAAGGCACGGCAAAATAATTTCTAATCTTAACCCATTGATTACGCTCCGTCGCCGAAGTGGCTTTCTTTAAATTAACAGAGGCCTGATCGTACATAATTTTTGTTATAGAAAATGTTTGTTCAAACAAATATTTATTTTCTGTTTCTTTTAGAAGCTCAACAGATAGAATTGAAAATAAATTCATCATCGAGTCGGAAGAAACAAAAACCGTATCAGCCTGGGTCCTGCTTTTATAATCACTATCACCGATAATTTTTTTATACAAAGCAATAAATTCCCTTCCATTATCGGGCACACCAACACCACCCTCACCCACCAAATTAGTATCAAGTAAATTTTTTATAATAAATTTATTTTGTTCTAATTTTACCAACTCGTCTTTTGTAAAAGTAAAACCATATTTTTTCTCCATATCAGGAATATTTTTTACTTCAGATAGAGAAAAATTTTGAGCAATTTCTGGCTTGATATCAACCTTCTGGCTGTCAAAAGAAACCTTAGCGAGCGAAGGTTGGAAAGCCACAGGAGCAAGAGGTGTAATATAATTAGCAGATACAGAAGTTGTTCCGGTATTTACATCCGCTTCTTTTTTATTCAACACAGGTATCGCACCAAAAAAATTAGACCAACCAGAGTCTTGAACAATAATATTTGGGTTATCTAACTCCTTAGGCGGAGCCTTTGAAACAACAGCGAAGACCACGATCAGTAACAAAACCAACCCCACACCCAAAAACTTAATTTTATTATTTTGCTCCATTTTTTAAATTAAAATAAACATAAAAACATAATAAATACCTTACTTTTTCCATCTTGGGGCAAAGCCAATGATCCACGTGAAAAATTTAGCAACAAAAAAATTCATACCCTTTTCCCGCATTTTGGTGTATGAAATTCTTTTAAATTCCCCAACGTCGTCTCCTTTATAGCACAATTCCCCATTTTTAAAACAATAACTGCAATATTTCTCAGACCCACTAACACCAGGATCATTTGAAAGTGGCATTAAACAACTCTCACAACTTTTATTTTTCATATAAAATTATTTTACCTAAAACAAAACAATAATATCTATCTTTGTGTATTATGAAGACAAATAAATTTATTTTCAAATAAAAAAAATTTTAACAACGAAAGTAAATTTCTACTTAATCCGCAATTTTTGTCTCAGAAAAATTACTGCCGTCAATAGAAATAGTTCCTCGATACTTCGCTTTTGTTGGTTTATATAAGTCTCGATAGAATTCAAACACGATAAGATTTTGGGCATTATCAAATGAAACTTTTGTAACATCAACCTCAGTCTTAATAGAATCAATTAAATTAACAAATTTAATATCCTGAACAGAAACAACCTCGGCCACAAACAATCCCCATGATCCACCATATTCGTTATCTTGAGATGTCGAATAAATAAGATAACTTTTCCCTTTTACTTGAGCCGCTTCTATCGTGCTGGGGCTTAAACGAAGAACGAAATCGTTATATTCTCCCGTTGTTGAGTCAGCAACTCCAAACCTTGAGCCTTCGTATGAAGTTTGAGAATAACCAATATATTTACTGTCGGGAAACCAAAAAGGATCAACAAATCCAATCCCTTCATCTTGTGGATTATTAAAAGAGGGATGAATTCTTATTTTTTGTGTGATTTCGGTTAATAAATTAAAAATCTTTAGCCCCTCAGTATCAGAATAGGCAATTTTTATACCATCTGGAGATAAATCAATACTTGGTGGTCGTGCTGTCCATGAGTTTCCAGAATTATCAGCTGGATATATTTCATCAAAAGTAAAACCCTTAATTAAAGTTCCATTTTTCTTTATTTGGACTTCAACTGTCGACTGCGTCTTTCTTGCCGAAAGCGTTACTGTACCATCTGTTGATTTCTGAAACTTATCTCTTGTAACAATTTCCTTGCTTTTTATTGGCGGTTGGACCTGCTCCACGCTTGTCTCTTCGGAGTAGTTAGTTACCCGAGGAACATCGATCGTAGTAATTTGTTCAGTAACTTCTGACGACGGCAATCTTTCCACTCCTGTTACTTCAGTATTAGAGAAGGTGGGTAATTCTATTCTTTTATTTTCAGAAAAATACACGGCACGACTTACCACAAACAAAGAAACCGTAATCAAAAGAACCAATATAATATAACTTTTTTTGCAATTTTTCATACTTGTGATACTACTATTATTTCAAAAACTTAACAACAACGCTACAAATGCTATTCATTTTATATAAAAAATAGACACAAACACATATACTAAAATAAAGGAAAACGAAATACTTTCAAGTTTCGATTGTCCCAATCGGTCTTATTAAAATTATCTACTAAATATTGGATATCCTCTTCCCTTCTTGAAATAATATAAACAGTAGGCTCTTTGTGTCTTGTATACATACGATACCAATCGCTAACTTTTTTAAGATATATTTCAGAATAAAATGGATTTTCTTCTGGATATTTTATTTCTAAGTGCTTGATATCGAACAAGGTTTCAACTTCATCAAACACAGCGACATCAGAAATTTCAACATCATTAAATCCACTATCTGAATAAGCTACAGACTTTCCAAGTTTTTTTAACCTTGGCAATAGACTATTTTGAGCCCAATAAGTCTTTCCCGATTCCGACACTCCGACAATAGCGACACTATTACCCCTTAAAATTTCATTAATAATTTCGTCTTCCATATTCATAGATATTTTAAAAAAGAAGACACTCGCATTCTTTTTGTTTAAGAATAATCTTCTGTTCTTCAATTGTATTAATAAATTTTCTTTGTTTATCTAAACCAACAGCAAGCTCTTTTTTTAGTGGTGTGTGATGTTGATACCCGCGTTGTGAAAATTCCTTAACAAGTAATTCGTGGCGAATATAAAGTGCTTTTTTTTCCAACCCAGCGCAAAGTTTCTGGATGGCGTGAATACCCTCCTTTACCGCCATGTTTGGTTAAAATATTCCAAAGACCATGAAGCTCGCGATGTTCTGCAAGTAAATGTTTCCGACACAGATGTTTCGGATGTATATCCCACACGCGCATACGTTATCTATTCAGATACGTTATCGTTAGCTGCAAACATGTCGCGAAGATACCCCAAAGAAGATAAGGTGTATTAACATAAACCACCCAACGCAGGTCAGGTGAAGTTTGCCAAACAACATAAAGTGCCCAGATGAGCGTACCGACAACAAGCAAAACATCTACAGCTGCGAGTAGATTATTTTTGAGCCCAAATTGTATCGGTGTAAACGCGATATTAAAAATTAGATTAAGAACAAAAGGTAAAGCCACTACCCACGCAAGCTCTCCTTTAATTACCCTGTAAAACACCGCACCATACGAAACGGCAATAATCATATACAGAACAGTCCACACAGGCCCAAAGAGCCATGCTGGAGGAGCCCAAGTCGGCTTTATAAGTTGTGAATACCAGTTATATGTGTTCATGGTTTTATTTTAACACTTTTAACTAAATTGGCGAAAGGACAAAATCTTATTTTAAACAAAAATAAAGAATAACAACTATTATTATTTGAATAAAAATCACCATTAAAATCCTCTTAAAATCTGTAAACGAAAAACGAGACGTGTGTTGAAACTTACCTACAGTCGAAAAAATAGATAAAAATAATACTAAAGATAAAAAATAGACAATAGCAGACATCACCATAACAACCAAAAGATTTGGCCCCTCCGGATCGTTCAAGGAAAATAACATTGCTCTAGACAGCAGGATGGATGTTATACCCAAAATTAACAATGAGGTCTTTTTTGATTTAGAATACATAAATACATTATATTAAAAAATTTTCAAATCGGAGACTCGGAATTCCCCATCTAGAGCGGAAACGAAGAGGGTTGCTTTCTTCCTGTAGTTTTGGGTGCGCACAAAACTGGCCGTCGCAAATTGGAACCATAATAGCTAATAATATGGCTCAATAAAATTAGACTCTGCTATTTGCCAATTATGGCAACATAAGAACCTGAATCTTTATAATCAATAAATTTCTTAATACACCACCCCGTACCTTCAACGAAATTCTCCATTTCCTTTTTTGATACAAACAAATAGTCAAACCAAGGACCCATAAGATTATTATATCTAACCCTAATTCGTAACTGACCCGCCATTCTTCCTCTTTTTAGATTTAGTTTATGGTAGTTCAAGTGAGTTTGATCATTTGTTAAATAAGGATCCCTTGTTTCCGCAATTATCAAAGCATTATCCGAGGTTATTTTATACATCTTTTTTAGCAAAGATTTGGCCCTATTAAAATTTCCGAATAAACCAAAATTATGACCGAGCATAAGTATCGAATCGAATGAGTCCTTTTTAAATTCATCAATACCATCAATCGGTAATACTTTAGCCTTTTTTAGACCGCGTAATTCGCAAACTTTTATGGCTAATGGAGAATTATCTATTCCCACAACATCGAATCCTAATTTTTGTAGATATAGTGAATGTCTCCCCGCTCCACAACCAATATCTAAAACTTTTCCTTTTGCATATTTAATCGCCTTTTTCTCTAACGGGCTCCATTTTTTATAATCAGAAAAGTATGTCTCCCCTCCAAACCTTTCTCCAACGCTAATAAAGTTATCATCTCGTTCTACGATCTCGGGCTTTCTTTCGCCATTTAAGTAACCCAAAAGATATTGTCCATATGCATCAACAAGGTTTTTCTCATTTTTTTTCATTATTAGATTATATCAGAATAAAATAGCTCAAACAAAAAAAATACTTATTGATTTTAAGGGTGTTACTAGGAAAAACCAATGACTACAGGACTTGCAATTTCTCTCTCGGCTAAATTTCTATATCAACAGACTGGATTCGGCCACGAGTTGCTAAGTGTTCTCATCCGCTTCGCGGATTGCGAGCACTAAGTACTCTCGGCCCCGGCTCGTATCGCCTACGGCGATATACTACGCCTTTCGAATCCAAGGCGCGAATGAAGCAGTTCATTCGCTTCCCTCCGTCACTCGCCCGCTTAACAGCGGACTCCTAACTGCGGGACTTGGATTCGAACCAAGATAACAAGCTCCAGAGGCTTGCGTACTACCATTATACGATCCCGCAACATTTAAAAGATTCAATTATATTAACACAAAAAACCTTTTTTACAAGCCGATTTTCTTGGCGAGCGGTACAACCTTAAAAGATAATATAAAAGCGAAAATTACAGCAAAACCACAAAGCACAGAAGGTATTATTTCTAATCCAAGTTGAGTAACCAGATCGACTACCCCGGTCGGAACAAGAAACGTAAGATATCCTACAAATAACCAGATAAGCAAATCGGCTTTATCTGACTTACTTTTATCGCTCTTTATTCTTAAAAACTCTTTGGCGATTTTCCACATTCCAAGAAAAAGTATTCCAAAATAATAAAAGAGGTATGTCAGCGAAACTCCGTGCCATGCCGTCTCAAACATTATGTAATTACCCTTACAAACAGCTTGAATTATCACCTCAGGTAAAAAGGCAAAAACAGCTAAAAAGAAAAACATTAGAAAATAAGACTGCTCAATGTGGCGCCTTTCTTTTGTAATATTAGAAATGAGCTCAAGCATTGATATGGGAATTATTGTTATCACAAAAAATCCAAATCTTGACCAAGGCAGAACAAACCCACCACCACAAACGTTGTATTCAGAAAACTGAAACAAAGAAAGTAGTACCAACAAAAAAATAGAGGTGTGCACAAAACTACTCGCCTTATATCTCAGAAAAACATATATCGCCAAAAGAATCTCAATCGTAAAAGTTAAGATCATTACCTCAGGACTAAAACAGAAAAATCTTTTTTTATCTAAAAAGAAACTTTTCATTAATTAAACATGCAAATATCTTCGAACAGAAATATAGCTTGAAATCGCACCCAAAATAGACCCAGAAAGGAAATTGATAGCAATGATTTGAAGAATATTTTGTTTGTAATAAGTAAACAAATTTAAACCACCAAGAAAATCAGCGGTCCTGTCTCCAATCGAGACGGTTATCGGATAAAACACAGCTACTGTAAAAGTAGCGGCAATTACACCACACATAACGCCGGAGACGATAAATGGCCCTCTGATGTACCAATTACTTGCGCCAACCAATCTCATTACAGAAATCTCTTCTTTCGATGTATAAATAGCCAGACGTATTGTATTTAGTGTCACAATGACAGCTAAAATGGCGAATACCAGAGATACTGAAAATCCTATTTTTTCAGTTGCATTTATAAGTCTTGTTAACCTATCAATAACTAACTTATTTTGATAGAAATTTATTTTATCTATTATTCCAGAACCATCTGCTGATATTGCAGTGTCCCCTTCTTCCAAGAATTTTGCGATACCTTCATACTGAGAAGGATCTTTTGCCTTAATACTAAGCACTGCCCCGAGTGGATTATCTTTTAATTCATCAAGGGAACTCAAAATCAAAGAGTTATCTTTATGTCTTTCTTTAAAGGCGTCTAGAGCTGCGTCCTTGCTTATATATTGAACAGCCTTAACTTCTGGTAAATTACTTAATTTATCTTTTAAATCTAAAATATCTTTTTCAACGGTGTTTGTTTTTATATAAACGTTAATATCAACCTTGTCTTTAAGGAGAGAAATCACTGATTCTGTCATTGCGCCACCAATCACGAGCGAAGTCACCACAAAAAGAGAAACTATCATTACCAAAACAGATGCAAGGGAAATAGCGCCATTTCTCCAAAAATTCACGAACCCTGATTT
Source organism: uncultured Candidatus Saccharibacteria bacterium (assembly GCA_964531375.1). Taxonomy (GTDB): domain Bacteria; phylum Patescibacteriota; class Minisyncoccia; order Phycocordibacterales; family UBA12445; genus UBA12445. Next base: position 25,191 of record CAZHDO010000010.1, read on the forward strand.
AATAATTCTTTTTATGTTTAATATCATAAAATTAATTTAAAACTATAAGCTATATTTACCCTCTTTGTCGTCTCGAATAACCCGACCTCTTTCGACAGTAATAACTCTATTCCCAATAAGATCAACGACGCCTTTATTGTGAGTAGTGAGAATAACAGTTGTGCCCATTTCGTTTATTTTCTTAAATAATTTAACAATATCAAGGGTATTTATTGGATCAAGATTTCCAGTTGGCTCATCTGCGATTATTAATTCTGGCTGGTTTATAATCGCTCTCGCAATCGAAACCCTCTGGCGCTCTCCCCCAGATAATTCATGCGGAAAATTCCAAAGCTTATTTTCAAGCCCAACAAGATTCAAAATATCTGGAACATCAGAAACAATTTCGTGCTCGCTTCTGCCGGCCGCCTCCATAGCAAATGCAATATTCTCGTACGAAGTTTTATTAGGAATCAGTCTGTTGTCCTGAAAAACAACACCTATCTTTCTTCTGTATTTTGGAATTTCTCTTCTGCCGAGATCGTGCACGTCTATTGATTCGAAAAATACCTTGCCTGCGCTTGGGTTTTCTTCTGCCGTTATCATCTTAAGAATTGTTGTCTTTCCTGCGCCAGAGTGCCCAACAATAGTCACAAACTCCCCTCGCCCGACTTCAAAACAAATATTATCAAGAGCGATGGTTTTGTCGGAATATTTTTTATAAATATTTTCTAAATAAATCATTTGGAAATATAAAAATTAAAACAATTAAAAACTGTTCTCTTAAGTATACCAAAATTACAGACAACTCAACAATTTTTTAAAGCAAAATAAAAACTTATTGTAATTATTTTAAATCGTCTTGGTTTATAACAACTTTTTTCTTTGGATCCCAGTCTTTTTCAGCTTCAATAAATTCATCTATAGCACCCCCAAGAACCGCTTCAACATTACTTGTCTCAGCACCTGTCCTATGATCCTTTACCATTTTGTAAGGATGAAAAACATATGAACGTATCTGACTTCCCCATTCAGCTGAAGTATTTTTGCTAATATACATACCCTCTTCTTTTTTAATTCGGTCCTCTTCTAGGTATTTAAAAATCTTACCCCTCAAAATATCTACTGCTTTTTCTTTATTAGCAAGCTGAGAACGTTCGCCGTCAGAGTGAGCAGAAAGACCGGTTGGAGTGTGTACAACTCGAACGGCGGTTTCTCTTTTGTTTACATTTTGCCCGCCTGGCCCACTAGATCTTGAAAACTCAACTTGGAGTTCGCTTTCTGGCAACTCAAAAGCCTCACCTTTTTTAAATTTCGGAATAACCTCAACTAAGGAAAAGGAAGTATGTCTTAATTTTTTTGCCGAAAAGGGAGAAACTCTCACGAGTCGGTGAACACCTGATTCATTTTTTAACGTACCATATGATTCCTTTCCGCTAACCTCAAAGGTTATATTTCGATACCCTCCGTGATCATTTTCATTCTTGTGAATAATATAAGAATTCCAGCCCTTTTTATCGATATATTTAAAATACATCTCAAGCAGAATGCTCGTAAAATCTTCAGCATCGTCACCTCCTGCGCCAGAAAAAATAGTAACAATCGCATCACCCCTGTCGTATTTTTTAGCACCAAGAAGATCCTCTTTTAATTTAGATAGTTCTTTTAAAACCTCCTGAGCATGAATTTTATTCTCCCAGAAATCATACTTCTGCATCTCATCTTCAAGCTCTTTTATTTTTTGTACAATTTCTTGTTCATTCATAAATATGGAGCCAATGGCGGGAATCGGACCCACGTTTCTACTTTACGAAAGTAGCGTTCTACCACTGAACTAAATTGGCGATAAAATTATATTACTCTTTTTATTCGACTTGACAACATATACCATTTTGTTACCATTGAAACACAAATGGCTTCGGCCTCACCCTCTCGCAAGAGAGGGAGAAAATCAAAAAATCATTCAATCAAATGAATGATTTTTTGTTTAATTTTCTTAAACTGCTCTTCGTCAATCATACAGATTTTCTCTCTTAATCTTTTGGAATCGATCATCTTTAATTGTGATAAAATAACTCTTCGTGATAAACCATCTCCAAGAACAATCTCTGAGTAATATTTTCCTTGTTTAGATTTAGTAGTAAGAGGAACACATAACAAGACATTTTTGCTAAAACCTTTAATTATGAGTATCGGTCTTAAAAAATTACTACCCTTTCCGTCTTGTTCAAAACCAACATTTATTCCTAAATGGCACCACCAAATTTCTCGCTCATGATAAAAAAGGTTATTGAGGTTACTGATTATCTTCTTCTTTTCGTTCCAACTATCAAAATCTTTTTCCATCTAAGCCGTTGACCGGGATTGAACCGGTGACCTCGTCATTACCAATGACGTGCTCTACCAACTGAGCTACAACGGCAATAATTTTCAACGTTTTTTAATATTAATATAATAAGGGTATTTTTTCAAACTTTAGGGTATAATACAAAAAGATTATTGAAAAAAGTAACGAGATATGGTACAAAATACAGACGCAAACAAAAGAAATTTTACAAAGAAAATGTCGGGGTAGCTCAGTTGGTAGAGCACAGCACTCATAAAGCTGCGGTCGTGGGTCCGATTCCCACCCCCGACACATGTGGACTTTAGTAGAGAATCCTGTTATATTTGAAAAGTAAAAAATGCGGTCGTAGCTCAACTGGTTACCCGCCCGTACCGAACGTCGGTACGTTCGGGCGGGGAGCCTCGTCCAACAAAAACATGTACGTTGTATACGTCTTACAAGATGATAAAGGTAAAATATATAAAGGCTTTACCAATAACCTTGCAAGACGTTTCAGCGAGCATTTGAGAGGAAAAACAAAAACAACCTCTCGCATGGGTAAATTAAAAATTATATACACAAAAGAATATAATACCCAAGATGACGCTCGTACGCGGGAACTTTATCTTAAAAGTGCCGCGGGAAGAAGATTTTTGAAGTGTAGATGCGGTCGTAGCTCAACTGGTTAGAGCACTCGCCTGTCACGTGAGAGGTTACCGGTTC
>CAZHDO010000011.1:0-24393 GCA_964531375.1 uncultured Candidatus Saccharibacteria bacterium
CCAAAGCGAAACGTCGTTTACTCTCTAAACGACGTTTCTTATTTACCACTTACACTAAACTACAAGCCACTTTAAACCTCATCGTAAATCAGAAACGTCACTTCCATAGGAAGAGACGTTTCGCGCTACCTAATTCAGAAAGCGCAGGAGTTAGTCCGTTCTTCCTTAACCAGAAACCTCGTTTCCAAAAAGGGAAGCGAGGTTTCGAGGGTGGTTATCGGGAGGGTGTTAATTATATTCCTTCCTCATCTTCCTTTACAATGACATCTTCTGTATCTTCGTCAGATGTTTTTGTGGTGATGTTTGATTTGATGTCTATTTTCCAGCCTGTTAACTTTGCAGCGAGTCTTACGTTTTGTCCTCCTTTTCCAATTGCCAGAGAGAATTGGTCGTCTGCAACAGTAACTTTAGAGGTTTTATTTTTCTCGTCGATTTCAACTTTTGTGACTTTGGCAGGGGAGAGTGCGTTTGTTATGTATGTTTCTGCGTCTTCTGACCAAGGAATAATGTCGATTTTTTCTCCTCCAAGTTCATTTATAATGGTCGAAACTCTTGTTCCTCTTTGACCAACACAGGATCCTACTGGATCAACGTTGTTTTCGTTTGAGTGAACGGCAATTTTTGTTCTGGATCCAGCTTCTCTCGCAATACTTTTTATTTCAACGATACCATTAGCAACTTCAGGAGCTTCTATCTCAAAAAGCTTATTTATGAATAGGGGATGGGCTCTACTTAGCTTTAGATTGATTCCTCGTGGTGACTCTTCTACTGAGTAAAGATATGCTCGGATTATTTCACCCTGTCTGTATCTTTCGCCAGGAACTTGTTCTTCCTTTGTGATAATGCCTGTTGCACGACCGAGGTCAACGAACACATTTCCGCCTTCCATTCTTTGAACTTTTCCAGTAATAACCTCACCCTGTTTTTGTCCAAAATCTTTAATAACTGAAACCTTCTCAGCCTCTCTAATCCTTTGGATTATAACCTGCTTAGCTGTTTGTGCAGCAATTCTTCCGTAATCATCTTTTGATTCAAGACTAAAGATAAGCTCATCTCCTGGTGCACTATCTTTCTTTATCTTCTTGGCATCGGCGAGCATTATGTGGTGGTCCTCGTTAAAGTAAACCTTTTTAACAGCACCTTCTTCAAGAACCTCATCTTCCTCTTTTGAGATAACATTTCCTTTCTCGTCTAACTCTGGTTTTGGCTTTAACATTGACCCATCTACAACAACTTTCACCTGTGAAAATTCAGTAGCTCCAGAATTTATATCGAATTTAGCCCTAACTATCTGATTTTTCTTTCCGTAATCCTTTTTATATGCTGCCGCGAGAGCTAGCTCGATAGCCTCAATAACTTTATCTCTTGGAATACCTTTTTCTTCCTCCAACTGCGCAAGCGCAGAATTCATCGCCTTTAAATCTAACATTGTGTTTTTGTTATGCTTTTAAACTATTAAATTATATTTCTTATTGTCTCATCTTTTGTCATCCCGGACTCGATCCGGGATCCAGTTATTTCTGGTATTCTCTGGAGTTCGGCTCGTACCACAAGGGCACTTCTTGTTTTCTAATTCGCTCCGCTCATAAGTAAACAAAGTCGAGGCCGGAATGACAACTGACTAATTTTTCTAAAAAAAACGCCCGCATTCAGCGGACAATCAACTTCCACAATTATACTTGCAATGTTAAAAAAGTCAAACGCAAAAAGTTATTCACTATACCAAGAGGGCGGGAGGTGTTATAATGAATTACAAATATAAATAAAATTTTAATTATGAAAAAACTTTTTTTAATGGTTTTGTTTTTGGTTGCTTTTCCTTTTTTAAGTTTTTCTGCTAATGCTAGTACGACAAAAGTTGTTTTAAATACACCGAAACCTCAGTCTACTGCTATGTTTTCGAGTGATAGCGATATCTCTATTTATAACAGAAAAATTATTTCGCAAAATAACAACCAAATTAATATATCTTTTGATATAATAAATGGCCAAAAAGTTCAACCTCAAATTAAATATGGAATAAAGCTTACTAAATCTGGGGACGACAGTGTCTTGTATGATGTTAAGTATTTTGATGAGGTATTAAGTTTTTCTGGAAGACAGTCTTTGTCTGAAAATATAATTTATACAGCACCAGTAAATATTTCTGGAAAATACAAATTATGGATAATGTTAACTAACCTAAACGGCCTAGAGATGGTCTCTTTGCCAGTTGGGGAGGTTGAACTCAATTCCTCTTTTGATGGAGTGTTGCTATCTTCCGAATCTTGTTACTTAACAGTAGATAAAGAGGTGAGTGGTACTAAATATTTACCTCGCCAAGGAGTTGATATTGCTGTTGAAGAAAAAATTATTGCACATTGTAAAATTGTTAATAATTCCGGAGGCGATATTTCTCTGTTTCCGGCTTTTTCTGTTTTTAGGCGCTCAGTTTCTGGAGATTTATTAAAAAACGAGATAGATGAAAATCAGAATATTTTAATTAAGACTGGAGAGATAAAGGAATTTTCTCTTTACTTACCACTAGAAAAAACCCCGCAGGCTTATGATGTTTTATTGTCTTTGGTTGATTCTAGTAAAAAAACAATTTCTAATTCGGTGGTTTTTCATTATGTTTTGAGAGGCTCCAGTGCCACAATCCAAAATGTTCTTTTGGATAAAGATTATTATTTAAAAGGAGATATTGCTAAACTTTCCTTTTTTTGGACCCCCTCAGCTGATAGTTTTTGGGGATCAAGAGCTGGAACAAGCACCAAGATAAATACAGCCGAGGCAAATATTAAAATTTTTGACAGTTCATCTATAGACTGTATTGATGATTTTAGTAAGAAATTGGGTGAAAGCTCTGAAAGTTTACATTTAGACTTAAATATAATAAAAGAATGTAAAAATCCCACAGTTTCTGTTGTCTTGAAAGATGGGAACAATGTGGTTTTAGATAGTAAGATTTTTGAGATTAACAGTGCTGGTTTGTTTGATTGGAACAAGACTGTTGCTGTGGCGTTGTTATTTTTAATAGTTATTGCGTGCCTTGTTGTCGTTGTTCGTGGTAAGAAAAACTTCACTATCTCGGCTGTTGTTTTGTTTTTAGCACTATCTATTCCTACTTACTCTTTTGCTGAGCAAGTTTATTTTATTGCAAGCGAAGGTACCGGGATTACGACTAGTTTTTATTTTGATAGACCACCCGAAGAAGATGGTATTAGTGAAATTTACCAGCAGTACTTGAGTCCTGTGATAAGAAAGTGGAGAACTTATAAAGATAATGAAAATATACAAATAGATATAACCGCACATTCTCCAACTGTTTGTGGAAATTCTTATTTTTCCAGACAAGATATTTGGTATGCCGTAGATGTATTCAATGCAGGTATAAATCCAGCCGGTCTTATGCCAAAAGTATTTATTAATACTGTTTCTGATGGTTCTGGTAAAATAAATATGCTTAATATTAATGATGATTGGGCTCCAATTTATACTGATTACCCAAATCCAATAAGTGGTTACAGTCAATCTGAGCTATTTAGTTTAATCAGAGAAGCGCAGGATAAGGCACCAGAATATGGAGCATTTGTGTCAGGTAGTATGTGGGGACAGCGACAAGTCCTGCCTCGTCTGCCTGCTATTGATAAAAAAATATATTTGTCTGAAATGGGTATTACATATAACTCCACTGCGTGGGGCCAACAAGACACATTTAGAGCGATTAATACTTATTTAGCAACAAGGGGGTATAATTTTAACGTTTTTGATAAATCGCAGATAACCTTTGATAATCAGTATAGCCAGACTAATCCTTACATACGTTTTAGTATCCCAATAGGTAATTTTAGTACGGTTAAGTTGGACCCGATAACGACGGTTTCTTTGGATGTTGTTAATAAATTACCACTTTCAAGTTTTGCTAATTATTTGGGCGTATATAATACTACTGAAACATATTTAAATGCTTTAAATAGAGTCTTGGTTGATAAATATTCTATAGCTCAAAATAAATGGACAAAAACAGAAGGAACTTCGGCTTCTAATTTAAATACTCAGATAAATATACAATTGGGCGGTGATACTAGGCTAGCTCCGGGAGACCATATGATTTCTCTTTTTTTTATTAACGTTGCTGCGGGAGATCATGGTAATACAAGTTACGGATTGGTAAATTTCCCAATACACGTACTGGCTTCGGGCGAGGCACCTAAGTCACTTTCCGCCGTTCCGCCATCTGACCCTGTAATAAGTGGCCCATCGACTGCCTCTTTTGATGCACCTTGGAATTATACAATTTCAGCGACAGATCCAGTTGGTGGTGGTGTTCAGTTTGATATTGATTGGAATAATGATGGAAGCGCTATGACAACCGATACTGCGGATCAATTTCTTCCAGAATGGAGAACGAGTATTGGTGGATGGAAGCACATGGTTCGTAGTAGTTATCCTTCGGATATGCCAGTAAGTTCTTGTAATATTTGGACAACCGCAGATGGCGCTGGTGTCGTGAATACTGCTAACTGCTTCTTCTCTAAAAATACTGCGAGTGAGGGTGTAAAATGTTTTAAGGTCAGAACCGTAGCTGATTCGTCTTTGCATTCTTCGGCTGGACTTTATTCTAATTGGGTTGAAAAATGTGTTACTGTTGGTAAGGGTGGCGGTGGAATGGATTCTGGCGATGATTCTAGCTGGTATGTTGAAGGAATGAAGGTTGGAATAGGTAATGGACAGAGTGAGATAATTTCAGCAGTAAAGGATGATGACACACACAAAGAACCAACTGGTAAACCATCTCCTCTGAAGATACAGAAAACCGACGGAAAATATAGGATTCCATTAGTTCCAATAGGCGATCCAATGGCGTCAAAAATACATGTTAGAATAGATGATAGTGGAAGTAATTGGGCGCTTAGAAAATTAAAATAAAATTATAAATTTAAAACATTAATAAAAATAAAATGAAAAATATAAAATATCTTTTAATTGTCGTTGCATTGGTCTCATTTAATATCGCCTCAGCTGTATGGACAGCCCCAACAGCTACTCCACCAGGGAACAATACACAGCCACCAATAAATATTGGAGCAGACAATCAAAATAAGAGTGGCAAAATAGGAGCAAAGGCTTTTTGCTTGCCAGGGACTGGTGCTTATGATTCATGTACAACAGGTAGTAATTGGGCTACTTTTATTTCCGGTATTATTGGTGGAACAGTAACGGGATCTGGCGCTAATGGATATTTAACACAGTGGGGTACTGATAACGCTCTCACAGATTCTGGTGTTTTAGTTTCTGACCTTTTGACAAAGGTTGGTTATTGGACAAAAACAGGAAGCGCAATACATCCAACAACTGCAACAGATATAATTAATAATGGTAATTTCGGTCTAAAGGTTCAAGTTGTCTCTGCTGACCTCTCTAATCCTGAAGTAGGTCAAATTTGGCTCGTTAAATAAAAAATAAAAATTTTTTCATTTTAATTTTTCCCCTTGCTTAACTGCGAGGGGTTTTGTTTTGTGAAATAAAACTAGTATAATATAAAAGTAAAAATAACTTTTTAAAATTATGAAAAATTTAAAATATTTATTAATTTTAGTCGCATTGGTCTCGTTTAATATTGCCTCAGCTGTATGGACAGCCCCGACGGCTACTCCACCAGGGAACAATACCCAGCCGCCAATAAACATTGGTGCAGGAGATCAATCAAAAATCGGCAAGATATCTGCTTCGGATTTTTGTATCAACGATGATCCTTCAAAATGTTTAAAGAATGTGGGTGGTGGTGGTGGCGGTGGTCCAAATTCTGTCATGATGAGTACCCCAAAGGGTGCGAGCTATTTAACAAAATGGCAAAGTGATGCAAACAATAACATTATAAATTCTTTGCTTTACGAATCATCGGGCAAGCTTTACCTTGGTTCAAGTGGTATCTCGAAATGGAGTGATATTAACACAGACACACTGGATTCGGTTTCTAAAAGAAAGGATTCTTTTGGTGTATCTGGTGTAACAGAGCAAGGGGTTTCGGTTGGTGGTTTACTAGTAGCTGTTAAGCCTGGTGATGCGGGGGGTAGTGCGATTATTCAGGGTTCATTGGGTGTTGGGTTGTATGGTTATGGGACTATTCCACTTCCACTATCAAAGTTATCGATTTTGGGAAGTGGTACTCCTCATTTATTGGCCGGTTCAGATCTCTCGGGAGATGTTTTGATTGAGGGATCTAATACTGTAATGGGTTACGCTGGCAATCAGACAAATCTTTCTATATTTACGACAGATTCTCAGTCGGTAGATAGGGGTGCGTCTATAGGACTAGGAGCTAGACACAGCACAGATGTTTCTTCGGTGTTCTCAATTATAAAAGCTGGTAAGGACAATAGTACTGCCGGTCAAAATGGTGGTTATCTATCGTTCGGAACTCGTACAAATGGGGCCAACGTAACAGAGAGAATAAGGATTACTAGTAATGGTAATGTAGGCATCGGCACAATCTCACCTAACGCAAAGCTTGAAGTTGTTGGTAGTGTAAAAATTACCGATGGAACTCAGGGGGACGGGAAAATCCTCGTTTCTGATGCAAACGGAAATGCTAGCTGGAAAGTTGTCGCTACTGGCTCCGGTACTGTTGGTCCAGCTGGGCCAATAGGCCCACAGGGTCCAGCAGGACCTACTAGTGCCACGGGTGCAAAGGGTCTTGACGGTGCAAAAGGAGCTACTGGGCCAATAGGCCCACAGGGTCCAGCAGGACCTACTGGTGCCACGGGTCTTGACGGTGCAAAAGGAGCTACTGGTCCAATAGGCCCACAAGGAATTCAAGGCGTTCAAGGACCCGTTGGTCCGACAGGTCCCGCTGGTGCGCCTGCTGCAAAAACAGTAGCAGTGTGTGCGTCTGCGGGTGCTGGCAATGATGCTTCTTGTTCTTGTTATGGTGCCATGATTACTCAGATATGGAGTTATCCTTCTTGTACAGTAACATCTGATACTGGTTCTTGTACTGGGTATGGAACGCAGGTAGGTGCTGGGACATATCCGACATATCGTAGAGCCGCTTGTTGTGTTTGTAAGTAGTAAATATTAAGTAAAATTGATACTGTCTGATAAAATAAAAAAATTTATTTCTTTATAAAGAAACTATGCTGTGATAAAAAATAAATTATGAAAATAAAGTCATTGGAAAAATTAGAGGTGCTTATTATTATCTGGACTATCTTTGTTTGGGTGATTGTTTTTTATTCTTATCAAAAGATGCAAGGTGCCCTGACTGTGCAGGTGCAGGAAGTAGTAACTAAAGAATTCGCCAAGAATAATATCCAAAAACCTACATTAACAGAAAGAGATAAGTTTGGAATATTGCTTAGGCTGGATAAGGTCAAGACAAACATCACTGCTTTTACTGCTGATCAGAAGGTTTCTTTGTTGCGTATCCTTTCGGAACAAAAATTTGGACAATTATCCGCTCCAGTTGCAAAATAGAAAAATTTTTCGCTATCTATGGTTTTTTGAAAACAATATGCTATTCTTTATTCATTATATGGTTTATTAGTTGTTATTATTAGTTATTCAATAAAATATGGAAACTGGAAATAAAAGAGATTTGGGTTTGCCTATTGCTGTTGTCATCGCTGGAGCTCTTATCGCAGCCTCTATTTATGCGACAGGTGGTATAAAAATTATAGGGGGAGGAAATGGTGCTGATGTGAATAATAATCAAGATCAAGGGCAAGGTGCACCGAAAGAGATTGTTATCAAACCAGTCTCGAAGTCAGATCATATTATAGGTAAAATGGATGCGCCGGTTACAATTGTTTCTTATACCGATTTCGAGTGTCCATTTTGCAAAAAGTTCCACGATACTATGGGTGAAGTAATGACTGAATACAGACCAACCGGAAAGGTTTCTTGGGTGTTACGTCAATTTCCACTAGATAGTTTACACACAAAGGCTAGAAATGAAGCAGAAGCTACTGAATGTGCTGGTTCGCTTGGTGGAAATGTAAAATTTTGGGAATTCGCCAATAAGGTTTTCGAGTATACAAAATCAAACGACGGCTTAGATTCTTCCAAGCTACCTCAAATTGCAAACGAGATTGGTTTAGATGTAGATGCATTTAATTCGTGCCTAAAGAGTGGAAAGATGAAGAGTATTGTTCAGGCACAACAAGACGACGGTGTTGCTGCTGGAGCAAGGGGGACACCATACAGTGTAATAATAACAAACACGGGTAAGAAAATCCCAATAGACGGAGCTCTTCCATTAGAACAAATAAAATCAGCAATAGATTTTGCCCTAAAGAATTAAGTTAAATAATTTACAGGTTTAAAAATATCCAACAAAGGTTGGGTATTTTTATTATTTGTCCTTTTAAAAAAGTAAATGTCTTTTATCCACAGTCCTTTATTTGCATTTACTAAAAAAGTGTTATAATAAGTAGGAAATTAATTATAATCTTTTTAGAAATATAAAAATGATTTGGGCAACATTAAATGAGTTAGACGAAGAGGTTAAAATCAAACCAAAACAACCACAGGCGCAAATACCACGAGAGGTTTCTGTTGGTAAGTCTGATTGGATACTGGCGACTGATGTATATCAGAGCGGTAGTAATGTTGTTATAAAAATAAATCTTCCTGGCATTGACGCTGACAAGGTTGATATTTCTGTTTCTGCCGATGCTGTTAAGATTTCCGGACATGCTGAAGACGAAGAAAGGATCGAAGGAGGTAACTATTTTATGAGGGAAATAAGACGCGGTTCTTTTGAGAGAATCATAAAATTACCTGTTAGGGTGGAGATGGATAGGGCAGAAGCTGATTATACAAAAGGAATTCTTAAAATAACAGTTCCAAGAAAAGAAGAAGGTCTTGTTAATAAAATCAGGGTTCGAAATTCTTCTAATTAGATATTGAGTTTAAATTCTATGCCAAACTCGGAAAAAGAAGTCGTGGTCATCTATCATTCAGATTGTCCGGACGGTTTTAGCGCAGCTTATGTTGCTTGGAAAAAGTTCGGCGACACGGCTACTTACGTGCCCGTTTTTCCCGGTGAAAAATTAGTTCAGGGTCTTTCTGGCAAAAAAGTATATACGATTGATTTCTGTTACCCACTAGACATAATGCGCGAGCTCGTGAAAATTGCCGAAGTTGTCGTAATAGATCATCACATAAGCAACGCAGATTCCGTGAAATTAGCGAGCGAGAGTCTTTTTGATATTACTCATTCTGGCTCAGTGTTGGCCTGGAAATATTTTTTCCCCGAACAAGAGGTTCCAGTTCTTTTGAGGTATGTCGAAGAGAACGATCTTTGGACTTATAATCTTCCTTCAAGCAAAGAGGTGACTCAGTCTTTAAACTTAAGAAGTTTCGATTTTCAGGTTTGGGATAATTTAGTTTCTGATTTTGAAGATGAAGAGAAGAGAAATATTTACATAAGAGAGGGGGAGATACTAATTAAGAAAATGGATAAGGTTGTGGCGGATTTGGTAAAAGATTCTTACCTTGCCGAATTTGAAGGGTATCAATGTCTTGTTGTAAATTCTTCCGTTTATATATCCCAGGTTGGTCATGTTCTAAGTCGCAAGAATCCACCAGTCGGAGTTATTTGGTCTGTTCGAGGTGGAAGGGTGACTGTTTCTTTGCGATCAGATGGCACCGTAGACGTCTCTAAGTTGGCTGGAAAATATAACGGCGGAGGGCACAAAGCAGCCGCAGGTTTTATTTTGCCGAATTTAGCTGAGGTGGATAAGGTGTTTAAGCCTGTGGGTTTGGTATCTGGTATTTAGTATCTTGTATTTTGTATAAAATACTAAATACACAATACTTAATACACCATACTTCTCGCATTGACTTTATTTAAACTTTGAGTATTATTATAAATAACACCTGCGAGGGTGTTTTAAAAAACCTAAAATATTGAAATTATGGATTCATTAAACCAATATATCAAAGACACAAAGGCCGAATTAAAGCATGTTACTTGGCCAACTCAGACACAGACTATTAATTTTACGGTTGCTGTCGTTGTGATTTCTGTTGTAACCTCATTTTATCTAGCTTTTTTTGATGGTGTATTTTTAATGCTTTTGCAAAAATTTCTTAATTTTTAATTATAAATAGATATGAAACAAGAAATACAAACAGAGAGGAGTTGGTACGCGATTCATACCTATGCAGGATACGAAAATGCTGTCCTAAGAAATCTTAAACAACGTATTGAGTCACTCGGAATGGAAGATAAAATATTTAATGTTTTAGTCCCGACCGAGAAGAAGGTTAAGATAAAAGCAGGAAAGAGGGTCGCTGTGGAGGAGAAAATTTACCCAGGATACGTACTTGTTGATATGATTGTTACAGATGACTCTTGGTATGTTGTCAGAAACACACCGAGAGTGACAGGATTCGTCGGAGCGGGAGTAAAGCCAGTACCACTAGATCAGAAGGAGTTAGATATATTATTTAAGAAGATGGGCGCTGAAGGAACAAAACACAAGATTGATTTGGTTGTCGGAGATTTGGTGAAGGTTGCGGATGGTCCATTTAAAGATTTTGAAGGTAGGGTTAGTGCAATTGATTCAGAAAGAGGGAAGGTTAAAGTTTTGGTTTCAATGTTTGGTAGAGAGACAGCAGTAGAGTTAGATTTCATGCAGGTTAGCAAGGTTTAAGCTAATTTAGTTGCAGAAAGCTTCTATCTGTAACGATTATCGATGACTTTATAACTTTAAAACATTATAACTTTATAACTAATATATATATGGCAGAAAAAAAAGTTGTTAAAAAAATTAAATTACAAATACCAGCAGGGAAGGCCGTTCCTACGCCTCCAGTTGGTCCTGCTCTTGGTCAGGCTGGCGTAAACATTGGTGAATTCATTACCAAGTTCAACGCTGCGACCAGAGAAATGATGGGGAGTATTATCCCGGTTGAAATTTATGTTTATGATAATAGAAGCTTCGATTTCGTTTTAAAGACTCCTCCAGCTTCAGATCTTATTCTTAAGGCTGCAAAAGCTGAAAAAGGCTCAGGAATGAACATTAAGACAAAAGCAGGAAAGATAACCAGAGCTCAGCTAAAAGAGATTGCTGAAAAGAAAATGACAGACCTTACAGCCGCTTCTGTTGAAGCAGCTATGAACACTATCGCCGGAAGCGCTAGGTCAATGGGAATAGAAATCGTCGGATAATTTTAAGAAGTAGCAAGGAAAATAAAACCACCCCAAAAGAGTGGTTTTATTTTTTATGGTTTCCTGTGATATAATTTACAGATAAATAAATTAATTATGAAAAATTTAAAATACCTCTTAATTTTAATGGCTTTGTTTTCTTTTAATATTGCCTCGGCTGTATGGACTGCTCCGACATCAGTTCCACCAGGGAATAATACTCAACCGCCGATAAATGTTGGGATGGTGGATCAGACGAAACTTGGAGGAATTACCGCTAATAAATTTTGCCTCCCAAGTGGTTCGTGTACTGGAGCTGGAACAACTTTGGATAAGTGGCCGTGGACTTTTGTTGGAGGTAACATTGTAAATTCCAATAGTGGCTTGGTTGTAAAGATAGACGGTACTTTTTGTTTAAACAACCAGTGTTCGACTGGTTTGGGTTTGGATTATATTCTTGGTGTTAATCCCAGTACAAACAAAAGTATGACAGTCGGAAATGTAACAGCAACAGGCGATGTTAAGGGTTCAAGATTATGTATTGGCAATGCTTGTTATGGTTCATGGCCTGCTGGCCCTGTGGGCCCGCAAGGTCCTATTGGTCCGACCGGGCTGAGAGGGTTTACTGGCGCAACGGGAGCTACTGGGCCAATGGGCTATACAGGCGCAACTGGAGCACAAGGAGTTCCGGGTGTAGCTGGTGCAAGAGGTGCAACGGGAGCCACGGGCCCACAAGGTGCTCCAGGTGCAACCGGCGCGCAAGGTCCATCTGGTGTGGCAACGAATTATAATCAGTTACCAAGTGGGTCTATTGCTGGGGTTTGTCAGGCTGGATCGTCAATGGCCACCAATCTTGGCAATACACCGTCGGCGGTTCGAAGACCATCTGTCGTTGGGGGGTTAGCGTCTGGTTTGGGCGGTGGCTATATAACAAGTTGTGCTTGTGAAGCTGGTTGGACCCCGTTTCAGACTGGTGCGATAGGAGGTTCTGTGACCTATTATTCTTATTATTCGTGTATAAAAAATTAATTTTTAAAAAGAAAAAGCCCCTCGTGTAGAGGGGTTTTTGTTTACTGTGTAAGTGTCAGTAAGGTCAGGACTAGGGTAGTGATGAAGATAAGCTTTTTCGCTATTTCTGTAAGAGTGCAATTTTTTATTTTTTGCTTTCTCCCATTTCTTTTGTTGAAAAGTCTTCTCATTCTAAACCTCCTTTTCAATCAAGACAATCATCATTCCCGCAACAAAGGCATTGTTTAGTTCTTGGTTACCAAGTGCTAAAGAAAAAAAATATCCAATTCCCAAAACATAGAATAGGAAAATTTTTCCTTGTGCAACCCTTTTGCTCACATAAAACATACGAACTCCTTTTGTTTATTTTTTAAAGTTCTAAAAGGCAAGTATAGGGTTATTTGTGTTTTAGTGTCAAGTTTTTTAATTTGAAGTGGACATGAATTATTTCCAGTGTTAATGTTTATAATGTTTTTGTTTTTTGAAAAATTAAATATAATTGAAGGATGAAAAATATGAACACAACAAGGGGCAAATTTATTGTAATTGAGGGTCCTGATGGTTCTGGTAAAAGTGGTGTGATTGAGTTGGTTAAAAAAGAGCTCGAGAATAGGGGAATAAAGACAGTTTATACAAGAGAACCGGGTGGCACACCAATCGCAGAGAAGATAAGGGATATATTGCAAGACAAGGAAAATCGTGATATGTCGGTTCGTTGCGATTTGCTTCTTTACTGTGCGGCGAGGGCTGATCATGTTGAGAAAGTCATTGCGCCCGCGATCTCAGAAAGTTCGAACGTCATTTGCGATAGGTTTTTTGGTTCAACGGTCGCTTATCAGGTGTACGCAAGAGGGAGGGATTCTATCATTAATGAATTCGATACGCTAAATAAAATTGTTGTTGCTGATAATATTCCTGATATGTGGATTTTGCTTGATGTTGAATCAGAAGTTGGGATGGAGAGAAACAGAAAGAGTGGTGATAAAAATTCTCGTTTTGATCTTGAGAAGCTTGAATTTCACAAGCGAGTTCGGGATGGTTATCACAAGTTTTTTGATAAATATGCAAAGGGCGCTCCGAATAAGATAATAGATACGACCAACATGACAAAGGATCAGGTCGCAAAAGTGGCGCTGGATTCTATTTTGGAATTTCTTCAAAGTGATAAATAAGATTGAATATTTAAGACCTCGCCATGGTGCGGGGTCTTTTTTTACTTAGTATATTGTGATAATCTAAACTTATATTAATTGTCATTGCGAGGACAAGGTCCGCGGCAATCCAGACAGGGGCTAATTAAATAAATTAAACCCGGATTGCTTCGCCCAAAGCGCGCAATGACTGGTGCAAAATATAAATTATGTCAAACTTAAACGAACCTAAAAAAAGCGAATCGGTCCAAGAAAGAGAGGAAAGAATTCTTGGCTTTTGGAATGAAAATGATATTTTTAAGAAGACTTTAAAAAAAGATGCGCCAAAAGGTGAATTTGTTTTTTATGACGGACCACCATTTGCAACAGGTCTTCCACACTATGGTCATATTCTTACTGGGACAATAAAAGATGTTATTCCAAGGTATAAAACCATGTGTGGTTATAATGTCCCAAGACAATGGGGCTGGGATTGTCACGGCCTTCCTATTGAAAATTTAATTGAAAAGGAACTTGGTCTTGCAACTAAAAAAGATATTGAAACCTTGGGAATTGATAAGTTTAATCAAGCCGCCAAAGAAAGCGTGCTTCGTTACGAAGGCGATTGGAAAAAGATAGTCCCAAGAGTTGGTCGTTTTGTTGATATGGAAAATGACTACAAGACGATGGACTCTAATTTTACAGAATCAGTCTGGTGGGTATTTAAAACTCTTTACGACAAGGGTTTGATTTATCTTGGATATAAATCGATGCACATTTGCCCAAGATGTGAGACTACGCTTGCGAATTTTGAAGTTACTCAAGGTTACAAGGATATTACAGATTTGTCTGTAACTGCGAAATTCGAATTAGTAGACGAGCCGGGAACTTTTGTTCTTGCTTGGACGACGACCCCCTGGACACTTCCAGGAAATGTTGCGCTTGCGGTAGGAAAAGATATTGATTATGTAAAGGTTTTAATTGGCGAAGAAAAATTTATTCTAGCCAAAGAAAGATTGTCTGCAATTCCAGGTGAATATAAAATAATCGAAGAATTTAAGGGAAGCGATCTTGTTGGTAAAAGTTATAAGCCAATTTTCGATTACTACTCAAAAGACGTGACTCTTGAAAATCATAAAAATGGCTGGAAAATTTACGACGCGGGATTTGTTACAACAGATGGTGGTGTTGGTGTGGTGCATATTGCGCCCGCTTTCGGCGATGATGATATGAAATTGGGCCGAGAGAAGAAGCTTCCTTTTGTTCAGCATGTTGGAATGGATGGTAAATTCAAATCCGAGGTTTTGGATTTTGTTGGAATTTCTGTGAAGCCAAAAGAGGACCACCAGTCAACCGATGTTCTCATAATAAAATATTTAGCTGGTAAAAAGCTTCTTTTTTCAAAAGAAAAAATAACCCACTCATATCCACTTTGTTGGAGGTGTGATACTCCACTTTTGAATTACGCGACTTCTTCGTGGTTTTTAGACGTTACTGCAATCAAAGACAAAATGATCGCGAATAATAAGAAAATAAACTGGGTGCCTGAAAACCTTCGTGACGGTAGGTTTGGAAAATGGCTTGAAGGTGCTCAAGACTGGGCAATTTCAAGAACTCGTTATTGGGGTGCGCCTTTGCCTGTTTGGAAATGTGAAAGTTGCGAAAAATTAGAAGTTGTCGGATCTGTTGCTGATGTAAAAAACGGCGTGGAGGGTTCTGTTAATGTTTATTTTGCAATGCGTCACGGTGAGGCTGAGTCGAACATTTCCGGAGTTTTAAGTTCGGAAAAATTTCAAAAAAATAATCATCTTACGGAAAAAGGAAGAAAGATGGTTGAAAATACAGCCCTAAAATTAAAAGAAGAGGGGATTGATTTGATTGTCTCCTCAGATTACACCAGGACGAAGGAGACTTCGGAGATTGTTGCGGAAAGCGTTGGTATAAAACTGGAAAATATTATATTTGATAAAAGATTAAGAGAGATTCAGGTTGGTGATTTGGATGGTTTAAAAATTCACGAATATCGCAACCATTTTTCTTCAATAGGGGAAATGTTTCTAAAAAAAGCCCCAAATGGAGAAAATCATACCGACACAAAAAGAAGGGTGACTGAGGTGCTTTTTGATTTGGATTCCAAGTTTAAAGGGAAGAAGATTTTGATTGTAAGCCACGGCGATCCTCTTTGGGTTTTGATTGCTGGCTCACAAGGAATGAACGTAAAACAAACATTAGAATTAGAAAGTGAGGTTGATTTTGTAAACGCAGAATGTCGAAAAATTGATTTTAAACAATTTCCCCACAATGCTGATTATGAACTTGATTTACACAAGCCTTTTATAGACGAGGTGCGTTTTAAGTGTGACTGCGGAGGAAAAATGAATAGAATTTCTGAAGTTTTTGATTGTTGGTATGAATCAGGATCAATGCCTTATGGTCAAGCTCATTATCCTTTTGAAAACAAAGAGGCTTTTGAGAAAAACTTCCCTGCACAATTCATTGCTGAGGGTTTAGATCAGACAAGAGGTTGGTTTTATTCGTTGATGGTTTTGTCCACCGCTTTATTTGATAAGCCAGCTTTTCAGAACGTTGTTGTGAATGGACTTATCCTTGCAGAGGATGGGCAGAAAATGAGCAAGCGCTTAAAAAATTATCCAGATATTATGGAGGTTGTGAATAAATACGGCGCCGATGCGCTTAGGTATTATTTACTTTCTTCACCAGTTGTTCGAGCAGAAGATTTACGATTTTCGGAAGCTGGTGTTGATGAGGTCTATAAGAAAGTGATTTTGCGTTTGTATAATGTTTATGCCTTTTTTGAAACTTATAAAGGGGATGGAAAAATAAAAACTCAGAATAAAAAACCAGAAAGTGGGAACGTTTTGGATAAATGGATATTGGCAAGATTGGCTGAATTGTCTCAAGAGATTACTGTTTCAATGGAAAGGTATGAACTTGATAGAGCAACGAGGCCAATCGAGGACTTTGTTGATGATTTTTCGACTTGGTATTTACGAAGATCTAGGGATAGATTTAAGGGTGATAATATGGATGATAAAGACAGCGCCTTAAATACTATAAGTTTTGTGTTTAATCAGTTGGCTATTTTAATGGCTCCGTTTATGCCATTTACAGCAGAAGATCTTTATCAGAAATTAAGCAATGAAATTAATCTGTCGAGTGTTCATCTTGAGATTTGGCCTGAGGTAAAAAACGAAGATGGGAGTATTTTAAAATTAATGAAATCTGTTAGAGGTCTCGTTTCTCTCGGCTTGGAGGCGAGAATGAAGGCTGGTGTAAAAGTAAGGCAACCGTTAAGTAAAATAACAATTAAAAATAAAGAGCTAGAAGGAGTGGGTGAATATTTAGAACTTATAAAAGATGAGTTAAATATTAAAAATATTTCTTTTGATAATAATCAGGAGCTCGATGTTGTTTTGGATGTTGTGTTGACTGAGGAATTAAAAGAAGAGGGGAATCTTCGTGAGCTTGCAAGAAATATTCAAGAATTAAGAAAGAAGTCTGGAATGAGTCCAACTGACAAGGTTTTGATAAAAATATCAACGTCAGAAATTGGAAATAAATTTATAGAAAAATTCAAGAACGAGATTATGAAGTTGGCGGGCGCTAAGGAAATTGAATTTTCTGGGGGTGATGCTGGCGAGAAGATTAAGGTTGGCGAGATTGAGTTTATGGTCTCGGTTGGTTTGTAATTTCTCGTTTAGATGTCGTATCATATATATCAAACAGAAGGATTTGTGATTAGTTCAATTCCTGTAAGTGAAGCAAATCGTTACATTTCTATTTATACAGAAGAGTTGGGGCTTGTAAGAGCAATTGCTCAGGGTGTTAGAAATTTAAGGTCAAAATTGAAGCACTCACTTCAAGATCTTTCTTATACAAAAATATCTTTTGTTCGAGGGCGAGATGTTTGGCGAATAGTAAATGCTGAAAAATTAACTCTTATTGAACATGCGCTAAAGGATCGAGAAAAAAAGGTGTTTATTGCAAAAATTGCAGCGCTCATAAAACGTTTTGTGAGGGGAGAGGAGCGGGATGAATTTTTGTTTAAAGAGATAAAAAACGGTTTACATATTTTGGACAATGAAGGTCTTACTGGCGATTATTTATCTAATTTCGAAATTATTTTTGTTTTGAGGATTTTAAAGATACTCGGATATGTTTCCGACGATAAAAATTTAAAATGTACGCCCTTTTTTGATTCTTTTGATAAGAATCAGCTGAATTTAACCGTTGAAGATAGAGAAAAAATAATGTCTTCAATCAACAATGCAATGACGCACAGTCATTTGTAGTGTTTGACTTTAAATTTTACGTGTTATAATTTGATAAATAGTTCTTTGACTTCAAAAGGTTAGTCGTTTAAGGCTAGCTAAAATTAATGAAAAGAAAAGGGGTGACCAAGATGGAGAAGGCTGAATACGAAAAAAATGTGTCTTTCTTTGACTTTCTTGAACTTGCCAAGATTCTTTATGACGAGTTAAAGGGTCATGGCCCAGTGGCGCTGCGAAATTTTTTAGACAACCCGAATGAACTTAGGGTTGCCTGTAAAAATGCAAACATGGATCTGAGTGAAAGGGTTCAAAAAAGTTTTCCTCCTGTGTGGAAAAGCATCGTTCTTGGTGCAATGTCTGCCGAGCAAATATTGGTAGCAATTAAGAACTCGAAGTGTTATGTTAGCGAGCAGATCTTGGAAATTTTTAACAAGATTAGGGTTTCTCGTTGTAAGATTGAAATTGATCTTGTGGTCCTGTCTGTTGCGGAATTGGGCATGAAAGATGGAGGAAAGCTCAAGGATATATACTCCGAAGCGGGAGCACAAGGGTTTTTGCTTTGTTCGGGTGAATTGGCGCTTCTTCTCCGTCTGTTGTATGTTGACCAAAAGGAATTGCAATATTTGAATATTGCAATGAATCCGATTGTTGATCCTGGTGGTATTCCGCTTTCCTTTGTTATTGAAAGAGATGAAATTGGGCGTCTCTGTTTGAATGTCTTCTGTAGTTATGAAGAACGCCATATGGACGGTTGTTGTCGTTTTGTCTTTATTCGTCCTCGACAATGAACTTTCTTTTCATTTACACAACCCGTTTCGAGGCCTATCGAAGCGGGATTTTTTTTACTTAAATTAATGTTGTATAATGTAAAGGATATTAAACATATCTTCTCACACTCCCTTTCTTCGTCATTGCGAGCTGTGGGCGAAGCAATCCAGGTTTAATTTATTTGAATTAGATTCTATCTGGATTGCCACGGGCCTTTGGCCCTCGCAATGACGGGATATTAAGAGTTTTTAATTTTTTTATATGGAAAATTTTGAAGATGATAGCGTTATTAAAAAAACAGAAAAGCGCCTTTATTCAAGTGACCCTGGGAATTTAGATAGGCAACGAGGCCGTCTGTCGAATACACGTTTCGGAGAAGATAAGATGTGGGAAGGTCAAGATTTAAATACTTTACAAATGGGACAAACAAAAAAAAGATTTCCAATACTTTCTTTAATACTTGTTTTTTCTTTTATTTTCTTTTTGGGTTCTTTGGGTTTTGCTTATTATTTATATCAGGGTGGCACAAACACAGTTTCTCCAGAAAATATAGATATATCTCTTTCTGCACCGGTTTCTCTTAAGGCGGGCGAAGAATTTAATTTACAAGTAAAAATAACCAATAAAAACAATACCGCACTTGAATACACAGATCTTATTGCAACTTTCCCAGATGGAACAAGTATTCCTGCCTATAAAGTAAACGATAATCAATATAGAAAAACACTTGGCACCATAAAACCAAATGAGGTTGTTACTGAAACAATAAAAGCTTCTTTGTTTGGTGAGGAAAACGCAAATAGGGAGATAAAAATAGGGCTTGAATACAGAAACGAAAATTCAAACGCGATAATGCAGAAGGACGCAAGTTTCAGTACTATTATAAGTTCTTCACCACTTTCTCTTTATTTTGATATTCCAAAAGACGCAAATTCTAATCAAGAAATAGTTCTAAA
The DNA here is from genome assembly GCA_964531375.1 of uncultured Candidatus Saccharibacteria bacterium. Lineage (GTDB taxonomy): Bacteria > Patescibacteriota > Minisyncoccia > Phycocordibacterales > UBA12445 > UBA12445. The sequence goes on from CAZHDO010000011.1 coordinate 19,295, forward strand.
TGTAAAAACGGTTTCAAATTCAAAAGAGTCGCTTAAGGATGTGATATTAAACCTTTCTTACCCTGCAGGTTTCATTTTTAAGAATTCAGTACCACCTGCAACTTCCGGGGAGGGTGTATGGGAGCTTGGTACTCTTAAACAAGGGGCTGAAAAACTTGTAAAAATAACAGGTGTTATTCAGGGCCAAAATAATGAAAATAAATCTTTTCGTGCATCTGTTGGTACTAGAAATAGCGTTGATTCAAATAAGGTTGATGTAACCTATGCTTCGTCTTTAAAAACACTCACATTGGTTAAGCCCTATGTTGATGTTAGTTTGACTTTAAATGGGAGCTCGGATGATGTTTATGTTTCTCAAGACAAACAGCCGATTAGTGGAGAAATAGATTGGTCAAATAATCTTCCAGTTAAATTACTTCATGGTAACCTTGTTGTTAAGTTGACCGGAAATAGTATAGACAAGTCTTCGATAGATACAGAGAAAGGTTTTTATAAATCGCTTGATAATACAATTACGTGGAATAATAATGGTGGTGGCGTGGCTGATTCCATTGATGTCGGAGAGGAAGGTAAAGCAACTTTTTCTTTTGAACCATTACCTCTCTTGTCTGGAACTAAAACTATTTTTAAAAACCCAGAAATAAATTTAGATTTAAAATTTAAAGGTATTAGGGCGACTGAAGGCAGGACAGAGGGTTCTGTTGTTGAAACTACGCTGTCGAGAAAGATTAAAATTTCTTCTAACTTGCAGATTTCTTCAAGGGCACTTTACTATTCAGGACCGTTTAAAAACACAGGCACGCTTCCAATGACACATGATCAGGAGACGACTTATACTGTTGTTTGGTCTGTTGTAAATTCGTCAAATGATGTTTCCGGCGCGGTTGCAAGAACTGTTTTGCCCACAAATGTAAGATGGGTGGGGACATTTTCTCCTGATAGTGAAAATATTTTATATGACGCATTAAGTAGAGAGGTGGTATGGCAAATAGGAAATATTAAAGCCGGTGTTGGTGTAATCGTTCCATCAAAGGAAATATCATTCCAAGTTGGTATTATTCCAAGTTTAAAGCAGGTTGGTGACTATCCAGCACTTACACAAGACACAAAGATTACTGGAAATGATGATTTTACTAATGCACAGATTTCTTACACCAAGACAGTGTTGAGCTCAAAGTTAAATAGTGACTCTTTGGTTAAGGGGACTGAAGCTGGACCAGTTAAATAATTTTTCGTTGCCTTTTTTGCTCGTTAGTATAAGATAAAAATGAATTAATAATAGTTGGTTGCTCTTGTTTTTTCTGTCATTCCGGAATAGATCCGGAATCCAGGAGGCAATACAATAAATATTAGATCCTGGGTTGGGTCTGGTGTGGCAACCAATACAAGTAATAAAAATATGGAAAAAGAACTTGGTTTGTTGGATAAGATTGTTTCTCTTTCAAAAAGGCGCGGTTTTATATATCAAGGTTCTGAGATATATGGCGGTCTTGGGGGTACTTGGGATTACGGGCCACTTGGCGTGACCTTAAAAAATAATATAAAAAATTTCTGGTGGAAGAAATTTGTCGATGATAGGGAAGATATGTATGGAGTTGATGCTGCAATTATTATGAATCCTGCCGTTTGGGTTTCTTCGGGGCACGTAAATACTTTTACTGACCCCCTTGTTGAGTGTGTAAAATGTAAGAGAAGATTTAGGGCTGATCATATATCTGATGGCAAGCCTGCCCGACCGGGCGACACCGGTCGTTCGGGCGGGTGTCCTGAATGTGGTGGTAAGGTTGGCGACCCTCGTCAATTTAATATGATGTTTAAGACAAGCGTTGGGCCAGTAGATGACACTTCGTCTGTTTCTTATCTTCGTCCTGAGACTGCTGGTGGTATTTTTACAAATTTTAAAAATGTTGTTGATACATTCCATCCAAAGATGCCTTTTGGTATTGCTCAGATAGGCAAAGCTTTTAGAAATGAGATTACTCCAAAAGATTTTATTTTCAGGTCCCGAGAATTCGAACAGATGGAAATCGAGTATTTTATAAAAGGTGAGGGTTGGGAGGCGCATTTTGAAGATTGGAGGAAGTCTGTACTTGAGTTTGCAGATGAGATTGGTTTGGATAAAGATAAGGTTTCTGAACTTAATGTTGCAAAAGAAGACCTTGCTCATTATTCCAAAAAAACAATAGATTTCGAATTTGAATTTCCTTTTGGAAAGAAAGAACTTTACGGTCTTGCTTACAGGACAGATCATGATTTAAAGAGTCATATGAATGGAAGTGGTACAGATTTGACTTACTTTGAAGAATCGACAGGTGAAAGATTTTTACCTCACGTTATCGAGCCTTCGCTTGGTGTAGATAGAACAGTGCTTGCGATACTTACAAGCGCATATACGGAAGATACATTGGGCGAGGGGACAAGGGTTTTCTTAAAACTTAAACCAAAAATTGCCCCAGTAAAAGCTGCTGTTTTCCCACTTATGAAAAATAAGCCAGAGTTAGTAGACAAGGCTAGAGAAATATACAAAAGCCTAAAAACAAAAATTCCTCAAGTAATGTTCGACGATAATGGCAATGTTGGCAAAAGGTATCGAAGACAAGATGAAATCGGCACCCCATTCTGCATCACCGTCGACTTTCAAACGCTTGAAGACAATACCGTCACCCTAAGAGACCGAGATTCCGGAAAACAAGAAAGAATCTTAGCTACTGAGTTGAACGACTTAATCTTAAATAAAATCACATAGCTTTATTTTGTTGTACCATATAACCACCTTCGAAACGTCTCTTCCTCTGGAAGCGACGTTTCTGGTTTACCTTTGGTATCGAATTAAATAAATAACCGTTTACGAAACGTCGTTTACTCTCTAAACGACGTTTCTGATTCACTACTTACACTAAACTACAAGCCACTTTAAACCGAATTGTAAACCAGAAACCTCGTTTCCAAAAAGGGAAACGACGTTTCTCAATTGGTTGTTTGTTTTTCCGCATCTTTATCCCCAGTTTTCCTTAAATCGTTTCAGGGGGGGGGTGGTATAATAAATGAGTAAAACTTTATTAAATTTTGTGGAAAATTATTATTTAAAATATATGTTGCGTAAAAAATTTCTAGCAATGGCTTTTGTCGTTGCTTCTTTTGTACTGGTCGCCCCTGGTATTACTTTTGCTGCTACTGATAGGACTTGGACTGGCGGTACTAGTATGGTTTGGAATACTAGTACTAACTGGTCACCTTCCACCTCTTGGGTTGCGGGTGATTCAGCTATCTTTAATGCAGCTGGTCCAGGGAATGTTTCTTTAACGGGTGGAATTACAGTTGGAAACATCACTTTTAATGATGATCGTTTGATAACTGGCAACACATTGGCCCTTTCAAACACAACTATTACCCAAAATAGCGCCTCTTCAACCATTGTTTCAACTTTGGCTGGTACAACGGGACTGATTAAGACGGGTATTGGGACAACAACTCTCCGTGCCACTAGTTACAGTGGAACAACAACTGTATCTGCAGGTACTCTCGTAACAGCTAAGTCTAACGTAATTCCGGATAGTTCTGCGCTTGAGATTAACGGTGGAACTTTTAAGTTGGGGGGTAATGATACAGTTAATGGTATTTTTGGTACAGGGGGGTTGCTGGATTTGGGTAGCTATATTCTTTATGCTAGCTCAACTCTTGATATGACTTACTCGGGTAATATTGTCGGTAGAAGGACGGGGGGTAGTAATACTCCGGTAAATTTATGGAAGGATGGAGTGGGAAAATTAACATTAACTGGTGATATTAATATGAGTGTGGATTTGGGTCTGGTTGATAACAATAATAGGATTCAACCTGCTGTTGGTGAATTGGTGTTGGCGGGAAATCTTACTCTTACTAACGTTCCTATATATGGTGTTGGTGTTATGAGGATTACTGCGGGAACCAATGTGTTGAGCGGTGGGAGTATGGCTGCTCTTATAATACAAAAAAACGGTCAGTTTTTTATTGATGGTGGTAATACTACAGTAGAGTCTGTTTCTGTTGGATATGGTACAAATGGGGGAGCTGGCAGCTCTCCGACCTTGACAATTAATAGCGGTATACTTAAAGTTACCGATCAACATAATTTAAATTTGGGTAATGGTGTCGTGTCGGGGGTAACTCCTGTTATTAATTTAAACGGAGGAACCCTCAAGGTTTACGCTATCGCTAATACTGGTGGTAGTGGTTTAAACACAATTAATTTTAACGGCGGTAAACTGCAGTTTAGTGATGCTAGTTTGACTAGTGCTCTTCGTGGTGACGCTAATTCGGCTGGGAATTATGTGGTGCTTAAGGTTGGTGATGGTGGCGCCATATTCGAAACCAACGTAACGAATGACATTGGTTTGTCTCTTCAGAACAACGGCAACGGCGGTTTAACCAAACTTGGTACTGGTACAATCAGACTTACTGCAAATAATACATACGTTGGGGAGACTTTGATTAGTAACGGTACGTTGCAGGTTGGTAACAATGGCACAGCAGGTACTCTTGGTACAGGAGGTGCAGTTATTAATAACTCTAACTTAGCTTTTAATCGCAGTGATGATTTAACTGTAGTTAATGATATTAGTGGTACTGGTAATCTCCAGAAATTAGGAGCGGGAACAGCTACACTTTCTTCTGCCACCGTCTCGTATACTGGAGACACCACTGTCGCCACAGGTACTCTTGCTTTTTCCAATGTTGTCCCATCTTCAAACAACTGGAGTGTTTCTGTAACAAATTCTTCTACATATTCTAAAATTGTTTTACCAAACAATCCTAATCTAAGTGGCAAAACAATCAACATTCAATCAACTGCTTCTGACTCTGGATATTCTAACTTATTGGTTTCTTGGACTGGTACTGCAGCGGGAACACCAACCCTCAAACTTAATGGAACCACAGTAACAAGTGGTCAGCTCGTAAACAATAATACTATAATTACTTACTCAGCTACTGATGGAGTTACATTTACAAGAGTATTACCCACCCTCTCTCCCGTCTCCATCTCTTCAAACAACAGCACCCCATCTCTTGCCACTGTCGGTAACACCATCACCCTGTCGTTCACATCAAGTGAATCAATC
>CAZHDO010000012.1:0-17223 GCA_964531375.1 uncultured Candidatus Saccharibacteria bacterium
AGAAGTAACTCTTGTCTTTCTGTGCGAGGTTGTAATCAGCAGAAGTTGAAGAGAAAGAATTATCTTTGTTTTGAGATAACCAGTAGTCAGATGATGTTGTAGAAAAATTGTTTACATTACCGCCAGCGACACAAACTCCATTCACGGAAAAACAACCAGAAGATAAATCTATTCCACTAGCAAAAGTAGATGTGGACTGAGATGTTGCTGTAAAATAAGAAGCAACAGCCTGCCCATTTACAGAAAGAGGAGCGTAAGGAGACGTTGTGCCAACCCCCAAATTACCTGTAATATTACCGCCAACAAGGGGTAAATATTTTGAAGTTGTTATGTCGTCAGGTATATCCGCATCCGTAAGCCCCTTAATACCCGTAACAGTGACGTTATTTAAACTATTAACAGCGTTTGTATTAGCAAAACTTTGTGTAATACCAGAATACCTAGAATCAGAAACATTTTTTAGATTATTAACGATAGAGGTTATTTCCGTTTTAAAGCCATTGTTCATTTCCGCAATCAAAGCAGCTACTTCATTTCTATCATAAAAACCAAGAGAGGAAATTGTTTCTTTTGAAACGTTGTTAATATTACTATTGGCTAATTCTTTTTTTATTTCAGTCAACTCTGCCAAGGTATCATTAACTTTTGTATTTTGAATTACAGCACCAACAGTATCAACCTTTAGATAACCAGTCTCTATCGCACCCTTAACCTCCTTTCTTATGAAATCAAATTTGCTTTTTTCTGCCTCTAAAATATTAGAATCTACGTATATTTTATCTACATTAACGACGTTTCTTAAATTATTTAAATTATAATTTGCTTCTGAGCTGGTAAAATTTTTAAAAAGCTTATTGAACTGCTCGCTAACAAAAGAAGAAGCATCAGTAAGAGACGCCAGAGCGCTCTCATAAAATGTTGCAACACCAAAACCTTTATTTTGAATATTACCAACAAAATCAGTAATCGAAAAAGCCCTTGTAGTGTTAGGGAAAGAAATAATGGATATTAAAATGGCAACAATTAAAAATTTATTTCTAAGCTTTAATTTCATAATAACCTCCCAAACCCAATCTTTTGCAAGATATGCTATTTATTATATTACACACGAACAATCTAAAAAAGGCCCTGTTGATAATTATGTGGATAACTTTTTGTTCAAAAAAAACGCCTAATAATAAGCGTTTTTTAATTAAAAAAAATTTTATTTTAAGCTAAAGAGCGAGGGCTGTAAAAGTTATTTCAGAGGAGTAACTTCCAGCTGGTTGTTTTTTAGTTGTCCCCGCCTCTGCTCTTAATTTAACTTTGGTATCAGTGCCTAGTGGTTGATTGTTTAAATACGATCTAGAAATTATTTTATTAGTCGTATCGACAGAGTCCCAGCAAGACCCAACAGTATCACCTGCACCTGTGTTACAAACAGCTCCGTTATCTTTGTATTTTACTAAAATATGAGCCCCTTCTGGAGAAAAACCAAATTTAGACTCACCGGCCCCAACAGACCAAGTAAAATCCGGCGTTCCAACCGAAGCTGGATAGTAATTACCAAAAGAGCCAGTTGTTGCCTTAAGAGCAGGGTCTGTTGCAGACTTCATTAATAAAGAATATCCGCCAGTATTATCCGTAGTCACCTTAACAACGGCCTCACCATTACCCTGTCCGCCTTTAATCGAAGATATTGCCGGTGAGAGAGTTACCGAGGCTGGATATGTAATTGAAATAGAAGAATAAAGCATTGGAATTGGTCCGTTGTTTGTTGAATAGTTTGTATTGGACATTACGCCAATTGGTTTATCGGTCAAAGCATCTTGCATTCTAAAATTAGTCGAAGTAGACAACCCTCCTCCAAAAAAAACAACATCTGTTTCCATTCGGTAATTTGTACTACTTGCCAAATAAGCATTTGCGACAAGAATGTTTACCCCAAAGAAGGAAAACAAAATTAAAGGCAATATTTTTATTTTATTCATCATGATTTTTAAAATATTTAATTAAAACAAAAAAAGTAATTACAACTAGGAAAATAACAATGGATAAATAGGCTAAACCGTAATAAGAAATTAAAAATAAATTTAAGTTTCCATTATTAACGTTATCTTCATATCCAGGATTAAGTACTAATTTAGCACGATAAAAAGGTAGTAAAGATGTTGGAATTTCCCACTGGAACTCCCTAACCCTTGTCGAGCTTGCTAAAACAAACCAAGGATCAATGTTAATTTTCTTTACCTCATTTCCCAAAACATCACTTATTAATAATTCCCCGTATGGACTTAAATAAACATTCCCTTTATTTTTAAAATCAATAACAAAATTTCCCCCGGTATACTTAAAATCAGAAATTTCTCCAGACTGGACATCTTTTCCGCTCACCTTCACAAAAAAAATAGAACCAAGTTGTGTTATTATTTTTGTTGAGTTTGGGTTATATATATCACTCAACCTCTGACTTGAAACCAAAACTGCCTCATTAAAACTTCTCCCCCTGTAATCGGCTGGGATGTTAATGGTCACCAAAAACGTAGCCTGCTCACCGTGAGACAATATAAACTTATTTTTGTCTATTGAAAATTTATCAAGAAGGTACTTATCTGAAAATTCTCTTGCAACAGAGATTCCATCACCAACTGCCTCCACGCCTTCGACCTTAACATCAAACTCAGCATCTTCCCCTGATCGATTTAGAACAAATACCTCCCTTGTTATTTTTTGACCAGGATTTATTTGCACCTCAACCTTAGCTGGAGACATCACAAAATCTTTAGCAACAGGAACTCCTAGTAGCTTAACTGTAGAAAAAGCATCTACCCTGACCGACAAAGAAAAAAAAGATAAAATTAATATTACGATGGTAAAAAATTTATTAAGCATATTAAATTAAGATATCCTTAGTTAAGACCCCTTTTGGTAAATCAATAACCTCTGTTTTATGAACCTCCAAATAAGCACCGTCGGACTGCTTTTTACTTACGGTCAGGTAATACTTACCAGGCCCAACAAGAAGATAGAACCTACCAAGATGGTCTGAAACCACTGATTTAACCTGATTATTTAACCCGGCAAAGAAAACTTTTATAATTGCGTAAGGGACAGGCTCAAAACTACCAGCGTGCTTAACAGAAACAGCTCTCTTTACCGAACCTTTTGTAAAGCTGTATAATACAAATAAGAAATAAATACCCAAAAATAAGAAGTTAATTGGTCTTGGATCTAAAATAGTTACAATAACAGCAGTCAAAAAACCAACGAAATACAGAACATCAAAAACCCTTACCCAAACCCTCTCTCTGTCTGAATAAAGCCTGAATAAGTTTTTCTTATTTTTTTCGAACTCGTTCCAATCGAAACCTACAGGATCAAGAGGTATATTCCTAACAACAACATCGCCTTCTTTTGTTACCAGAGAATCACCGTAATAGAGATTCTCATACAGCTCATCGCTAGAGACACCAGCAAGTTTCTTAGAAGGAAAAGAATAGTTCGTCTTACTTGCTTTAAGTTTATAAACGCCTTCTGAAACCAAGAATCCGTATCTACCGTCTAAGTCAGTAATGGCATCAGAAACCTCTTCCCCACTCTCTTTCGACATTACAACATAAGCAGGATCGAGTGGTCTTTTTGTTACGGAATCATAAACAGTACCCCAAGATTTTTCTTTTCTTTTCTTTGCCCCAAACAATAACCCGAGTATTCTCCAAAAAACTAAGTATAAATCAGACAAAGAACCAACCGTCATTGTAGCTGTTGTAAGAACAGTTTGCACAGCAATTACACCGACACCAGCAGCAACTCCAAGTGGCTTAGCCACAGCTGTGACATTTTGACCAACAGGACTTTCTACGAATTTTTTTGTATCAACAAAAACCTCTCTTGATACATCTTTAACAGTATTACTTATCTGCGTTCCAATCGCAGTTCCAATTTTTTGAACACTCTGAAACACATACCCCCCACCACCCCCAAAAGATGCGCCTGGTAAACCAGTAGGCCCTGAAACAGATGGTGATTCTGTGGGAGTATCGGAAGGTATCCATTCAGTTGGTATCAAGGGGGCAATAATTTCTTCTATTGGGATAACTGGTTCTTCTGGTGGAGGCACAACAGGGACAATCGGTTCTTCTGGTGGAATTACAACAACAGGTGGTTCAACTGGTGGTACTACAGGAGGGACAACGGGGGGAACTACTGGTGGCACAACAACTGGCGTAACTACACCCCCTGAATCCGTCGTATCTGTATCAGAAAAGACCTCTTGATTAACAGTTACGGCATGCACAAAACGAGGTGCATTTACAGCAAAAACACAGACGACCAAGAATACAAATAGAAAACTAAGAACTTTTTTATTCATTTAAGTATAGTAACATAATTATTGAATTTTGACCATAGGACAACAATCGCACAGGACAGCATGAGTCTCTATCTCCGTCTTGAGCACATTTAAGTGCTAAACCTGAAACCCATTTACTATGTTGAGATATTTGCTATTTTAATCACACAAATTAGCGTAAAAGACACAAAATACCTCTGTTTATCAGGGGTATTTTGTGTCTTTTATAAATGTCCTTTATACTAATATGCCTATTTAGAATCTTCTGAAAACTCCCAAGTAGGATAACCGGTCACACCCTTATCTGTACAAAGTTTAATGTTATCTGGGCACTCTACATACTTTACCAATCTGAAAGAATCACCAAATAATTTCTTTTGATTCTGACAATGTGAGCACCAAACGGCCCCATACATTACAACATTCTTAGACGCCAAACATCCAGCAAATTCATCTAAGGTCGACGTCGAACTAGTCAGGTCACAACCGCTTCTTTCAGATAATTTCTCAAGGCTCTGCTCTCCCTCCAAAAAAGCAGGGTTGTTGGTATTTTTTGTACTTGATGAAAACAGTGAAAGCATTCCTGAAATACCAAAAATTAAAATAATAAAAAGTATAACCCAATATATTTTATTCATCGCAGCAATTTACTAATTTATTAACAATATCATCAACACTCCAAGGCTTTTCACTACTAGCTACCTCCTTTAGACCCGACAAGTCTATTAACTTAAGCCTAAGTGCCCAAAACAATGAGTACATTCTATAGGCCCTATCAAAAAACTCTTTAGCTTGTTCTTTTTTATCTGAACCTTGCAATTTAGTACCCACCTCCACAAGACGCATCGAAGCAGACAAAAGATGTTTTGAAATACACCAAGTCTCTCCTTCATTATTCTTCATTAATTTTTCCAACAAAACTTTTCTCATCTCACGAACCTCCTTTAATAAATCAAAGTAATCCCCTTTATTAGTTTTCTCCCCTGTAAAGAAAAAATGTTCTTCCAGGCTTATAAGGTTCATAACCGCTAGAGAAAGATCTTCGTCTAAAGAAAGATCGATGGTGCCACTTTTTCTCATTTCTTCAACTTTCTTAAGCAAGTCGTCCATTTTATTTTCTTCTTTATTCATAAAAATTTATTATTACAAAGCAAATATAATCAACCCAAGCGCGACCGTTATTACACCACCCCAAAACTTCATATTCTTTGTCTCAGAACTCTTTAAAGCCTGAACCTTATCCAACACAGCCCTACTACCAGAAACCAAAAGAATAATAATGAGTGGTAATATAAACAACAAATTATAAATAACAAGATAGCTAAGACCACTCCAAAAAGACTCCTTATCGTGAAGTAACCCTAATATCATTAAGTATGGCCCACCTGTACAAGGAAACTCATATAAACCAACAAGAAAACCTAATAAAAAAGTAGCGGGTAACGAACCCTTTTCCATTAAAGAAGCAATCCTACTGTGCGCAAACTTTGGAATTTTTACTTTTATAGGAAAAGAAGGAAAAAAATCATTTATTATATTAAGCAACCCCAGAACTACTAGTATCACCGCCCCAACCTTCGCCATAAAATGCGGGACGCTAAAAGCCTGCAGGGCTTGTAATATTCCGAGACCAATCAAAATATAAACCAAAAATATCCCTAAAATATAAACACCACCCAACCGAAGAATGGTTTTTCTGTCTTTGTCTAAACTCATAAGAAAGCCTATTGTAAGTATTAGAACAGAAAAAGCACAAGGATTTATACTATCAACAACAGAGGCAACAATTACCATCGGCAACATAAACCCTCCGCTCTGCATGGCAGTTCTTAAATATTCAGGAGCCCACCCGCTAAAATAAAATAAAAAAACAGCAAAAGCAGCCAGTGCCGACATTACGCACATATTTACAAACGTCCTAGAAAATACCTTGTTTTCCTCTTTCATGTTTTTTGATGTTAATATCAATACTTTAGCTTATTTAAACCCAAAAATCCATCGATAAGATGGGGTTTTTGTTAAAACACATGATTGTAGATTAAACTAAACTGTCCGAATCATTCTTGTTCACCGCCTCTGAATCAGAACTGATCATATATAAATAGATGATATCCAATATTTAAAACAAGTAAAGCAATAAACCAATTAGACTGCCCCTGTCTAGCGGCCCTCCACAAAGACTGACCCTTCCAATAAAGAGACCAAATGGCAAGCAAAACAAACATTATTCCAAAATCAAAATTTAACATTTGTCCATACATATGTTTTATAAGATTAGCTACTAATAATCATATTATAGCACTAAATAATATCTTTAATATCTTCAAAAATTTCCCTCATTTCGTTTATCTTAACAACAAGAACCTTCGTTGATGAATCTTTGGAGCTTATTAAGCCCTCTTTATTTATTGTATCGTTGTTTTTATTAATATTAATTTCAATCCCTATTCCACTCAAACCGTCACAAATTCTTTCTCTTATAATACTTGACCTCTCCCCGATAGTCGCAGTAAAAACCAACACATCTATACCACCTAAAGTTGCGATAAAAGCACCTATTTGTTTTTTGATCTTGTATACAAAAACATCTATTGCTGTTTTAGCCTTCTCGTCACCCTCTGCCTCTCTCTTTATAAGATCTCTCATGTCATCTGATTTTTCACTAATACCCAAAAGCCCACATTTCTTATTTAAAAATGAATTCAATTCGTCTGGGGAAAATCCTTTTTGCTTCATTAAATAAACAAGCGCGCCAGCATCTATATCACCCACCCTTGTGCTCATAACAAGGCCCTCAAGAGGCGTAAAACCCATTGAGGTATCAAACCCCTTGCCGTCCTTTACGGCAATAACTGATGAACCACTTCCTAAATGACAAACAATTGCCCTTGGTGGCAATTTCCCTAGAATTTCTGTCGCTTGCCTCACCGCAGATTTTGCTGATATTCCATGATAACCAAACCTAAATATTTCATATTCTTCAGACAAAGACATTGGTATCCCATAATACCTTGATGCATTATTTCTTTCTGAATAAAAAGCGCTATCTGAAACACCGTATCGAACAACACCAGGAAGCAAGGCTTCAACTTCTTTTAATTCGCCAACTAAAGAAGCAACGTGGAGTGGAGCCCTACCTTCTGCTTTTAAAAGTTCTGACAAAAACACCTCGTCAATTTTTTGTGTTTTAAGAAAATATTTACCAGGAGCTACCGTCCTGAAACCAACAACATCGACATCTTCCTTTTTTACAATAACACCCCCCTTGATAAGTAAGTCTAGAATAAATTCAGCACTTTTTTTGTATTGTTCCTCAGAAACGATTGTTCTTTTTTCAGCACCATTAATTGAATAAGTCACAAATAAACCACCAAACTCTATCTCAAAATGAGCTTTTAAAACCTCCCTACCCCCAACATAAAAAGCATATTTTTTGGAAGAGCTGCCGGGATTTATTATTAAAGTTTTTTTGTACATAAATTTTATAATTAAAATAAACCTACATTAAATAACCAGGGTCAGTTCCATTCTCGATGATATAAGCTCGATGGTCAGCTATTTTTTTATCAATTTCTTTAATTAATTCGTCAGCCTTTTCTCTTAAGACAATATCCTTATCTGTCATTTTTTCAATTGCTTCTTTTGCGACCTGGAATCTACTTGTTCCATTTCTTATATGCATATCAATCGGAGTTGTTATTGATCCATTTTCAACATAGCCATGAACCGAATAACGCGCCGAATCACCCCTACCAAAAAGCATCGACTGAATAACCTCTGGATAACCGTGAAAATTAAAAATAACAGGTTTATCTTCAGTAAAATATTTTTCAAATTCATCTTTAGCCATCTTAGAAACAACATTTCCAAATCCAAAAGTAGAAAGTTCGAAAATATTAACAAAACGCATTTTTATCTCTGGAGCTTTGTCTCTTAAAACACCCATAGCCATTACTGCTTCTTTTGTAAGGTAATCTCCAATTCCAGCAAAAACAATATCTGGGTTTTCATCACTTAAAGAATCCCAAATCATTATTCCTTTTTTAATTTCCTTTTCAGACTGAGAAAGAGTTAAAAATTGAGGCTCGGGAGTTTTACCTGCGACAATTATATTTATTTGATTTTTAGACTCCAAACATTCTTTTAATATCGCAACCATACTATTTTCGTCTGGTGGAAAATACGCACGCACAAAAGAACCATGCTTTTGAAGCATATCGCTTATAAAACCAGGATTTTGATGGGAAAAACCGTTATGATCCTGCCTCCAACCAGTCGAAGTAAGAATATAGTTTAGTGAAGAAACATCACCCCTCCAAGGAATTTCTCGAGAAACTTTTAAGAACTTAGCATATTGATCTGTCATACTACTTACAATTTGAATAAATGCCTCATATGAAGCAAAAATCCCATGCCTGCCTGTTAAAAGGTATCCCTGCAAAAGTCCCTGTAAAGTATGTTCTGATAGCATTTCCATAACTCGCCCACCCCTAGAAATATCCTTATCCCAAGACTGAATTGGTAAAACCGAAGCCCTTGTTGTTTCTTTAAAAACACTATCTAGCTTATTAGAATATGTTTCATCAGGAGAAAATAACCTAAAATTTTTATTTTCTTTATTTAATTCAAAAACCTCTCTTAATAACTGGCCCGCCTTCCCCACACTCCCTGTCCCGACCTCACCAATATTCTTAAATTTATTTTCTAGATTTTTTATATCTGGCAAAACAAGATTTTTTCTAACCTTAGAAGGAAGCGCATTAATATTATCACCCATTCTAAATTCTGGATCAGGAATAATACTTTTTATTTCAGAAACAAAACCTTTTTCTTCGTCAAAAAGTTCCTGAAAATTATATGACCTCATCCACTCTTCAACAGCATTAAGCTCCTCTTTATTAGTTTTTGCATTATGACCAACAACCTGATGAGCGAGACAGTTTCCCTCTATTTTTTCACCGTGCAATTCTTTTATACCAGTCCAACCCTTTGGTGTTCGTAGAATTATCATTGGAAACGGTAAGGAATCAAAGCTTTTCTCAACACCCGCCTTCTTTTTCAGGGTACCTATCATTCGATAACTCTTCTCGAGAGCATCCAGCATTTTCTTGTAAATTAGATCATTATTACCCTCAACAATTATTGGTCTGTAACCATACCCTCTAAATAAAGAATTAAGCTGTTTATTACTCATTCTGCCAAATATTGTTGGCCCGGAAATCTTATAACCGTTTAAATGCAAAATCGGCAACACAACCCCATTTGTCGCCGGGTCAACTAATTTATTCAAATGCCAGGCAGTCGCCGTCGGCCCTGTCTCTGCTTCACCATCACCAATAAGACAGGCCGCAATCAAATCTGTATTATCAAGTACAGCGCCATATGCAGTCGACAAGGAATATCCAAGCTCACCACCCTCTGTAATAACACCAGGGGCAGTTGGACTACTGTGACTAGGAAATCCATATGGCCAACTAAATTTTTTTGAAACATACGCCAACCCTTTTTCGTTATGGGTCGCGTCAGGATAATACTTACCCAAAGTTCCCTCCATAAACAAATTGGCCTGTAAAGCTGGAAAACCATGACCAGGACCTAGCAAAAACATAATATTAGCGTCTGTTTTCTTGATGAGATAGTTTAGATTCGCATAAACAAAGTTAACACCAGGACAAGTTCCCCAGTGACCCAAAAGTCTTGGTTTGATATCTTCGAAAGCTAAAGGATTTTTTAATAAAAAATTATTTTGTAAATATATTTGCGATGTTGTTATATAATTAGCAGCCCGCACATATTTCTTTATATACTCAATAGGATTTATCTTTTTTGCCATTTGTTTATTAAACTGATTTTTATAGACAACAGTTTAACACAAAGAAGCGTTTATTTTAACAAAACAGCATAAAATTATTTTTATAAAATACTAACTAGGAGGTAATCAACTTTATTTACCAAAACGATAACTCAAAATAGATTCTAAAATTAACCTGG
Source organism: uncultured Candidatus Saccharibacteria bacterium (assembly GCA_964531375.1). Classification (GTDB taxonomy): domain Bacteria; phylum Patescibacteriota; class Minisyncoccia; order Phycocordibacterales; family UBA12445; genus UBA12445. The sequence continues at coordinate 10,322 of CAZHDO010000012.1, forward strand.
TTTCGGATGACACTAGCCAAGAATTTACAATAGACAAAACAAAAATAGGAAGAATATAACCAGACAATCCAATCAGCACAAGAACAATCTTATGTCGCCTGTCGTGAAAAAATTCTGGCCTTACTGTCACGCTAGAAACACTCTTGTAAACAACATCTAAATACACCAATCCAAGTGGAATAAATACCACCGATGTAATAAAATCAAAAATATTTTTTATAGACTCATTGGAGACAAACCCTGGCAAAGAAACAACCAAAAAGAAAATCGCACCACCCACCAAAACACGCCTCCAAAGCGGAACGCCTATAGTTATAAAATACTCACAACTCTTTAATATAGCCTCCACCCCTCTTACTTTTTCATTTACAACAATAAAAGGAGATAAAATTAAAAATGCCATCAAAGAAACAAGAACCACAAACAAAGTGATCAAAATAATAGCCGAATAGGTTGTGGTGTTACCAAGCCAAGCAATGAAGAATACCGACAATTCAATTGAAAATAAATAACCTCCAGAAATTATAAAAAGGGTCAGAAGCATTACCCAAGCAAGCGGAATTATTTCAAGAAAACCTTTAACATAAGAATCAACGAAGCCATAATTTTCTTTCTTTAGGGCATGTAAGATGGCAGAAAAGACAACAAAAGAGAAAAAGGCAAAAAGAATATAAACAATCAAGGAAAAATTAGGATGGTTTACAAAGACATCTTGTGGCGCAAAAGAAGCCAACGAAATAATAAAGGTTGGTATTAAAGCAAGACCTGTTAAAATGAAAAATCTTTTTCGATAAAGCCTTAGCGTTTTTACAAAAATTTCCCTAAAGCTTGGCAATTTAGATACGCCGGCTATTATTGCAGTTCTGATCTCTTGAATATCAACACTCCTCTTCTCCAAAACCTGATGATGTGGTGTCGCCTTCTCCTTCTTAAATTCAATATTAGAAATATATTTATAAAATATTTGTAGTTTTTTTACAGCAAAAGAATAAACAAACTGAAATGGTATCGCTAAAATTTCAAAAAAACTTTTAACAAAAGTGACTATTTTATTTAGGAAAGAACCAAAATTAAAGCTTGGCAACAAATCCTTAATATTTTTTACAGCAGAAAAAGGCTTCTTGATTAATTTCCATATTTTTTCAAGAAACGAACCGAACCCCTTTAAATAATGAGAAAAATTAAAACGATGCAAAGAGCTCTTGATTGTTTTTATTATCTCACGAGGCTTTTCTTTTTCTATAATTTTAGCCTCAACTGGTTTTTTAACCTCAACTACAGGCTCAAGCACCCTTGTCCTAAAAGCACTTTCCATTGCCACCCTATGGTGCTTTGTTTTTTGTTTCTTAAGCTCGATTATTCGAAAAGCCTCTTTTATATCCTCATGATTCCAACCTCCATGCGAAACAAGCGCAGTCCAAAGATCTTCTTTAGAATGTCCCTTTCCGTAATGGAATTCCTCTATAAAATTAAGCAGTTCCTTGTGTATCATCTATATTCTTTGTATTTTAATCACTTAAATTTATACCATTTATTACATAAAATGGCAAGATAAACAAAAAAAGACACAAAACTCCGATTTAATCGGAATTTATTACTCTCAAAATAAATACTTTAAAATACCTGATTAAAACCCTACTTCTTAACTCTTCCGTAATCTGTTTTTTGTTCTATGCGCTTTTTGGATTCATTTATTTCTTGGCAGACTAATTCTATAGAATCGCTTAATTCAGGATAGTATGATTGTAATTTAGAATTTAAGGTTAAGATTTTCTTCAAAAAAATATCATTTATTTCAATTCCTAATTTTTTCGCGGAATCAAAAATACCATTAGAAATCTTTCTAATTTTTTCTTTTCTTTTGCGGGATAAGTTTTCATAACCCTTACAATCGCTCATTATTCTATGAACAGTTCTTAATCCCTCAGTTAAAACAATTGCCTGTTCTTCGTCTTTATTTTTCACTTCCAATAAAATAGCTTCTTTTATTGGTTTAATGTGATCACAATCAGTTATCTCTGCAAATCCATTTATGGCCATAAGCAATCTTTCAATACCGACAGCAGAAACAACACAGGCGTGTTCCCACTTTTCTAGATCTACAATTTCATCGTTCTTAAAAATTGGACGATATTTACAGTACTCAAAAGTTCCGATATCAAGCAACTTACCCTGGTGCTCATATAAAATTTCATTCCTATATCCCCACGGAGTAGACAAACCATAAATTCTCAAAGCTAATAAAGTATCCCTTGTATCATCAGAAATAAATTGTGATTCTTTAATCCCCATTCGTTTCCACTCATCAATATAAAAATCTTCGGCAACTTCTTTATTAAATTTATATTTCCCTTTTGTTAAGTGCGAGACGTCCCCTCCTCTACAATATGTAATTCTTAATTTTTCAGAAGAAAGTCCGACGGTCTCTGTAAGAAATTTATAGAAATTTTCAATCGAAAAAGAGACAGCCTCGTCGGTCTTACTTCCATCAACTAAACTCACCATTCCGGTCACACTCGCCATCTCAAAAACACCGAGATATCTAAATCTATTAACAGGGTCACTTTTAATTGTCTCCCAGTCTTGGTAACGAATGCAGGGTTGTATCTTTGAGACAATATAATCATGATCGAAATCAATATATTGTCCTCCATATTCCTTAAGCCATTCAGATTCAATAAAACTCAAATTAAAAGTACCAGGAAAGCCCTCGTTGCAAACAGAAGCCTTTGGTATTTGTTTAGTACCTGGATATTTCACCGATTCAGTAACTAATTTTCGAAGCTCAATATTTGTCATTTTTAATATAACCACACCTTCTTTATCTGTTGCGCATGCTTGGACTCGGCCACGAGTTACTAAGTGTTCTCAATTGCTTCGCAATTTGCGAGCACTAAGTACTCTCGGCCCCGACTCGTCTCCCTTTCTTTCAGAAAGGGGCCCGCCTCCGTCTTTCGAGTTCAAGCCTGTCGCTATAAAATAAAGTCGTCGAATGCTGCCTCATTCGACTCTTTTATTTTATGCGCATGCTTGGACTCGAACCAAGAACCGATCGTGTATAAGACGATTGCTCTACCAATTGAGCTACACGCGCATTATTTTATGTAAATATATACTATTTCTGTGCCAGAAACAAGCCTTAAAAAAAAGAAAGCCCGCTTTGCGTTTAGCAAGCGGGCGAAAACCAAGAAAATCAAATCTCCCCTTCCTTGATCTTTTTTTTCATTTCCTGCCACTCAGCTTGTGGCATAATAACACGTCCAGAGGAACCACCAATTCCGCGAAGAATAACGGTATCCCCTTCCCTTGTTATTTCAATGCAACTTCCGTCATTACAAGAAACAAAACCAAGCACCTTTGCCATTTGTTTTTCTCCTTTATGGTTCACTAGTATCTAGGGGAAACATATCTCTCATTTTCATCCATTCATCCTTGGAAACCACAATTTCCTCTTGCGGTTTTCCTTTTGGTTTCAAAACAACCTTATCGTCATGATAAAAAACATCGACATTAGACCTTATACCACGAATATCTTTTTCTGACTTAGGCAAAATTACACCTCCTTTTTTTTAAGAACTAAAGCCTTGAAGATTATATATAATGTTTAATTTTCTGCAATAACCACGCCAGAAGACAAACCGTCCTCTAATTTCTTAGGTTTAATACCATTTAACAAAAGAAGATTTTCAAAATCTTGTCTTTCGAGGGTCTCAATTTTCTTTAATTCCATAGACATACCATCAAGAGCTTTTCTGTTTTCCAAAAGAACTTTTTCAGCCCTCTTAAGTGCATCATTCATTATCCTAGAAACCTCTTTGTCCATATGAGAGGCATATTCCTCAGAATAAGCCTGACTAACAGTCCCAGGCCCTTCATGAACAATACTACCAAAATCCACAGGACCGATTTCATCTGACATGCCGAATCTTGTTACCATATTTCTCGCAAGTGCAGTCGATACGGAAATATCATTTGACGCACCTGTCGTCATGTCTCCAAAGACCATTTTTTCAGCAGCGTACCCACCAAGAGACACAGCAATATCATCTAGGAATTCTTTTCTTGAATGAAGTTTTTTCTCTTCAAACGGAAGCTTCAATGTATAACCAGCAGCACGTCCCCTTGAAATAATAGACACTTTATGGACAGGATCCGAGTATTCTAAAACTGAGGCGATAATAGCGTGGCCCATTTCATGATATGCGGTTATCGCCTTCTCTTTATCTGACAAAATATGACTCTTTCTTTCTGGACCCATCATAACTTTCTCAACAGAACGAATAAGGTCATATTGACCAACCGTCGTCCTACTCTCTCTTGCAGCCAAAATCGAAGCCTCATTCACAACATTTGCAAGGTCCGCTCCTGAAAACCCCGGGGTTCTTTCTGAAATAACTTTCAAATTAACATCCTCGGCAAAAGGCTTTCCTTTTGCGTGAATTTTCATTATTTCTTCTCTATCTTTTATATCTGGAAGATCAAGTACAACTCTTCTATCAAACCTACCCGGACGAAGAAGTGCCTGATCCAAAACATCTGGTCTATTCGTTGCGGCCATAATAATAACTTTCTCTGTCGGTTCAAATCCATCCATCTCAACAAGTATCTGATTTAAGGTTTGCTCCCTTTCGTCATTTCCGCCACCCATTCCGGTACCTCTATGTCTTGCAACAGCATCTATTTCATCAATAAAAATAATTGCAGGCGCAGCTTTTTTGGCCATCTTAAAGAGATCTCTTACTCTACTTGCGCCAACACCAACAAACATTTCTACGAATTCAGAACCAGAAAGATAGAGAAACGGAACGTTTGCCTCCCCCGCCACAGCTCTAGCGAGAAGTGTCTTACCTGTACCAGGCGCCCCCATAAGAAGCACCCCCTTCGGAATCTTTGCGCCAATATCAATAAACTTCTTTGGACTCTTTAGGAAATCAACAATTTCAGTAAGCTCCTCTTTCGCCTCCCTCACACCAGCAACGTCTTTAAACAAAACCCTTTGACTTTCATCTGCGGGATCGATCATTCTTGCCTTTGACTGACCAAAAGAAAAAGCCTGAACAGAAGAACCTTTGATCTGATTAGAAACTACCCAAAATAATATTAAAATAAAAATGACAGGAATAAATAGCGGGGCAAGGTTTATAACCCAAAACATAAGACCAGAAACCTGAACAACCTCAATGTTAACATTCTTCAATAACTCAGCAGTAACTCCATAATTTACCAACGTCTGACTTAAAGAAGACTCAACCTCCTTTTTAGATTTCTTAATACTTTCGTCTTTGTAATTTATAGTAAGATCACCCCCTTCAATCGATATCTTTTTTACTAAATCCAATTTAATATCAGAAGCCAAAGACGAAATAGAAATATCAGTTACCCCCTTGTTTTGCTCGAGCACCAAAGAATAAATACCTATTATTGCAACAAAAATAAGCAGGACACCAACCATATTCTTACTAAATTGACCCAAGACTTTCTTAAAATTACCCCCGTCGTTTTTATCCTGTTTATTGTTATTTTTTTTCTTTTCCATATTTTTATTGCGCGTTTTTGTTATTTGGTCATTATACAGAAAAACAGGCCTGATTCAAATAAAAATAGCACTATTCCTTATTTCTGGTAGAATAACCACTATGTCGCTTATAAGAAACAAAAAGTACGGCTTGAAATATGAAGTTCTAGAGAAATTCGATGTCGGTATCGAGCTTCTTGGTACTGAGGTAAAAACCATAAAATCAGGACACGGAATGATTGATGCCGCTTATATAATTCTTCGAGGTGGTGAGGCGTACCTTATAAACGCGGATATTAAGGCTTTTCAACCGAAAAACGCACCAAAAGACTATGAATCAACAAGGCTTCGAAGACTTCTTTTGACAAAAAAGGAGATAAATAAGCTTACAGGCGCAACTCAGCAAAAAGGATTGACAATTATACCTATTTCAATGTATAATAAAGGAAAGAAAATCAAGGTTGAAATCGGAATTGCAAAAGGTAAAAAAGAGTTCGACAAAAGAGAGACAATCAAGAAGCGTGAAAACGCGAAGAACATTGAAAGAATAATAAAAGAAGGCAGATAAATTAGTTATCAGGTTATAACGTTATCAAGTTTGTAAGGTTTAACTTTCTACTTTATAACATTCAACTTTATAACTAAATTTGCCTAGCAAAATTTTGGGGATGATCGGCCTAGACATTGGTCGTATCTGAAATGCTGAAGATCGAGGATTCTAAGAGGCTCGCAAAATAACCTTAGAGACGATAAGTGCAAACTTGTCCAATAATGTAGCAAAGAGGATCGTATCCCCTTTCGCAACACTAAATTACGCTTTCGCGTAATCATCTAACCAGATGACTTCCGATAACTTTGGTTAGGTGTAATAAAATTCGGGATAGGAACCTTATATTTCCGCTAAGCTTCCGAAACCAAGGAAATAGATTTGTTGCGCGGTTGTCTGATTACATACGCAATAAACTCGAACCGGTATCGCTAACTAGGCAATACCACCAAAAACCAGACTACATCTTCTAGTGGCATTTTAGAGAAATCCTTTGCACGGGGGTTCGATTCCCCCCATCTCCACAACCACAAAAACCCGTATGCAAAAGCATGCGGTTTTTGTTTGTGGAGATGAGCGACTGAACTGCTTCAGTCGCGTGGGGGAATCGAAAAGCTTCTCCCTTATTTTCTAGGATTATTTAATCCTAGAAAATGGGAAAGCTCTACCGTCGCTGTAAGCGAAGATTCCATCCACCAAAGGGCAACTGTTTCCATTTTCGGATTTTACCTCGTCGACTTGAAAATGTTACAATATTATGTGTTATTAGTTTTTATATTAAAATTACCTCTCGCTACCCCCGAAGTAGGACACCCTCTGTTAATAATCTATAATACTCTG
>CAZHDO010000013.1:0-9224 GCA_964531375.1 uncultured Candidatus Saccharibacteria bacterium
ACTCATTTATTATATCACCCACCTCCACATTTACTTAAAGAAAAAGTGTGGATAAAGTTGTGGAAAAACAAATAACCAATCGCGAAACGTTGTTTCCCTTTTTGGAAACGACGTTTCTGATTTACGATTAGGTTCAAATTAAAAGTGGCTTGTAATTTAATGTAAGTGGTAAATCAGAAACGTCGTTTATAAAGTAAACAACGTTTCGAAATTGGTTATATTAAGCAATTAAAAGCAAAAACCACCACTTATTGTCATTTGCGGTGGTTTTTATGTTATTGTTTATAATTTCGACTCTTTAATACCTAAAAATGGTATTTCGTTTTTAAACTTCTCAAATGTCAACCAGAAAAAAATCATTAGTATTCCAGAAAGGTAAATTTGAACCGAGGCCTCTGTCTGACTAAATGCAGTAGCTAAATAATTAAAATCTTCCAATAAATCAATTCTTCCTGGTAAATTACCAATAACACTAGAAACTGAAACCTCTCTTAAAAACTCAACAAAAAGAGAAAATAGAACAACAAACCTCAGGGTCGCAACAGAAAAGAATCGCTTAAGAAACCATGCTACATAGACACGTCTCATAATTTTATTTTTTAATTGTATTTCTAGTTTATTCATAAGTTATTTTTAGAACAAAACACTACAAAACCTAAACCTGGATTGCTTCACCTAAAGTTCGCAATGACAAAAATTATGATGACATTTCACACTCCATCTTCTTGAATTCCTTTTTTGCGCGACACATTCTTGTTTTAATCGCTTCGACAGAGACACCCTCCGCATCAGCAATCTCTTTCTGTGACCTACCCTCTATAAAGTAAAACCTAAGAACTTTCGAAAAGGTTTCAGGCATTCTAACGAGCACTGAAATTACATAATCTTTTACACTCTCTTTTTCAAACTCCGAACTGGCCCTAGCATCGGGAATAATTTCTTCAAACTCAGGATCCAATCTCATCGTCGCTTCCCTATCTTTCTTTAATTTACCATACCAGGTAAAGGTGACATTCATCAGAATCTTATACGCCCATGACTTAAAGGTTGCACCCTCGACAACCTTGAACCTACTCGCGTTTAAATAAATCTTCGTAAAAGTCTCCTGAACTATATCATGAGCATCTTCGGTGTTACCGATTATACCTCTCGCCTTTCTTAAAAAAGCCTCTTCGTATCTATCAACAATCAAAGAAAATAAACTAGGCGAATTCACCGAAAGAGCAAGAATTTCCTCATCTTTTTTGTCTTTTAAATTATTTATATTATTTTGTTCAAGAAAAAACATAAAAAAATACTTAAATAAACAGTTCTAATTTAAATCTGGATTGCTTCACCTAAAGCTCGCAATGACGAAGGCTGAGTATTAATTATAACCAGAAATACCTATAAAAGTAACTTTATAGAGTACTCAATCCCAACAATATCCAAACAATTTCAATTTTTGTCAAGATAGAATTTAAGTATTTTTTCGGATAAGATGAAAAAACTATGCTAGAATACAACGAAATAACGTTAAGGAAGTATATTATTTTTGAAAACGAGCCCTACGAAGTTCTCGAATCTCACGTTTTCAGAAAACAACAGAGAAAACCTGTAAATGCGACTAAACTAAAAAACCTATTAAACGGGCGTATTGTTGAGCACTCTTTTCATTCTAGCGACAAAGTAGAAGAGGCAGAAATAACAACAAAGCCTATTAAATTCCTCTATCAGAACAAGGGAGAATATTGGTTCTCTGAGGTAGATAACCCAGCAAACAGATTTATTTTAAAGCAAGAAATTCTCGGCGTTAAAATAAAATTTGTTAAACAGAATGCCATAGTTGACGCTGCTATTTTCGATGACAAAATGTTCGGGATAAAATTCCCTATTAAAGTCGATCTTATGGTCAAGGAATCAGCACCAGGGGTTAAGGGTGATAGTGCAAAGGGTGGAATGAAACAAGCAACCCTCGAGACTGGAGCAGTTATAAACGTTCCTCTATTCGTAAATGAAGGAGATGTCCTAAGAATCAATACAGATACTGAAGAATATGTGGAAAGGGTGACGAAATAAAAATATAACTAAAAAACCGACATTTATTTGTCGGTTTTTTAGTTATATTTTAGTATTTAGTATACTGTATTTTGTATATAGTATAAAAATTATCTTGAGACGAAAGGCAGAAGTGCTAAGAATCTTGCTCTTTTTACGGCTGACGTCATTTTTCTCTGGTGTCTTGAACAAGTCGAAGTCCTCCAAGACTTTGTTATAGCGGAATGAGGTGTCAAAAACTTCTTTAAGGTTTCTGTATCCTTGTAATCCACATACTTCACGTTATTTACACAATAGTTGCACTGTTTCGTATTCATATATCTTCTTTTTTAATTTTTATTAGAATGGAATATCGTCTGGATTAATTTCTTCTTCTGGGTAATCTATCTGTGGGGAATTATCGACTGGGGCTGAGTTTTTAGATGGAGTTGCTGTACTAGTCGTTCCTGCACCCTGACCACCACTACCATTGCCTTTTGGACCAAATTGAACCTTATCTGCGACGATCTCGGTCTTATATCTCTTTGTCCCATCTTGAGCATCCCAACTCCTTGTCTGCATTCTACCCTCAACAAGAACTGACTGGCCTTTTTTTAGATACTGATTGCAGGTTTCTGCCTGCTTTCCAAACACCGATACGTTATGATACTCAGTTCCCTCTTGTTTGTTTCCATCCTTATCTTTCCATGTTCTGTTCGTGGCAACACCAAAAGAAGAAACTTTTTGTCCTGAAGGCAATGCTCTTATTTCAGGATCCTTCGTTAAATTTCCTATTATTATGGCTTTGTTTAAGTACATTTATTTAAAATTATGCGTTTTCCTCTTTTGTAAGAAGATTATCTATTTCTTTATCAATTTCCTTCTCGGAAGCAACTTTCTTAGTTTTTTTAATAACCTGAGCCTTGTTTGTGTCATTCTTTAATGTTGAACCGCTATCTTTTGAAAGATTGATTATCAGGTGTCTTAATAGCGTTGAACTCTTCTTTAAACCTTCAACAACTTTCTCGAGTAATTCTGGGCTGAGATTAAATTTCATCCATCCAAAATATGCATCTTCGTATCTCACTCTTTTACTTCCAGCAATGTTGTGAGCTATTTCGTAGGCTAGTTTCCTTACCTTTGGTTGTTCTTCATTAGAAATAACGCCATTATTTGACTCAATAACTGCTCTTATGGCGCCAACCTCCTCAGATAATTTCTCTGCCGCGATAACAGGTATAAGTAAATAACCTAATTCGTAAAGATTTTTATCATTTTCCATATGTCGGCCATACTAACAAATCCGACTTTATATGTCAAAGGTAAAAACAGACAATTTGAAACTAAAAACCGCCACCAATTTCTTGATAGCGGTTTTTATTTCTCAAAGATTAAGCGAGTGTTACCTGCTCAGCCTTTGGACCCTTTGGGCTCTCACCCATCTCAAATGTAACTGCCATTCCTGGCTTTAGAGAATCAAATGTAACTCCGTTTAAATCCTTTGCGTGGAAGAAAACATCCTTACCATTCTCCAAACCAATGAAACCGTAGCCATTCTTTAAAAGCTTTATTGTTCCTTTCATTTGGTGAACCAAATTATCTACTAACGCTTCTTCTTACTAACTCGACTATCTTCTACAAACTTTTTTGACGTTTTCACGCCAACTAAATTGCAAAATGTAATAAGCGAAGATGTTTTAAGATTATCATACGCCTCCAAAAAAGCAAGAAAAAAAGTATTAAGTATTTAGTATAAAGTATTTTGTATATTGACAAAGTTATTAATACCTACTCATTCAAAAAATTTTCAATCACTTTCTTTTGATTTTCATACATTGGGTATTTTTTCAAATCTTCTTTTTGGGAAACAAGAACAAAATCCGAAATCTCACTATCAATCAAAATCTTCTGATTTGGCAAAACAGAGACAAAATAAAAAACAAAAAACTTAGGTGTTTTTCCCTTATCCGCAACAAAGGGCAAATCAACAGAAATTATATTTTCAACAATAGCTTCGACCCCAAGTTCTTCTTTTATTTCTCTCAATAATCCATCCTCAGGCTTCTCACCAAAATCCAATCTACCACCAGGGAGAATCCATCTGTCTTCGTTTTTTTCTTTTACCAAAACGAAAAAATCTTTATATTTTAAAACTGCCTTTTGTGTTACTTGTCCCAAAAAATTTTCTTGCATATAAATATAATATCTTATTAATAGACAACCTAGATTCCAAAAACCCTTAGGGAATTTTTTACAAGGACGGAGGCCACTTCTTCAAAAGGTAATTTTTTGATTTCGGCAATTTTTTTTATCACGTTAATTACATAGAGCGATTCGTTTCGTTCTCCTCTGTGTGGTACTGGTGCTACATAAGGCGCGTCAGTCTCGGCCATAATCATATCAAGTGGTATCATTTTTATTATCTCTTCGTAATCAGACGCACCGTATTTTTTACTTTTTGGGTAGGTAATAACACCAGTAAAAGAAAGAGTAAAACCTAGATCTAAAAACTTTTTAGCTATTTCTAAATCACCGGCGAAAAAATGAACGTTACCTCGGGGTTTATTAGTATCTTGTATTTTGTATTTAGTATTTAGTATTTCTAAGGCTTCAACATATGCATCTCGAATATGAAGCATTAAGGGTTTACCAACATCCAGAGACAAATCGATGTGTTTTTCAAAATTCTCTATCTGTTTTTTCTTACTATCTTCGCCTAAATGGTAAAAATCTAAACCGCACTCACCTATTGCAACGACTTTTGGATCAAGTGCTATTTTTTTGTAAAATTCGTAATCAAATTCTGTTTCGATAAGATCTCCGGAAGATTCACTTTCGTCATGGTGTGATTTATCTGTATGTATTGGATGAAGACCAACTGTCGCATAAACCCCTTCGTTGTATTTATGCGCTAAAGCAATAGCCTCTTCTGAAGTTTTTTTACTCGTTCCAACATTAACGACCCAAGTACCAGAGTCGAGTGTTCTTTTCATTACTTCGCCAATATCTTCTGAAAAAGCTGGAAAGTGAAGATGGGAGTGGATATCAAAATATTTTGGAGTCATTTTATTGTATACGCAAGAAAATTGGGGCGGGCATCTTATTAGCTTTAATCGCCTCTTGAATTCTGCTTGCTGTTTCAGGCATAAATGGCTCGAGCATTTTGGAAATTTCAAAAAGTTTCAAAAGTAAATCTTTTATTATTTCAATAGCTTTTTCTTTATCTGTCTTAACGAGCTTAAATGGCTGAGTTTCTTGAATTTTTACATCAATCTCCTTAACTGCTTCAAAAATTATATCCATAGCCTTATTGAACTCGAAATTTTCCATATGTTTACTCAAGTCTTTAAACAAAGGATTATTTTCAGGAACTAAAATCGGCTCAGCTAAATTCGTCTCGGCCATTTTCAATATCCTACTCGTCAAATTACCCAATCCATTGGCCAAATTTGCGTTATATGCCTCTTTAAATCTTTCCTCGGTAAAATCACCGTCTTCAAATGGAGTTACCTCTCGGAGTAAATAATAACGAAGCGCGTCGGTGCCATATTTTTCAACCATTTCAAATGGGTTTATGACATTTCCGAGACTCTTGGACATCTTCTGTCCACCACTTGTAATAAAACCGTGAATTACGACTTGTTTTGAAAATGGCAAACCTGCGGATTTTAACATCGCCTGCCACATAGATGATTGCTGACGAAGATTGTCTTTGCCCGCAAATTGAATAACTGGCCACCAAGAGTTAAATTCGTCCATTCTATCCGGCCAACCAATTGCAGAAATATAATTTATCAGTGCATCGAACCAAACATACATAACATGGTCAGAATCGCCAGGCACTTCTATCCCCCAGGACATTTTTGATTTCAATCTTGAAATAGAAAAATCTTCGAGACCAGCTTCAACAAATTTTTTTATTTCATGCGAGCGTGATTCTGGAACCACAAAATTTTTATTATTTTTGTATAATTCCAAAAGCTCATTCTGATATTTAGAAAATTTAAAAAAATAGTTTTCTTCTTCTCTTATTTCAAGATCCTTGTTTGGGTGAATAGTACAACGATTATTAACTAACTCCGAATCTGTCTTTTCAAGCTCGCAACCAACACAATATTTAGTTTTATATATTTTTTTATAAATATCGCCATTCGCCTGACATTTCTTCCAAAACTCCTGCGCCGCCATTATGTGGTGCAGATCTGTTGTTCTAATAAAATTATTATAAGTAAGATTGAGTGCTTTTTTTAGAGCATCAAATTTTACAGCAAATCTATCAACGTAAGACTGAGTATCCTCTCCATTTTCTCTAGCCTTCTCGTAAATCTTCTGTCCATGCTCGTCAGTACCAAAATTAAAAAAAACTTCCTCTCCAACTAATCGCAAGTATCTCGCATAAGCATCTGCTTGAATAATCTCTAAAGCAAAACCGATATGCGGTTCGGCATTAACATATGGCAAAGTGGTGGTAATATAAGTTCTTTTGTTCATAATTGAAATATATAACGACTAATTAAAAAAGTAAAAAACAAATTCCGTCGCCTGTCATCCCGAGCGTAGCCGAGGAGTCCCTTAAACGCTTAAATATCAAGAGGCGTAAACGATTCCCCCACGAGGTCGGAATGACAGAAACCTTACAATAATTAAAAATTCTTTAACTAAATATCGTTGGTTGTATAAATCTCTTATTTTTCTCGTAATCATCAGCAATCTCCAAAACAACCACAGCAGTGGGAATAGCCAGTACCATACCTAAAAAACCAAATAACTTAAAACCAATAATAAGGAAAAGAATTGAAATAAGCGGAGGCATACCAACAATCTTTCTTACAACTAGTGGGTATATTAAATGATTTTCAAATTGTTGAATTACAACATAAAGACCCAAAACTATAAGCCCAAGACTAGGACTTTGGAGAAAGGTTATCAAAACAGCAGGCATCGCTGCTAATATGGGCCCGAAAACAGGAATAATTTCAAAAATACTTGCAAATACAGCGAGGGCTAGTGCGTTTTTTATACCGATAATCGACAAACCAAGAAAAACAAAAACCCCAATCAAAACGCCGAGTAAAATTTGTCCCTGCAACCATAATCCAATTTTCTTTTTTGACCTCTTCCAAAGACCTAAAATATAATTCTCATAAGCAAGCGGAGTTATCAAACGAAGGAAATCTTCTATTCCCTTTTCCTGTACAGCAAGATAGAACGAGAAAACAAAAATAAAAACAAATGAACTAACTCCTCCAAAAACAAGCTTGGCTGTATCAACAATACTGCTCGAACCGCCAATTACCAAACTTTTTACAGCAGGAATAAGTTGGTCAGAAGAAAAGGTTTCTGCAATTGAATTTTTTATAGCACTCAACATTTTACCAGAAGCATCAGAAACATAACTGGATAAATTCAAAGAGTTAATATACATCGGAATCGAATCAAACAACTTAAAAAAATCATCGAATATAAGCGGGATAAAAATAGACACCAAAATGAATATTGTCGCAAAAAGAGCAACGTAGATAAGGATTACGGCAGCAACTCTTGGAATTTTCCTATTAGTAAGCCATTGGATAAAAGGCTCAATAGCAGAACCCACAACTATCGAAGTTAAAATCAACAGAACCAACTCCCAGAGATAATATGTAAAAAAAGAAATAACACAAAACAAAACCACCCTAAATATTGTTCCGTTTGTGATACTTACGTTTATATTTGTATTGCTTTCCATAATTAAATAATACTACAAGTCCAACAAACTAACAAAGCCGTCCCCGTCCTCAAAAGGTCCGATGAGCGCCAGGTTTAATTTACTTTTATCAAATATCAGATTCGAAACCTCCAATATCTCCTCTGCGGTCACTTTCTTTATGTTTTCTGCATACTCCTCTGGTGTTATCATTTTCCCCTTAAGAACCTCCTGTGACCCTAAAAAGTTTGCAACCGAGTCAGAAGTCTCTAGACCAAGAAAAATATTTCCCACAATACTATCTTTAATACGAGAAAGCTCTTTTTCTTCAACTTTATCTTTCTTTAATTTTCCAAATTCTTCAAGAACCGCTTTTATAACCTCTTTAACTCTTTTATTATCAGCGCCCGCTGAAGCTTCTAAAAATCCGTGATCCGTAAAACTATTATTTGTACACCTTATATAGTAAGCGGCACCGAGTTCCTCTCTTATCTTTTGAAAAAGACGTGAACTCATACCACCCCCAAGAATCCAAGAAATAACATCCATTGTGTAATTTCTTGAATCATTAATACCAAAAGTCCTCACACCCAAAACCAGATGTGTCTGATCGGAACTCTTATTTTTTACAAAGGCGATGGGAGAACTTTGAACTTCAATTACTTTTTCTTTTTTTGATTTTTCTCCAGTAGACATACCCGCAAATTTTAATTCTATATCCTTAAGTGCTTTTTCCTCATCAAAATTCCCAGCAACCACAACAATTGTCGAAGAAGAAACATAATGTTCACCTCTGTATTTTAAAAAATTATCTTTATTAAAAACCCTAACAACTTCCTTTTTCCCCGCGATATTCCACCCAGCTGGTTGATCTCCATACAAAACCTCCATAAAAAGATCCTGCACCTTATGTTGTGGTAAATCCTCATACATATTTATTTCTTCAACAATAACTCCTTTTTCTTTTTCAATTTCAGCCTCATTAAAAGTAGGATTCAAGTAAAGATCAGACACAATATCAAGTGCTTTGTCAAAATGATTTGATGAAACTTTAGCATAATACCCGGTAAATTCATGACCAGTAAAAGCATTGTACTGAGCACCAAGAGAGTCTAATTCTGAGCTAATATCCATAGCCTTCGGTCTATTTTTTGTCCCCTTGAAACACATGTGCTCCAAAAAATGAGAAAGACCATTATTCTCTTTATTTTCATACTTAGAACCCGCCTCAACCAAAACAAGAACAGTCACGGCTAGTGTGTCCTTTTTGGGAATTGTAATAATTCTTAGCCCATTACTTAATTGTTTTTTTGAGTAATTCATTTCAGATATTTGTCGCTTATATTAATATTTTCAGAATAACACACAATAGCACAAAGTATCTAGTGTAATTTAATTACCAATCCAATCGCGAAACACCTTTCCTGTTATAATAAAACCACCCTCGAAACAACTCTCCCCTCTGGAAAGGAGGAACAAATCATCTCTTGCGCTGTCTGAATTAGGGAGTGCGAAACGTCTC